>NZ_JBIATW010000002.1:133452-781541 GCF_042892135.1 Streptomyces sp. NPDC001822
GGACGTCACTTACACGAAGGTCATCGGTACGGGTTGGGGTTCGATGACGAATCTTGCCGTGGGTGATGTGACGGGTGACCGCAAGGCGGATGTGGTCGCGAACCGTGCGGATTCAGGTGAGTTGAATCTGTATGCGAGCACCGGCAGTGATGTGAATTTCACGAAGCAGATCGGTTCGAGTTTTCACCTGATGAATCGCCTCACGCTTGCCGATGTCAATGCGGACGGCAAGGCCGATGTCGTGGCGACGGGGCGTACGACAGGTGATCTGAACCTCTACACGAGCAGTGGTGACGACATCACCGGTGCCGGCGTCATCGGCCACGGTTGGAACACCGTCAAGCACCTCATCTGAGCGGGCTGCGGAGACTACGAAGTGCCGGCCGGGCTCCGGCCAGCACTTCGAGCGGGCTCGAAGCAAGGGGGCTCTTCACGCGCGCTCGGCGAACCGGTCCAGGGCGGCCAGCACCGCCCGCGAGGTCGCCGCGCCGCCGAGGTGGCCCGCGTCGGGGATCACGGTCAGCTCCGCGCCGGGCCAGGCCCCGGCCAGTTCCCACGCGGTGCCGAGCGGACCTCCCAGGTCGAGGCGGCCGTGCACCAGGACGCCGGGAATGCCCGCCAAGCGGCCCGCGTCGCGGATCAGTTGGCCCTCCTCCAGCCAGGCGCCGTGCGAGAAGTAGTGCGCGCAGATCCGGACGAACGCCTGCCGGGCGCGGTCCGGTCTGCCGCTGTACGGCGCCGGGCCGGTGTACGTCTCCGCGGACAGCACCGCGTCCTCCCAGGCGCACCAGTCGGCCGTGGCCCTGGCCCGCACCCGGGGGTCCGGGCTCTCCATCCGCCGGGCGTACGCGGTGACGAGCGCGTGCGGGCCCTCGGCTTCCGGGACACCCGCGCGGAACAGGTCCCAGGCCTCGGGGAAGATCTGCCCGACGCCCCGGTACAGCCAGTCGATCTCGCTGCGCCGGGTCGTCGTCACCGCCGCGATCACGATCTCGGAGACCCTGCCCGGGTGCTCCTCGGCGTACGCCAGGATGAGGGTGGAGCCCCACGAACCCCCGTACAGCAGCCAGGTGTCGATACCGAGGTGGATGCGCAGGCGCTCCATGTCGGCGATCAGGTGGGCCGTCGTGTTGTGCCGCATGTCCGCGGCGGGGTCGCTCGCGTGCGGGGTGGAGCGGCCGCAGTTGCGCTGGTCGAAGAGCACGACGCGGTAGAGGTCCGGGTCGAAGTACTGCCGGGGCCGTGCGGTGCACCCCGAGCCGGGGCCGCCGTGCACGACGAGCGCGGGCTTGCCGGCCGGGTTCCCGCAGACCTCCCAGTACACGAGGTTGCCGTCGCCGACATCCAGCATCCCGCGGTCGTAGGGCTCGGCCGGCGGGTACTTCTCGTCGGGTTTCCGGTCCATGGCGCCGGAGCCTACGGGGCGATGGGCAGCCGGCGCTTGTGGTCGGTGAGGCGGAAGCGGGCGAGGATCGTCTCGAAGGCCTGGTCGTCGACCGGCTTGCCTTCGAGGAAGTCGTCGATGGTGTCGTAGGTGACGCCGAGGGCGTGCTCGTCGGCCTTGCCCGGGTCGAGCGTCTCCAGGTCGGCCGTCGGCACCTTGCCCACGAGCTCGGCGGGCGCGCCCAGCGCCTCGGCGACCGCGCGCACCCGGCGCTTGGTCAGGCCGGTCAGCGGGACCAGGTCGGCGGCGCCGTCCCCGAACTTGGTGAAGAAGCCGGAGACCGCCTCGGCGGCGTGGTCCGTGCCGACGACCAGGCCGTCGTGCGCCCCGGCCACCGCGTACTGGGCGATCATGCGCTGCCGCGCCTTGATGTTGCCGAGCACGAAGTCCTCGTGGTGGGAGTCGCGGAAGCTGACGTCGGCGGCGAGCGCGGCCGCGAGAGCGGCGTCGCTCGCGGGCTTGACGTCCACGGTCAGCACCTTGTCGGCGCGGATGAAGGAGAGGGCGAGCTGGGCGTCGTGCTCGTCGGCCTGGACGCCGTAGGGGAGCCGCATCGCGTAGAACCGCGACTCGTGGCCGGCGGCGCGTGCCCGCTCGACGGCGAGCTGGCACATCCGGCCGGCGGTGGTGGAGTCGACCCCGCCGCTGATGCCGAGCACCAGGGAACGCAGACCCGAGGACGTCAGCCGCTCGGTGAGGAACGCCACACGGCGCTCGATCTCCTTCTCGGCCTCGAAGGTCTCCGCGACCTCGAGCTCGCGGGCGATCTCCTGCTGCAGGGCGATGGCCGCCGACTCGCTCACGTCTGCTCCCGGTTCAGGTTCACGATGGGTGTCGCGCCCACCCTACCCAGGGGCTCCACCGCCTCCGGGGCCGGTCCGCCGGGGCCCCCGGCCGCTCCCGCGAGGTGCCGTACGGTCAGCCCCTGACGGCCACGTGGTACGCCGACGCCCACAGGGTCGCCGCGGCTGCGAGGCCCACCACCGCCTGCACACCGCCGTCCGGCAGTCCGGCCGCGGCGAGCGCGAGTCCCACGACCGCGACGGCGCTCAGCACGCCCGCCGTCACCCTGTACTGCCACTGGTCGTAGAGCCGGGCGAGGGGGAAGAAGTGCAGGCCCACCACGAGTGCGACGGCCGGCGGGACGAACCCGGGGTGGCCCGAGGCGTTGGACACCGCGACGGCTGCGAAGACCGCCGCCAGCTCGACGACGTTGACGACACCGACGGACCGCGCCCAGTTCCGCGGCAGGCTCACCACGCGGGGCGAGGGTGCGGCCCCCTTGCGGTAGGCGAGGAGGACGGCCGCCACGGCGAGCGGCACGGCGGCGGTCTCGATCGTCAGGGCAAGGGCCGGGGAGGTCAGGCCGGACGCCCCGGCGAAGGCCCACACGAGGGCGAACACGGACAGGACGACGGTGCCGCGGCGGCGCAGGGTGCGGGTGAGTGCCACGCACTCGGCGTCCGGGGCCGTGGGGGTCGACGGCGCGGGGGTCGAGGGCGTGGGCTGGGTCATCCGGCCGACGGTACAGCGCTCACCGGGCCGGTCAGGCGGTTTCCGCAGGGCGGGGCGACGCCTCCACTTCCGGAGGCGGCCCATCCACCCCGGCCTGCGGGTTCGGGGTGCCGGGAGCGCCGTTCCCGTATGCCGCCTTCGGCGGGCGGGTGGCGGCCGCCCCCGTCCCGCAACCGCGGGGGAGTTACCCTCCGAAGGTGAGGACGCCCCGCGACGTGCGCGGGCCACTCGTGGGCAGGACCGGAGGAAGAAGGACCATGTCGACCCGTACACCGGCGCACTCCGGCCGGGCCCGCGAGGCCCGTGGGCGGTTCGGGGAGGTGGCCGCGTGAACGCCACGCCTGAGGTGCTCGCCGTCCTGGACGAGATCCTGTCTTCCGCCGCGCCCGGCGAACGCGGAGCCCTGTGGCATCTTGCCGAACAGGGGCGGGAGTTGGACGCCAACGTCGTCCGTCTGCCGCCGGACGCCTCGGTGGGCGAGCACCAGGAGGACGTCCTGGACGTGCTCCTCGTCGTCCTCGCGGGCGGCGGCGGTCTGCGTACCGGCGGCCGCACCCTCGACCTCGTACCGACCGCGGTCCTGTGGCTGCCCCGCACCTCGCGCCGTGCTCTGGAGGCGGGGCCGGACGGGCTGACCTACCTCACGGTGCACCGCCGTCGCCCCGGCCTCGCCGTCAAGCCCGCTGTGCGGACTCCGGCGTACGAGGGCGGCGAGGGCCCCTGCATGCTCGACCTGGTGTGCCCGGAGTGCGGGCGGCTGTCCGCGGACCGCGCGCCGAGGTTCTGCAGCGCCTGCGGTGAGGCGTTCCCGCGGGGCTAGAGGGCCGGTCCGGCGGGTCGGCGCGCAGGGGCACGGTTGCTTCACGTCTTCCTGGCCGCCGTGGTCCCCGTGGTGTGGTCGTTGATGTTGGTTGTCATCCGGCGGGCGAGGTCCTGGAGTGTGGTGACTTCGTCGTGGGTGAGTCCGGCGGCTTCTCCGATGGCGGGTGGGACGCTGGAGAGGCGGCTGTGCAGGTCGGTGCCTTGTTCGGTGAGTGCGACGTGGACGATGCGTTCGTCGTCGGCCTGGCGGCTGCGGGTGAGGAGGCCGTTGGCCTCCAGGCGCTTGATCAGCGGGGTGACGGTCCCGTAGTCCAGTTGGAGGAGGGCCACCAGCTCCTTGACGGTCAGGGACCCGTGTTCCCCGAGGGTGATCATGACCAGGTACTGCGGATAGGTCAGGCCCAGGGGTTCGAGCAGGGGCCGGTACACGCCGGTGATGGCGCGTGAGGCCGCGTACAGGGTGAAGCACAGGTGCTTGTCCAGCAGCGGCATGGCATCGCGCGACTCGGTCGCGGGGCTCTGGTCACTCATCTCTCGACTCGTCCTTCCATCGGTGCGCCCCTGCTCCGCAGGAGGCGTGTGCCTGGGTCGTCACGCGTGTTGCTGACATGACCACATCTTCTACAGCCCACCATACGCTCGTCTTCGCTTGTCTCGCGCACAAGTAACTTGCGCACGAGATGAAAGCTCGCTAAGTTTCTGGTTGTCGCCAACCGGACGGGGTCACCCGGACGGAGACACCACCTGGTGGGCGACAGCCGAAGCCGCACAGTCACAAGGAGATCCGCCATGAACGCCCAGAACGTCTTCCCCCTCAACAGCAAGCGCGTCGCGGGTGCCGAGGCCGGGAGTGCGGCGCTGTCCGTCGCCGCGGACGCGGACCGTCCTTCGGGCGACAAGCCGACGGTCGTCCTGGTGCACGGCGCCTTCGCGGACTCCTCCAGCTGGAACGGTGTGATCCAGCGGCTGCGCCACGACGGATATCCCGTCGTCGCCCCCGCCAACCCGCTCCGCGGCCTCACCAGCGACGCCGACTACCTCCACAGCTTCCTCAAGAGCGTCAAGGGCCCCGTCGTCCTCGCCGGCCACTCCTACGGCGGCGCCGTGATGAGCCGGGCAGCCGCCGACGCACCCAACGTGAAGGCCCTCGTCTACATAGCCGCCTTCGCCCCCGACAAGGGCGAGACCGCCCTGGCGCTCTCCAACAAGTTCCCCGGCAGCACCCTCGGCGACGTCCTGAACCCGGTCTCCTTCCCCCTCGCCGGAGGCGGCACCGGCACCGACCTCTACATCAAGGCGGACGCATTCCAGCGGCAGTTCGCCGCCGACGTCCCCACGGCGACGGCGGACCTGATGGCCGCCACCCAGCGCCCGGTGGCTGTGTCCGCGCTGGAGGAAGAGGCCACCGAGGCCGCCTGGAAGACCATCCCCTCCTGGAACCTGGTCACCACCCAGGACCTCAACATCCCCGTCGCCGCACAGCGCTTCATGGCCGAGCGCGCCCAGTCGCACACCACGGAGATCGACGCGTCCCACGCGGTCACGGTCTCCCGCCCGGACGCCGTGGCGGATCTGATCGTGCAGGCCGCGCGCTCCACCGCCCGCCGCTGAGCCCCGCGCAGGCCCGTACGGGCGCCGCGGCCGCCCGGGCTCGCCCGCACGCCGGCGTCGCCCGGGATCAACGGGACGCGGCGACGCTCCGGATCATCCGGACGCCGGTGCCGCTCAGGCCAGGGAGAGGAAGAGCTTCTCCAGGCGGGCGCGCATCCGGTCCTTGTCGGCGGGGGACTGCCCCTCCTCCGCCAGGCACTGTTCGAGTCCCGTCGCGATGATGGAGAACCCCGCCCGGTCCAGCGCGCGGGACGCCGCGGCCAGTTGTGTGACGACCTCCTCGCAGTCCCGGCCCTCCTCGATCATCCTGATCACCCCGGCGATCTGCCCCTGGGCCCGGCGAAGCCGGTTGAGGACGGACTTCAGCTCGTCGGCCGCCATGTCGAGTCGCACGGTTCCTCCCGCGTTCGATGCATACCCCTGGGGGTATGTTACGGGGCGCCCCGTCCCCGTGGAGGCGAGACGCGGGTACCCCGGCCTCGGGTGGGCGCTGTGGGCCCCCACCCGCCAGGGGCACCTACGCCGGCTTCTCCCAGACCGAGACGTGCCGCCCGCTCTCGTTCGTGAACGGCTCCCGTCCCCAGTCCTCCCAGCGCTCGCGCAGCCGCAAGCCCGCGATCCGGGCCATCAGGTCCAGCTCCGCGGGCCACACGTAGCGGAAGGGAATCGACCGGAAGGAGCCCCGGCCGTCCTCGACCTCGATGTAGTTGGAGCTCATGGCCTGGGTGGCCACGTCGTACAGGTCGTACGCCCAGCGCGTCGGGGTCATCCGGAACGGCACCGCGGTCTGGCCGGGCGGCAGCTTGCGCAGTTCGGGGACCACCACCTCGACGACGAAGCGGCCACCGGGGGCGAGGTGTGCGGCGACGTTGCGGAAGCAGTCGACCTGCGCGTCCTGGGACGTGAGATTCATGATCGTGTTGAAGACCAGGTAGGCGAGGGAGAACTCCCCGTCGACCCTCGTCGTCGCGAAGTCGCCGATGGTGACGCCGATGTCGTCCGCGCCGCCGCCCGGCTTGGCCCGCAGCCTCCGCACCATCGCCCGCGACAGGTCGATGCCGTGGACCGGTACGCCGCGTGCCGCGAGCGGCAGGGCGATGCGGCCCGTCCCGATGCCCAGTTCCAGGGCCCTTCCGTCGCCCGCCAGTTCGGCCAGGAAGTCCGCGGCCGCGTTCACGGCGCCGGGCCGGAACATCTCCCCCTCGGACTCGTCGTACGTCGCCGCTGTCTGTTCTCCGAAGTATCCGTCCTCGTCGTCCACCGCAGGACCGTACTGCCGGGTGCCGCCCGGGCGCGCCCGGATTTCGCCGGGCCGGGGTCGGATCGAAGGTGCGCGCCCGAGCGGTCCGACCGCCGGTGACCCGTACCGGCGAACGGTGAGTGCGCTCGCGCCTACTGGAGCATCAGCGACGCGCCCACCACGACGAGGACAGCGCCGGCTCCGCCGGCCCGGCCCGGAGGCGCGGGGGCGGCTTCCTCACCGCCTGCCGTCACGGCCTGCGGGCGCCACCTCACGAGCGCCACCTCGCGAGCACTACCTCACGAGCGACATCTCCACCCGCGAGCCGACAGGTGCCGAGCGCTGTTACCACCTACGGGTTCACCGGGGTGCACAACTTGACCCTCTCTGTACACGACAGTGCGCAGTCGGCCTGTGACGCTGGTCACGGTGCGTGTTCGCCGCCAGGCTTCTTCCATGGATCAGAGAAGTTCACTGGACCCGGCACCCTGCTGGGTTCCCGTGTCCGGGCATGCGCTCCGGCACACCGGTGTCCACTTCGACGCCGTGCGCATCGCCGGACCGGCCGGCGACGAAGTGGCGTACGAGCTGATGCAGGTGACCGACTTCCGCGCGGGTCCGATCGTGTGTTCCGGGGTCGGGGAGCCGAGCACCTGTTTCCTCCTCGCCCCCCACAGCGCCGGCGCGTACCGTTGGCCGCCCGGGGCGCGGCTGGTGGGGCGGGACGTGCGGTGCGACGCGTTCGTGGGGATTCCCGCACTGGAGGGGAGGACGTGGCCGCTGGTCTGGCGCTCGCGGCCCACGGAGAAGTCGCCGTTCGTCGACACGGCCCTGCTGCACGAGGTGGCAGTAGCGGTCCTGGCGGGCGGAGTTGACGCATGACCGCACCGGGGGCGGGCGGGAAACGGGAGCCCGTGCGGTGCGGTACCGTGATCGCGTCATTACGTTCCGTGCGCGCACCGTGCGCGGGCGGCCCCCGGGGGTGCTACCAACACCGACCCGAGGGCCTTCACCCACGAGTGGATGGACCTCCACCGAGATGCTTCGGCATGTTATCGCGCCCTCCCGGCGCTATACGAAGGCTTCGCACGACGTCGTACGCCATACGCGGCTGAACAGCGACGCGAAGATTCTGCTCCTGGCCGTCCAGGGGCTCCCCGACGGGCAGGCCGCCCAGGCGCTGAGCGAACACGCGCGGAAACTCGGCATCACGGGGCGGGCGTACCAGAAGTCCAAGGCGCTGCTGATCGCGCACGGTTACGTCCACGAGTGGCGCGGTCAGGGGGTCCGGGGGCGCTGGGCCACGGAGCAGTTGTTCTCCAGCGTGCCCCTCACGCCCGAGGAGGCGGCCCTCCTGCGCCAGGGGCTGTCCGAGGGGCGACCGAGTGCGCGGGAACCGGCGGTCGGTCGTCCGGCCGCTCGGGTGACCGGTCGTCAACTACCGGTGGAGGAAGAACAGGGGAAGACCATTCCCCACCCACCCACCGAAGCGGAGCCCGGCGCCGAGCCGGGACCGGAGGTCGCGGAGGGGGAGCGGGTCCTGCTCTCGCTGCGGCATGTCAGGCGTGAGCTGTACCTCGGGGCGAAGGATGCCCGGTCCCTGGCGGAACCGGCCGCCCGCTGGCTGCTGCGCGGGGTGTCGGCCGACGAGCTGCGCAGCGTGCTGACCAGCGACCTTCCGGGTGACGGCGTGCGGTCGGCAGTCGGATTCCTGCGCTTCAGGCTGCTGCACGGGATGCCGCCGGAATCGCCTCCCGGGGCGTCTTTGGACCCCGTCGCGCCGTCGCCCGTGGCGGAGTTGAGGACCTGCACGGCTCAGGGGACGGAGGAGCACGTCTTCCGGCCGCTCGCCGACGAGACCGAGTGCGGGGAGTGCCGCAGGCAGGCGGCGAGGGCGCACTGGGAGGCCCGGCGGGCGGAGGCCGAGGCCGACCCGGGCGGCCCACAGCCCTGGCGCGAGCGCTTCGCGCGCCTGGGGGAGGCTGCCGTACCGGGGTGAGATGCGGGCCGGTGCGTGCCGCCGGGTCGCCCGCCCGCTCGGAGCCCGCCCGCTCGGAGACTCAGAGGCGTTTCAGCACGGCCTGCTTGGCCGTGGTGAACTCCTCGTCGGTGAGGATGCCCGCCCCGTGCAGTTCGCCGAGCTCGCGCAGCCGTCGCAGCAGGACGTCGTGGTCGTCGGCGGCCGGGGCGTCGGCCGGGACGAGCGCCGGGACTTCCTGCGGGGCCCCGGGTGCGAGCGCCCGGCCGGGCGAGTGCAGCCGCACGAGCACGGCGGCCGCGACGAGCACGGCGGTGTACTCCCGCTTGGACAGCCCCCACAGGTCCAGGGAATACGGGTCGTACTTCGGCTGCGAGGTCGCGGTGACTCCCGCGCGGTCGAAGCGCAGGGAGCCGTTCTCCAGTCCGATGGCCGGTATCCAGCGCACTCCCGTGACGTCCGACAGCGGGAGGGCGACGGCGCCCCCGGTGGTCTTCGACTCCTCGGCCTTCCAGTTCCAGACGAGGCGGACGGTGTGCCCGTCGAAGGACGCGGTGCCGTCGCCGCCTCCGCCCGACACCGGAACCGACGGTCCCGGCAGCAGGAAGCGGTCCACCGGCCCGTCCGGTACCTGCTCGATCAGCAGGGCGTCGCGGATCTCGTCGACGAGGTATTCGGCCACGCCCGTGCGGTCCTTCTCCACCAGCAGCTGATACGGGTCGGCCGCGTCGCGCAGCCGTCCGTCGGCGGCCCGCAGGACCGGGCAGGCACCGGTGCGCAGCCGGAGCCGCAGGCGGCCGCCCTTGCGGTCGGGTTCGAAGGAGGCGCCCGCCACCGCTTCGAGGGGCACGGCGAGTTCGCCGAGATCCTGCCGGACGGGGTGCACCTTGCTGCCGGGGACGATGCGCACCGTCTCCCCGTCGAAGCTCCATGTGCCGTCGCGCGTGATGATGTCCGCCATGCGGCGGATTCTGCCAGCCGCGCTCCTGTCCGCCGAGGGGCTGGAGGCGCGGGCCGCCGGGTGCCGGGTGCTCCGGGCCCCTTCGGGCTCGCTTCCGACGGCGGCTGTACTGATGTGCGAGCGCTCACCGGTCCTGGCGGTCTATGGGCCCGGCGGCGTGCCGAGGGGTGCGCACGGCCGGACGAACCAGGACAATGGCGCACGCGCCATCCAGAGGCGACCGAGCCCCCACCGGCCCGCGCGGACCCGCTCAACCGCAGCCGCGAGCACCGGAGATGTGGCAGACGAAGGAGGACCCGTGGTGGATGTCCCGGTGGACCAACTGACCGGAGCGGTCGACGGCAGGCGCACCCGGGCACGTGCGCAACTCCTCGAAGCGGGCCTGGAACTGTTCGGTGTGTACGGCTACGCGGCCACGTCGGAGCAGGCCCTGTGCGAGGTGGCCGGGGTCCCGGAGGAAATGCTCTGGGAGGAGTTCGGCTCCCGCGAGGGCGTGCTCATGGCCCTCCACAACCAGATCACGACCAGTGGGCTGCGCGCGGCCGAACAGGCCCTGCTGTCCGAGGGCATGGACGACTGTCCGGTCGCGGAGCGTTTCCGGCGGCTCTTCGACGCCTACGTGTCGGCCGTGACGCGGGACCTGCGCGAGGCGCGGATCACCTTCGTCGAGGTGCTGGGCGTGAGCCCCGCCGTCGACGCCCACTGCAAGAAGTGGCGCGACCTGTGGGGCGACTTCCTCACCGGTGAGGCCGAGCGCGCGGCGGTGCGCGGCGAGGCGGAGGAGCGCGACCACCGTGTGGTGGTGATGGTGATGGTCGGGACGGTCCACGAGCTCATGGCCCACCACGCCCGCCGCCCGCGCAGGGCCAGGCCCGACGAGGTGTCCGAGGAACTGACCAAGCTGGGACTCGCCATGCTGGGCGTCGAGTTGGTCGGCTGACCTGGGGGACCCACCGGTGTGTGCGCGGGTCACAGGTGTATGCGGGCCGCTATCGGGAGGTGGTCGCTCCCGGTCGCGGGCAGCGGCCGGATACGGGTGACGTGCGCCGACCGGGTCAGCACCTGGTCGATCCTGGCCACCGGAAGCCGGGCGGGCCAGCTGAACGCGAAGCCCGGCCCCGGTGGCTCCATCAGCGAGGTGACCGGGTCCAGACCCCGGTCGTCCAGCGTGCTGTTGAGGTCACCGAGGAGGATCACCCGGTCCACGGGCTCGGCGGCCACGGCCGCGCCGAGGAGCCTCGCGCTCTCGTCCCGCCTGCCGGAGGCGAGCCCGCTCGACGGGCTGATGCGCACCGAGGGCAGATGGGCGACGTACACCGCGATCTCACCATGGGGTGTACGCGCGGTCGCCCGCAGGCCCCGGTTCCAGCCGGCGCCCACGCCCTTCGGCCGGATGTCCACGGGACGTACCGCGGTCAGGGGGTACTTCGACCAGAGTCCCACCGTGCCGCTCGTCGCGTGGTGGGGGTAACGGGGCGCCAGGACCTCCTCGTACGCGGGCAGGGCGGGGGCCGTCAGCTCCTCCAGCGCGATGAGGTCGGCGTCCGCACCGGCCAGCGCGTCCGCCGTGGCGGCGGGGTCCGGGTTCACGTCGCTGACGTTGTGCTGGACGACGGTGAGGCCGCCCTCCGGCACGTTCACCGGGAGCAGTTGGCCGCCGAAGAGGACCAGCCAGGCCAGGGCGGGCATCAGCAGCGAGACCGCGGCGAACCGGGACCGGCGCAGGAGCGCAGGGACCAGCAGTGCGGGCACGGCCAGGCCGAGCCAGGGCAGGAAGGTCTCCAGGAGACTGCCCGCGTGCCCAGGGGTGTTGGGGACCACCCCGGGGAGGACCAGCAGGAGGGTCACCAGGACCGCGAGCGCGGCGACCGCACGGCCGCGGGCCCGGCGCCCGTGCGGGCCGCCGCGGTCACCGCCCTGCGCGTCGCCGTCCACCGCCGCGCCGCCCGGATTCCTCGTCGCCCGCCCGTACGTCACTCGCCCGTGCTCCAGTCCAGTTCCGGACAACCCGCGTCGCCCCGTACGGGACGAGGACGCGGGGCCGGAGCCGCGTGGTTCCGGGCGCTCCGGCGCGCGGCCGGGCGGTCAGGCCGCTGCCAGGGCTCCCGCGTACGCGCCGCCCACGCCCCAGGACTGGTGCATGGCGTCGGCGAAGGCGGCGGCCAGCTTGTGCTCGCCGGTGGGGCCGGGGTGGGTGCCGTCGTAGGTGTCCGTGCGGATGTCGTAGCCCACCGGGTGCGGGGCCAGCAGGACCGGGGAAGCGGGGGTGTGCAGGTCGGCGACGGCCTTCGTGAGCAGGACGTTGAAGCGGTCGCACTCCGCCGCGAAGGGGGCGTCGGACTCGGCCCGCACATTGGGGATCACGGGGAGCAGCACCAGCCTGATCCGAGGGTTCGCCGCGCGGGCCGCGGTGACGAAGGCCCGTGCGTTGGCGGCCGTCTGCTCGCTGTTCGTGTAGAAGCCGAGGTCTATCAGGCCCAGCGAGACCAGCAGGACGTCGGCGCGGGTCACCGTGACCGTGTCCGCGATGACGGGTGCCATGTGGAGCCAGCCCTCGCCCCAGCCGGCGAGGTGGCGGCGCGCGGGGGCGGGGAACGCCGGATCGCCGTAGGTGTGGGAGAGCGGGGCGTTCGCCTCGGTGTCGTACAACTCGGTGCGCGGACCCGTGATCGCGTAGCCGTCGCGGCCGACGGTCGCCTCCAGGTGCTGCCACATCCGGTAGCGCCAGGTGAAGTCGCCGGAACGCCCGATGGTCATGGAGTCGCCGACGAAGAGAAAACGCATGGCGACATCATGGCGGATCACCGCTCCGGCCTGCGACGTGACAGTGGACACTTGTGCCATGAGATCGCTGCTGACCTTCTCCGCCGCCGCTGCCCTGCTGTTCCTCACGGGGGCGACACCCGCCGTCGCGGACGAGGGGGACGGAGCGGACCGCACCTTCACCATCGAGGACCCCCGGATCACCGAGTCCAGCGGCCTGGCCGCCAGCCGGATCCACCCGGGCGTCTACTGGACGCACAACGACAGCGAGGACGGGCCGTACGTCTACGCCGTCGACTCCCGGACCGGGAAGACCGTCGCGACGATCACCATGAAGGGCGTCGGGGAGCCCCGCGACGTCGAGGCGATCTCGCTCGGGCCCGACGGGAACCTGTACGTCGGTGACATCGGTGACAACCTCGACGGCTCCTGGGACCACGTCTGGATCTACCGCTTCCCGGAGCCGGAGAAGCTCGCGGACGCCACGGTGCGGGCCACGCAGTTCGACGTGAAGTACGCCGACGGGGCGCGCAACGCCGAGGCGATGATGGTGCACCCCGTGACGGGGAGGGTGTACATCGCCTCGAAGAGGGAAGGCGGCGGCGGGCTCTACGAGGGCCCCGAGAAGCTGACGGCCGGCGGGACCAACGTGTTCCGGCCGGTCGGTGAGGTGCCGTGGGTGACGGACGGCGCGTTCTCCCCGGACGGCAAGGAGCTGGTGCTGCGCTCCTACTTCAGTGCCCGGCGCTACGCCTTCGACAAGGGCCGGCTCGGCGCCGACCACGCGGTGAGCGTGCCGCTGCAGGGACAGGCGGAGTCGGTGACCTACACGGCGGACGGCTCGGCGATGATGTTCGGCTCCGAGGGCGAGCGGAGTGAGGTGCTGCGCGTCGACGTGGAGGGTGGCGGCAAGGCTGCCTCGCCGAACAGCGGTGGCGGCGGGACGTCCTCGGGGGACGGCGATGACGGCGGTCCGGGGAAGAGCACCGTGACGGGCGGGGCCGTCGCGGTCGTCGTCGCCGTGCTGGCCGTGTTCATGGCCAAGCGCAGGCGCGGCTGAGGGCGGGACAGCCCTTGGACCCGCGCCACGCCTCATCCGTCCCGTCGCGCGGCCCGTCGTGCCGCCCTGTTCGCGCGTGGACGGCCGCCTCCGCGGGGTCTCTCGGGCGGCGCTCTTCGGCGACCTGATTGCTCCGAGCTGATAGGACCAGGCTCCCACCGCAGGTGAGAGTGCCCTTCGGATGGTTCGCGGACAGGAATCCCGGCGGCTTTCGAGGAATGTCCTGGACTGGTCAACTGGTTGACAGGGGCGCTGGTCGCAACCGACCGGTCCGCTCACCCCTTGGAGTCCGTCAATGAGTACCCCCACCCAGAAGGTCGCCGTCATCACCGGCGCGTCGCAGGGCATCGGCGCCGGCCTGGTCGACGCCTACCGCAAGCTCGGCTACGCCGTCGTCGCCACCTCCCGCAGCATTGAGCCCTCCCAGGACCCGGACGTCCTCACCGTGCGGGGTGACATCGCCGACCCCGCCACCGCCGAGCGCGTGGCCAGTGCCGCGATGGAGCGTTTCGGCCGTATCGACACGCTGGTCAACAACGCGGGCATATTCGTCGCCAAGCCGTTCACCGAGTACACGCTGGACGACTACGCGGCCGTCACCGGCATCAACCTGAGCGGCTTCTTCCGCCTCACCCAGCTCGCGCTGGAGCAGATGCTCGTCCAGGGCGGTGGGCACGTCGTGCAGATCACCACCAGCCTGGTCGACCACGCCAACTCCTCCGTCACGTCGGTCCTGGCCTCGCTGACCAAGGGTGGTCTGCAGTCCGCGACCAAGGCCCTGGCCATCGAGTACGCGAGCCGCGGCATCCGCAGCAACGCCGTGTCCCTCGGTGTCATCAAGACGCCGATGCACAGCGAAGAGCACCACGAGACGTTCGCCGCGCTCCACCCGGTCGGCCGGATGGGCGAGGTCAGCGACATCGTCGACGCGGTCGTCTACCTGGAGAACGCCCCGTTCGTGACCGGTGAGATCCTGCACGTCGACGGCGGCCAGAGCGCCGGTCACTGACCCGCGCCGGTCCGCCATGAGGGACGGGCTCCGTCGCACCGCACACGGAGCCCGTCCCCCTTCCGTCTTTCGCGGTCCTGCCGGAAACGCGTCGCGTCCTCGCCGAACCGCGGTGACGGCGCCGGTCATGCGGGCCGACGGCCCCCTCGTGTCACGAGGGGGCCGCACCCGCGGTCGCCGGATCACTCCGTCCGCAGGCCCTCCGGCCTCATCATCCGCAGCAGCGGCGGGATGCTGAGCAGCGTCACTGCCGCGACGACCGCCGCGCCCGCGCCGACCATGGCCAGCACCGCTCCCCAGTCGACGGCCACGGCTGTGGCCGTCATCTTCAGCAGGACCGCGCCCAGTGCCAGGCCGACCACCGTGGCCAGGGCCAGCCCCAGCAGGACGGGAATCGCGGTCTGCCAGAGCACGGACATGCTCAGCGTCCGGCGGCGGGTGCCGAAGGCGACCAGCGCCGACAGCAGCTTCTTGCGCTCACGCAGCTGCTCCAGCTGCGTGACCAGCAGGCTGAGTCCGATCAGGGCCAGCACACACGCCGCCCCGACCAGCAGTCCCGACCGGATGCCGGCGTACGTTCCGTCGATTCCCGAGCCCCGGCGCACGGTGGTGACCGCCCGCGGATCGATGGTGGCCACGGTGTTCCGCACCAGTTCGCCCGCGTCCTTCACCGAACCGTCCACGCGGACGTAGGTGTGCCCGGTCATGGTCGACACGGCGTCGTCCGGCAGTGCCGCGCGGGTGATCAGGATGCCGCCCGACTCCCATGTTCCCGCCAGACCGGACCGGGGCTGCCCGGTCTTGACGGTCTTGGGCAGTGACCAGGAGGCCGCCTTCGAGGTGTGTGGGGTACCGGGGAAGGCCGGATCGAAGTACACCCGCTTCCCCGGCTTCGCCAGCTCCGCCGCGTCGGGCGAGGCGAACTCGGTGTGCCCGGGAGCGAGGAGGAAGGCATCGCCGGGCCGGCACGAAGGGAGCGTGGCGATCTCCCGCAGGTCCGCGCAGTCGCCCACCGAGACCTGTGCGTAGCGGCTCGGATTGTCGGCGCGGTCGCCGACGTTGCCCTCGCTGAGGCTGACCACGGCCTTGACGCCCTCGGTCGCGCGCAGCTTCTGCGTGGCCGGTGCGAGCGGCACGTCGCCGGGCACGGTGACTTCCATCTGCGCACGCGAGGTGTCCAGCCCGGTCGAGTGCGTGTAGGAGGCCTCGACCCCGCCGAAGAGCATCTGCAGCGCGATGGCTCCGGCCACGGCCACGGCGATGCCGTTGACCATGTTGGTCGCCGCGCCGCTGTTCATCTGGAGGCGCCGAACGGCCAGTTGCTGTGCGACACCACCGGAACCGAGCCGGGCGACGACCGCTCCGACGACCCACGGCAGCAGCGCCGTCACACCGATCAGCAGCAGGATGACGCCGAACCCGGTCCGCGGTCCGCTGAACTGCCCGTTGTCCTTGCCCTGGCCCATCATCGGCGCCAGGAGGGCCAGACCGATCAGCGACGGCAGCAGCCGCCACCACAGCTTTCCCTTCGACTGCCGGCCCGAACGCACCACACCGAGCGGCTCGATGGCGACGTTACGCAGGGCGAGCACCGTCACCGCGACGGCTGCCACCGGCACGGCCACCACCACCAGCAGCGCCAGGAAGGGCGAGGGGGACAGATAGTCCGGGAAGACACTGATGTTGCGGATCTCGAGGGAGCCTGCCGCCTGGCGGCCCACCACGAAGAACCCGGCGCCGACGAGGAGCCCCAACAGCGCACCCACCAGAGCCTCTCCGGCCGCGACCCGCCGGACACTGTGACTGTCCGAGCCCACGAGCCGCAGGGCCGCGAGCCGCCGGTCACGTCGCTCGCTGCCGAAGCGCACGGCCGTGGCGATGAAGACCGCCACGGGCATGAGCAGGACCACGAGCATGACGAGAATCAGCAGGGCCTGGATCGGATCGAGCTTCTGCGCGTCCGGGGACGGGTTGCCGAACTCCTTGATCCGGTGGACGCTATCGCCGTCGATGTGAGAGGCCAGCCCCTCGGCACCACGGTAGAAGGCGAGTTCACGCGGACCGGCCAGACCGTTGTCGCCGATCGTGGCGACGATCCGGCCGGGCAGCCGCTTGCGCAGCAGCGCACCGGAGTCCGATGTCAGCAGGTCCTTCAGCGCGGGGGAGACCACCATCTCGCCCTGCGCCGGGAACTTCGCCACACCAGGCGGCAGAGGCGCGCCCGGTCCCTCGGCCTCCAGCTCACGGCCCCTGACGCCGTGACTGCGGAATTCGGTGTCGACAGTCGCGACCACCACCGTGGCATTCGACTTGTGCACCGTGGACGACGTGCTGATGTCGGCCCGCGCGTTCTCGTGCGCGTCCCGCAGTTCGAGCGCGTGCGGAATCGCGGTCGTGAGCAGCAGCATGGCCACACCCAGACCGACGCCGACAGCCGTCAGCAGAGCCCGCACCCAGCCCTCACGCCCGCCGGACACCGCGAAGCGGACGCCCATGGTGAGGTCGCGGGCCCATACGCGGGCGGTCATACCGCACGCTCCATGTCCCGTGCCCGGCCGTCACGGACGACGACCTCCCGGTCGGAGTACGCGGCCACACGCGACTCGTGGGTGACCAGCACGACGGCCGCGTTGGTGGATCGCGCGGCTTCCGTCAGCAGCTCCATCACGCGCTCGCCGTTGAGGGAGTCCAGTGCACCGGTCGGCTCGTCGGCGAAGATGACCCTGGCTCCGGTGACCAGGGAGCGTGCCACCGCGACGCGCTGACCCTGACCGCCGGAGACCTCACCGGGACGCTTGCGGGCGAGACCTTCGACCTCCAGGCGCTCCATCCAGCTCAGTGCCGTCTGCTCGGCCGTCTTGCGCGGAGTGCCGTTCAGACGAAGGGGCAGCGCGACGTTCTCGACGCAGGTGAGTTCCGGCACGAGCTGGCCGAACTGGAACACGAACCCGAACTCGCTGCGCCGCAGTGCACTGCGCTGTGAGTCGCTCATCGCGGACAGCTCGCGTCCGTCGTAGCGGATGGTTCCGGAGTCGGGGGTCACGATGCCCGCGAGGCATTGCAGCAGCGTCGACTTGCCGGAGCCGGACGGGCCCATCACGGCGACGACCTCGCCGGGGTGGATGGAGAATTCGGCGCCGTCGAGCGCGGCGGTGGGGCCGTAGGCCTTGTGCAGGTCTTCGGCCGCCAGCAGTGAACCAGCGGGGGGAGTCATCGGACTACCGTCTTTCGGAGATGGTCGAGGCGTGCGGCGGTGAGCTCCAGCCAGCGCAGGTCGGCCTCCATGTGGAACAGGGCGTGATCGCAGATGAGCTGGTCGGCCAGGTCACCGTCGCGCTTGCGTCCGGTGAGCACGCGCATGCCGCGCAGGTGCTCCGAACGCTGGGTGTCCAGGACGCCGGCGGCGTCGCGGTCGGTGAGAAGGGCGAGGACGACCTTGGTGTACAGCGTCGACTGCAGGTAGGTCTCGGGCGTCTCGGGTGTGGAGAGCCACTGCTCGACGTCGGTGATCCCCGCGTCGGTTATCGCGTACCGCTTCCGCTCCGGACCCGCGCCCGTCTCGACGCCGTCGACGACGACGAGGCCGTTCTTCAGCAGCCGGGACATCGTCGAGTAGACCTGGCCGTAGTGCAGCGGCCGGTCCTGGCCGAACCTCGCGTCGAAGGACCGCTTCAGGTCGTAACCATGGGACGGCCCCGACTCCAGTAGGCCGAGGAGTGTGTGACTGATAGACATGGGGTGACTATACATGGCATGTATACGTGTTGTGTATACGCGACGTGTATAGACGCCCGGAGTGTGCTGCGCGATCACGGTTTGTAGATCTTGCCCGGCTCGGCCTTGCCGGGGGCGAGCAGCTGGGGCACGGTGACGAACGTGTAGCCCTTGGCCTTCAGCTGGTCGATGATGCCGGGGACCGCGGGCACGGTGTTCTTGTAGATGTCGTGGAGCAGGATGATGGAGTCACGCTTCGCGTGCTGCACGGCGCGCTCGGTGATGGTGGCGCTCGGCGGCACCTTGTAGTCCTTCGTGGTGACGTCCCACAGTATTTGCGCCAGGCCCTCCTCCTTGGCGAGTTCGCCGACGTGGTTGTCCGTGCGTCCCTGGGGCGGCCGCATGAGCGTGGGGCGCTTGCCCGTCAGCTTCTCCACCGCGTCGTCGGTGCGCTTGAACTCGTCGCGGACCTCCGCGTCGCTGATGTCGGTGAGGATCTTGTGGTCCCACGTGTGGCTGGCCAGCTCGTGGCCCTCCCGGGCCATCCGCTTCACCAGGTCGGGGTGCTTGTCTATGTGGCCCTTGCCGAGCAGGAAGAACGTGGCGTGCACCTTCTCCGCCTTGAGGATGTCCAGGAGGCGGGGGCTGTTCTCGCTCGGTCCCGCGTCGAAGGTGAGGGCGATGCACTTGGCTTCGCGGCAGTCGACCGCGCCGGCGGCGTTGGCGGCGGACGCGCCCTTGGTGCCGGACGTGCCGGAGGTGGCGGCCTTGGCGGCCTTGCGTACGTCGCTCGGCTTGCTGGTGTCGTAGTGCGTGCACCCGGTGAGGCCCAGGAGCAGGGCTCCGGCCGCCGACAGGGTCGCTATCGCGCGGACACCTTTGGTGATCTTTGTTGTTGTGTCAAATATTGCGGGCATGGAGGGAACTGTACATGGCGTGTATACACGGCGCGTATGTCGATGTTCACGCCGGAGGGCGTGAACCGCGCAGGGGTGTCCGACCGTGCTGCGGCCGGCCCGTTCCGGCCCTGTGTGCGCCCCGGGCTCCGGCCGCGAACGCGGTCAGTCGTCCGGTGTGACCGGGCGCAGCTCGTAGTGCAGGGTCCGGTCCCGCTTCAGCCGGTGGGCGAGGGGGACGACCACTCCGTGCAGGGCGGGGTACTTCCGGGAGAGCGTGCGGGCGGCGTGCAGGTTCTCCTTCGACCCCGGCTGCAGGAGCCGGGCCCACGCCTTCATGGGCGGCCCCGTCGGCGCGCCGCGCACGGTGCACGGGGCGACCTCCACCACCGGGTGGTTGCGCATCCGGTCCACCTTCCACGCCGACGAGAACGTGCGGACGTAGGCGTGGTCGCCCTCGACGGCGATGCTGACGGGGGTGCGGGCGGCGGATCCGTCCGGCCTGCGGCTGCTGAGCAGGACGGTGTACTGCCTCACGAAGGGCTCCAGTTCACGGATCGTGCTCATGTATTCCATGGTGCACCCCGCATGCCCCCGAAAGCACTGAAAGCGGACGCGGCGGCAGGAGTGCGCAGAGGGACGCCGCCGGGTACCCCGCCCGGGGGCCGGCGACCGGCGTAGGCTCCGCCGCATGTACGCCGACGGCGCCCCCGAGCCCTTCTCCACCGCCCGCCTGGACGCACTCCCGCTGGACGTGGCGCACGCGCGGGAGATGGCGGCGGTCCTCTCCGATCCCGCCCTGCACACCTACACGGGGGGCGCCCCGGAGGGCTTGGACGCGCTGCGCGCCCGCTACGAACGCCAGAGCGCCGGCTCCCCCGACCCCGCCGAGCTCTGGTGGAACTGGGTGCTCCGGGTGCGGGCCGAGGGGTGCCTGGCCGGGTACGTGCAGGCCACCCTGCGCGACGGCCGGGCGGAAGTGGCCTGGGTGCTCGGCACCCCGTGGCAGGGCCGGGGTTACGCGACGGAGGCGGCGGCGGGACTGGTCCGCCACCTGCTGGGGCGGCGGACCGTCCGGAGCGTCGTCGCCCACATCCACCCGGACCACGCCGCGTCCGCGGCCGTCGCGGCAGCGGCCGGGCTGACCGCCACGGACGAGTGGGAGGACGGCGAGGTGAGGTGGCGGCGGGACGTCTCGCGTGAGGCCGTGCCGGGCTCCGCGGACCGGCTCTGATCACGACATCACCGTGTTTGTCTTATACCTTCGAAGAGCGGCGTACGTGCGCCGGGGCTCCGGCCACCACCTCTACGAAAGGCCCCCTGGTGGGCGAACTGGGGAGGATGGAAGCCCTGCGGCTCGCAGGGCTCACAGCGGCGGCCGATCCCGGCATGGAGCGGTTCGCACGCCTCGTCACGCGCTTCCTGCGCGTCCCCGTCTCCCTGGTCTCCCTGCTGGAGGCCGACCGTCAGGTCTTCCCCGGCATGGTCGGCCTCGCCGAGCCCTGGGCCACACAGCGAGGAACCCCGCTCAGCCACTCCTTCTGCCAGCACGTCGTCGCCACCGGACGACCGCTGATCCTGACCGACACGCGGCTGGACTCGCTCACCTGCGCCAGCCTGGCCATCCCCGACCTCCAGGTCATCGCCTACGCGGGAATGCCGCTGACCGACGCCGACGGGCACGTCCTCGGGTCGCTCTGCGCCATCGACCACCGCCCCCGGGACTGGACGGCGGACGAGCTGCGGGACCTGGAGGACCTCGCCGCCGCCTGCTCGGTGGAACTGCGGCTGAGGATCGCCAGCGAGCGGACCCGCCGGGACCGCGACCACGCCCGCCTGCTGCTGCGCGCCTCGGTCGAACTGGGACACTCCCACGACCTGACGGACCTGGCCCGCCGCCTGCGCAGTCTGTTCCACGGCCCCACCGAACCGTCCTACGTCGGCCTGCTGCTCGCTGACGGCCGGGGCCTGTGGCGCGTGGTGGATCCCGAGCACGTCCGGGCGGTCGAGGTGTCGATCGACCGGCTGGACATGGACGCCGACTTCCCCAGCACGAAGGCCATGAGGGAGCAGCGCACCGTCTTCGTGCCGGACCGCGACGCGCTCGTGGCGGGCTTCAGTCCCGAAGCCGTCGCCGGATACGACTCGTTGGGCCTGCGGTCCGCCCTGTGCGTGCCGCTGATGCTGGGCCGCGGGGTGCTGATGTGGTGCTGGCCGGACGCCCACCTCCTGGAGGTGACCGAGGAAGCCGTCCTCACCGCGGTCGGCGGATACGCGAGCCAGGCCGTGGAGCGCACCCTGTTCGTCGAGAACCGGCTGAGCACCGCCGAACAGCTCCAGGCCGCGATGCTGACCGAACTGCCTTCCGTGCCGGGCCTGGACATGGCGGCCCTCTACCTTCCGGCCACCGACCAGGACATGGTGGGCGGCGACTGGTACGACGCCTACCGGCTGCAGCACCCCGCGGCCTCCGGACACTGGTCCCTGATGCTGTCCATCGGTGACGTCATCGGGCACGACGTCCAGGCCGCCGCAGTGATGGGCCAGGTCCGCAGCATGCTCCGACAGGCCACCCTCGCGCGCGCCGCACACTCGCCCGCCGCCGCACTGAAGGCGGTCGACAGTGCCTTCGAGGCACTGCCCCTGGGCCCCGGTGCCACAGCGGTCCACGCCCGCCTGGACCAGCGCGATGGCCGGTGGCTGCTCACCTGGTCCAACGCGGGCCACCCGCCACCCCTGGTGCGTACGCCCGACGGCGACGTCTCGACGCTCGGCGAGCACGACCTGATGCTCCTCGGTGCCCCGGACGGTGTCGCCCGCCACGACCTGGAACGCCGGCTCCCCCGGGGAAGCGTGCTCCTGCTGTACACCGACGGGCTGGTCGAGCGCCGGGACAACGACATCGACGAGAGCGTCCGGGAGACCGCCGCCACGCTCTCGGCCGTCGGAGACCGCCCGTTGCCGATGGTCCTGGAGACGCTCGCCCACCGGCTGGACGACGTGCCGCAGCGCGACGACGTGGCGGTGCTCGTCGTCCGCGTGACCTGAGGAACGCCCCTCGCGGCGGTCTTGGCGGGTGTCCTTCCGAAAACCGCCCCCGGCCGCCGCCACCGCACTACAGTGCCGGACCGTGACCGACACGCTGGATTTCCTGCACACCACCCGGGCGTCGTACGACGCCATCGCCGGCGACTACTCCTCGCTCTTCCGGGACGAGTTGGGCACCAAGCCGCTCGACCGGGCCATGGTGACGGCCTTCGCCGAACTCGTCCTGGCCGACGGAGGAGGGCCCGTGGCCGACGTCGGCTGCGGCACCGGGCGGGTGACCGGATACCTGCACGGACTGGGCGTCGACGTCTTCGGTGTCGACCTCTCGCCGCAGATGCTGGCGGAGGCCCGGCGGGACCACCCCGGCCTGCGGTTCGACGAGGGCTCCATGCTCGGGCTCGACCTCGCGGACGGGGATCTCGGCGGGCTGCTGGCCTGGTACTCGACCATCCATGTCCCGGACGAACAACTTCCTCTGGTCTTCGCCGAGTTCTTCCGTGTGCTGAAGCCCGGTGGCTACATTCTCCTGGGGTTCCAGGTGGGTGACGACGTGCTGCGCCGGGACGAGGCCTTCGGCAAGGACATCGCGCTCGACTTCCGCCGCCGGCGGCCCGAACGGGTCGCGGAGCTCCTGAAGGCGGCCGGGCTGGCCATGCTGGCCCGGACGGTGCGGGAGACCGACACCGAGGGCCCCTTCCCGGAGAGGACGCCCCAGGCGTTCCTGCTCGCCCGGAAGCCGACTGTCAGTGGTGGGCGGCAGGATGGGGGCACCGGCTGAGGAAGGGGGTCCCGTGGGGACCTGGGGGATGGGCCATTTCGACAGCGACACCGCGGCGGACTTCGCGGGGGGTCTCGACGACGCGCGGCCCGGACGGCGCGAGGAGATCATCCGGGAGGCGCTCGCCCTCGCCGCCCGCACGGGCGCGGACGACCACCTCGACGCCGACGACGGTGTGGTGGCCGTCGCCGCGGCGGCCCTGCTCGCCGCCCAGCGCCCGGGAGGCACGCCGGTGGATTCGGTCTACGGCCCCGACGACCCCCTGCCCCCGCTTGCACCCGAGCTGTGCGGCCTCGCCGTCACCGCCCTCGACCGGGTGGTGGCGGGGGAGTCCGAGCTGCTGGAGCTCTGGGCGGACGCGGGTGAGGGGGAGCGGTGGAGCGCGGGGGTGCGGGAGCTCCGCGCCGTGCTGGCCGGAGTCATGGCCCCGCCCGCGGGTCAGGGAGCCGGGTAGGAACCCGTCGCCCCGTCGATCAGCTCACGGACGATGTCCATGTGTCCGGCGTGCCGCAGCACGTCCTCGATCATGTGGATGAGGACCCAGCGCATGGACACCGTGTTGCCGTTCCAGGAGGTCCCGGTGGTGTCCAGCCCGGTCTCCTCGATCGACCGGTCGGCGGCGGCGCGGGCGCGGGCGTAGAACGCGAGGATCCGTTCCGTCGACTCGTCGGGTGCGACGGTCATGTCGTCCTTGGACGTGTCGAACCAGAAATCCTCGGTCGCGTGACCGAACGCGGCGCAGAACCAGCCGTACTCGACGGTGGCCAGGTGCTTCACGATGCCCAGCAGGTTCGTCCCCGTCGGGGTCATGGGGCGGCGCAGCTGCTCGTCGTCCAGGCCTTCGAGCTTCCAGAGCACCACGTCCCGGTGCCGGTCCAGGCTCGTGTGCAGGGACTCCTTCTCGCTCCCGGTGTACGGGACTTGGGCTGTCGAGGAGATCATGCCGCGAACAGTAGCGGCCCGCGCTCTCAGCGCTTGGGGCGGCCCGCCTTCACCAGCTCGGCGACGTCCAAGGACACCTCGGTGCCCAGGACGGAGGGGAGGGGAGCCTCCTGGCCGGGGGCGTACACCTCGTGACGGTCGTAGCCGGAGGGCAGCGGCTCGGTCAGCACGTGGATCCGGCTGTGCTTTCGGTCGACGACGACGTACACGGGGATCTTTGCCTGGGCGTACGCGGTGACCTTGTTGCGCATGTCGTTCTGGTAGTTCCCGGAGGTGACCTCCAGGACCAGGCGAAAGCAGGCGGGGTCGTAGCAGTTGTTCTCGATGAGGTGCTCGTCGAGGTCGGCGTCGACGATGGCCAGGTCCGGGATGGCGTAGTCCTCGGGGCCGGAGGGAAGCCACAGGCCGATTCCCTGGAGGACCTCCGTCTCGCCGTCGTCGAGTCCCGCGGCGATAAAGGGCCGCATCAGCTTGGTGAGCGCGCGGGCGTGCGGGCCGTGCGGGGGTGGTGCCACGGTGATGACGCCTCCGATGATCTCGACGCGATAACCCGGAAGCTGTTCCATCAGCCGGTTGGCTGTTTCGAGCTGCGTCTCCGGCTCATCGTCACAGGGGTGCTCGACTGCTGCTGCAGACATTGCGGTCCTCCTGGAATGGCTGGCGTCGAGAGCATCCTCGTAGGCCGGGACGTGCCCCCGTGCTCCGCAGGACCGTGCTTCACCCGGCCGGGTGACACGGAAGCGGCCCGGCACACAGGACGTGTGCCGGGCCGCTTCCGCGTGCCTGCCTACAGCTTGTCGATCACGTAGTCGATGCACGCCGTCAGTGCCTGGACGTCCGCCGGATCGATGGCCGGGAACATCGCCACGCGCAGCTGGTTGCGGCCCAGCTTGCGGTAGGGCTCCGTGTCGACGATGCCGTTGGCGCGGAGCACCTTGGCGACCGCGGCGGCGTCGACGCCGTCCTCGAAGTCGATCGTGCCGATGACCTGCGAGCGCTTCGCCGGGTCGGTGACGAACGGGGTGGCGTACTTGGAATCCTCGGCCCAGCCGTACAGGTTCCGGGCGGAGGCGGCGGTGCGGCCCGTGGTGAAGTCCAGGCCGCCCTGGGTGTTCATCCACTTCAGCTGCTCGTTCAGCAGGAACAGGGTGGCCAGCGCCGGGGTGTTGTACGTCTGGTTCTTCAGGGAGTTGTCGATCGCCGTGGGCAGCGAGAAGAACTCCGGGATGTGCCGGCCGGAGGCGTGGACGCGGGCGGCGCGCTCCAGGGCCGCCGGGGAGAACACGCCGATCCACAGGCCGCCGTCGGAGGCGAAGGACTTCTGCGGGGCGAAGTAGTAGACGTCGGTCTCGGTGATGTCGACCGGGAGGCCGCCCGCACCGGACGTGGCGTCCACGAGGACGAGCGAGCCCTCGTCGGCGCCCGCCACCCGCTTCACCGGGGCCGCGACACCCGTCGAGGTCTCGTTGTGGGTGAAGGCGTAGACGTCGACGCCGGCCTCGGCACGCGGGTCCGGGTGGGTGCCCGGGTCCGAGGCGATGACGGTCGGGTCGGCCAGCCACGGCGCGAGCTTGGCGGCCTTCGCGAACTTCGACGAGAACTCGCCGAAGTTCAGGTGCTGCGACTTCGACTCGATCAGGCCGTGTGTCGCGACGTCCCAGAAGGCGGTGGAGCCGCCGTTGCCCAGGATGACCTCGTAACCCTCGGGAAGGGAGAAGAGGCTGCGCACACCTTCACGTACCTCGCCGACCAGGTTCTTGACCGGGGCCTGGCGGTGGGATGTTCCGAGCAGGGAGGTGCCGGTCGCGGCCAGCGCGTCGACCGCCTCCGTCCGCACCTTGGAGGGGCCGGCGCCGAAACGTCCGTCGGCGGGCTTGAGGTCAGCGGGAATCTGGATGTCAGCCACGATCCGGAGCGTAGCCCCTCGGGGAAGCGGTCAGGGAGCCCTGTCCGTCCGGTGAGACGCACGCTCCGGATCGCGGACGACCCATACGGCTGGAAAGCGATGCCGTGGATCAGCCGAGGTCGACCGGCAGCTCGTGGAGGTCGTTCTGGGTGACGATCGGCTTGTTCCGCAGGTCCTCGGCGGGTACCGCCAGGTCCAGGTCGGGGAAGCGCTCGTACAGCGCGGGCAGTGCGACCCCCGCCTCCAGACGGGACAGCGCGGCGCCCGGGCAGACGTGCGGACCATGGCCGAAAGCGATGTGACGGTTGGGGGACCGGGTGATGTCGAACTCACCTGCGGTCGGCCCGTGCTGCTTCTCGTCACGGCCGAGCGCCCCGAAGGAGACGATCAGGGCCTCACCCTTGGGCAGGACCTTGTCGCCGACCTCGATGTCCTCCGTCGCGAAACGGATCAGCACGTGCGAGGTGGGGGTGTTCCAGCGCAGGGTCTCCTCGATCACGTTCTCCCACGGCACCTCCCCGTTCAACACGCGCTTGCGCTGCTCGGGGTGGGTCTGGAGGGCCTCGACGACGTTGACGACCAGGCTGATCGTCGTCTCGTGGCCGGCCGCGATGATCAGCTGCAGCGTGTTGACGATCTCCTCGTTGGTGAGGTGGTCGCCGTCATCGGAGGCCGCGATGAGGGCGCTCGTCAGGTCGTCGCCGGGGTTCGCGCGCTTGCCGTCGACGATCTTCGTGAACAGCTCGCCGAGGTCCGCCATCATCTGCGGGACCTCCTCCGGCGGGGTCTGCGTCGAGAAGAACTTCTCGAACAGCTCCTTGAGCCGGGGGTGGTCGGCCGAGTCCACGCCCATCAGCTCGCTGATGACGTTCATCGGCAGCGGATAGGCGAACTCCGCCTTCAGGTCGACCGCTTCACCCTTGGGGTGCGCCGCGAGCCGGTCCAGGGACGCGTTGGTCAGCGCCTCGATGCCGGACCGCAGCCGCTCCACCCGCTTCACGGTCAGGGCCTGCGCGACGAGGGTGCGCAGCCTGCGGTGGTCGGCGCCGTCGACGGTCAGCATCGAGCGGCCCGGGTTGGCGAGACCGATCAGCGGCCAGTCCATCGGGATCTCGCCGCGCTGCCAGGCGTTCCAGACGTTGATGTCCTTGACGACGCGGCTGTCGGTGAGCAGCTGGCGGGCCTCGGCGTGGTGCGTCACCGCGTAGCAGTGCACCCCGCCGGGGAGCTCCACCTCGGCCAGCGGTCCGGCGGCGCGCAGCGCGGCGCTCTCGCCGTCGAGGTCTGCGACGAGGGGATCGAGGACGATCCGGGTCATTTCTGGCCTCCAAGAGCGGGGGTGGGAGTGAAGTGCACCGGCAGGTCCGTCAGGCCGCGCAGCCACGGGGACGGACGCCGGGTCAGCTTGTCCGCGGGGACGGCGAGGTCGACGTCCGGGAGCCGGTCCAGGAGCACCTCGATCCCCGTACGTGCGATGACCTCCGCGGTCTCCTGGGCCGGGAACGGGCAGCGGTGCTCGCCGTGGCCGAAGGAGAGGAAGGCGTTGTTGCCGCCGGTCAGGGCCGAGCCGTCGGTGCGCACCTGCGGGTCGCCGTTGGCTGCCGCGATGCCGAGGAGCAGCAGGTCCCCGGCGCGGATGTGCTGTCCGCCGAGGTGGGTGTCGCGGGACGCCCAGCGGCCTGCCACGTTCTGGGTGGGGGTGTCCTCCCAGAGCACCTCGTTCATGGCCTCGGCGACGCTGTGCCGGCCGCCGGAGAGCGACGCGGCGAAGCGGTCGTCCGTCAGCATCAGCCGCAGGGAGTTGCCCATCCAGTCCGCGGTCGGCTGGTGGCCCGCGGCCATCATCACCATGAGGTCCTGGACGACCTCCTCGTCGGTGAAGCCGCCGGGGTCCTGGAGCATCCTGGTCGCGACGTCGTCGCCGGGCTCGGCGTGCTTGTCGATGAGGAGCTGGAACATCGACGCACCCAGGTGCTGCTGTCCGGCCAGGGCCCTCTCGCGGCCGTCGATCATGTCGTTGAGCGCGCCGACGAGCGTCCCGCCGACCTCGTCGCTGAACCCGTAGATCTTCGCGAGCACCCGTGCGGGCAGCAGCATCGCGTACTCGGCGATGATGTCGGTCCGGCCGGAGGAGCAGAAGCGGTCGATGAGGTCGTCCGCGAACTCCTCGGCGTACCGCTTGAGCGCGAAGGGGTCCACGGCCTCCAGCGCGTCGCTGATCATGCCGGCGCGCACGGTGTGCCGCTCGCCGACCGTGTAGAGGATCGACGGCTGCTTGCGCCCGATCATCGGGAGCAGCGGCCAGTCGTCCGGGATGTTCTCCCACTGGTTCCACAGGTCGGAGTCCCGGCTGAAGAGGACCGGGTCGTTGGTGACCTGGTGCAGTTCGCGGTACCCGAGGATCAGCCACGCGGGTATGTCGCCGTCGAGCACCACCGGGGCCACGGAGCCCTGGTCGCGGCGCATCTCGCGGTACAGCTGCACGGGGTCCGTCTGGAAGCGCGGGCCGGACAGCGGGGTGGCGGTCCCGTTCACGGGGCACTTGGTCACAGCGTGGGCTCCGGGGTCATCGCCGGGGCGGCGGGACCGCCCGCCAGTGCGGCGTCGGCGTTCTTCTCACGCGCGAGGGACAGCGCGTAGAGGTGCTCGACGAGCGTGATCAGGACGTACTTGCTGGAGGACCGGTCTCGGGCGTCGCACTCCACGAGCGGGACGTCGGGGGAGAGGTCGAGCGCCTCGCGGATCTGCTGCTCGGTGTGCAGCGGACCGCCGAAGTCGTTGCACGCCACGATGAACGGCGTGCCGTGGTGCTCCAGGCGGTCGATCGCGTACCAGGAGTCGGCCAGCCGCCGGGTGTCGACGAGGACGACGGCGCCCAGGGTGCCGGAGAAGAGCCGGTCCCACAGGAACCAGAAGCGCTCCTGTCCGGGCGCGCCGAAGAGGTAGAGGACCGATCGCGCGTCGAGCGTGATCCGGCCGAAGTCGAAGGCGACCGTGGTGGACGTCTTGGAGTGCACACCTTCGAGGTCGTCGACGGCCTCGCCCGCGCGTGTCATGGTCTCTTCCGTGTTGAGCGGACGGATCTCGCTCACGGATCGCACCATGGTGGTCTTGCCGACCCCGAAGCCGCCGACGACGACGATCTTCAGTCCGTTGTCGGCCGTCGCCTGCAGGGCGGCACGGTCAGAGGTTGCGGAGTCCAACGAGCACCTGTTCCAGGGTGTCGGTGTCGGGGAGCCGGTCCTCGACACGTGCAGTACGGGGGTGGCGGGCGCTGATCCGGCCGGTGTCGAGCAGGTCGCACAGCATGATGCGCACGATGCTGACGGGCAGGTTCAGGGTGGCCGAGATCTCGACGACCGCGGTGGGGAGTTGGCACATCCGCAGGATCGCGACGTGCTCCGACTGCATCCCTGGGGTGGGATCGCACTCGGCGACGACGAGCGTCACCAGGTCGAACGCGGCCGAGTCCGACCGGCTGCGGCCACCCGTCAGGGTGTACAGCCGGTCCGGATCGTCGTCGCGTCCCGGGCGGGGGCGCGGTACGGACGTCATACGTCCGCTGTTTCCGCCGCCGGGGCCGATGCCTCGCGCGGCGGTGCCACGAGGTACTCGCCCAGCTGCTCGACGAGTTCACTCATGTTGTGGCCGACGAGACCGACGTCGGAGTCCTCGGCGGCCACGACCGCCAGGTGGGCGCCCGCGCCCGCCTCCACGATGAACAGCACGCCGCCGTAGAACTCGGTCATCGCGGACCGTACGCCGCCGGTGCCGTCGCCGAACTCGATGGACGCGCCGTGCGACAGGCTCTGGATGCCCGCCGAGATCGCGGCCAGCTGGTCCGCCTGGTCGACGGAGAGCTCGGGGGTGCGGCACAGCTTGAGACCGTCCCTGGACAGCACGAGGGCGTGCCGGGCGCCGGGCGTCCGGTCGAGCAGCCCCTCCAGCAGCCAGTTGAGCTTCTCGTCGGTGGTCGCGCTCATCGGGTGTTGCCTTCCGGGTGCGGGGAGTTGGCTCGTACCGCCTGGCTGAAGGTGCTGAAGCGGGCTGCTTGGACCTTCGGGTCGGTGGCACGGGGCCTGGGGGAATCGGCTCCGCCTGGTTCGGCATTGCCGGTACGGGCTTCGGCGGCGGCGAGGGTGCGGCCGCGGCGGCGCTTGGGGAGGCCGCTGTCACCGAACTGGGGGAGGGAACCGGTGGTCTCCGACTCGGACCCCGCCGTCTGCGGCTGGGTGCCGTCGCGCCGCGCGTGCTCGGAGCCGTCCGCGCGCGCCGGCTCGGCGGCCGTCCGGTCGGTGCCGGGCATCGCGTGGTCCGGCTCCGGCTCGGGCGGTCCCACGGGCTCGGGGGCGGGCGCGGGCAGGAGGGCCGGCGTACGGGAGATGAGCTCCTGCGGGAGCATCAGCAGCGCGCCCGTGCCACCGCGCGCCGAAGGCCGGAAGGAGACGGTCAGGCCGTGCTTGCGGGCCAGCCTGCCGACGACGGCGAGGCCGAGCCGGGTGCCGGAGATGGCGGTGAGGTCCTGGTTCTCCGCGGACACGGCCCGCTCGGCGCGGCGCAGCTGCACGTCGCTCATCACCAGACCGCTGTCCTCGACGGTGACCACGATGCCCGCCGGGACCTCCTCGACGTACACGTGCACCTCGGCCGTGGGCGGCGAGAAGTTGGCAGCGTTGTCAAGCAGCTCCGCCAGGGCGTGCATGACGCCTTCGGCGGCGTGGCCGGCGATGGCCACGTCGCTGGTCGAGTGGAGGCGGATGCGCTGGTAGCCGCCGATGCGGCCCATCGCCCCGCGCAGGATCGACTCCATGACGATCGGCTTGGCCCAGCGGCGACCGGAGCGCGCGCCGGTCAGTACGGCGATGGAGTCGGCGAGGCGGCCCGCCTGGGCGGTGCGGTGGTCCAGGTGCAGCAGGTCGCCCAGCACGTCCTCGCCGGTGTGCCGGTGCTCCATCTCGCGGAGGTCGGCCAGCATGCTCGTGGACAGTGCCTGCATGCGGCCCGCGGCGTTGGCGCACGCCGCGATCGCCGCGGAGCGTTCGGTCTCGCTGCGCCGGGCGCGGGCGGTGAGCCGCGCGGTCTCGGCGGTGAGGCGCTCATGCTGCTCGGCGGCCTCGGAGGTGGCGCGTGCGACCCGCTCGTCGGCCTCCGCGGTGGTCCGCGCGACCTCGGCGGCGGCGGTGGATCTGATCCGGGCGGTCTCGGCCGTGAAGCGCTGCGCCTCGGCGGCCGAGGTCGAGACGAGGCGTGAGGTCTCGGCCGTGAAGCGTTCGGCGTCCGCGGCCCGCAGGGCCCGCAGGTTGCGTGAAGTGGCGAGGGTGTAGACGGTGACGGCGACCGCGACGCTCACCACGAGTGCGGCGCCGCCGGCTCCCCAGGACAGCGGGGTCCGTACCGAGGCGGGGGCGGCGGCGATCGCCCAGAGGCACAGGGCGCCGGTGGCGGCTGCCGAGACCAGCAGGGCGAGCGCGGTCGGCCGGAGTGAAGGGCGCAATCGGAGTCCTCGGGACGGACGGTGCAGGGAAAGGGACAATCCGGATCTTCCGGTGCGGTGTCGGTGAAAGAACCACAACTGGAGCTGATTGTTCCCGATCAAGTCGAGGCAACTATAGGAGAATTGGCGACTTGTTTGGGGATTCCTTGTGGCCACTTCTGTTTGAAATCTGGCTTGAAGTGATTCCTTCAGTGGCTTGAGGGCGCCGTCAACTCCGGTGTCCGGTGGTGCGTGTGGGCAACTGGAGGCGAATGTGACGTTATGTCCCCCAGGGGGGCCGTGATTTGCCTCGATCGTCGCCCGTAGGCCGGTGGGCGGCTAGTGTGAGCGCTCCGGTGCAGACGGCCTCCCAGGTCGGCACTGCCGTAAGACACGCCGCGCGCCTTGAAGGGGGAGGCGCCGCGGGGCCCCGACGGAGGACGCAGCAACCGTGGACGCGCAAGGCCGTGGGCGGGACGAGGGCATCGACCCCGCAGACCAGTGGGTACTGAACCCGGACACCGGTGATTACGAACTGCGACTGACCCCCTCCTCAGGGCGATCAGCCGCACCGGCCGGCCCCGGCGCCCCCCGCTCGTCCGGAGCCAGAGCGGCCGGCCCGCGCCGTAAGCCGGAGCCCGAGACCCCGCCGCAGGGCGAACGGGCCTCGGTGCCCGGCCAGCGCGGCGGGCGCAGGGGCGCCGGCGGCGGCCGCGGAGGCAAGGACGAGCCGCGCAGGCAGGGCGGCCGGGCCGCCGCGCCGGCCACCGGACGCCGCAAGGTGAAGGCCAAGTCCGGCAAGAAGAAGGCGCTGATCTGGACGGGCGGTGTGCTCGCCTTCCTCCTCGTGGGCGTCGGCACCGCGGGCTACGTCGCCTACCAGCACTTCAACGGCAACATCACCGCCGTGTCCACGGACGGCGCCGGTACCGGCGGGTTCAGCAAGGACCGGGCGATCAACGTCCTGGTGATCGGCACGGACAAGCGGACCGGCGAGGGCAACGAGGGCTACGGCGACAAGGGGAGTGTCGGCCACGCCGACACGAACATCCTTTTCCACGTCTCCAAGGACCGCACGAACGCCACCGCGCTGAGCATCCCGCGCGACCTGATAACGGACATCCCGGAGTGCCCGACCCAGCTGGAGGACGGCACCGAGAAGGACATCCCCGGGACGACCGGCGGGCGCTTCAACACCAGCCTGGGACAGTCGGAGCGCACCCCCAGCTGCACGATGCGGACCGTCACCGAGCTCACCGGCCTCAAGGTCGACCACTTCATGGTGGCCGACTTCAACGCCGTCAAGAGCCTGACCAGCGCCGTCGAGGGGGTGGAGGTCTGTCTGGCCAAGGACATCAACGACAAGGACTCGCACCTGAAGCTGTCCAAGGGCAAGCACACCATCGAGGGCGAGCAGGCACTCTCCTTCCTGCGCACCCGGCACTCCGTCGGCTTCGGCAGCGACCTGAGCCGGATCGAGATCCAGCAGCAGTTCCTGGGTTCGCTCATGCGGAAGCTGAAGTCCAACGACACGCTGACCAGCCCCACCAAGATGTTCAAGCTCGCGGACGCGGCGACCAAGGCGCTCACCGTCGACGACAAGATCGACGACATCAACAAGCTGCGCAAGCTGGGCATGGAACTGGCGTCCGTCGACCCGAAGAACATCACGTTCACCACGGTGCCCGTGCTGGACAACCCCGACGACAAGGCGACCGTCATCCTCGACGAGTCCAAGGCGCCCCAGGTCTTCTCGATGATGCGTGAGGACGTCTCCTTCACCGCCGTGGCGAAGCAGGAGAAGGCCGAGGAGAAGGCCGCCGAGGCCGCGAAGCTGAAGGGCCCCAAGGCCGACCCGGCGGACGTCCGCGTCGACGTGTTCAACGGCGGCGCCCCGCCCGGTTCCGCCCAGGCCGCACTGGACTGGCTGCAGAACGAGAAGAACGTGCTGAAGTCCACCAACAAGGCGAACGCCCCCCAGGACGTGAAGAAGACCCAGCTCGTCTACGGCCCCAACCAGGCCGACCAGGCGCGCAGCCTGGCCGAGATGATGGGCATGTCGGCCTCGGCCCTCAAGCCGACGACCACGGACGCCGCCGACATGGAGCCGATGGTGCTGACCCTGGGCCCGGACTTCAAGCAGGCGGGCAGCGCGCTCTCCGCCCCGCAGAAGGCGCCGGAGAACATCCAGCGTGTCGAGGCGGACAAGGCGGTCTGCGCCAAGTAGCCCCGGCCTCCGCGACTGCACGCGAGAGCCCCCGCATGCCGTCCGGCGCGCGGGGGCTCTCCGCGTACCGGGCCGGAACGGGGCGTTGCCCGACAGGGAGTGCGCGTTGCGCGACGGGCCGAGCGGGGCTCCGGTCCGGCATGCTGGCCCCATGCCCGACCCGCACCCGCATCCCGGTCTCGTCCGGGCCCTGGCCCGCGCCGTCCGGGGCGACGTGGAGTCCGACGCCACCGCCCGCGCGCTGACGACCATGGACGCGTCCAACTACCGCCGCGTCCCGGTGGCCGTCGTGGCCCCCCGCGACGCCGAGGACGTCGCCGAGACCCTGCGCGTCTGCCGGGAGCACGGGGTGCCGGTCGTGCCCCGGGGCGGCGGCACCTCCATCGCGGGCCAGGCCACCGGCACCGGTGTCGTCCTGGACTTCACCCGCCACATGCGCAGGATCACCGCGCTCGACCCGGCATCCCGCACCGCCGTCGTCGAGCCCGGTGTCGTGCTGGACGACCTGCGGGCCGCCGCCGCCCCGCACGGGCTGACGTTCGGCCCCGACCCGTCCACCCACAGCCGCTGCACGCTCGGCGGGATGATCGGCAACAACTCCTGCGGCGCGCACTCCGTGGCCTGGGGCACCACCGCCGACAACGTGCGCAGCCTGCGCGTCCTGCGCTATGGCGGCGGTTCGCCCCTGCACCTCGGAAGGGATCTGCCCGACACACCCCCCGGACTCGGGGACTTCGCCGGGGCCCACCTGGCGCTGCTGCGCACCGGCTTCCCCGAACTCCCGCGCCGCATCTCCGGATACGCCCTCGACGCCCTGCTCCCCGAGAACGGCCCGGACCACGCCCGCGCGCTGTGCGGCAGCGAGGGGACCCTGGCCGTCGTCACCGAGGCGACCGTCCGCCTGGTCGAGACCCCGGCCGCCCGGGCGCTCGCCGTCCTCGGGTACGCCGACGAGTCCGCCGCCGCCGAAGCCGCCCCCGGCCTCCTCCCGTTCGGGCCGCTCACCGTCGAGGGCATGGCCGCCGACCTCGTACGGGAACCGGCCGGCCTGCCGCGCGGCGGTGCCTGGCTGTTCGTGGAGACGGGCGGCGCGACCCCCGCCGAGGCCCGCGCGCACGCCGAACGGATCGTGCGGGCGGCCGACGCCCTGGACGGCACCGTCGTCACCGACCCCGCCGGCATGCGCGTCCTGTGGCGCATCCGCGAGGACGCCGCGGGGACGGCGACCCGGATGCCGGACGGCGGGGGAGAGGCGTGGCCCGGCTGGGAGGACTGCGCCGTGCCGCCCGCCCGACTCGGGCCCTACCTGCGCGACTTCCGCGCCCTGCTCGCCGGACACGGTCTGCGCGGCACCCCGTACGGGCACTTCGGCGACGGCTGCATCCACGTACGCATCGACTTCGACCTGCTCACCGCCCGGGGCGTCGCCCGCTTCCGCCGGTTCTCCGAGGAACAGGCCGCCCTCGTCGTCGCACACGGCGGGTCGCTGAGCGGCGAACACGGCGACGGGCAGGCGAGGGCCGAGCTGCTGCCCCGGATGTACGGGGACGAGATGGTGGGCCTGTTCACCCGGTTCAAGGACCTCTGGGACCCGGACGGCGGCCTGAACCCCGGCATCCTCGCCCGTCCCGCGCGCCTCGACGAGAACCTGCGCTTCGCGGTGCTCCCCGGCCGCCCGGTGGACGTCACCTTCGGCTACCCGCAGGACGAGGGCGACTTCTCCGCCGCTGTACGCCGCTGCGTCGGCGTCGCCAAGTGCCGTACGTCCGGGCCGGGGACGGGCCCGGACGTCATGTGCCCGTCCTTCCGGGCGACGGGCGAGGAGGCGCACTCCACGCGGGGCCGGGCCCGGCTGCTCCACGAGATGCTCGCCGGCGAGGTGATCACGGACGGCTGGCGCTCCACCGAGGTGAGGGACGCGCTCGACCTGTGCCTGTCCTGCAAGGGCTGCCGCACCGACTGCCCGGTCGGCGTCGACATGGCCACGTACAAGGCCGAGTTCCTCCACCACCACTATCGGGGCCGGCTGCGCCCCGCCTCCCACTACGCGATGGGCGGGCTGCCGCGCTGGCTGCGGACGGCGGCCCCCTTCGCCCGCGCGCTCAACGCCCTGGCCCGGACCGCCCCGGTCGCGGCCCTCGTCAGACGCCTCGGCGGCATCGCCCCGCAACGCGCGCTCCCCGTGCTCGCGCCGCGGACCTTCCGGTCCTGGGCCCGCGCGCGACGGGTTCCCGCGGCGGGTCCCGCCGTCACCCTGTGGCCGGACACCTTCACCGACCACCTCTCGCCCGGTGTCGGCCGGGCAGCGGTCCGGGTCCTGGAGGCGGCGGGCCGCACACCGGTCCTGCCCGGTCGTGCGGTGTGCTGCGGGCTCACCTACGTGTCGACGGGACGGCTCGGCGCCGCCCGCGCCGTCATGCGCCGCACCCTCGACCGGATGGGGCCGCTCCTCGGTGGCCCGGTCGTCGTCCTGGAACCGAGCTGCGCCGCCACGCTCAGGACGGACCTGCCCGAGCTGCTGGCAGACGACCCGCGCGCGGCCGCCCTGGCCGCGTCGGTGCGCACCCTCGCCCAGTACCTGGAGGAGTACGCCCCCGACTGGACGCCGCCCCGGCTCGACCGGCCGGTCGCGGGCCAGACCCACTGCCACCAGCACGCGGTCCTGGGCGACGCGGCCGAGCGCAGGCTGCGGGACAGAGCGGGCCTGACCGGGGAGCTGAGCGGCGGCTGCTGCGGGCTGGCGGGCAACTTCGGCTTCGAGAAGGGGCACTGGGACGTCTCGGTGGCCTGCGCCGAGGACCGGCTGCTGCCCGCCGTGCGCGCGGCGCCGCCCGGCACGGAACTCCTGGCCGACGGCTTCTCCTGCCGCACCCAGCTGGACCAGCTGGCCGGCCGGCGGGCGCGGCATCTGGCGGAGGTGCTGGCTGAGGGGCTGGACGGGCCGTAGTCCCGGGCGGCATCCCCCGATAGCCGCCGCGGCCGGGGGCCCCTCCGCTGATCCGCACGAGAAGCTCCGGCGGTCTCCCGCCCGGCCGCCGGACCGGAGGCCGGGCGGGACACGCGTCCGATGAGGCCTCACATCTCCGCGACGGCCCTGCTCACGGCCGCGGAGAGGCGCTCGTTCTCCGGTGCGGCGCCGCCCGGAAGGGCGAAGCGGCGGCGGGTGTAGCCGTAGGCCACACCGTGAGCGGGGTCGGCGTACGCCTGCGATCCCGCGGCGCCCGCGTGGCCGAAGGCGCCGTCGCCCAGGGCCGGATAGAGCGTTCCCACCGCCTCGAAGCCCTGCGCGAAGTTGTCGATCGCACCGGTGACCAGGTCCGTTCCCTTCCAGTGCACCCGCCCCACCTCGGCGAGCGTGTCCGGCCGGAGCAGGGGCGGCCTCCCGTCGACCTCGGAGATCGCCGCCGCGTACATCCCCGCGAGGCCACGCGCCGAGCCGACCCCGCCGACCGACGTGGGGCCGAGCGCGCGTACCACCCGGGTGTTGACGAAGGCGACCATGTCGAGCGGAGGGTCCTGCGCGAAGCCGAACGCGAGGGCCCTCGGGCTCGCCGGGTCCAGGGGCTCGGCCTCGACGGCCTGGCCGGGGGCGGGGACGCCCGGGCGGATGTCCACGTAGCGGGGTTCGAGTTCCTCGGGCAGGCCCAGGTGGAGATCGAGGCCGTAGGGCGCGCGCACCCGCTCCTCGAAGATCTCCTGGATCGACCTCCCGGTGACCCGGCGGACCACCTCGCCGGTGAGGGCGCCGATCACCAGGGCGTGGTAGCCGTACTCCGCTCCCGGCGTCCAGCGGGGCCGCGCGCCCGCCAGCCGCCGTGCGATGACCCGGTCGTCGGCCAGCTCGTCGACGGTGAACCCGCCGTCCGCCCAGATCAGGCCGGCGCGGTGCGCCAGCAGTTCACGTACCGTCAGCCCGTCCTTGCCCTCCGCGGCGAACTCGGGCCAGTAGGAGGCCACCGTGCGGTCCGGGTCGATGACCCCGTCCTGGATGAGCAGGGCGACCACGAGGTGGGCGGCGCCCTTGGTGGAGGAGTAGACGGCGGGCAGCGAGTCCCCGGCGACACCCTCCCCGGCCCACAGGTCCACCGCGAGGCGCCCGTGGCGGTACACGGCGAGCTGGCTGCCGGGTTCGGTGTGGTCGTCGGCCAGTACGGCGGCGAACTCCTCCCGCACGCCCTCGAAACCGGGCGCGACCGTGCCGTGCACGGTGATGGTCCCGTTCGTTCCTGTCATGACGCTGACTCCCCCTGGAATGATCGGCGAACGGCCCGGTGCGTGACCGGCCCGATCGGTATACCTCCCCCAACTCCCGTACTCACACGCGGCATTCCCGCTAACGGGCGGTGGCCGGGGGTGGCCGGTGCCCGTCCCCGACGATCTCCCGGGCGAGCGCCGCCAGGCGGGGCAGGGCGGGATGGCCGGGGCCGTCCCTGCGGGCGAGCAGCACGGGCAGCGGCGGGGCGTCGTCCAGCGGCACGTAGGCGACCCCGGCGTGCGGGTGCATTCCGACGGTGGACGCTCCCGACACCCCGCTGCCGCGTCCGGCCGCGATGGCGGTGAGCCAGTCGTCGGTGTTCGCGACCGTGACGGTGGCCTCGGGCCGGATCTGCGGCGGCCACAGGCCGAGCGTGGTCGCTCCCGAGACGGTGTTCAGGACGACGGGGCCGTCCGCCAGGTCGGCCAGCGACAGCGAGGCGCGGGCCGCGAGCGGCCCGTCGGCGGCGACTGCCGCCACCCGCTCCTCCGTGAACAGGACCTCGGTGACGAGTCCCGGTGTGTCCACCGGCCCGCGCAGCAGTGCCGCGTCGACCTCACCGCGGGTGAGCCCGGCCGTGCGGTCGTCGATCCGCAGGAGTTCCAGCGGGGTACCCGGATGGCGTTGCTGCCAGGTGCGCAGCAGCGGTGTGGTGTAGGGGCCGAACGCCGACCAGGCGTGTCCGAGCCGCAGCGGCCGATGGCGCAGCCGCCCCGGGGTGAGCGCCTCGTCGAACGCGCCGACCGCGTGGGCGGCCTTGTCGCGGAAGGCGACGCCCTCGGGGGTGAGGGCGAGGTGGTGGGTCGAGCGGTCGACGAGGCGGACCCCCAGGTGCCGCTCCAGGGCGGCCAGGGTGCGCGAGACGACGGGCTGGGTGACCCGGAGCATGGCGGCCGCGCGGGTGACGCTGCCCTCCTCGGCGATGGCGAGGAAGGCGCGCAGATGCCGGATCTCGATACCGCGCCCGGTGGTCCCGGCGCCCTGTCCAGTGCTCATGCCTGCGGAGCATAACGGGAGCACAATCGGCATTTCACGGGAGGCGCGCAGGTCTCTACCGTGGGGACGTGTCCGGCCCCGGAGCGGTGCCGTACTCTCGACTGCGTAGTGCATTGCATTGGACTGTGGCACGGACTGTGGCACTGAAGGAAAGGTTTCCCGGTGAGCGACCCGCGCGCTGCAGCGGACTCGGCCGCGGCCGTCGCCCTGCCCGAGGCCGTGTCCGCGCTCGACGAGGCCGGCCGGGACGGTTCCGGGCCGCGGCGCGCACTCGGCCCGGTCGCGCTGGTGGTGGCGGGCGGGCTCTCCGTCCAGTTCGGCGCGGCGGTGGCCGTCCTGCTGATGCCGAGGGCGGGAGCGCTGGGCGTCGTCACCCTGCGTCTCACCGCGGCGGCGCTCGTCCTGCTCGTCGTGTGCCGGCCGAAGCTGCGGGGGCACTCGCGCGCCGACTGGGGCACCGTCGTGGCGTTCGGCATCGCGATGGGCGGGATGAACACGCTCTTCTACCAGGCCGTCGACCGCATCCCGCTGGGCCCCGCCGTCACCCTGGAGGTGCTGGGGCCGCTCGCCCTGTCCGTCGTGGCGTCCCGCCGCCTGGTCAACCTCGTCTGGGCGGGCCTGGCCCTCTGCGGCGTCGTCCTGCTCAGCGGCGGGGGCTTCGACCGGCTCGACCCGGCCGGAGCGGCGTACGCCCTGGGCGCGGGCGCCATGTGGGCGGCCTACATCATCTTCAGCGCCCGCACCGGCAGGCGTTTCCCGCAGGCGGACGGCCTGGCGCTGGCCATGGTCGTGGCGGCGGTCCTCTCGCTGCCCCTCGGGATCATGCAGGCGGGCTCGAAGCTCCTGGTCCCGAGCACGCTGGGGCTCGGCGCGGCGGTGGCGCTGCTGAGCTCGGTCCTTCCCTACACCCTCGAACTCATGGCGCTGCGCCGGCTGCCCGCGCCCACCTTCGCCATCCTGATGAGCCTGGAACCGGCCATCGCGGCCACGGCGGGTTTCCTCGTCCTGGACCAGGCGCTCTCCACGACCGACGCCCTGGCCATCGCCCTGGTCATCGGGGCGAGCATGGGAGCTGTGCGCAGCCAGGCGGCCCGCACCGCGTCACCGCGCCGGGATCGGGCGCGCGGGGCACGATGGAGGGGAACCCAGGAAGGAGGCCCGCGCATGGGATCCGCCAAGGAAACCGACGGGTACGAGGGGCTGTACTCGCACACCCCCTCGCAGGCCGAGGGCGAACGCGAGGAGCCGGCCGTGCGCGGCAAGGCCCCCGAGACGCACCCCGACGTCCCCCGGACCGAACCCTCGCAGGCCGAGGGCGAACGCGTGGAGTAGGGCCGGGCGTGCGGCTCAGCCGTCGACGGGCAGGATCCTGAACGCCGTGAGGCCGGGCGTCAGGGGCGTGATCGCCCGGAAGTCCCGCTGGTCGAGGGTGAAGATGCGGTCGGTCCTGTACCGGTCCGCGAGGGCGACGCCCACCGCGTCCGCGAGGTCCAGCCGGAGCCCGGGTGGCACGCGGGGGAGTCGTCGGCCGCCTGCTACGTTCGCTCCCATGATCGACGGCGTGTACGTGGGCCGCGCGGCAGCGGACGCGGCGCTGGACCACGGCTGGCTGCTGGGCCACTTCAAGGACCCGTCCGACCCGCGCCACAGCGAGGCCCTGGAGATCAAGTGGGGCGTCCATCCCCGGGGCGACGAACGCGCCCGGTGGGTGAGGGGCGAGGAGCGCACCGCCCTGCTCGTCCTGGTCAGCGGCCGGTTCCGCCTTCGCTTCCCCCGGCGTGACGTGCTGCTGGAGCGCCAGGGCGACTACGTCGTGTGGGGCCCGGGCGTCGACCACTCCTGGTGCGCGGAGGAGGATTCCGTCGTGATGACCGTGCGGTGGCCCTCCGCCCCCGGCTACCGGGCCGCCCCCCACGACTGATCCCCGCTCCGCGCGGGCGCGCGGAGCCCGGGCGGAGCGCGCGGCCAAAAAATCATGCAAGCACGCTTGCTTGTTTTGTGGGGCGCTGGCAGGCTCCGGGGCACACCGCCACGCCCCGAGGGGAGCGCACCGTGCCCGATGCATCGGCCGTGACCGCCGCCGTGCTCGACGACCTGCGTCAGGAGAGCGACGAACTCGACCTGCTGGTAGCGGGGTTGAGCGTGCGGGAGTGGGCCTCGCCGACACCCGCCGAGCGGTGGACCGTCGCCCATCAGATCGCCCACCTCACCTGGACGGACGAGGTGGCGCTGACAGCGGCGACCGAGCCCGACGCCTTCGCCGCCGAGGTCGAGAGGGCGCTCGCCGCTCCCGGCACGTTCGTCGACGAGGCGGCCGGGGAGGCGGTGGCCGCACTGGCCCCCGAGGCGCTGCTGGTGGAGTGGCGGGAGGGCCGGGCGCGGCTCCAGGAAGCCCTGCGCGCGGCCCCGGCCGGGACGAAACTGCCCTGGTACGGCCCGCCGATGAGCGTCGCCTCGATGGGGACGGCGCGGCTCATGGAGACCTGGGCGCACGGCCAGGACGTCGCCGACGCGCTCGGTGTGACGCGGAAGCCGACCGGACGCCTGCGGCACGTCGCCAGGATCGGCGTGCGCGCCCGCGACTACGCCTACTTCGTACGCGGTCTGCAGCCCCCCGGCGAGCAGTTCCGGATCGAACTCCACGGCGAGGAAGGTGAGTCGGTGGTCCACGGACCCGAGGACGCCGCCCAGCGGGTCACCGGGCCGCTCCTCGACTTCTGCCTGCTCGTCACCCAGCGCGCGCACCGCGACGACCTCGCCGTCGAGGCGACGGGACCGGACGCGGACCGCTGGCTGGACATCGCGCAGGCCTTCGCCGGACCGCCCGGAGCCGGACGGCCCCCGAAGGCGGACCGGTGACGCGCCCCCTGCGCATCGGCAACGCCTCCGGCTTCTACGGCGACCGCTTCGACGCGGTGCGCGAGATGCTCACCGGCGGCCCGCTGGACGTCCTGACCGGGGACTACCTCGCCGAACTCACCATGCTGATCCTGGGGCGCAGCCGCCTCAAGGACCCGAAGCGCGGATACGCCACGACGTTTCTGCGGCAGCTGGAGGACGGCCTCGGGCTCGCCCACGAGCGCGGCGTGAAGATCGTCACCAACGCCGGCGGGCTCAACCCGGCCGGACTCGCCGACGCCGTACGCGAGTTGGCCGACCGGACCGGTGTGCCGGTGCGTGTGGCGCACGTCGAGGGCGACAGCCGCCCCGTGCCGGACGGCCACCTCACCGCCAACGCCTACCTGGGCGGCGGAGGCATCGCCGCGTGCCTGCGGGCCGGGGCCGACATCGTCGTCACCGGCCGCGTCACCGACGCCGCACTCGTGACCGGCCCCGCCGCCGCCCACTTCGGCTGGTCACCCGGCGACCACGACGCCCTCGCGGGGGCCGTCGTCGCCGGGCACGTCCTGGAGTGCGGGACCCAGGCCACCGGCGGGAACTACGCCTTCTTCCGGCAGCACGACGTGCGACGGCCCGGCTTCCCCCTCGCGGAGATCCACGAGGACGGAAGCAGCGTCATCACCAAGCACGACGGCACGGGCGGCGTCGTCGACGTCGGCACGGTCACCGCACAGCTGCTGTACGAGACCGGCGGGGCCCGCTACGCCGGACCCGACGTCACCGCCCGCCTGGACACCGCGCGCCTGGCGCAGGACGGGCCCGACCGGGTGCGGATCAGCGGAGTGCGCGGCGAGGCCCCGCCGCCCACGCTGAAGGTGGGGCTCAACCGGCTCGGCGGGTGGCGCAACGAGGTCGTCTTCGTGCTGACCGGTCTCGACATCGAGGCCAAGTCCCGCCTCGTGCAGGGGCAGTTCGCCGACGCCCTGGACCGTTCGGGCACGAAGCCCGCCGAGGTGCGGTGGGAGCTCGCCCGCACGGACCGGGCCGACGCCGGCACCGAGGAGACCGCGAGCGCCCTGCTCCGGCTCGTCGTGCGTGACCCGGACGCGGAGGCCGTCGGCCGCGCGGTGTCCGGGGCCGCCGTCGAGCTGGCGCTCGGCAGCTATCCGGGCTTCCACGTGACCGCCCCGCCCGGGAAGGGCGCGCCGTACGGCGTGTTCGAGGCCGCGTACGTACCGGCCGGGGACGTCGCCCATGTGGCGGTGCTGCCCGACGGGACGCGGCAGGACGTCCCGGCCACCGGGCCGTACCAGGAGCTCGCCGACGTGCCGGAGCCGGTGCTGCCCGAGCCGCTGCCTGACGGGCCCACCCGCACCCTGCCCCTCGGACGCGTCGCCGGTGCCCGCAGCGGCGACAAGGGCGGCGACGCCAACGTCGGCGTGTGGGTCCGCACCGACGACGCGTGGCGGTGGCTGGCGCACGAGCTGACCGTGGCCCGGTTCAAGGAACTGCTGCCGGAGACCGCCGGGCTCACCGTCGAGCGCCATGTCCTGCCCGGGCTGCGGTCCCTCAACTTCGTCGTCCGCGGCCTCCTCGGCGAAGGCGTCGCCGCGCAGGCCCGCTTCGATCCGCAGGCCAAGGCGGTGGGGGAGTGGCTGCGCTCCCGCCACGTCGACGTACCCGTGCAGCTGACGGACGAACCGGAGGCGAATGCATGACCGTCCTGCCCACCGCACTGGACACCGCGGGCCCCGAATACGCCGCGCACCGCGCAGCCATGCTCGCCAAGCTCGCCGAACTCGACGCCGAGCACGCCAAGGCCCTCGCGGGCGGCGGCGAGAAGTACGTGACGCGCCACCGGGGGCGCGGCAAGCTCCTCGCCCGTGAGCGGATCGAGCTGCTGGTCGACCCGGACACGCCGTTTCTGGAACTGTCCCCGCTGGCGGCCTGGGGCAGCGATTACGCAGTGGGTGCCTCGCTCGTCACCGGCATCGGGATCGTCTCCGGCGTGGAGTGCCTGATCACCGCCAACGACCCGACCGTGCGGGGCGGCGCCTCCAACCCGTGGACGCTGAAGAAGGCCCTGCGCGCCAACGAGATCGCCTTCGCCAACCGGCTGCCCTGCATCTCCCTCGTGGAGTCCGGCGGCGCCGACCTGCCGTCCCAGAAGGAGATCTTCATCCCGGGCGGCGCCCTGTTCCGCGACCTCACCCGGCTGTCCGCCGCCGGAATCCCGACCGTGGCCGTCGTGTTCGGGAACTCGACCGCGGGCGGCGCGTACGTGCCGGGCATGTCCGACCACACCGTGATGATCAAGGAACAGTCCAAGGTCTTCCTGGGCGGCCCGCCCCTCGTGAAGATGGCCACCGGTGAGGAGAGCGACGACGAATCGCTCGGCGGCGCCGGGATGCACGCCCGCACCTCCGGACTCGCCGACCACTTCGCCGTCGACGAGCACGACGCGCTGCGCCAGGCCCGGCGGATCGTCGCGCGCTTCAACTGGCGCAAGGCGCACGCCGACCCGGGACCCGCCGAGCCGCCGAAGTACGACGAGGACGAGCTGATCGGCATCGTCCCCGGGGACCTGAAGACGCCCTTCGACCCCCGCGAGGTCATCGCCCGGCTCGTCGACGGATCGGACTTCGACGCCTTCAAGCCGCTGTACGGCACCAGCCTCGTCACCGGCTGGGCCCGGCTGCACGGCTATCCCGTCGGCATCCTCGCCAACGCCCAGGGCGTGCTGTTCAGCGAGGAGTCGCAGAAGGCCGCGCAGTTCATCCAGCTCGCCAACCAGCGCGACATCCCGCTGCTGTTCCTCCACAACACCACCGGCTACATGGTCGGCAAGGAGTACGAGCAGGGCGGCATCATCAAGCACGGCGCGATGATGATCAACGCGGTGTCGAACTCCCGGGTCCCGCACCTCTCCGTGCTGATGGGCGCCTCCTACGGGGCCGGGCACTACGGCATGTGCGGACGCGCCTACGACCCCCGCTTCCTCTTCGCCTGGCCCAGCAGCAAGTCCGCCGTCATGGGCCCGCAGCAGCTCGCCGGCGTCCTCTCGATCGTCGCGCGCGCCTCCTCCGCCGCGAGGGGCCTGCCCTACGACGACGAGGCCGACGCCGGGCTGCGCGCCATGGTCGAGCAGCAGATCGAGTCGGAGTCCCTGCCGATGTTCCTCTCGGGGCGGCTCTACGACGACGGGGTCATCGACCCGCGCGACACCAGGACCGTCCTCGGGATGTGCCTGTCCGCGATCCATACGGCCCCGGTCGAAGGCGCCCGCGGCTTCGGCGTCTTCCGGATGTGAGGAATCGGATGATCACCGCACTGCTTGTCGCCAACCGGGGCGAGATCGCCTGCCGGATCTTCCGCACCTGCCGTGAGCTGGGCATCGCCACCGTCGCCGTGTACTCGGACGCCGACGCGGGGGCCCTGCACGTGCGGGAGGCCGACACCGCCGTACGCCTGCCGGGCGCCGCGCCCGGCGACACCTATCTGCGCGGCGACCTGGTCGTCGCGGCAGCGCTGGCCGCGGGCGCCGACGCCGTCCACCCGGGGTACGGCTTCCTCTCGGAGAACGCCGGCTTCGCCCGGGCCGTCCAGGACGCGGGCCTCCTCTGGGTGGGGCCTCCGCCCAAGGCCATCGAGCTGATGGCCTCCAAGACCCGCGCCAAGGAGCTGATGGCCGCCGCCGGCGTGCCCCTCCTGGCCCCCGTCGACCCCGCTGCCGCCACCGTGGCCGACCTGCCGCTGCTGCTGAAGGCGGCGGCGGGCGGCGGCGGCCGGGGGATGCGCGTCGTACGCGAACTGGATTCTCTGCCTGCGGAGTTGACCGCTGCCTCGGCTGAAGCTGCCGGTGCCTTCGGGGACGGCGAGGTCTTCGCCGAGCCGTACGTCGAGGGCGGCCGGCACGTCGAGGTCCAGGTCATGGCTGACGGACAGGGCACCGTGTGGGCGCTCGGCACCCGCGACTGCTCCCTCCAGCGCCGCCACCAGAAGGTCATCGAGGAGGCCCCCGCGCCGGGCCTCGACGAGGCGCTGCGCGGACGGCTGCACGATGCGGCGGTCGCCGCAGCGCTGGCGGTCGGCTACCGGGGCGCGGGGACCGTCGAGTTCCTCGTGTCGGCCGACGGGCGCCCCTTCTTCCTGGAGATGAACACCCGGCTCCAGGTCGAACACCCCGTCACCGAAGCCGTGTTCGGCCTCGACCTCGTCGCCCTGCAACTGCGCGTCGCGGAGGGCGAACCCCTTCCCGCCGACGCGCCCCCCGAGCCGTCCGGGCACGCCGTCGAGGCCCGCCTCTACGCCGAGGACCCGGCCCGTGACTGGCAGCCGCAGACCGGAGCACTGCTCGCGCTCGACGTGCCCGGCGCACCCGGCATCCGCCTCGACACCGGATACACCGGCGGAGACACCATCGGGGTCCACTACGACCCCATGCTCGCCAAGGTCATCGCCCACGCCCCCACCCGCGCCGAGGCCGTCCGCCTCCTGGCCCGCACCCTCGAACGCTCCCGCGTCCACGGCCCGGTCACCAACCGGGAGCTGCTCGTACGCTCCCTGCGTCACCCGGACTTCACCGCCGGACGCCTCGACACCGGCTTCTACGACCGGCACCTCGCCGAACTCACCGTCCCCGGCGCCCCGGCGGACCAGCGCCTCGCCGCCACGGCCGCCGCCCTCGCAGCGGCGACGGGCGCCCGGGCCGGACGGGACGCGACGGGCCCCGCCCGCTTCGGGGCCTGGCGCAACCTCGCCTCCGCGCCGCAGACCAGGCGCTATGTCGCCGAGCCCGACGGCACCGCGTACGAGATCGCCTACCGCACCGGCCGCGACGGCACCCCGCTGCCCGAGTCGGGGGAGCGGACCGTCACCGTCCGCCCCGGCCTCGTCGTCCTCGAAACCGGCGGTGTGACCCGGCGCTTCACGGTCACCACGCACGGCGCCCGCACCTATGTGGACACGGCGTCCGGCGCCTACGCCTTCACCTCCCTGCCCCGCTTCACCGACCCCGCCGACCGCACGGAACCCGGCTCCCTGCTCGCCCCCATGCCGGGCACCGTCGTCCGGCTCGCCGACGGGCTCGCCCCGGGTGCGTCCGTCGAAGCCGGGCAGCCGCTGATCTGGCTGGAGGCGATGAAGATGGAGCACCGCATCCTCGCGCCGGCCTCCGGCACCCTCACCGCGCTCCACGCCGCCCCCGGCCTCCAGGTCGAGGTCGGTGCCCTGCTCGCCGTCGTACAGGACGCACCCGAGCACGCACCCGTGCACGCGCCCGAGCACGCACCTGAGCAGGCACCCGTGCACGCATCCGCGCACCAGGAGGAGACGACCCCATGAGCACCGTCCTCGAAACCCAGGAGCACAAGGACCTCCGCGCCGCCGTCGCCGCCCTCGGCAGACGGTTCGGCCGCGACTACACGACCGCCCTCGCCCGCAAGGGCGAGCACCCCCGCGAACTGTGGGACGAGGCGGGCAAGCTCGGCTACCTCGGCGTCAACCTCCCCGAGGAGTACGGCGGCGGGGGCGGCGGCATGGCCGAACTCTCCATCGTCCTGGAGGAGCTGGGCGCGGCCGGCAGCCCGCTGCTGATGCTGGTCGTCTCCCCTGCGATCTGCGGCACCGTCATCGCCCGCTTCGGCACCGAGGCCCAGAAGCGCACCTGGCTGCCCGGGCTGTCCGACGGCAGCCTGACCATGTCCTTCGGCATCACCGAGCCCGACGCGGGCTCCAACTCCCACCGTATCACCACGACCGCCCGCCGAGACGGCGGGGAGTGGGTCCTCAGCGGCCGCAAGGTCTTCATATCCGGCGTCGACATCTCCGACGCGACGCTCGTCGTCGGACGCACCGAGGACGCCAGGTCCGGAAAGCTCAAGCCCTGCCTCTTCATCGTCCCCCGGGACGCCCCCGGCTTCACCCGCACCCGGATCGACATGGAACTCCAGGCGGCCGAGAAGCAGTTCGAGCTGGTCCTCGACGAGGTGCGGCTGCCCGCGGACGCACTCGTCGGCGAGGAGGCGGACACCGGACTGCTCCAGCTCTTCGCCGGGCTGAACCCGGAGCGCATCATGGGCGCCGCCTTCGCCATCGGCATGGGCCGCTACGCCCTCGAACGCGCCGTGGACTACGCGAAGACCCGCACCGTCTGGAAGGGCGCGCCCATCGGCGCTCACCAGGCCATCGCCCACCCGCTCGCCCAGGCGCACATCGAGCTGGAACTCGCCCGGCTCATGATGCAGAAGGCCGCGAATCTCGTCGACGACGGCGACGACATCGGCGCCGGCGAGGCCGCCAACATGGCGAAGTACGCCGCCGCCGAGGCCTGCGTCAGGGCCGTCGACCAGGCCGTCCACACCCTCGGCGGCAACGGCCTCACCCGTGAGTACGGGCTCGCCTCCCTGATCACCGCTGCGCGTGTCGCCCGTATCGCCCCCGTCAGCCGGGAAATGATCCTCAACTACGTCTCCCACCAGACCCTGGGCCTGCCGAAGTCGTACTGAGGCCTCAGGCCTCAGCGCCGATTCCGGTCGCTCCCGGGTCTCCCCATCCGCCCCCGCAGGGGCGATTCTGGCTCTCCACCCGCGTCGAAGGGGACCGCCATGGTGTTCCACAGCGAGTACGCAGACGTCCAGCCCCTCGAAAGACCCATCCACGAAGCCGTCCTCGGAAGCGCGGCGGACTTCGGTGACACGCCCGCCCTGATCGACGGCACCAACGGCATGAGCGTGACGTACGCCCAGCTCGACACCTTCCACCGGCGCATCGCGGCGTACCTCGCCGCGGCCGGGCTGCGCAAGGGCGACGTGCTCGCCCTGCACAGCCCCAACACGATCGCCTACCCGCCCGTCTTCTACGGCGCGACCCGGGCGGGCGCCACCGTCACCACGATCCACCCGCTGGCCACCCCCGAGGAGTTCGCCAAGCAGCTCCAGGACTCCGCCGCGCGCTGGATCGTCACCGTCTCCCCGCTCCTGGACGTCGCCCGCCGTGCGGCGGAGATCGCCGGAGGCATCGAGCAGATCTACGTCTGCGACCAGGCCGAGGGGCACACGTCGGTCCTGGAGATGCTCGGCTCCACGGCGCCCGAACCGGAGATCGCGTTCGACCCGGTGGAGGACGTCGCCGTGCTCCCGTACTCCTCCGGGACCACCGGCACCCCCAAGGGCGTCATGCTCACGCACCGCTCCATCGCCACCAACCTGGAGCAGCTGCGGCCCTTCGTCCCCCTCGGGCAGCGCGACCGCATCCTGGCCGTGCTGCCCTTCTTCCACATCTACGGGCTGACCGCCCTCATGAACGGGCCGCTGCGCTACGGCGCCACGGTCGTCGTCCTGCCCCGCTTCGACCTCGCGCAGTTCCTGGAGACGATCCAGGAGCACCGGATCACCGGCCTGTACGTCGCACCGCCCATCGTGCTGGCCCTCGCGAAGCACCCGCTGGTGGGCGACTACGACCTGTCGTCGCTGGAGTACATCGTCAGCGCGGCCGCCCCGCTGGACGCCGAACTCGCGGCGGCCTGCTCGGCGCGGCTCGGCCTGCCCGCCGTGCGGCAGGCGTACGGCATGACGGAACTCTCGCCCGGGACCCACGTCGTGCCCCTCGACGCGGAGAACCCGCCGCCCGGGGCCGTCGGAAAGCTGCTGCCCGGCACGGAGATGCGGATCATCTCGCTCACCGACCCCGGCACCGACGTCGGCTCCGGCAGCGACGGCGAGATCCTGATCCGGGGCCCGCAGGTGATGAAGGGGTACCTCGGCCGCCCCGACGCGACCGACGCCATGATCGACGCCGAGGGCTGGCTGCACACCGGGGACGTCGGCCGGGTCGACGCGAACGGCTGGCTGTACGTCGTCGACCGGGTGAAGGAACTCATCAAGTACAAGGGCTACCAGGTGGCACCCGCCGACCTGGAGGCGCTGTTGCTGACCCACGCCGGGATCGCCGACGCCGCCGTCATCGGGGTCCACGACGCCGACGGCAACGAGGTCCCCAAGGCGTTCCTGGTGCGGCAGCCCGTGGCGGGGGGCCTCACCGAGGAGGACGTCATCGCGTACGTCGCCGAGCGGGTCTCCCCGTACAAGAAGGTCAGACAGGTGGAGTTCATCGAGGCCGTGCCCCGCGCGGTGTCCGGCAAGATCCTGCGGCGCGAGCTGCGCGACCGGGAGAAGCAGCGATGACCCTGGCACCCGTGGCCCACGGCCGTGGCGTCACCACGCTCACCCTCGACTCGCCGGCCAACCGCAACGCGCTCTCCGCGCGCCTGGTCGGCGAACTGTCCGAGGCGCTGGCGGCATGCGCGGAGGACGACTCGGTGCGGGCCGTCGTCCTCACGCACACCGGCAACACGTTCTGCGCGGGCGCCGACCTGACCGCACCCCCCGAACCGGCCGCGTTCGTCGGGCTGATGCGCGCGATCGTGGCGCTGCCCAAACCCGTCGTGGCCCGGGTCACCGGCCACGTCAGGGCCGGCGGTCTCGGGCTCCTCGGCGCCTGCGACATCTCGGCGGCGGGACCGGACGCGACCTTCGCCCTCACCGAGTCACGGCTGGGCCTCGCGCCCGCCGTGATCTCGCTGCCCCTGCTGCCACGCCTCGACCCGCGGGCCGCTTCCCGCTACTACCTCACCGGGGAGCGGTTCGACGCGGCGGAGGCCGCCCGCATCGGCCTGGTGAGCATCGCGGACGAGGACGTGGACAAGGCGCTCGTACCGGTACTGGACGGGCTCCGCAGGGCCGCCCCGCAGGGGCTGGCCGCCTCGAAGGAGCTGGTCACGGCTAGTGTGCTGAGGAGTTTCGACAGTCACGCCGAAGACCTCATCGCCCGCTCGGCCGCGCTCTTCGCCTCCGACGACGCACGGGAGGGGATGACGGCCTTCCTGGAACGACGGGACCCCTCATGGGTGCTGTGACACCCCCCAGAACCCCCGCCGCGAAGTCCCCCAAGCAGGACCGCAGCCGCGCCACCCGCCAACGGCTGCTCGAAGCCGCGGTCGCCTGCCTCGCCGAACACGGCTGGGCGGGCTCCACGGTCTCCGTGGTCGCGGAACGCGCCGGGGTCTCCCGGGGCGCGGCGCAGCACCACTTCCCGACCCGCGAGGACCTGTTCACGGGCGCCGTCGAGTACGTCGCCGAGGAACGCTCCGCCGCCCTGCGCGCCCTCCCCGTCCAGGGCCGCACGGCGGTGGTCGCCGCGCTGGTCGACCTCTACACCGGCCCGCTCTTCCGCGCGGCTCTCCAGCTCTGGGTCGCGGCCTCCAACGAGGACCAGCTCCGGCCCCGCGTCACCGAACTGGAGGCGCGGGTCGGCCGCGAGACCCACCGCATCGCCGTCGAACTCCTCGGCGCCGACGAGGAGCGCCCCGGCGTCCGTGAGACCGTCCAGGGCCTGCTCGACATGGCCCGCGGCCTGGGCCTCGCCAACGTGCTCACGGACGACCGGGCACGGCGGGAGAGGGTCGTCGCGCAGTGGGCGCGGCTGCTGGACGAGACCCTGGGCTGAGCGGGGCGCACGGGGCGCGCTCAGCGGGACCTGAGCAGATCCCGGACGTGGCCCGCGCGGGCGCGGACGTCGGATTCGCCGAGCGAACCGGCGGGAGAGCCGACGTGCTGCGACGCGTCGGGGCGGCCGCAGGGCCCGCAGAGCCCGTCGGGAAGGGCCTCGGGACGGCCGGGCACACCGCACTTGGTGCACTCCATCATTGCGCGGCGGACGGTCTCGCCGGGGGCGGGAGGTACTGCCGCCTCGGGGACGTACGGCGGGATCTTGTCGACGAGACGGCGGCGGACCAGCCCGACGGGCGACCCGACCCGAGCGGGCAGCCCCGAGGTGAGGGCGTGCGTCAGGTAGTCGACGGTCACGCCCCTGGCCAACCACTCGGCGGCCCGCGCCTCCAGGACCGCGCAGTCGGCGGCCGACAGGGCCAGGCGCGGATCGGTACGACCGAGCTGCGCCAGGGCCAGATAGGCGGGCGAGGGGATACCGTCCGCAACGGGTGCGGGCTCCGGGGCCCGCTGCTGCGGCACGACAGGCGATACGGGCGCTTCGGCCGCCGGGGCCGGGTCCTCCGAGGGCGTGCAGGACGACGGCGGCTGTACGGCGGAGGACGGCGCCGCCTCTCGCCGCTCCGGGGCGAGGCGGGAGCCCCACCACTCGTTGTCGCGCGCGGTACGGGACCAGAACGTGCGGAAGACCCATCGGACCTGGTCGCCCTCACCGACCAGGCAGCGCACGCGACGCAGATACCCGGCGACGGACAGGGTCCGCAGGGCCGAACCGACCGCCTGCTGGCCGTAGAGCGGCAACTGCTTGGCCAGGCTCTTGACGTCCATGGACGCGCCGTCGGGAAGGTGGTCGATGAACCCGGCGATGCAGCGCTCGCGCGGCGGCAGGAGGGTGAAGTCGTCGGCGCACGCGGGGGACTGGTCGGGCATGGACCGCTTGCCGTAACCGGGATTGGCCATCGGGTACGGGCGGGAGAGTGCGGGGGTGCGGGGGTCGGCACTAAGGTGCTGGACAGCCACGGGATCGTCCTCGTTCTTGCGATCTTGCGGTGAGACCCCGGCCGGTGCTGCTAACACCGCGTCGGGGTCGTTCGTTTGGTCGCACCGTAAGCAGTCGTGACGCTTCGCCGCAAGCTGGTCACGATTAGTCATACTTGCTGGCCGTGACGGGGAGGGGAGGTGGGGGAGGTTTCCCAAAACCCTTCTTTTCCCTACCGGTTACAAGAAGGCGCTCGAACCCCGGCGCCCGAGTCCCGTCCCTCGGATCCCGAAGCCCGAGCTTCGGGTGGAGCCTCGATCTCGTACACCCTCAAGAGTGAACCGGTCGTTCCCGGGGCTCGGGGCTCGGGACGCGAGATCCGGGCGTCGGGGGCGAGCGGAAGGAGCGGTCACGCTCCGAAGGAGCCGGACCTGACGGCTTCGACGAAGGCCGACCAGCTCGCCACGGACATCACCACGGCCGGACCGTGGGCGACCTTGCTGTCCCGGACGGGGACGGCGTCGTGGCCGCGGGCGACTTCGAGGCATTCGCCTTGGCTACCGCCGCTGTAGCTGGACTTGGTCCACCCCCCGAGGGTGGAGGCGTCGGAGACGGTGTGCTCAGTGCTGGCCATTGGCGTGTTCCTCCGCTGCCGCCCGGACGGCGGTCAATGATTCCCGGCGCGACATCGCGTCACTCAGCGAAAGAGCGTAGGCGGTCTGGCTGGCACTCACCAGAGACGGATCGTCGAGAAGGTTTCCGGAGAGGAAGCCTTCGACGTAGGCCACGGGTGCGGAGTCCTGGAAGCTCATGAGGGTGAGCAGCCCTTCCTGGAGTGCGTATGCGCCTGCTCCGAAAGGCAGCACGTGCAACCGAAGGCGGCCTGACTCGGCCATGTCCGCGATCCTGCCGAGTTGCTCTGCCATGACCCGAGGCCCACCGACCTGGCGCCGGAGTACGGCTTCGTCGAGGACGGTCCAGACGACGGGCTTGAACGGGCCGTCAAGGATCTGGGCACGCTCCGTTCGGATGACAACGGCCCTGTCAAGTTCCGCAGGCTGGTGGTTCGGCTTGTAGGCGCTGAACAGTGCACGGGCGTAGCTCTCGGTCTGGAGGAGTCCTGGGACGAGGGCGGGGGCGAACTGCCGGATCTCCGTGGCCTGTCGTTCCAGTTCCGCCACCGCCGCGAAGTGGTCGACGAACTTGGTGTCCAGATCCTCCAGCCACCGCGCGAAGAAGCCGTCCGTGTCCAGCGCCCGGTCGATCCGCTGGGCGTCGTCCGGATTCGGCAGACGGCGGCCCGCCTCGAAGTGGCTGATGAGCGTCGGCGAGCACACGATCTGCTCGCTCAGCGCCTCCTGGGTCAGGCCTGCCGAGGTGCGCCTGAGCCGCAGCTCCTCGCCGTACTTCGCTCGTGCCGTACGTGGCCTGTGATGCGACGCCATGCGACCAACTCCCCCGGGATGACAGGCGCGCTGTCAGGTGCGAACCCCTGGAAGCGTAGCGACGAGCGGCCCCAATCTGTGAAGAGTTGAGGACGGAGCGTAGCCGCACCCGAGGAAAGCAGGAAGACATGAGCAACCGCCCGTACCAGCCACCCGCGCACGGACGGGGTGCCGCGGCGTGAGGACGAGCTCCGGAAGTGCGCGGTTGCTCCCGTGGACGACGGCGAGCGGTGATCCCTGCTATCTCCTCGGGGACGGGGCGGGCAAGGTGTCCCGGATGGCCGACCGGGTCGAGGGCGCCCAGTTGTCCATGGCCGACGAACTGCTCGGCCACGCGGCGGACATGCTCGCCGACCGGCGGTCGACGAGTGCCCAGGTGCACTATCTCGCCTGCCGCCTGGCCGAGTCGCTGCACGACGTGCGGCGCGTGGCCGAGAGCCGGGGCCGACGGCTGGGTGGCACTGTGAAGAATCAATAGCCGTGCCGTGAACGGTGGTTCAGGGCCGGCCGACCGTTCAGCGGTCGGCCGGTGGCCCGTGTACCACCGGCATGCGCTGCCGCACGCCCGGCGCGCTCCGCCAAAGGGTTGATACCACGTCAATTCGCTTGGTGAGAGCTCACTCCGATGGGTCAATTCAGGTATCCGCCCCCACGGGCGACGGCCCGTCGAGGCCCCGCGGGAAGTCGCGCTCCCGGGCTGACTCATCTCGTCCGAACGGGCCTTCGTGGATCACATCTGCCGTCGGCCGAACGCGTCGGCCTGGGCCGGTTCGGGACGTCCGCGCACCCGAACACCCGGTCGCCGCTCGGAGTAGGCGTCCGAGTGAGAGGAAACCGTCATGCCCATCAGCCCCAACCAAGGCTCCACCGGCGGTGGAACGACCATCACCATCACCGGCGTGAATCTGTCCGGCGCCACCGCCGTCCACTTCGGGTCCCGTACGGCCACGATCACCGCGAACACCCCGACCTCGATCACCGTCATCACCCCCGCGGGCTGCGGCGTCGTCGATGTCAGCGTGACGACCGCGGGAGGGACCAGCAACTCGCTCGCCTTCTTCTACATCAGCCCGCCGATCGCGGTGTCCGTCAGCCCGGATTCCGGTCCCACCGCAGGCGGCAACACGGTCACCGTCGACGGCTACGGCCTCTCCACTGCCACCACCGTGTCCTTCGGCTCCAACAGCGCGACCCCAACGGTCGTCTCGGACAGCCGGCTGTCGGTGGTCGTCCCGGCCGGCGGCTCCAGCGGTTCCGTCGACGTCACCGTCACCACCACGGGTGGCACGACCGCTCCGCTCACCTACGCCTATGCCGACGCGCCGACACAGAGCTCGCTCACACCCGCCTCCGGACCGGCGTCCGGCGGCACCTCGGTGACCGTCAGCGGCACCGGCCTGGCATCGACCACGGCCGTCACCTTCGGCGGCGTCACCGCGTCCTTCGCGGTGCTGAACAGCTCCACGCTGGTGGCTGTCGCACCGCCCGGCACCGTGGGCTCCGCCGATGTCGTCGTGACCACCGACGGCGGCAGTGCAACGGCCGTCGCAGGCTTCACCTACGTGTCCGGTCCCGGCATCTGACGGCGTCTCGCCGGCACAGCCCCCCCCCGCACGGATCGGTGTCCTCCCGGCCCACCGGCCCGTGCCCAGCGGAAGCGGTGGGAGCCCGCCTACGCCCGCCCGCATCGCTTCCGTGCCCCAGCCCGCGGCCCAGCCAGGCCGACCACACCCCCCTGGAGTCACCGTGGCCCCTCCCGTCCTCACCTCGGTCGCACCCAACACGGGTCCGGCGGCGGGCACCAATCCCGTGACCCTCAACGGAAGCCAGTTCACGGGCGCCATCGCCGTCATGTTCGGATCCGCGGCCGCCCTGTCGTACACGGTCAGCACCCCGTCGACGATCACGGCGACCGTCCCGCCCGGAACCGGCACGGTGAACGTCACCGTGCGCACACCGGCCGGGCTCAGCAACACGGTCGCCTACACCTACGCGCCCACCCCTTCTCTGAGCGCGATCGCGCCGAACCAGGGCCCGACGTCCGGCGGTACCGGCGTGGTCCTCACGGGTACGGGCCTGACGGGGGCCACCGCCGTGACCTTCGGCAGCACCCCCGCGACCTCTTACACCGTCAACTCGGCCACCCAGATCACCGCCGTCACCCCGGCGGGCACCGGCGCCGTGGCGGTCACCGCGACCACCCTCGGCGGCACCTCGGGACCGGTGTTCTTCTACTACGTCAACGCGCCCTCGCTGCTGTCCGTCTCGCCCGCCGAGGGTCCGGCGTCCGGCGGTACCGGCGTGGTCCTCACCGGTGCCGGCCTGACGGGGGCTACCGCCGTGACCTTCGGCAGCACCCCCGCGACCTCCTACACCGTCGACTCGGCCACCCGGATCACCGCCGTCACCCCGCCCGGCACCGGCTCCGTCGCGTGCACCGTCACCGGTCCCGGCGGCATCAGCAACTCCGTGATCTACACCTATCTGGCGGCGCCCACGCTCACCGCGCTCTCTCCCGCGCAGGGGCCGACGGATGCCGGCACCTCGGTGACCCTGACGGGCACCGGACTGAGCACGGCATTCGCGGTCCGCTTCGGTACCGCGCCGGCGGCCTTCACCGTGGTGTCGGACACGACTGCGGTCGCGATCGCCCCGGCAGGTCCGGCGGGTCCGGTGCCGGTGAGCGTCACGACGTCGGGGGGCACCAGCAACTCGCTCGCCTACCAGCGCGTCGCTCCTCCCGCGATCTAGCCTTCGGCACCGGCCCTACCCGCCCGCGTCACCCGCCCGCGTCACCGGCCCGCTCCGGCCCATTCGAGGGAGCCGGTGACTCGGGTGGGTTCGCCGGTACCCGCGCCTCCCGCCCAAGCCGTGAGAAGCGACCTAAGGTCACGGTCCGAAGCGTCGGGCGAACCCCCGCCCGACGATCAGACCGGGGAGGCACTCTCAGTGAAATCGTGTCTGGCGCGCAAAATCGGAGTCGTGATCGCCGTGGCGGCGGCCACGGTGCTGTCCCTCGCTCCCTCGGCCGCGGCCGCCGATCCGTCGTCGACCACGGTCCAGGCCACGCCCTCCTCGGCGGCGACCGGGCAGCTGGTGACCCTCGACGCGACGGTGACCTGCGGCTCCGACCCGAGCGGCGGCCTCGGCGTGTCGTTCTTCGACGGTCCGGACCTCCTGGCGACCGCCCCCGTCTCCGCCGACGGGCACTCGACGCTGACCACCGGTTTCACGACCACCGGCACACACACCATCACCGCCGCCTACAACGGCGACGACAGTTGCGACGCTTCGAACGGCACCACCACCGTCACCGTGTCCCAGGCGCCGTCTCCGCCGTCCGGCAACCCGGGCTGCCTGCTGTGCGGGCTGATCGGCTTCCACGTCGGGGACGTCCGCAACGAGGTCAACGTCAACAGCCAGAACGTGACGCGCATCCACAAGTGAGCCCGGCCCGCCGGGCGCTGGACGGGGGCGGGGGACGCCACGTGCCGTGGTGCCCCCCGCCGCCTCGCCACTCCCGTCAGTTCGCCAGGTCCGCCAGCTGGTCGTAGCCGGGGATCGAGCGCGGGTCGCGGGTGCCCGGGCCGACGTACGTCGCCGAGGGGCGCACCAGACGGCCCGTCCGCTTCTGCTCCAGGATGTGCGCCGACCAGCCGGCGGTGCGGGCACAGCTGAACATCGACGTGAACATGTGCGCCGGGACCTCGGCGAAGTCCAGGACGATCGCCGCCCAGAACTCCACGTTCGTCGCCAGGACGCGGTCCGGGCGGCGGGCGTGCAGTTCCTCCAGGGCCGCCTTCTCCAGGGCCTCCGCCACCTCGAAGCGCGGGGCGGCCAGTTCGCGCGCCGTACGCCGCAGGACGCGGGCGCGCGGGTCCTCGGCCCGGTAGACGCGGTGGCCGAAGCCCATCAGGCGCTCGCCCTTGTCCAGCGCCTGCTTCACGTACGCCGTGGCGTCTCCGGTCCGCTCGATCTCCTCGATCATGCCGAGGACCCGGGACGGGGCGCCGCCGTGCAGCGGGCCCGACATCGCGCCCACCGCGCCGGAGAGGGCGGCCGACACGTCCGCGCCCGTGGACGCGATGACGCGGGCGGTGAAGGTCGAGGCGTTCATGCCGTGCTCGGCGGCCGAGGTCCAGTAGGCGTCGACGGCCTTCACGTGCTTCGGGTCCGGCTCCCCGCGCCAGCGGATCATGAACCGCTCGACCACGGACTCCGCCTTGTCGATCTCGCTCTGCGGAACCATCGGCAGGCCCTGGCCGCGGGCCGACTGCGCCACGTACGACAGGGCCATCACGGCGGCCCGCGCCAGGTCGTCGCGCGCGGTCTGCTCGTCGATGTCGAGCAGCGGTTTCAGACCCCACACCGGGGCCAGCATGGCGAGGGCGGACTGGACGTCGACGCGGATGTCGCCGGAGTGGACGGGGATCGGGAACGGCTCGGCGGGCGGCAGGCCGGGGTTGAACGCCCCGTCGACCAGCAGACCCCAGACGTTGCCGAACGACACGTGTCCGACGAGGTCTTCGATGTCGACGCCGCGGTAACGGAGCGAGCCGCCCTCCTTGTCGGGCTCGGCGATCTCCGTCTCGAACGCGACGACTCCTTCAAGTCCGGGTACGAAGTCGGACATCGGGCGGCTCCCTCGGCTCGGCGGCTGATGACGGCCACGAAGGCCTGTCCACGATACTGGCGGGTACCCACGACCGCGGGGAAGGGTGACGTCCGGCACAGCCTCCCGGCCCGCCCTCCGGCGATCTCGCCCCTGTCCGCCGGGAACACCGATCCGCTGCGGCAGGATGGCCCCGTGCCCACAGCTGATGCCACTCCGTCCTCCGCTTCCGCCTCCTCTCGCGCCTCTGCATCCGATTGCACCACCGATCCGGCCGTGATGCGCGAGCAGTACCGTTCCGAGGACTTCACCGAGAAGGACCTCGCGGCCGACCCCATGGACCAGTTCGCCCGCTGGTTCGGCGAGGTCGCCCGGGGCGGTGTGCTCCACGAGCCGAACGCGATGGTCGTCTCCACCGCCGCCCCCGACGGCAGGCCGTCCTCCCGCACGGTGCTGCTGAAGCAGTACGACGGCCGCGGTTTCGTCTTCTTCACCAACTACGGGTCCCGCAAGGGCCGCGAACTGACCGCGAACCCGTACGTCTCGCTGCTCTTCCCCTGGCACCCGCTGGCCCGCCAGGTCGTCGTCACCGGCACCGCGGCCCGGGTCGGCCGCGAGGAGACCGTCGCCTACTTCCGCACCCGCCCGCACGGCTCGCAGCTCGGCGCCTGGGCGAGCGAGCAGTCGTCGGTGATCGGCTCCCGCCAGGAGCTCGTCGAGCGGTACGACGAGCTGGCGGCGCGCTACCCCGAGGGCGAGAAGGTCCCGGCGCCGCCGCAGTGGGGCGGTTTCCGGGTCGTGCCGGACTCGATCGAGTTCTGGCAGGGCCACACGAACCGGCTGCACGACCGGCTGCGGTACGTGCGGGAGGACGCCGGGTGGCGGGTGGAGCGCCTGAGCCCCTGAGGTGCGCTCCCGGTCCGGGGGCCCGCTCCCGTCCCGGAGCGGGCCGGGAGCGCGCCGGGAGCGGCAACGCAGAAACCCGCAGGCTCTGGTCCCTCCTTGCGGAGGAGCCGGCCGGACTTACCGGCGAGCCTGCGGGTCGGTGACTGCTTGGGTTTCGGCAGACAGCCTGCCGAGGTGCACAGTGTGCGACGACGGGCTGTCAGCCCGCAGCCACCTCACGAATCCGATAAGACTGCACTTTTCGGATCACCTCCTTTCAACGTGTACGCACAGCCTAGGAACCTCCCTGCGGCCGCACAAGCGATTTATCCGGGGCCGCGTCCTTACACCTCCCGTCGCCGGTGGACACCGGATTTCCGGGAAGTGGCTGTGTGGTGGCTCACGTTCGAGTTCAATGGTCTGACGTGCGGCAATGCGGAACACGGCGCGGAACACGCCCTGTGGGAGGTGCGGAGTGAGTGCTTCCAGGAGCACCGGGACCACCGACGCGCTCGGTCCCGACGAGGATCCGGAGCGGGAGCCCTCCGCGGCGCCGATCCCGGGGTCGCGACTGCTCGCCGCGCTCCTCGACGGCATGGACGCCGCCCTCTGCGCCTTCGACGCGCAGGGCGCCGTCACCCACTGGAACCGTGAGGCCGAGCGCATCCTCGGCTGGTCCGCGGCCGAGGCCGTCGGGCGTCGGGGGTTCGCGGGCTGGGCCGTGCGGAGCGCGGACGCGGGCGACGTGCAGAAGCGGCTGATGTCGGCCATGGACGCCCCGGGACGGCAGGTCCACGAGTTCGCCCTGCTGCGCAAGGACGGCGGGCGGGTCCTCGTGCGGACCCAGTCGTCGCGGGTGCGCGGCGAGGACGGCAGGCCGGCCGGGGTCTACTGCGCGTTCAGCGAGGTGCACGCACAGATCGACCTGGAGCGGTCCATCGCGCTCAGCGAGGCCCTCTTCGAGGACGCGTCCTGGGGTGTGGTCCTGGTCGACGTGGACCTGCGGCCCACCGTGGTCAACGCCTACGCGGCCCGCGCGCTGGGCGGCGGGCGCATCACCCCGCTGGGGCGTCCGCTGGGCGAGCTGGTCGTCCAGGGCGTCGAGGACCTGGAGGGCGCCCTGCAGCACGTCCTCGCCGAGGGCGCCCCGTCCTCCCCGGCCGAACTCTGGGTGACCCTGCGGACCGCGGACGGCGACCGGCGGCGCTGCTGGCGCAGCGGGTTCCTGAGGCTTGCCTCGCCGCTGGCGGAGGAACCCGTGCCGCTCGGGGTCGGCTGGCTGTTCCGGGACGTCACCGCGTCGAAGCTCGCGGCGCAGGAGGCGGACCGGGTGCGGTTCCGGGCGAACCAGCTGCACCGGGCCGCCCGCCAGGCGGCCGAGTGCGAGGACCCGATGGAGGCGGCGACCACGTCGCTGGACTACGCGCTGGCGGGATTCGCCGACCACGTGGTCGTGGACCTGCTGAAGGACCACGCGTCGGGGGAGCGGCTCGTGCGGGCCGCCGCCACGCCGTCGGACGCCCCCGGCCCGTGCCTGCCCGTCTCCGGCGGGTCGATCCCGGTGCGGTACGGCACGGGGCACCCCGCTCTCCAGGCGGTGGAGCGCACGGGGTCGGTCCGTGCCGCGGCTCCGGCCGGGGCGGGCGAGTCGTGGGCGGCGGAGCACCGGTGGCCCCGCGACTCGGTGCACGCCCTGAGCGCGGTGCTGCGCAGCCGGGGGCGGACGCTGGGCGTGGTGACGTTCCTGCGCGCCGCGAACCGCAGCGCCTTCGAGCGCCCCGACGTGATGTACGCGGAGAGCGTGGCCGTGCGGGTCGCCTCGGCCGTGGACCTGGCCCTGCTGACCGCCGGGACGGACGCGGACCGGGAGACGCCGTAGGCCGTACGCGGCCCGGGCCCGGGTCAGGCCCGGGGTCTCAGTGGCGGTAGAAGATCCTGTCCCCGTACTCCTGCATCACGCGGCCGTTCCACTCGTGTCCGCCGTCGACGTTGCCGGAGCGCAGCAGGGGCGGTTCGATTCCCCGGGCGACGAGCTCCTCCGCCGCGGTGGCCATCATGGCCTGCATGAGTGCGCTGGTCACGACCGTCGACGCGGGTGCGAAGGGGGCCTCGACACCGTCCGCCGTCAGCTCCGCGTCACCGATCGCGATCTTGCTGTCCAGCACGATGTCGCAGTGGTCCCGCAGGAACCCGCCCGAGGCGTGCCGCGACTTCGTGCCCGTCGTGTAGGCGACCGAGGTGACACCGACGACCGTGAGCCCCAGTGCGCGGGCGTTCTGGGCCATCTCCACGGGCAGGGCGTTGCGGCCGGACAGCGAGATGATCACGAGGAGGTCGCCGGACCGGGCGGGGCTGGAGTCGAGCACGGCGCCCGCCAGACCGTCGACCCGCTCCAGCGCGGAGCCCAGCGTGGCCGGCATGACGTCGACCCCCAGCGTGCCCGGCACGGCGAGCAGGTTCATGAGGGCGAGGCCGCCCGCCCTGTAGACGACGTCCTGCGCGGCGAGCGAGGAGTGCCCGGCGCCGAAGGCGAACAGCCGGCCGCCCGAGGCGACGGTGTCGGCGATCGCGGCACCGGCGGCCGCGACGGCTCCGGCCTCCTCGTCACGCACCCGCTCCAGCAGGCCGATCGCTGCGTCGAAGAACTGACCGGCGAGCTTGCTGTCGCTCATCGAGGAGGCCTTTCCAGCGGAGGGTGGGGTCCGTGCGGCGCCCGTGTCGCGGATCACGTTGCGGTCTGGACCAGTGGACTGTCAATAGGGCTCGGGGCCCGTCCGCTGCACGGGCTTGCGACGGCGAGGCACGGTTGTCGGCCGTATGCGTCAGAATTGGTAAGGGCCATCGCACGACGACTTCATGTCACAGCATCGAGGGGCACGTATGTCCGGACTGATCGACACAACGGAGATGTATCTCCGCACCATCCTCGAGCTCGAAGAGGAAGGCGTGGTCCCCATGCGCGCCCGGATCGCCGAACGGCTGGACCAGAGCGGTCCGACGGTCAGCCAGACGGTGGCGCGCATGGAGCGGGACGGCCTGGTCCAGGTCGCGGGCGACCGCCATCTGGAACTGACGGAGGAGGGGCGCCGCCTGGCGACGCGGGTGATGCGCAAGCACCGTCTCGCCGAGTGCCTGCTCGTCGACGTGATCGGCCTGGAGTGGGAGCAGGTCCACGCCGAGGCGTGCCGCTGGGAGCACGTGATGAGCGAGGCGGTGGAGCGCCGCGTGCTGGAGCTGCTGCGCCACCCGACGGAGTCTCCCTACGGGAACCCGATCCCGGGCCTGGAGGAGCTGGGCGAGAAGGCCGAGGCCGATCCGTTCCTGGACGAGGGCATGGTCAGCCTGTCCGAGCTCGACCCCGGCGCGGAGGGCAAGACCGTGGTGGTGCGCCGGATCGGTGAGCCGATCCAGACGGACGCCCAGCTGATGTACACGCTGCGGAGGGCGGGCGTGCAGCCCGGTTCCGTCGTCAGCGTCACGGAATCGGCCGGTGGCGTGCTGGTCGGGTCGAGCGGCGAAGCGGCCGAACTGAATGCCGAAGTCGCCTCCCACGTCTTCGTCGCAAAGCGCTGACCAGCGTCGACATGAGCACCGGCAGTCTGGCGGCACATGCAGGCGCCGGTGCGGATGCACGTGCAGATGTGAACCGGTAAGCCCGCTTTCTGTTTTCCGCCCGGAATCGCAGCGCCCGGGCGAAACGCGTGCCAGGCTGTGGCCAGGCATATGACCTGAGGGTGCCGGCGGAGTCTGCCGCGCGGTCGGGGAGGGAGCGGGGAATGCGCCCGTCACACTGGCATGTGCGCCGCGAGGCGACTGCCGGGCTTCCCGGTGCCCACGGGGTCGTACGGGCCCTTCCCGGTGCCCATGCGGCGGTGCGGGCCCTTCCCGCCGCTCCGGGCGGCCCCCGGCCCCGCCCGCGAGGGGCACTCGCCGCAGCCCGCGCCGTCGCGCCCGGTGTGTCCATGGCGAGGCGATCCGCCGTGCCCGGCCCGAGGGGGCCCGTCCCCGGGTGTCCCGGAACAACGGAAAGCCCCGGCGCCCATGGGCGCCGGGGCCGGTCCTCCCCTGCGCTGACCCGGAGCCCCGAGCTCTCGAGGTCAGTCCCCGCGAACCCCTGTCCCCGAGTGGTCCGCTTCCCGCTGGAGGTCTCCCCGGGGCGGCGGGCGTCAATCCTGAACTGCTGTCACTCAAACGTGGGATGTTGCGAGCCGAACCCGAGTTTTCGAATAAAGGTTCGATAGCCTGGCGCGCACGACCACACGGTGATCGAGGACCAGAAGGAGGTGCCAGAGCCTATGGCGCGGCGCATCGACGTGACCGGGAACGACGGCGTACGCCTCGCGGCCTGGGAGTTCGCGGATCAGCCCAAAGGCCGTGCCGAGGCCGGTCACGGCGCCGGGATCTTAATGCTGCACGGCCTGATGGGCCGGGCCGCCCACTGGGCCTCCACCGCACGCTGGCTCTCCGAACGCCACCGCCCGGTCGGTCTCGACCAGCGGGGCCACGGCCGCAGCGAGAAGCCGGCGGACGGCCCGTACACCCGGGACGCCTACGTCGCCGACGCCGAGGCCGCGATCGAACAGCTCGGCCTCGCCCCCGTCACGCTGATCGGGCACTCGATGGGCGCGCTCACCGCCTGGCAGCTCGCCGCGAAGCGCCCCGACCTGGTCAAGGCCCTGATCATCTGCGACATGCGGGCCTCCGCCCTCGGAGCCGCCTCGCAGCGCGAGTGGGAGGACTGGTTCAACGCCTGGCCGCTGCCCTTCGCGACCCTCGCCGAGGTGCGGAAGTGGTTCGGCGAGGACGATCCCTGGGTGGAGCGGCCCAATCCCTCGCGGGGCGAGTTCTTCGCCGAGGTGATGGCGGAGAGCCGGGACGGCTGGCGGCCGGTGTTCTCGCGGGAGCAGATGCTCACGTCACGGGCCACATGGGTCCACGACGCCCACTGGGAGGAACTGGCGCAGGTGCGCTGCCCCACCCTGGTCCTGCGCGGCATCGACGGCGAGCTGGGCAGGGCCGAGGCGCAGGAGATGGTCCGCGTCCTGCCGCGCGGGCAGTACGCCGAGGTCGCGGACGCGGGCCACCTCGTCCACTACGACCAGCCGGACGGCTGGCGGAGCGCGGTGGAGCCGTTTCTGGAACAGCTCGCCGAGGACGTCCGGGAACACGTCAGCCCCTGACGGCCGCCGGCCGGGCGCAGGGGCACGGCCCCGGCCGGCGGCGTCACGCGTGGCGCCGGGCCTCAGCCCTTGCTGACCGCGGTCAGGATCTCCGGGAGCCGGTCCGCCGTGCGCGGCGCGGCCAGCCGCACGCCGAGCCATCCGATGAACGTCCCGTACACCGCGCCGACCGGCAGCAGCAGCCACAGCCAGTCATGACGGCCCCCGAGGTGCAGCCAGACCGTGAGCCCGATCACGGGCGCGCTCAGCACGGCCGCCGACACCATGCCCCCCAGGATGGAGATCCAGGCCAGCCCCGCCTGGCCGGGCACGACGTTCTTGAACGCGCCGTCCTGCGGGATCGAGTACGGGAACAGCGCCGACGCCACGGCGCCCGTCGCCAGAATCGCCCCGAGCAGGGCGAACGACAGCCCCATGACCCCGGGCAGCGCCGCCCAGTCACCGAGCACCGCGGCCGTCACCACCGTCACCAGAACCGTGTACGGCAGGGTGATCAGCAGCAACGCCAGCGCCCGCGCCCGCAGTTCGGCGTACGCGTCCCTGGCGGACGAGATCGTCAGCGCCACCATCCAGAAGGCGGAGGTGTCCTGGCCGAACTGGTTGTACATCTGCATGCCGAGCATCCCGGCCGCGAAACACGCGACGTAGAGCGACCCGGCCCCCTGCGCCGCGTTGAGCACCGGCACGATCAGCCCGATCGCCAGTGCCGTCACCCAGGACGCCTTCGTCTTCGGGTCCCGCACGACATACCGCAGGCTGCGCTCGACGACGGTGCCCGTGCGCCCCTCCGGAAGCATCCCGAAGAACCCCGTGCGGCCGGGGCCGGAACGCGTCCCGGACGGTTCCGCGGCGGCGATCGTCGAGCCGTCCGGCGACGTCATCAGCTTCACCAGGCTCCGCTGCCACAGACCCATGAGGACACCCAGCGCGAGCAGCGAGACGAGCAGCTGGGCGAGGGCCGTGCCGTACGCCCCGTCGGACGCCGACCCCACCGCGCCGAGCGCCGAGGCCGGGGGCAGCCAGCGCACCAGGTCCGCCGCCGGTTCGAGCGAGGACAGCCCGCCGGCGGCGCCCAGCCGCTGGGCGCCGAAGTTGACGAACTGGATGCCCACCGCGATCACCAGGCCGCTCAGCACGGCGAGGTCGCGGCCCTTGCGCGAGGTCAGCAGCCGGACGTTGGCCGTGGCGACGGACCGCGCCAGCGCCACGCACACCAGCAGCGTCAGCGGGACGGCGACCACCCCGAACACGGCCGCCACCGTCCCGTGCGCCACCGCGATCACGGAGCCGACGGCCAGGGCGAGCGTGAAGAGCGGCCCGATGCCGATCAGCGAGGCCGCAAGCAGCGCCCCGATCAGCGGCCGGGGACGCAGCGGCAGCATGACCAGCCGGCTCGGGTCCAGGGTCTCGTCGCCGCTCGGGAAGAACAGGGGCATCACCGCCCAGCCCACGGCGACCACGACGGCCAGCAGCACCACCAGCGTGCCCGCCTGCGCGTGCCCGCGCAGCAGGACGAGACCGGTCACCTGCCCGGCCGCGAGCAGCAGCGCGGCGACGAGCGACGCGATGTACGCCGCCCGGCGGCCGGACGACTGGCGCAGCCCGTTGCGCAGCAGGGACAGCTTCAGCCGCACGAAGACCGGGACGAGGCCCCGGCCGCGTACCGCCGGGACCGTGGTTCCCGCAGGAGCGTCCAGCACGGTCATCGGGCACCGCCCAGCCAGTCCAGGGACTCCCCGGTGTCGCGCGCGCCCGCCCCGACCAGTTCGAGGAAGGCGTCCTGCAGCGAGGGGGAGTCCCCGCGGACCTCGGCGAGCGTGCCATGGGCCCGGATCCGGCCGCCCGCCATGACGGCCACCCAGTCGCAGAGCGACTCGACGAGCTCCATCACGTGGCTGGAGAAGACCACGGTGGCCCCGGAGCGGGTGTAGCGCTCCAGCACGCCGCGGATCGTCTGCGCCGACACCGGGTCGACGCCCTCGAACGGCTCGTCCAGGAAGAGGACTTCGGGGTTGTGCAGCAGGGCCGAGGCCAGCCCGATCTTCTTGCGCATCCCGGTCGAGTAGTCCACGACCAGCTTGTGCTGGGACCCCGCCAGGTCGAGGACGTCGAGGAGTTGCGTGGCCCGCTTGTCCACCTCCGCGCCCGGAAGCCCCCGCAGCCGGCCCGTGTAGGCCAGGAGTTCACGGCCCGAGAGGCGCTCGAACAGCCGCAGCCCCTCGGGGAGCACGCCGATCCGGGCCTTCACCTCGACGGGGTCGCGCCACACGTCGTGTCCGGCGACCTCGATGCGGCCCATGTCGGGCCTGAGGAGCCCGGTCACCATTGAGAGCGTGGTGGTCTTCCCCGCGCCGTTGGGGCCCACCAGGCCGATGAACTGCCCTGCGGGCAGCTCCAGATCGATCCCGCCGACCGCGATCTGCTCCCCGAACCGCTTCCACAGCCCCTCGACCCGGACGGCGGGCGGTGGCGTGGAAGCCCCGTCCGCCGTGCCCGTCCCGTCCGCGATGTCCACCTGGTCCGGCATCGGCACTGCCTTTCGCTATCCCCGCGTGTGGGGACCAGCCTACGAAAGGCGTGTCCTGGCGTCCGCCGCCTCGCGCGCACAGGCGTAGGCGAGCGGGCTGATCAGCTCCTCCGCCTCGGGCAGCCACAGGTTGGCGCGGGACGGGCGGCGTGCCCACTGCACGACACCACGGGCCGTCCGGGTCGGCGGCCCGGCGATGTACTCGCCCTCGCCGCGCCCCACGAGGCCGATCACCCGGGCGTCCCAGCCGAGCTGCCGCACCAGTTCGGGCGCCTTGCCCGCGGCGCCGGGGAGGGCGAGGAAGAGCATCCGCCGCTCCGGGGTGCGGGTCACCGGTCCGATCGTGAGCCCCATGCGCTCCATCCGGGCCAGGGCCAGGAACCCGGCGGACTCCGGGACGTCGAGGGCGTCGAAGGTCCGGCCGGCCGGCAGCAGCACCGACGACCCGGGCTGCCGTGCCCACATCCGGCGGGCGGCCGCCGCGCTGCCCGTCGCCTGGCCCGCCCAGTCGGCCCGGGTGGGATGGGCCCCGGGTGCGCCGCAGCCGGCGTCACCGCACGAGCACCGCTCCGTCCCGCCGACGGGTTCGAGCCAGGTGCCCGGGAACACGTCCCAGTGCCGCTCCTGGGCGTACCAGGCAGCGGCCTCCAGTAGCTGTTCACCCCGCTGCTTGGGTACCTCTGCGGCTTCCGTCACTCCGATGGGCTCTTCCACGCACCTCTCAACTACCGGCGCGACCTGGGGTTACGGGCGCACGGCCACCCTTGGCGACGGATCGATCCTGCACACGGGGCGCACGGAGGCATGGGCAGGGGCGCGCGCGAGGCTGCGCACCGATCGGCGGGTAACCACTTCCAGGACTGTGCCAACTCACCACTGCCCGTACCCAATACAGATGAATATGCGCATTTCTTGTGTCGTGCCGGGCAGTGTTCCCAATCACCGGTCACTGCGGTCCCAGGGGGAAAACATGGCAGCCAGGCCTCTCGTCGCCCGCCAGCCGAACGAACGGCTCCAGACGCTCATCCAGGAGGCGGCCTGCTCCAACGCCGGTCTCGCCCGACGCGTGAACATGGTGGGGGCCGAGCGCGGCCTGGACCTGCGGTACGACAAGACGTCGGTGGCCCGGTGGCTGCGCGGCCAGCAGCCGCGCGGCCGGGCGCCGGGCATCATCGCGGAGGCGATCGGCCGCAAACTCGGCCGGACGGTCACGATCGACGAGATCGGCATGGCCAACGGCAAGAGCCTGGCCTCGGGCGTGGGACTGCAGTTCGCCCCCACGGTCCTCGGCGCGATCGAGCAGGTCTGCGAGCTGTGGCGCAGCGACGTGGGCCGCCGTGACCTGCTGTCCGGGTCGGCCGTGGCCGCCTCCGCCCTGGTCGAGCCCAGCCGCGACTGGCTGATCACCGGTGCGGACCCGCAGGTGGCGAGGTCGGCCGGGAGCAGGGTGGGCATGCCGGACGTGGAGGCGGTGCGCGCCATGACCGCCGCACTGGTCGACCTGGACCACCGCTTCGGCAGCGGACACGTGCGCCCCGTCCTGGTGCACTACCTCAACAGCGTGGTGTCCGGGCTGCTTTCGGGGGCGTACCGCGAATCGGTCGGCCGTGAGCTCTTCGGAGCCGTGGCGCGGCTGACCGAACTCGCCGGCTACATGGCCGTGGACACCGGTCAGCCGGGCCTCGCCCAGCGGTACTACATCCAGGCGCTGCGCCTGGCCCAGGCCGCGGGCGACCGGGCCTACGGCGGATACGTGCTGGCGGCGTCCATGAGCCACCTCGCCGCGCAGCTGGGCAACCCGCGCGAGATCGCCCAGCTCGCGCGGGCCGCCCAGGAGGGCGCGCGGGGACGGGTGACCCCGCGCGCGGAGGCGATGTTCCACGCCGCGGAGGCGCGGGGCCACGCGCTGATGGGCGACGCCCGTACCTGCCAGGTGTCCGCGTCCCGGGCGCTCGCCGCCCTGGAGCAGGCGGACCCGGACACCGGGGACGACCCCGCCTGGATCTCCCACTTCGACGCGGGCTACCTCGCGGACGAGCTGGCGCACTGCCACCGCGACCTGGGGCAGGCCGAGCCCGCCGCCCGCCGGGCGAAGGAGGCCCTGGCGGCCCTCCCGGAGTCCCGGGCCCGGCGCCGCGGCATCGGTCTCGTGCTGCTGGCCACGGCGCAGGTGCAGCAGCGCGAGGTGGAACAGGCGTGCCACACGGGCCTGCGGGCGATGGAACTGCTGGGGACGGTGCGCTCCAGCCGGGGTGCCGAATATCTCGACGACCTCCAGCAGAGGCTGGAGCCGTTCGGGAGCGAGCCCTCGGTCCGCGAATTCGGCGCCAGGCTCGAACTCCAGGCCGCCTGAACCCGCCCCGAGGGCGCGTCGCCCGAGAACAGCGTCGCGGGCGTGCGGCGCGTCACCCGCCGTGTGAAGGGGTGGTGAGCGCTCACGGGCACTTGGCGCCCGGCGGCAGCCACCCGGTAGCGTGAGCCGACGATTCCATAGGTTGACACGTAGGAGTCCCGGTGACGCAGAGCGGACAGGGTGACGAGCAGCAGCTCCCTGCTGTACGGCCCGCGCACGAAGGTGTCGTGCTGCCCGCAGAGGGTGGTGCCCCCTGGACCCCGGGGGGCACCGGGGGCGGGCAGCCGGAACAGGCCGCCCCCGCGGGCGGGCAGCCGTGGGGCAGCCCCTGGGGGCCCGGCGGGTCCCAGGACGGCCACGCGGCGCCGGGTCAGCTTCCACCGGAGCAGCCCCAGCAGGGCTACGCGCAGCAGCACGACCCGTACCAGCAGCAGTACGCGCCCCGGCACGACGCGTACCAGCAGTACGCGCAGCCCCTGCCGCCCGAGGCCGGGCACGGCCCCGGGCAGGGCGGGGACGCCGACGCCACGCAGTTCATCGCGCCCGTCCCCGGCGGCCAGGGGCCGGGCGGGATGCCGCCCGAGCGCGCGGCTGAGTCCACGCAGTACCTGCCGCCCACGCAGCCGGGCGACGCCGACGCGACCCAGTACATACCCCCGGTGCCCGGCGGTGCCCCCTATGGCATACGTCCCGGGGCGCCCGGCGACCGCCAGCCCCCCGCGGAGTTCGACAGCCTCTTCCGCAGCGACGAGCCCGCGGCCGGGACGCAGCAGATACCGCGCTACGACCAGGGTCAGCAGCAGCGACCCCAGCAGGCCTACCAGGGCGGTCCGGCGCAGCCGCAGCCGCAGGGCGGGCAGCCCTACCAGTCGGGTCTCCAGGGCCTCCACGGCAGGCAGGAGCCGGAGGACCAGGACCGCGGCCCGCAGCGCAAGCGCTCCGCGCACATCCCGCTGATCGCCGCCGTCGTCATCGGCTGCGCCGTCATCGGCCTCGGCGCGGGCGCGCTGATGAGCGGTGGCGACGACCCCGAGGACGCCAAACAGCCGGTCGCCTCACAGAGTTCGGCAGGGAGCCGGCCTTCCACGCAGGCAGCCGACGACCCGGCGAAGCCGCAGGCGGAGGCACTGGACAAGCTCCTCGCCGACAGCAACAACAGTCGTGCGGCCGTGATCGGCGCGGTGGAGAAGACCAAGAACTGCCGTGCCCTCGACCAGGCGGCCGCCGATCTCTCGGGTGCGGCCGGCCAGCGCCGTGACCTGGTGGCCCGGCTGGAGGCGCTCAGCGTGGACAAGCTCCCCGCGAACGCCGAGCTCAAGGCCTCCCTGACCAAGGCGTGGCAGGCGTCGGCCGAGGCCGACGACGGCTATGCCGCCTGGGCCGGGCAGGCGAAGAACGACAAGAAGGTCTGCAAGGGCGGCCACGCCCGTTCCACCGACGAGAAGGGCAAGGCCGACGCGGCCAGCGGCGAGGCCACGACGGCCAAGCGCGAGGCCTCGAAGCTCTGGAACTCCATCGCGCAGAAGTACGGACTGACCAAGCGCGCCCCCACGCAGCTCTGACACCGGATCGTGCGGGAGAGCCTCCGGCGCCGGGACCGCCGGAGGCCGGCGCCGGAGGAGTGACGGAAGGTCAGCCTGCGTCGAGGAGGGTGTCCGTGACGTCGACGAACCCCTTCTTCGCCGAGGTCAGGCGGCCGTTCCGGACCATCTGGAACGTCACCCGGCCGTTGACGACGCGGGAGTGGTCCCGCGAGCCGACCCCGTCCCGGAAGCGCCAGCGCAGGGGCGGCGTGAGGCCGCCGGTGTCCACCCGGGTGCCGCGGTTCAGATTCACGGAGACACCGCCCGCCCAGATGTCCGGCCGGTCCATGGCCTCGACGACCGCCTCCAGCACGGTGTACGCGATCCAGGTGGTCTGCACCCCGGTGTCCTCGGGGTCCACCCTGTTGTCGCCGAAGGCGTACTTCTGGATCACTCCGCGCATCTTGTTCCAGCGCGCGTCGCCCGGAGCCGGGTACCAGCCGGTGACGTAGGCGCCCTCGAAGGGACTGGAGGGGCCGCCGGTACGGTTGATGAGCGGCTGGCCGACACTGCCGGCGACGGAGGAGATCCGTACGCCGCTGTCCTCGTCCCCGAGCCGGCGGAACGAGTCGAAGAACGTCTCGGTGCCTTCGCCGAGCACCGCCGTCACGCACCCGTCGCCGCCCGCCTCCTCGATGGCCTCGGCCGCCTGGACGTCGTACGACGTGGCCTCCTCGGGCGCGCGTATGTCGTGCGCCTTCGGCAGTCGCCGCGCGCCGAGGCTCGCGTCGAGCAGTCCGGGCAGGCTGTCGCCGACGAGGGTGCCGGGCCGCACGAGGGCCACCCGCCCGCAGTCGTCCGCCAGTTGCTCGCCGTTGCCGGCGACGAGCGCCGCCAGGCCGCCGTTGACCGGGTAGGAGAGATAGCTGGTGAACTCCTCGGCCGAGGCGCCGTACCCGCCGATGTACGGGATCCCGGCGGCCTCCAGCGGCGCGAGGAACGCCCGCCCGTGCCGGCTGTACGAGCCGACGACCGCGGCCACCTTTTTGTCGGCGGCCAGGCGTGCGCACTTCGAGGCGCCCTCGGGGGTGTCCTGCTCGTTGCAGGTGAGCACCCGCAGCTCGTGGCCGTCGATCCCGCCGCGCTCGCCGGTCCAGCGGGCGTAGGCCCGGGCCATGGCCGGCATGCCCGCCATGTTCACCGAGTCGGCCCCGGAGGTGTCCGGGGCCCAGGTCATCACCGTGACCGGCTTGCGGGAGCTCTCGGAGGCCCCGGGGAGGGAACCGCATCCCGACATCAGCAGCACTCCCGCCACCGCCGATGTGAGGAGTCTGTAGGGGCGGTGTGGGCTGAGGCGTCGCCGTCCGGTCATGGGCAAGAACTTTTGCCGCCCACGGACAACGCCGCAGTGTGAGGGGGTCGACACGGAGTGACGCGACGGTGAATTGCGGGGGGCCGTGCGGGCCCGCCGGAAGGGAACGTACGATCGGCAACCGTGCAGCAAGGTTCGGAGAACACTTCCCGTCGCGGCCGTCGCTCCTCCACCATGGGCGGCATGCCGCTCAACGACATGCCGTGGTGGCGCTGGCGCAGCAATGTGCGCTCGGCGCTGCACATGCTCTCCGACCCCGTCTTCCACCACGAGTGCTGGCTGGCCGGCCGGGAGGGGTACGGGGACGTCACCGACGCCGTGTACCGCCTGGTCGAGGACACCTGGCTGGACAACTGGTCCGCCGAGAAGTACGTGGGGACGATCTTCCGCGACTCCGCCGAGGCCGCCCTCGTGGACGTCGCCGCCCTGCGGGTGCTGCGCATCATGCACCAGATAGGCGCCGACGCCCCCGTCTCCGCCTATCTGGAGCATCAGGGCTGGCCGGACGCCGTCCAGGCGGCCCGCGAGGCGCATGTGATGCTCGCCACCAACGACGCCGAGGACCCCGACGTCCCGCCGCGGTCGCTGGACGTGCTCCGCATCATGACCGGATCGGCGTGAGCACGGGGCGGTGTGGCACCCTACGGGGATGACCGCGCCGCAGCCCGCCGAATCCGTGTCCGCTGCCTCGGACGGCCCCGCCGAGCAGTACGTCCTCACGCTCTCCTGCCCCGACAAGCAGGGCATCGTGCACGCCGTGTCGAGCTACCTCTACGTGACCGGCTGCAACATCGAGGACAGCCAGCAGTTCGGCGACCACGACACCGGTCTCTTCTTCATGCGCGTCCACTTCTCGGCGGGCACGGCGGCCGACGTCGAGAAGCTGCGGGCCGGCTTCGCCGCGATCGGCGACTCGTTCCGGATGGAGTGGCAGATACACCGGGCGTCCGAGCGCATGCGGGTCGTGCTGCTGGTGAGCAGGTTCGGGCACTGCCTCAACGACCTGCTCTTCCGGTCCGGCACCGGAGCACTGCCCGTCGAGATCGTGGCCGTCGTCTCCAACCACACGGACTTCGCCGAGCTCGTCGCCTCCTACGGCATCCCGTTCCGGCACATCCCCGTGACCCGGGAGAACAAGCCGGAGGCCGAGGCGCAGCTGCTGGAGCTGGTGCGCGGGGAGAACGTCGAACTGGTCGTCCTGGCCCGGTACATGCAGGTGCTGTCGGACGACCTCTGCAAGCAGCTGAGCGGGCGGATCATCAACATCCACCACTCCTTCCTGCCGAGCTTCAAGGGCGCGAAGCCCTACCACCAGGCCCACGCGCGCGGTGTGAAGCTGATCGGCGCGACGGCGCACTACGTGACCGCCGACCTCGACGAGGGGCCGATCATCGAGCAGGAGGTCGAGCGGGTCGGGCACGGCGTCACGCCGGACCAGCTCGTCGCGATCGGACGTGACGTGGAGTGCCAGGCACTGGCCCGCGCCGTCAAGTGGCACGCCGAGCGCCGCATCATGCTCAACGGCCGCCGCACGGTCGTCTTCCCGTAGTCCGGGCCGCCGCAGGGACTTTCCGCAGTCCGTCCCCCGGAGGCCCTACAGCCTGCTGAGCGAGGCCGCGGCGAACAGCACGTCGCGGATCGCCTCGCGGTCGCCCTCCTGCCCGGCGGCGGCCTCCGCGGGCGGCACGTGTCCCGCGACCAGCCGGCAGAACTCCACGCCGTCGAGCGCCACCTGCGCCACCGCGTGGTCGGGGGAGCCGAGGGCGGCCGGCGAGTCCAGCGCGATGTACCAGTCGCCGCCGCCGCGGCCCTCGACCTCCAGGTGGAGGGAACGGCCCGGTGCCCCGGCGCTGACGAGGTGCCTGGCCGGCGCCGCCAGACCGGCGCGACGGCGCCCGGCCAGGGTGGCGGGCAGCAGCCGTGCCGCCAGGTCGATCATCCGGTGGAGGTGGGCGGCCGCCGGCGGCTCGTACGGATAGTCCACGGCGTCCGCGATGTCCCCGCCGTGGACCCAGCACTCGAAGGCCCGCTCCAGGAGCGAGTCCTGCAGCGGAAGGGCGAAGCCCCCGTACGGCACGGAGAGCTCGGCGACGCCGCGGCCCGCGAAGGAGACGGTGCGCACCAGGGCGTGACTCTGGTCGCGCCACGGCTCCCGCACGGTCCGGGTGGGCGGGCGCTGTGCGGCCGACCAGTGCGTCTCGGTGCGCTCGGTCGGTGACAGCGGCACGTCTCCGCCGCCGAGCGGGTCGTCCAGGCCGAGCGCCCTGGACACCAGGCCGTCGACCGCCATCAGGTGGCTGATGACTCCGGCGACCGTCGTCTTCCGGTTCACCTGGCGGTCTTCCTCGAACCACTTCAGCCGTACCGGTGCGTGCCACTCGGAGTCGCCGATGTCCCGGAGCAGCGCGTCGAGCCTGGCCGTCTCCGCGTCGTACGGGGCGGCCCACTCCGGGACGGGGATGCGGGCCGGACGGCGTCCCAGGCAGCCTTCGAGGACCCGGGAGCGCAGCATCGGGTCCAGGTCCAGCGTGCCGTCGGAGTGCAGCAGTCCCACGGCGTCGCGCAGCCGCAGGGCCTCGTCCGCGCACCGGGCGCAGCCCGTGAGGTGCTCCTCGACGGCCGCGGTCTCCTCGGCGGAGCAGGCCGCCAGGGCCCAGGCGCCGAGCAGCGACTTGAGCACGCGGTGGGGGAGCACCGGAGGGAAGGGCACGGGCGTCGCCCGTGTCTCCGCCGGCGGCAGGAACTCGCGGTCGTCCGCGGCGGGCCTCGGGCCGGGTATGCGCCGTTCGGCGGGCACCCGCCCGTCGCGGTCGTCGCCGCCGTCGGCCCCGGTCATGACGCGGGACCGTGTCCGGGCGGTGACGACCCGGCCGGTGTCCGGGCGTCGGCGGTGGACAGCAGCTGCAGTCCGAGCCGCAGCCGGCGCCTGGCCTCGTCCCCGGTGACGCCGAGGTCGGCTGCCGTCTGGCGGTAGTCGCGGCGCTGGATGTAGGCGAGTTCCAGGGCCGCGCGCAGCGGCGCGGGCATCGAGGCGACGATGTAGTCGGCGCGGGCGGCGGCGGTCGCGTGGAGCACCCGCTGTTCCAGTTCCTCGTCCCGCTCGTCCGTGCCGGTTCCGCCCCGGGCGGCCCGGAGCCTGCGCACGGCCTCGCGGTGTGTGAGCCGCGCCACCCAGGAGCGCATCGAGCCGTTCCGGGGGTCGTACGCCTCGGGGTGCTCCCAGACCTGGCCGAAGACCTCGCGGGTCACCTGGTCCGCGGCGTCCTCGTCCTCCAGCATGCGGTGGGCCTGGCTGTGCACGAGCGCGGCGAACCGGTCGTAGAGCTCGCCGAGGGCCGCCGCCTCGCCGCGCGCCAGCCGCTGCTGCATCCGGCGGTCCCAGCGCGGTGGTGCGTCCTTCACCATCCAGCCCCCAGCCCTGTTCCCCGCGTCACGTCGAATGTAGTCCGCGCCCTGGTCCGAGCACGCGTGTTTCCGGCAAGTACGTCCCCCGACTGGCCTCGGATGATAGGGAATACTCCACGCTTTGCCGCTTGTTGATCGAGCAAACGGACTGCAACTGATCGGTTCTGATTGGATCCGGTGTCCGGCCCGAGGGACGAAATGGGGGTTTCGCTCTCGGCCGAACGGGCAGCCGCGAGGAGGAACGGAAACTTCCGGATCCTCCGGAACCCCCGGAACGAGAGGCCGAGGCGCGTGACGCTGAAGGTGTACGAGACCGAGAAGGACGCGTGGACCGTGCTGCGGATCCGCGGCGAGCTCGACCTCGTCAGCTCACCCGTCGTGCGCCAGTCCGTGCACGGGGCGGTCGCCGCGGGCCGCCACGACGTGGTCCTCGACCTCTCCGGCGTCCTCTTCTGCGATTCCAGCGGTGTCAACGTGCTGATCGCCTCCCGCCGCCTCATGAAGTCCTGCGGCGGCCGTCTGCGGCTGATCCTCCCGGACCGCGGCGCGGTGGACGGCTCGCACGTCAACAAGGTGCTCGGAGCCCTCGGCGTGCGCCGCCTGTTCGACTGCTACCCGGACGCGGACGCCGCGACCGACGAGGAGTCCCGGCCGCTCATCGCCTGACGGGGCTGGACGGCCGGGGGGCCGTCACACCTCAGGGGGGATTCGGTGACACGCGACGTCGTCCGGCGTCGTACGCTCCCCGCATGGACAGCGCAGAGTACGAGCGCAAGATCGCGCACCGTTTCGCCGCCTTCGACCAGGACGGCAACGGCTACATCGATCGCGCCGATTTCAACGCCGCGGCGGCCCGCCTCCTCACCGAGTTCGGGACGACGGCCCGTTGCGACAGAGGCCAGGCCCTCTATTCGGGTGCCGAGGCGTTCTGGCAGGGCATGGCAGGCATCGCCGACGTGGACGGGGACCAGCGGGTCACCCGGGGGGAGTTCGTCGGAGGGGCCGTGAAGCGGCTGCGCGACAACCCCGACCGCTTCGCCGAGATCGCGCGTCCCTTCCTGCGCGCGGCGCTGGCCGTGGCGGCCGGGACGGACCCCCAGGGTGCGGCGGGAGCCTCCGCCCCGGTCGCCTCGGTGGAACGCGCCCTGCGGGTGCTCGGCGCGGCCGACGACATCGCGAGCGTCGCCGCCCGGAGCCTGGACACCGACCGGGACGGCCGGATCGCCGAGGACGAGGCGGTCGCCGCGCTCTCCGGGTACTTCACCGTGATCGAACCCGACGCGTAACGAGCGCGCTCAACACGCCCAACCCAGCGAGCAGTTCGCTTCCATCCCCGGGTCGGGTCCGGCCGCCGGCCGACCCGGCCCGAGGCGTCCCTCCGGCGGCGAAGTGGCTGACGGGGGGCCTACGGAACGTCATCGGCGGGTGACGCGGGGCGTCCGGAGCGCGATCCGGTCCCGGGCGCCGGCGGTCACCGGGCGGAGTCGTCGGGCGCCGCTCGGGTACGCTCGGCTGGATGCGAGTGGTACTGGAGCCCGAGGTTCCGGGCGTGGCCCCTGCGGTCGGCCCGGCCGGCGAAGGATGCCCTGCTCGCGGCCCACGCGGCTGCGCCGGATCGGCCGGGGGTCCGCTTCCCCGGGCGCGGAGGCGCGGCTGTTCGACTCTCCGCAGCACGCGTCGCACAGTATGCACCACGCGTACTCCTTCGCGCTGGAATATGCCCGAAGCGCTTGTTGCGGTGACTGTACGTCAACCATGCTGTGTCGCAGGGGAGTCACGTTCCGTGACCCTGAGGAGGCGCGAGGCGATGTGTCCGCCGGTTCGGATGGTGTGAGCGGTGCAGGTGCTTCAGGTGCAACTTGAGGTCGGCGCGGATCCCGCGGAAGTGGGCCGGGCCCGCAGATGGGCGCGCTCCCGGCTGATCGGGTCCGGGCTGGAGGACGACGAGCCCCTCGCGGAGACGCTCATCCTGCTGATCTCGGAGCTCGTCACCAACGCGGTCGTCCACACAGGCTGTCCGGCCGTGCTGCGGATGCTGTTCGGTTCCACGGGTTCCTCGGAGACGGTCCGGGTCGAGGTGGCCGACACCAGTTGCCGGCCGCCGCAGCCGCGTCACGCGCGGGGCGAGGACACCGGGGGCCGCGGCCTGGAGCTCGTGGACGGCCTGGCGGACCGCTGGGGCTGGCAGCCGGAAGGCGCCGGGAAGCGGATCTGGTGCGAGGTGGACCGCGGCGGCCCCGTGATGGTCCCGGTGATCCAGGAGCAGCCCGGTGACCGGGCGCGCTTCTGAAGGGCTGTCCCGCGCGCAGGCGTGGCCCCGTCGTCTCCCGGCCGCGTCGTCTCCCGGTCCTCAGCGCCCGGTCCCTCAGCGCCCGGCCGTCGTCGACCGGAACGTCCGCCGGTAGACCGTGGGTGACACCCCCAGCGCCGCCTGCACATGCTGCCGCAGAGAGGTGGCCGTGCCGAACCCGGCCTCCCGCGCCACCTGGTCGACCGACAGGTCGGAGCACTCCAGCAGGTGCCGCGCCCGCTCGACCCGCTGCTGGGTGATCCACTGCCCGGGGCTGACGCCCACCTCGTCGCGGAAGCGGCGGGTGAAGGTGCGCACGCTCATCGACTCCTGCCGTGCGAGGTCGCGCAGCAGGATCGGCTGTTCCAGCCGCCCGAGCGCCCACGCCCGCGCGGCCGTCGTCGCGGCGGACCCCCGCTCGGGGACGGGCCGCCGGATGTACTGCGCCTGACCGCCGTCCCGGTGCGGGGGCACGACGGTGCTGCGAGCCACCGCGTTGGCGACGGCGGTGCCGTGGTCGCGGCGCACGAGATGCAGACAGAGATCGATCCCGGCGGCCACCCCGGCCGAGGTCAGGACGTCGCCGTCGTCGATGAACAGCACGTCGGGGTCGACGCGGACCTCGGGGAACAGCCGCTGGAAGTGTTCCGCGGACGACCAGTGGGTGGTGGCGGGCCGGCCGTCGAGGAGCCCGGCCGCGGCGAGGACGTAACCCCCCGTGCAGATGGCGACCAGCCGAGTGCCGGGCCTGATGTACGCCAGCGCCGAGGCGAGCTCCCCGGTCAGTACGCCCTCGTCCTGCACGGGGCCGAGTTCGTACGAGGCGGGTATGACGACCGTGTCGGCGGTGGCCAGGACCTCCGGCCCGTGCTCGACCAGGATGCTGAAGTCGGCATCGGTGCGGACCGGTCCGGGCGGGCGGACCGAACACGTCACGACCTCGTACAGGGCGCGGCCCTCGTCGAGCGGACCGGCGCCCAGCGCGCTGCCGAAGATCCGCTGCGGGATGCCCAGTTCGAAGGGCAGGATTCCGTCCAGGGCGAGGACGACGACCCGGTGCGGCATGCGGTCTCCTGGATCTCGTCGGACTGGCCACCGGCCGCTCCGGGCTGATAGACGTCGTGCCATGAAGGTGAAGCCGGTGGGCCGTCCGTTCATTCCCGCTCCGTCGGCGCACCGCGCGGCGGCCGCGACCGCCGCCCTCGTGACGGTGGCCGCGGGGCTCGGCGTCCGGGCGCTGGCGGGCGGGGACTTCGCGAAGTACGCGGGCGACGCGCTCTACACCGTGCTGGTCCACACGGTCGTGGTGTGCCTCGCCCCGAGGGTGCGCCCCCGGGTGGCGGCCGGTACCGCGCTGGCGTTCAGCTGGGCGGTGGAACTGGCCCAGCTCACGGGCGTACCGGCGGAGTTGTCCCGCGGGAGCGTGGTGGCGCGGCTGGTGCTCGGCTCGACGTTCAACGCCCCGGACCTCCTCTGGTACGCGGTGGGCGCCGGGCTCGCCTGGGCCGTGCACGCCCGGCTGGTGTCCCGGCGCCCCGAGGCGCGGCCGTGACCCGCTTGGCCCGATCCCTGCGAAGGGTGTCTGTCCGGCCACTCGTCGGCGCGGCGCACCGGGCCCGATGCTGGGCCGCGTGACTCAGACAACCGACAGCGCGGCCGCCGCCGGCACCCCGCAGGGGCTCCCCGGCCGACGACGTGTCCACCGGGCGTGGATCGTCGCGGCCGTCACCTTCGTGACGATCATCGGCGGCGCGGCCTTCAACTCCCTTCCCGGGCTGCTCATCGACCCCCTCCACACGGAGTTCGGCTGGTCGCGGGGCGAGATCGGTCTCGCGGTCTCCATCGACATGGCGCTGTACGGGCTGACCGCGCCGTTCGCCGCCGCGCTCATGGACCGGTTCGGCATCCGCAAGGTCGTGGTCGTCGCGCTGAGCGCGGTCGCGGCCGGGGCGCTGGCGAGCGTCTGGATGACGGCGTCCTGGCAACTGATGCTCTACTGGGGACTGCTCGTCGGCCTGGGCACCGGATCGATGGCGCTGGCCTTCTCGGCGACCGTCACCAACCGCTGGTTCGTCGCCCGCCGGGGGCTCGTCACCGGCATCCTGACCGCGGCCGGGGCGTCCGGCCAACTGGTCTTCCTGCCGCTGTGCGCCTGGATCGTGGAGGAACACGGCTGGCGCCCGGCCTCGGTGACCGTGGCCCTCGCCGCGGTCGTCGTCGTGCCGTTCGTCTGGTTCCTGATGCGCGACCACCCCGCAGACGTCGGTCTCGCCCCGTACGGCGGCCCCTTCGTGGAGAAGCCGGCCCCCGCGACCGGGGCCGCGACCCGCACCGTGCGCGTCCTGCTGGACGCGGCCCGCACCGGCCCGTTCTGGCTGCTGGCGGGCTCGTTCGCGATCTGCGGCGCCTCCACGAACGGTCTGATCCGCACGCACTTCGTGCCCTCGGCCCACGACCACGGCATGGCGATCACCGCGGCGGCCTCGCTGCTCGCCGTCATCGGTGTCTTCGACATCATCGGCACGGTCTTCAGCGGCTGGCTCACGGACCGCTTCGACGCCCGCCGCCTGCTGGCCGTCTACTACGCGCTGCGCGGTGTGTCGCTGCTGTTCCTGCCGATGCTGATGGCACCGGCGGTGCATCCGCCGATGGTGTTCTTCATCGTCTTCTACGGTCTGGACTGGGTGGCCACGGTCCCGCCGACGCTGGCCCTGTGCCGCGAGCAGTACGGCGAGGACAGCGCGATCGTCTTCGGCTGGGTCCTGGCCTCGCACCAGGTGGGGGCGGCCCTGGTGGCCTTTCTCGGAGGCGTGGCGCGTGATGCGACGGGCTCGTACGACATGGTCTGGTACGCCTCGGGAGCACTGTGCGCCACGGCGGCGCTGATGGCCCTGATGGTCCGGCGGCGGAGGGAACCGGCGGACGCCGGCTGACACGGCCGTCCGCAACCGACCGCAGAGAGCGGCGAGTTGGGTCCATCCGTCACACAACCCTGCGGCTTCCTTGACCGTCCGACCGCGACCGCGACCGGCGGCCCCGAGGGGACGCTGGAGGCACCGGAGGACTCCTTCGGCACCGCGGTCACCATCGGCTCGGGACCCGACCTCGCCCTGAACACCATCGCCCCCGTCCAGGGCGTCCAGCCCGGCACGGTCAGGACCCTGCCGCTCTCGGTGACGAACGAGGGCGCCGGACCGGCCCGGGGATTCATCCTCAGCACGACCGCGTCGTACGGCCTCGCATTCGACTCGGCCCACGACGCGTGCGTGTACACGCGGACGGGCGGTGACGACGCGCCCATGTCGTACGCCACCTGTACCTTCGACGAGGTGCTCGCACCCGGGCGGCACCTTCACCCTGCCGGAGCCGCTGCGGCCCGTTCAGTGCTTCGCCAGGCGCGCGGCTATCTTCCGTGCGTCCCGGGCGATTTCGCGGAGCATGCCGCTGATCGGGTTGGTGAATCCGGTGAAGTAGAGGCCCGGTGCGCCCTCCGGGGTGCGGGCGCCGTGGACCACGGGGCGGCCCCGGGCGTCCAGTACGCCGAGGTGCCCGACCATGCCTTCCAGGGCACGGTCGTAGCCGGTCGCGGCGATCACCGCGTCCGGCGTGATCCGGCTGCCGTCGGCCAGCACCACCGCGTCCCCGTCGAACGAGGCGACGGCCGCGACGGGCACCACCGTGCCGCGCTTCACCGCGTCGATCAGGCCGACGTCCTGGACCGGGATCGCCCCCTCCTTGACCCGGGAGTACAGCCCCGTGTCCGGACGGGGCAGGCCCTGCGCGGCCAGATCGGGCACGGAGACACGGGTCATGAGACGCCCGGCCCGGTCGACCAGCCGGACCGGCAGCCTGCGGACCAGGACGGCGGTCGCCTGCGCGGGCCAGCCCGCCGTGGAGCGGCGCACGATGTGCGGGGCCGTGCGGACCGCGATCCGCACCCGGGCCGCGCCCCCCTCGACCAGGTCGACGGCTATCTCGGCCCCGGTGTTGCCGATGCCGACGACGAGGACGTCCTTGCCCGCGTACGGCGCCGGATCGCGGTAGCGCGAGGCGTGCGCCAGTTCGCCGGTGAAGTCCTCGCGGCCGGGCCAGGCGGGCACGCGCGGGGTGTGGTTGAAGCCGGTGGCCACGACGACCGCGCGCCCGGTCAGCACCCGGCCGCCGGTCGCGCTCAGCTGCCAGCCGGTGCCGTCCGCGGTGCGGTCGATCCGTGACACCTCGACGCCGGTGACGACCTCCAGCTCGTGGTGCGCGGCGTACTTCTCCAGGTAGCGCACCATGTCGTCGCGCGACACCCAGCGGCCGAACCGCCGTGGCATCGCCAGTCCGGGAAGGGCCGACCAGCGGCGGATCGTGTGCAGGTGCAGCCGGTCGTAGTGGCGGCGCCAGGACGCGCCGACGTGGTCCGACTTCTCCAGGACCACCGCCCGTACGCCCTGTTCCCGCAGGGTCGCGGCCGCGGCGAGGCCGCCGGGGCCGCCGCCGATCACGTAGACCGGCCGGCCGTCGGCGCGGTCGGCGGGGGCGGGTCGGGCGTCACGGGGGGTGGATGTGCTGTCTGGCATGGTTCGGAGCGTAATCGGACATGAACATGATGGGTTCCGGGTACGGGCCGGAATCGGTTGCGAAATGATCACGGGCGGGCGATTCGGCGCGTATCGCCGCCAGTTCAGAGTCCAGGGGCGCCCCAGACCGGGAACCAGCGTGCGAGGTCGGCCTCCACCCGGAGGTCGTCACCGAGCACCGCCCTTACCTGGAGCTCCAGTTGGCTGTCGCGCTTCTCGCCGCCGCCCGGCACGGGGGCGAACGGGTAGAAGGCGCCCCGCTTGTAGAGATAGACGAGTGCGAGCGAGCGCCCCCGCGGATCACGGAATCCGACCAGGGAGCAGAGCAGCTGCGGCCCGAAACCGGCGTCCTGGAGCAGGGTGTTGACCGCGTGCAGGTCGTTCACCAGGCCCGCCGTGTCGTCGGGTGCCCGGCGGGCCAGGAGCCAGGTGTATCCGTAGCCGTCCCGGCTGAATTCCACCGGGGCGCCCGATCGCCCGGCATCCGCGTCCAGCAGGTCGAGGACGTCCTGCCGGACGCGGGCGAACGCGCCGCCCTCCACCCCGGCGAAACACACCGAACCGAGTCCGGTGGGCGTGAAACCCGTCCCGGCCTGGAGGGTCAGCGCCGCGGAGGGCACGGCGAAGAGCTGGTCGAGGTCGGGGTGCACGGGCTTGCCGCGCCCCAGGATGCTGTCGAGCAGGCCCATCGGAACTCCTCACGGGCGGGACAGGCCGGCGGAGATGCGGGCCAGCTGGTCCAGACGCTGTTCGAGGGTCGGGTGGGAGGAGAGCAGCCGGCTCAGGCTCTCCTTGGCGGCGAAGGCGGGCACGAAGTAGAAGGCGTTGTACGGCTCGGCCTTCCGCAGGTCCTCGGTGGGGATCCGGGCCATCTGCCCGCTCACCTTGGTCAGGGCGGAGGCGAGTGCCGAGGGGCGGCCGGTGAGCAGCGCTGCCGTGCGGTCGGCGGAGAGCTCGCGGTAGCGGGACAGCAGCCGGGTCAGCAGGAAGCTCAGGGCGTAGACGACCGCGCTGATCAGCGGGATGAGCATGATGATGATGCCCGTCGGATCGTTTCCCCTGCTGTTGCGGGCGAGGCCGCCCCACAGGGCGACCCGCGTCACGATCCCGGCGAGGACCCCGAGGAACGAGGCGATCGTCATCACCGCGACGTCACGGTGGGCGACGTGCGACATCTCGTGGGCCAGGACGCCTTCGAGCTCCTCGGGCTCCAGCCTGCGCAGGAGCCCGGTCGTGGCGCAGACGAGGGCCGATCTCTCGCTGCGGCCGGTCGCGAAGGCGTTCGGCACGTCGCTCCGCGCGACGGCGACCCGGGGTTTGGGCATGTCGGCCAGGGCGCAGATCCGGTCGATCGCGCCGTGCAGTTCCGGTTGCTCCTGCGGGGTGACCTCCCGCGCGCCCATCCCGTAGGCCGCGATGCGGTCGCTGAACCAGAACTGGGCGACGAAGAGTCCGCCCGCGACGATGAGGACGACCGGCCAGGCGCCCCGCAGCACGGCGAGGAGCACCCCCACCAGGACGACGTACAGCAGCCCGATGAAGAACATCGTGCTCACCATGCGGGTGGTCAGCCCGCGGTCCGGGGCGTAGCGGGAACGGGATCGTGCCATGGGTGCCTCCAGTGGCTCACCTGCCACCTGCATCCCATAGTGCTCCTTTCGCGGGCGAACCGGACGGGTGCGTAAGGCACGGGACCGTCCGCACCCCGCTCACGGCCGGAGCGGCTCGCGGGTCCGTCCGTACCCGCTCACGGCCAGAGCAGCTCGCGGGTCCAGGTCCCGCCCTCCCGCCGGTAGCGCAGCCGCACGTGCCGCCGCCGTGCGTCCCCCTGGAAGAACTCCACCTCCTCCGGCTCGACCACGTAGAGCGTCCAGGTGCCCGCCTCGGCGTCCGGTTCGGCCCTCGCGCGCTCCCAGGCGGCCTCCGAGGCCCGTACGAGGTCGTCGAGGGACGGCAGCACCTCGCTCTGCGAGCCGGTCAGCGCGGAGGCCAGCGCGCCGGCCGACCGGGCCCGCAGATCCGCCCGGCTCTCCTCCCGGCCCGCGGCGACGACCGTGCCGCGCACCCGCACCTGGCGGCCCTGGGCGGGCCAGTAGAAGCCGAGCGCGGCATAGGGGCGGGCGGCGAGCTGGCGCCCCTTCGCGCTGGTGGAGTGGGTGCCGAAGTGCCAGCCGTGTCCGTCCGCGTCGTGCAGCATCAGGGTCCGCACGTCGGGACGGCCCTCGGCGTCCGCCGTGGCCAGGGTCATGGTGTGCGGCTCGGTCTGCCCGGCGGCCACCGCCTCGGCGAACCAGGTGTGGAAGAGGGCGAGGGGCCCGGCGGGCGCGGTGGACGGGTCGAACCGGGGGAGGGACACGTCCCAGACGCGCTGGGCGCGGAGCTGTTCGCGGAAGGCCTGCTGTGCATCGCTCATGACCCCATTCCATCGCCCCCGCACCCGTCCGGGCGCGGAAACGCCGAAGGCGGACCACACGAGTGGTCCGCCTTCGGCGCGACAGGACTGGGGGAGCCGCGAGGAGGTGCGGTTCCCGGCGTGAGGAGGGGGAGTCCTGGCCGGCGCCTACCTGGCCGGCTTCTTGCCGGTGATGCCCAGGTGGACCAACAGGGCGAGGTTGGAGCGGAGTTCCGCCTGCTTCACGCCCCAGGTGGTGAAGCCCTTCTGGTGCGAGGCGGCCCCCGCGAGCATGACGACCAGGGAGCCCGCGACCGCCGCGGGACTGACGTCCTTGTCCACCCTGCCCTTGCTCTGCAATTCCTTGACCGCATCGGTCAGGGAGCCGGTGACCGAGTTGAGGACCTTCATTCGGATCTTGTAGAACCGCTTGTCGCCCTCGGCCGCGCCGAGGTCGACGACCCGGAGGATCGCGTCGTGGCGGCGCCAGAAGTCGAGGAATCCGTCGACGAGTTCTTCGGAGGTCTGCCAGCCGGCCTTGCCGACCCAGGAGCGTCCGCCGACCAGTTCGGTCAGTCCGGTAGCCTCCTTGGCCATTTCCTCGGCGAGTTCGAGAACGGCGCCCTCGACATCGGGGAAATACTGGTAGAAAGTCGCGGGTGAAGTCCCCGCCTTCCGGGCCACGTCGATGACTTTGACGTCCCGGTACGGCGAGGAGCTGAGCATCTCGCTGAGGCAGTCGAGCAGCTTCTGCCGCGTCTCCTGACCTCGCCGACCAGCCACGCGGCCGTCGACGGTGCGCACTTGTCCTGTCATGCCGTCAGCTTACCGAGGGGTGATCCGAGCGCGATCTGACCGACTGCAAATGGGGAACGGGCCAGTGCGCACGGGGTGAACGGGATAATTCCCGGAGGCGCCGGAGTGTCTTTCGCGCCGGTGCGACGGGTAATTGAATTGTGGTTCTTTTCGCGCCGGAGAGCGCGCCGGTGTGATGTTGTTATCAACAGGCTGTGGATAACTTCGGTGGACAACGTGCGTCCACCTGCCATGAGGAACCTTCACGATTCGGGCAAAGGTTCTATACGGCCTGCTCGGGGCGCGCCGCGCGGCACTCGACGTTAGGTTGAGTGTGACGGGGATCACCGCTGCCCTCGTGGCGGTGTGCCGGGAACCCGGCCGTCCCCACCCCGAACGGGACCCCTGCGACCCCTCTGCGACATTCCGTGACATTCCGATTCCGCGACGGAAGGATCCGGGCCATGGCCGTATTCGCGTCGGTGCCGTGCTGGGTGGACGTGCAGCTCTCCGACCTGGAGGCGGGCAAGCGCTTCTACGGCGGGCTCTTCGGATGGACCTTCCGCGCGGGTGACGGCATGCCCTTCGCCGACGCGTACAGCGAGGGAAGGCTCGTCGCCGCCCTGGCCGCCAAGAAGGACGGCCGCATGCCGACGACCTGGGGCGTCTACTTCTCCACGGACGACGTCCTCGCCACCGTCGCAGCCGTCCGGCAGGCGGGCGGCCGGATCATCACCGACCCGGTGCGCGCGGGCCGGGCCGGTGTCCTGGCCCAGGCCGCCGACCCGGGCGGCGCGGTGTTCGGCCTCTGGCAGGCGGGCGACCGCGCCGGATTCGAGCGGCAGAACGAACCGGGCGCCTTCTGCTGGACCGAGGTGTACACCCGGCAGCCGGAGCGCGTGGACGCCTTCTACGAGGAGGTCCTGGGCTTCCGGGGCACCGACATCGAACTCCCGGAGCCCTCCGGCGGCACGGGAGGGGCCCAGAAGTTCCGGATGTGGTCCCCCGCCGGGTCCGAACCGGGCGACGACACCGCGATCGGCGGACGCGCCGTCATCACGGACGCGTTCCCCGAGATGTTGCCCAGTCACTTCCTCAACTACTTCGCCGTCAAGGACTGCGTCCGCACCGCCGAGACCGCCGTGCGCCTCGGTGGCCGGATCACGGCCCCGCCCATGGACATCCCGTACGGGCGGATGGCCGTGCTGCAGGACGACCAGGGCGCAGCCTTCGCCGTGCTCCAGCCCACCGAGTTGCTGCCCTGAGCCGTGAAGTGACGTAAGGCGCGGGCGCCTCGGCCCGTCGGTGCGTCAGGTCCCCGGACCGTCACGGCACTGTCCTGAAAGGTGCGGAGTGCCACAGGACACCCCGATCCGCCCCCGGGTTCGCAACCGGGCCCCGAGCCAGGAAGAATCAGGGTGCGCACCGCCATGTGGTGTCCAGTGGTGAGACGCTGCATGGGGCGTGATTTCGCGGGCTTCTGTTCCTGAGGCCCGTACGGGGAGGTGGCAGGCAAGTGGAACAGCTGACGCAGCATGACCCGCGGCGGATCGGCCCGTTCGAGGTGCTGGGACGGCTCGGGGCCGGGGGCATGGGGCTGGTCTATCTCGCGCGGTCGGCGTCGGGCCGGCGCGTGGCGATCAAGACCGTGCGTACGGAATTGGCCGAGGACCAGCTGTTCCGGGTCCGTTTCACGCGTGAGGTGGAGGCGGCCCGCGCGGTCAGCGGCTTCTACACCGCCGCCGTGGTCGACGCCGACCCGAGGGCCGCCGTGCCCTGGCTGGCGACCGCCTACGTCCCCGCTCCCTCCCTCGAGGAGATAGTGAATGAGTGCGGGCCGATGCCGACGCAGGCCGTGCGCTGGCTGGCCGCGGGGATCGCGGAGGCCCTGCAGTCGATCCACGGCGCCGGTCTCGTGCACCGCGACCTGAAGCCGTCCAACGTCCTCGTGGTCGAGGACGGGCCCCGGGTCATCGACTTCGGCATCGCGTCCGGCGTCTCCAACACCCGTCTGACCATGACGAACGTCGCGGTGGGCACCCCGGCCTACATGTCGCCCGAGCAGGCCCGTGACTCGCGCAGCGTGACGGGCGCGAGCGACATCTTCTCGCTGGGCTCCACCCTCGTCTTCGCGGCGACGGGGCACGCCCCCTTCCACGGGGCGAATCCGGTCGAGACCGTGTTCATGCTGCTGCGGGAGGGCCCCGACACCCACGGGCTGCCCGACGACCTGCGCCCGCTCATCGAGTCCTGCATGCAGATGGACGCGACCCGGCGGCCCAGCCCGGCCGATCTCCAGGCGCAGCTGGCCCCGCACCTGTTCGGGTCCGGCAGCGACGACAGCGGGACCGCCTCGGCCTGGCTGCCGACCGTGGCGACCGCGATGATCGAACGACGCCGAGGTGGCGGCCGCACCGTCGCCGCCCCGCCCGCCCCGGTGGCCGCGCCGCCGCCCCCGCGGCAGCCGCCGGCCGCGGCCGGCCGCGGGACGGCGTGGGGCAGCGAGGGTGAGCCCCGGACCGCGCCCGCCCCCGTGCCGGCGCCCGACGGGGGTCCCGTCCGGCTGACCGGGGCGAAGGTGCCGATCGGGCCCGGCCCCCGCCCCGTGGACGTACGCGGGCCCGCCGCCGCGCACGCCGACCCGGCCACCGGCTGGGTGCGTCCGCCCGGTGGGCACGCCGCGACGCCGCCCACGGCGCCCGTCGTCCCCGCGCCCGCCCACGACGGGACGACCGCCGCACCGGAACGCTGGCGGCCGTGGCGCTTCCGCATGTCGAACGACGTGTGGGGCACGCCCGTCGTCGTGGGCGACCTGCTGTACGTGACGTCCTTCGAGATCCACGCCCTGGACGTGGGCAACGGGCGGCGCCAGTTCAAGACCAGGGACGTGGCCTGGTCGATGGCCGTCGACGGCGGCCGGATCCACGCCTCGGACGGCCCGTCGCTGTACGCGCTGGACGCGGCGACCGGTGCCGAGCGCTGGCGGCTGCAGACGGACGCCTGGGTGTACTCCCTCAAGGCCGACCGGGGCACCGTCCTGACCGCGACTCGCGGGGGCGGAGTCCAGGCGTGGGAGGCCTCCAGCGGCGAGAAGCTGTGGGAGACCGGGGGCGCCCAGACGGACTTCGAGACACCGGAGGCGGGGCCCGTCATCCACGACGGCACCGTGTTCCTGTGGCAGGAGTCGCGGCTGCGGGCCGTGGACGCGCGCACCGGCGCGGAGCGCTGGTCGTACCCCGTCGGCGACGCCGCGTCCTGCGGCGGGGTGCCGGTCCGGGTGACCCCGGCACCGGACGGCTCCGTGTACATCGCGGCGGGCACCCGGGTGCTTGCCGTGGACGGTGTCTCGGGACGCGTGCGCTGGCACTTCGAGTCGCCGGCCGTCTTCCTGTCCCCGCCCGCCTTCGCACCCGGCCCGGCGGTCACGGGCGGCGGGGTGTACCTGGCCGACTACCTCGGCACGGTGTACGCCCTGGACGCCTCGACCGGCAAGGACCGGTGGCGGATCGCGACGGAGGCCCGCCAGTCCGTCGAGCCGGTCCTGGTGGGCGCCGGAAACGTCCACGTCGGCAGCGGCAGCGCGCTGTACACGCTGGACGCGGTCACCGGGACGCCCAAGTGGCGCTTCGCCGCGGGCGGCGAGGTCGTCGGCTCCCCGGTCGTGGCCGACGGCCGCGTCCACTTCGGTTCGGCGGACCACGTGCTGTACACCCTGGACGCGGCGGGCGGCCAGCTCCGCTGGAAGCTGGCCACGGGGGGCGAGATCACGGGTTCCCCGGTGGCGCAGGCGGGCGTCGTGTACGCGTGCAGCAAGGACCGCTGCGTGTACGCCCTGGACGCGCTGAAGGGCACGGGGACGGGCAGCCGGGCCCACGCCTGACGGCCGCGGCGGTTCAGGGGTGCGGCGGGTGGTACCGGTCGCGCTCCCGGCCGCCGGGCCGTCCGGGATACGTGTCCCCGTCGTGGACGTCCTGGGCTGGATACGCCGCCGTGTCCTCGTCGGCCGGCGACGCCCGGTGGCGGCCCGGCCCCGTGTACGGGTCCGCCTCCGGTTCCGGCCCCGGTGACGTCATGGCGGCCGGACCCGGCTCCTGGGTGGGAGGCCAGGTGTCCGGACGGTCGTCCGGCGGTACGGGATACGGCTCGACGGCGTTCCGCCGGCGGGGCGCCCCGCGCCTGCCCGACATCAGCAGCGCGCCCAGCAGGAGCAGCACACCGCCCGCCAGCGCCTGCGCCACACCCCACTGGAGCCCGGAGCCCTCGCCGCCGACCGTCAGGCTTCCCGCCGCCTGGCCCTGGCGGACCATCCACAGGACGGTGAAGCCGAGCACGATCAGGCCCGCGACGGCCACCGTCCACCGCGAGCGCAGGACGACCCCGACGAGGGTCACCAGGGCGGCGAAGAGGAAGGGCAGCAGGATCGAGCCGATCACGGACGACGAGACGCCGGTGATGCCGCCGAACAGGTCCTGGATCCGGTAGTCGCGGCCCAGGCGCTCGCCGTACCAGCTGTGGAAGGGGCTCTGAACCGCCGCGGCGGCGCCGACGAGGGCGACGACGGAGCCGAGGACATTGCGGACCATCGTCAGCCTCCCGGGCCTTGGCGCACGGCTGTGCGCTCCGCTCCCCGGACCGACGCTACGCCTGGCCGATCGCCCCTGCCATCGGAGACCATGACGAGACCGTGACAGGGTCATGACCGGACTGCGGGTGAGCGCCCGGAATGCTGTGCGTTACGGTGTCGCGTTCGTGCGACGGCCGGTGAGGCCGACTACAGCAAGGGGGGCTGCGTCGATGATGCGGCGACGGATCAGGTTCGCGGCGGTACTGGTCGTGGTGGTGCTCGCGCTCACCGGGTTCTCCACGTCCAGTCACGGCGGCAGGAGCGGCAAGAGCCGCAGCGGTGGCTCCGGAGGTGGGGGATGCTCCAACTCCAGCAAGAGCAACGGCAGTTATCACGACTATGACGACGACTACGACGACACGTCGTCGGGCTCGTCCGGCGGTTCCGGCTACGAGTCCGCCACTCCGGCGGCGACCGCCTCGGAGGAACCCGCGCTCCGCGTGATCCGCTGCGCCGGGCCCAGGAAGGGCAGGCGCGCGGGGTCGAAGTCCTCGTCGGTCGAGATCCGCTCGACCGCCATGAGCGGGCACCTGTACGACGTGGTCGTGACGTTCGTCGACGCGAAGGGCCTGACGGTCGACACGGGCAGGATCGAGGCCGAGGTCAAGGCCGGCGAGTCGAGGATCGTCCAGGTGCCCATGGACAGCCCGCGTCTGGTCTCCCGCGTGAAGCGCTGCCTGGTCACGGCGGAACTGCGCCACTGACCGCGCCGGTGGGACAGGCAAGGGCCCGAGCCGTCCGGCTCGGGCCCTTGCCGTAGGCGCACACGCCACGGCCGCGACGGCTCCCCCTCCGCGCCGCCGCGGCCGTTCCCCGTGCGGTTGAGGTCTAGTTGGCCGGCTCCGAGGTCGCGTGCATGTCGTCCGTGGTGGCCTCGCCACCGGTCGCGTGCATGTCCTTCGTCGTGATCTTGCCGGCGTCGCCGCCCGTGGCGTGCATGTCCTGCGGCTTGATCTCAGGGTTCTTCTTCGCTGCGTCCGCCATGCTGATCCGCTCCCGTTGTGTCGAGTGGCTGAGGCCCGCCCGGCTGTTCCCCCGTGGACTGCCGGGCGGGCGTACCAGGGCCGTTCACGATAGTGCGACGGCCTCGACGTCAGCCCGCCTGCCCCCCGATGCGACGGGTTGACGTGGTCGAGACTGCCTGACCGCGATAAACGAATGATGAACGGCGCTGCCCGAGCGGCCCCCGGACCGCCGCACGGCAGCGCCTCCGGAGGGCCGTCCGCATCCGGGGTACCGGGCGGTCCCGGCCCTCAGACCGTCACGGAGTCGCCGGAGGAGAGCAGGGCCCGTACGACGCCGGCCTCCTGCGACCCCAGCTCGTCGTAGAGGGCGAGCGCCTCGTGCCAGCAGGCCTCAGCCCGCCCGATCTGACCGATGCCCGCGAGGGCGCGGCCGAGCACCGTGAGGACGTTGCCCCGCCGCCACGCACCGCCGATGCCGCGCAGGGCGGTCAGGGCCTGCTCCGCCTTGGTCGCCGCGTCCGCCGCCGCTCCGGCCGCCAGGTCCACCTCGGCCAGACGGAAGAGGGTCATCCCCTCCCACAGGCGCTGACGGCTGTCGCGGAAGACGTCGAGCGCCTCCAGGAGGCTGTCCGCCGCCTCGGCGAACTGGCCGCTCTGCGTGTGGGCCATGCCCAGCGCGTAACGGCCGTTGGCACTCCGCAGGGCGTGCCCCATCCCGTCGTAGATGGCCGTGCCCGCCTGGGCCAGGGACACCGCGCTCGTGATCCGGCCCGTCGCCAGGTGAATCCGCGACAGGTTGCACAGCGCGCTCGCCTCGCCGGGCCGGTCGTCGATGCGCCGGAAGCTGGCGATGGCCTGGGTGAGGTACTTCTCGCCGTCCTCGTGGCGGCTCTGGTAGAGCGCCATGATGCCGCGGGCGTTCGCGGCCCAGCAGCCCGGCAGCGGGTCCGTGTCCGCCTCGACGAGCCGCATCACCTGCCGCGCCTCCTCCTCCGCCCGGTCGAACCGGCCCGAGGTGTGGTGCACGTCCGCGAGCGTCATCAGCGCCCTGACCTCGGTCCGCCGGTCGCCGCCCGCGCGCGCGGCGTTCCGCACCGAGATGGCGACCGTCTCGTACTGCTTCGAGACCGCGCCGGACTCCCCGAGGTCGAGGGACGCCCACAGCAGGTCCACGGCCCTGCTCAGCGTGCCGGGGCCGTACGACTGCTGCACGCAGGAGAGCAGGGGCCCGGCCTCGGCGTACAGCCAGTCCAGTGCCGCGTGCCGGTCGCCGAACGACAGGCCGGGGTACTCGGTCGGCTCCAGGTGGTCCACGAGACGGTCCCCGGGCCGCTCCAGCGCGTAGACGCCCGCGGCCGTCGCCAGATAGAAGTCGAGCAGCCGCGAGAGCGCCAGGTCCCGCTCGGCAGGCGGGTGTTCGTCGCGCTCCGCGCATGCACGCGCGTAGAGGCGCACCAGGTCGTGGTAGCGGTAGCGGCCCGGGGCCGCGGATTCCAGGAGGCTGGTGTCGACCAGTGACTCCAGGAGGTCCTCCGCCGTGTGGGTCTCCAGGTTCAGGAGTGCGGCCGCCGCGGCGAGGGAGATGTCGGGACCGTCCGCCAGGCCCAGCAGGCGGAAGGCGCGGGCCTGGGGCGGCTCCAGCTGGCCGTAGCCGAGCTCGAAGGTGGCCTTGACCGCGAGGTCGCCCGCCTGGAGTTCGTCCAGCCGGCGGCGTTCGTCCGCGAGCTTCGCCGCGAGGACCGAGACGGTCCAGGTGCGGCGCGAGGCGAGCCGGGACGCCGCGATGCGGATGGCCAGCGGCAGGAAGCCGCAGGCGGCCACCACGTCCAGGGAGGCCTCGCGCTCGGAGTGGACGCGCTCCTCGCCGACGATCCGGGTGAAGAGCTGCAGCGCCTCCTCGGGCGACATCACGTCCAGGTCCACCAGGTGCGCGCCGGCCAGGTCGACCATGCGGACCCGGCTGGTGACCAGCGCCGCGCAGCCCTCGGTGCCGGGGAGCAGGGGGCGGATCTGCGCGGCGTCGTGGGCGTTGTCCAGCAGGACCAGGACGCGTCGGCCGTCGAGGGTGGAGCGGTAGAGGGCCGCCCGCTCGTCCAGCGAGTCCGGGATGGCGGAGTCGGCTGTTCCCAGAGCCCGGAGGAAGGCGCCGAGCACGGTCTCGGGCTCGGCGGCCCGCGCCCCCGCGCCCTGGAGGTCGACGTAGAGCTGACCGTCGGGGAAGTGCGGCCGGGCCTGGTGCGCGACGTGCACGGCGAGCGTCGTCTTGCCGACCCCGCCGATGCCGGCCAGGGCGGACACCGCCATGACCGACCCCTCGGAGGTCGCCAGCCGCCCGCACAGTTCGCGGACGAACGACGAGCGGCCGGTGAAGTCCGGGACGGTGGCGGGCAGCTGGGCGGGCCGGAGCGGCGCGGGTGCCGGGGCCGTCTCGTCGGCCGCGCGGGCCAGATCCTCGTCGGCCCGCAGGATCCGCTGCTGGAGCGCGGCCAGTTCGGGGCGCGGATCGACGCCCAGTTCCTCGGCGAGCAGCCTGCGGGTGTCGGCGTACACGGCCAGGGCCTCGGCCTGCCGGCCGCTGCGGTAGAGGGCGACCATCAGCAGTTCGCGCAGCCGCTCGCGCAGGGGGTGCGCCGCGGTGAGCGCGGTCAGTTCGGAGACGGCCTCGGCGTGGGCGCCGACCTCCAGATCGAGATCGAGGCGGGTCTCGACGAGCTGCAGGCGCCACTCCTCCAGGCCGGCGCGCCGGTTGTCCGCGTACGGGCCGGGGAGGGAGGCCAGTGCCTCCCCGTCCCAGAGTCCCAGCAGCTTGTTGATGAGGGTGCGGGCCTGGGCCCGGTCGCCGCCGCTCCGCGCCTTCTCCGCCTCGGCCGCGAGGTCCTGAGCGAGCGTCAGGTCGAGTGCTTCGCGCGGGACCCGGACCGCGTAGCCCCCGGCCTCGCTGACCAGGGTGTCCTGGCCCAGCGTCTTCCGGAGCCGGGAGGCATAGGTCCGTACGGTCGCCAGGGCCCTGGCCGGGGGGTCGTCACCCCAGAGGGCGTCGATGAGTTCGGCGGCCGTCGCGGTGCGGCCGTCGCGCAGGAGGAGGGCCGCCAGCAGGGCCCGCTGCTGCGGTGACCCGGACGGCAGGGCGTCGCCGCCGCGCCAGGCGCGCACAGGACCGAGCACGGTGAAGCGCAGTCCGGTGCCGGCCGCGCGTTCCCCCGGAGCGCGCTGCTCCGGCACGCGCATTCCGGGCCCGTCGTCGCGGTCCATGATGCCCCCTGTCCTGCTTGCCCCGCCGGTCCTGCCGTCCCCGCCCGCTCCGTACCGCTGGTATCGCGTTCACCAGTCTGCCTTGTCGCGGGCGGGCTCGTCAGCATCGGGTGAGGCTCTGCACAGGGCCTCGACAACGAGGGGTGGACGGCGCCTCGTCCTGTGCGGCGGGCACCGCGTCCGACGGGGCGCCGGGGACGGGTGGGCTCACGGGCGACCGGCCGGGACGGTGAGGGCGGAAACCGCGCGAGCCCGGGAAGCGCGAGCCCCGGAAGGGCAGGAGCCCCGCTCCTCCGCCGGGGCGGGGGAGCGGGGCTCCTTGGGTACTGCTCACTCGGCCGCGATCGGCCGACCCGGGCAACTAGGCCGGGGTGACGTTCTCAGCCTGCGGACCCTTGGGTCCCTGAGTGACGTCGAAGTTCACGGCCTGGTTCTCCTCGAGGGAGCGGAACCCGGACGCGTTGATCGCGGAGTAGTGGACGAAGACATCCGGGCCGCCGCCGTCCTGGGCGATGAAGCCGAAGCCCTTTTCAGCGTTGAACCACTTGACGGTTCCGGTAGCCATAAGCCCTCCTTGGGCCAAAGGGTTGCCCTGCTCCAGAACCTGCATACAAGTCTGAAAACTACAAAAGCCTGCGGGTTACATGCTCCGCAGGCTCTGTACTGCAAGGGAAACCAAACTGCAACTTGCGGGCGAGCCTAGCACGCAGTCAGCGGAGAGCGGTAGAGGGAAAGATCACTTCACCCGGATGTCTGATCGGCCCGTCGGAGGGGTGACGGACAAGGCTCCCGGAGGGCGTCCGGCCGACCCGATGACGCCCGCCGGCGGGCACGGGTCTAGCCTCGCGATGTGGACAATTCAACCGTCTCTCCCGTAGAAGGCGACGACCGTCGCAGCAGGCCGCGCGTCGGCCACATCCAGTTCCTGAACTGCCTCCCCCTCTACTGGGGCCTGGCACGGACCGGGACCCTGCTCGATCTCGAACTCTCGAAGGACACCCCGGAGAGACTCAGCGAGCAGCTGGTGCGAGGGGACCTCGACATCGGTCCCGTCACCCTGGTCGAGTTCCTGCGCAACGCCGACGACCTGGTCGCCCTGCCCGACATCGCGGTGGGCTGCGACGGGCCGGTCATGTCGTGCGTGATCGTCTCGCAGCTGCCGCTGGACCGGCTCGACGGCGCCCGGGTGGCCCTCGGCTCCACCTCCCGCACGTCCGTGCGGCTGGCCCAGCTCCTGCTCGCCGAGCGCTACGGGGTCACCCCGGACTACTTCACCTGCCCCCCGGACCTCGGCGTGATGATGCAGGAGGCCGACGCCGCCGTCCTCATCGGCGACGCCGCGCTCCGCGCCAACCTCCACGACGCCCCACGGCTCGGCCTGCAGGTCCATGACCTGGGCGAGATGTGGAAGGAGTGGACGGGGCTGCCGTTCGTCTTCGCCGTCTGGGCCGCCCGCAAGGACTACCTGGCCTCGCACCCCGACTACGTGGAGAAGGTGCACGAGGCGTTCCTGGCCTCGCGCGACCTCTCCCTGGAGGAGGTCGCGAAGGTGGCCGAGCAGGCCGCGCGCTGGGAGTCCTTCGACGCCGAGGTGCTGGAGCGCTACTTCACCACCCTGGACTTCCGCTTCGGCCCGGACCAGCTGGCGGGCGTGCGCGAGTTCGCGCGGCGCACCGGTCCGACGACCGGTTTCCCGGCGGACGTGAGGGTCGAACTGCTCGGCCGCTGACGGCGGCGGCCGCCGGCACCGGGGGCCGCCCGGAGCCCCGGACCGTCCGGAACCCGGGCCATCCGGAACCCCGGGCCGTCCGGGATTCCGGGCGGCCGGGAACGGCGCGCGGGAATGGTGCGGGAGAAGAAGATGAATCCTGTACTTTCCCGCGCCTCCCCCGAGCATCCCGCTTTCCTCCCGGAGCGCTGTTCCTCCAGGCCCGCGGAGGAGTTCCGATTGCCGTCGCGCGGAACTCCGCCCGCGCCGCCGCAAGGCTCCGGCATTTCCGTCCCCCGGGAAAGGGGGTGAATGCCCGGAGTCGCGACGCGGTACCCCTTCCCGGCATCCGCGCGGCGAATAGCGGATGGCCCCGCGAATGCCTTCCGGTATCCACCCGGCGAACCCCGAAGCGCGCGGACGAAGGGCGTATTCGCGCCTTTCGGTGTGGCGAAATCCCTGCTTCGTGCCCATAGGGGCGAAATCGTCGTACGCGGTTTCGGTGACCGCGCGACCCCGGCCCCCTAGGCTGCCGTGCGAGTCCCGGGGTCCACAGGGGGAGACGTATGCAGCCGCTGGAAGCCGGCGAACCGCACACCATCGGTGCCTACCGGCTGCTCGGCAGGCTCGGCGCCGGCGGGATGGGCCGCGTCTATCTGGGGCGCAGCGCGGGGGGCCGCACCGTCGCGGTCAAGGTCGTCCACCCCCACTTCGCCCTCGACGAGCAGTTCCGCGCCAGGTTCCGGCGCGAGGTGGAGGCCGCCGGACGCCTCGGCGCCCGCTGGACCGCGCCGGTGCTGGACGCGGACCCGGACGCGGCCGTGCCCTGGGTGGCGACCGGTTACGTGGCCGGACCCCCGCTCTCCGACGCGGTCACCCGCTACGGCCCGCTGCCCGAGTACGCGGTGCGCGCCCTGGGGGCCGGGCTCGGTGAGGCCCTCGACGCGGTGCACGGCCACGGCCTCATCCACCGGGACGTGAAACCGTCCAACGTCCTGCTCGCGCTCGACGGCCCCAGGCTGATCGACTTCGGGATCGCCCGCGCGCTCGGGGCCACCGTCTCCCTCACCTCCACGGGGGTCTCCGTCGGCTCACCCGGCTACATGGCCCCGGAGCAGATCCGCGGGCTGGACGTCTCCGGGGCGGCCGACGTCTTCTCGCTCGGCGCCGTCCTCGCCTACGCGGCGACGGGCAACGCCCCCTTCCCCGGCGACTCGTCCGCCGTACTCCTCTACAAGGTGGTGCACGAGGAGCCCGAACTGGGCGATCTGGAGGGCGAACTGCGCGAGGTGGTCGCCGGGTGCCTCGCGAAGGACCCCGCCGGCCGGCCCGCCCCCGCCGAGCTCGCCCGCAGGCTCGCGCCCGGCGGGGCCGCCGCGCTGGTCGCGCCCGGCTGGCTGCCCGATCCGCTGGTGCGCGAGGTCAGCCGGTCGGCGGTGGCCCTGCTGGACCTGGAACCCCAGGACGAGCCGGTGCGCTCGGGTCCCGTGCCCTTCAGCAGCGCGTCGCTGGGCAGCGCCGCGCCCGGCGTGTTCGGCCCGCCGCCGCCGCCCCCGCCGGACGGGCCCCCCGCCCGCGCGGACACGAAGGACGGACGCGGACCCGGTGCCCGCGTCGCCGTCACGATGGACGCCGGTCCGCAGTCCGGCCGCCGGCCGGGGCGGCGGGTCAGCTGCACCGTCGCTCTCGCGGTCGCGGGCGCCCTCGCGGTGGTGACCGTCGGGGCGGCGACGCTCGGCGACCTGTTCACCGGCGGCGGGGGCGACAGGGACCACAGCAACGACGGGGCCGCGCAGCCCCCGTCGAAGACGACGTCGCAGAAGCCGCCGGACGCCGCCCAGGAGACCCCGGCGGGCACCCCGACCGCCTCCGCCCAGGTGACCGCGCTCCCCAATGCGTTCGCCGGCACCTGGGAGGGGCCCACGACCGAACGCAACGGCTCCCCGCACGGCACGCTCACGGCCGTCTTCAGCGAGGGACGGAAGGGCGAGGACGTGGTCCGGCTGTCCTACGAACTCGACCTGTTCGGGACCAGCATCGTCTGCAAGGGCATCGGCACCCTGGTCTCCGGCACGGCCACCGAGCTCAGGATCAGGGAGCGCCCCGACCCCGCGTCCGCCACCGGCTCCCTGTGCACGGGCGGCGAGGCCGACCTGGACTTCACTCTCACCTCGGCCGACGCCCTGGGCTACATCTCCCACGAGAAGGCGGCGGGCACACCGAAGGGCACGCTCACCCGGTCCCGCGGCTGACCCCGGCAAGGGCTGGCGTAGGCTGGATCGGTCCGCGGATCCGTAGAAAAACCGCCGAAAGGTGACAGCCCGGTGACCGAGAAGGCCGACCTCCAGCCCATCCTCGACCGCGCCGCCGAGGGCGGGCGGATCACTCCCGAGGAGGCGCTCGACCTGTACAGGTCGGCACCGCTGCACGCCCTGGGAGCCGCGGCCGACGCCGTCCGGCGCCGCCGTTACGCCGGTACGGAGCACATCGCGACGTACATCATCGAGCGCAACATCAACTACACGAACGTGTGCGTCACGGCCTGCAAGTTCTGTGCGTTCTACGCCCCGCCCAAGGACACCGACAAGGGCTGGTCCCGCGGCCTCGACGACATCCTGCGCCGCTGCGCGGAGACCGTCGAGCTCGGCGGCACGCAGATCATGTTCCAGGGCGGCCACCACCCGGACTACGGCGTCGAGTACTACGAGGAGCACTTCTCCGCGATCAAGAAGGCCTATCCGGAGCTGGTCATCCACTCCCTCGGTGCCTCCGAGATCGAGCACATGGCCCGGATCTCCGGCGTCTCCGCCGAGGAGGCCATCAGCCGGATCCACGCCGCCGGCCTCGACTCCTTCGCGGGAGCCGGCGCCGAACTCCTGCCCGCCCGGCCGCGCACGGCGATCGCCCCGCTCAAGGAGTCCGGCGAGCGCTGGCTGGAGATCATGGAGATCGCCCACGGCCTCGGCGTCGAGTCCACCTCCACGATGCTCATGGGCACCGGCGAGACCAACGCCGAGCGCATCGAGCACCTGCGGATGATCCGCGACGTCCAGGACCGCACGGGCGGCTTCCGCGCCTTCATCCCGTACACCTACCAGCCGGAGAACAACAAGCTGAAGGGGCAGACGCAGGCCACGCTCTTCGAGTACCTGCGCATGATCGCCATCGCCCGGCTGTTCCTCGACAACGTCGCCCACATCCAGGGCTCCTGGCTGACCACGGGCAAGGAGGTCGGCCAGCTGTCCCTGCACTATGGCGCGGACGACCTCGGCTCGATCATGCTGGAGGAGAACGTCGTCTCCTCGGCCGGCGCCAAGCACCGCTCGAACCGGCTGGAGATCATCGACCTGATCCGCAAGGCGGGCCGCGTCCCCGCCCAGCGCGCCACGACGTACGAGCACCTGGTCGTCCACGACGACCCGGCGAACGACCCCGTCGACGCGCGGGTCGTCTCGCACATCTCGTCCACCGCGATCGCGGGCGGCACGGCGCACCCGGAGCTGAAGCTCCTCGACGCCAACTGACGCAGACATGCTGACCGTTCACGCCGCGCCACTGGTCCTTCCGGCCGGCGCGGCGGCCGTACCCGAGGGCGCGGTCGCCGTGGAGGGTGACCGGATCGTCGCGCTCGGGCCGTACGACGAAGTCGTCGGCGCCCACCCGGCAGCGCGCGTCCGGCAGTGGCCCGGGGTACTCACCCCGGGACTGCGGCAGTGGCACGCCGTGTGGCTCCTGACCTGCTGCTACCACCCCGATCCGCGCGAGGCGGACGAGCTCGGTGACCGGCCGCTGTGGGGCGAGCCGTTGGAACGGCTGGCCGCCGGGATGGACGCGACGCGGTGGGCGGGCAGCGTACGGCGGGGGCTGCAGCAGATGCTGCGGAACGGCACGACCCATCTCGCGGGCAGGTTCGACGACCCGGCCGTCCGTACCGCCGTCGCCCGCTCGGGTCTGACGGTGGTCTCCCCCGTCAGGGCCCCCGGCATCCTGGTGGGCGAACCGAGCCCGGACCCCTTCGCGGAGGGCTTGGACCTGCGTGGTTCGGTGCACAGCCCGCTCGTGGTCGGCGGCCGGGCCGACCTCGCGGTCTTCGACGTGCGGGACGAGGCCGAGCTGTGCGCGGCGGGCGGCGCGGCGTGCGTGGCGACGGTGCTCGGCGGACGGCTGGTGCACCGGCGGCGGTGAGGCCGCCGGTGCGCGGACCCGGGAGGCGGGTGCCGCGGCCGTCCCCGCCACCCGGGTGCGGAGGCACGGCGTCACGGTGTCCGAGGACCGCCCAGGTAGGTTCCCTTCCCGTCGTAGGGCCAGGCGTTGGACACGCACCCCTTCAGGCCCTTGATCTGCTGCATCATGGCGGGCGCCGGTCTCCCCGGCCCGGGGCAGGTCTCATGGCCGTGGCCCAGCCAGTGGCCGACCTCGTGGTTGATGATCAAGGCGCGGTACTCGGCGGGCGGCCCGTCGAACTCCGGCGAACCCAGCTGCCAGCGGCGCAGGTTGACCATGACGTTCTTGGAACCGCGGCAGTTGAGCTCGCCGTGCGTCTTCAGGCCGTAGCGGCCGCACAGCCGGTCCGTCGTCGCGGGGGTGCCGATGCGGATCACCAGCCCGGCCGAGCCGTCGGCGACCTGGCGGAAGGCGCGGGTGCCGCCCTTGTTCCAGCCGCGCGGGTGGGCGAGTATCTCCGCGACGTCGGCGGCGGCCTCGTCGGGATCGACCCCGCTGCCGTTCTCCACCTCGACGCGGTAACGGCTTCCCGGGCCCGTGGCCGTGACGCCCTCGCGGGCGACGGAGAAGGTGCCGGGGCCCGACTCCGGGACCTCCGCGGCGGCGGGCGGAGCGGTGGCCGGCGGGATGTCGGGGGCGATCCGTGCCGGGGCCTGACGTTCCACCCCGGTGGGCGCGGGCGCGGGGTCCCCCGAGCCGGCGGCGACGGCCGGCCCGGAGCTCCGCCACGGTGGTTCGACACCGAGGCAGTAGGCCGTGCCGGCCGCGAGCAGGACGAGCAGCGCGGCCGCGTGTCTTCGGCGTCTGCGGACACGCTGTCCCTGCCGGCGGAGTGCGGCCCGGCCGCGTGCCCGGGCTAAGTCCCGGCGGCGGGGTGCGGCTGCGGTGCGTATGTGGTGGGTGTCGTTGCTCTGCATGGTCCCGTGAGTATCCGTGATCTTGGTGCGGGCCGTGCCCGGGCAGCCCTCCCCATCCCTCTCCGGTCCGTAGGTGCGGCCCGGGCGGGCCGGGTGCGTGTACTGCGACACCTGTACGGAGTGCTTCCGGGCCGGAAAGGTTCACGCCGCCTCGGGACACCGTGGGCGGGGCTGCTTGAATAAGAGGGTGACCCGAGCATCCCTGGACAAGCAGCCGCACGAAGTCGCCTCGATGTTCGACGACGTGGCGGCGAACTACGACCTCACCAACGACGTGCTGTCGCTCGGACAGGCGCGCCTCTGGCGCAAGGAGGTCGCCCGGGCCGTCGACGCCCGCCCGGCCCAGAAGATCCTCGACCTGGCGGCCGGGACGGCCACCTCCTCGCAGCCCTTCGCGCAGGCCGGCGCCTACGTGGTGCCGTGCGACTTCTCGCTCGGGATGCTCCGGGTGGGCAAGCGGCGCCACCCCTGGATGCCGTTCACCGCAGGGGACGGCATGCGGCTCCCCTTCAAGGACGAGACCTTCGACGCGGTCACCATCTCCTTCGGTCTGCGCAACATCCAGGACACCGCCGCCGCGCTCGGCGAGCTGTACCGCGTGACCAGGCGAGGCGGCCGGGTGGTGATCTGCGAGTTCTCGCAGCCGACCTGGGCGCCCTTCCGGACCGTCTACACCGAGTACCTGATGCGCGCGCTCCCGCCGGTCGCGCGGGCCGTGTCGTCCAACCCCGACGCCTACGTCTACCTCGCCGAGTCGATCCGCGCCTGGCCCGACCAGGCCGGCCTCGCCGCACTGCTGCAGAAGGCCGGCTGGTCGGACGTCGCGTGGCGCAACCTCACCGGCGGCGTGGTGGCGCTGCACCGGGGCGTGCGCGACTGATCCCGGCATGCGCGCGTGACGCGCGGGGGCTCTGACCCCGGGCACGCGCGCGTCACGCGCGGGGGCTCAGAGCTCCAGCCGGAAGCAGCACACCACCTGCTCCGTCACCGGCTTGGTGTACGTCTCGGCCCGCCGCATGCCGAGGCGTTCGGCCACCGCCGCCGAGCGGGTGTTCCGCGGGTCGACCACCGCGACGACCTCCGGCACCCCCAGCGCCCTCAACCGCTCCAGCGCGGTCCGCGCGGCGGCGGTCGCGTAACCACGGCCCCACGCGGCGCGGCCCAGCCGCCAGCCGATCTCCACCTCGCCCACCGGGCCGAACGACCGGTGCGGCCACGGCTGGGCGCCGGTGAAACCGAGCACCGTCCCCGCGTCGTCCAGCACCGTCCACAGGCAGTGGCCGAGCTCGGCGTCGTGCCTGCGCTGGCGGGCGGTCAACTCCTCGTACGCGGAGTACTCCGCCCGGCTTCCGCCGAGGTACTCCATCACCTCGCGGTCGTCGAAGACGCGGTACCAGGCGTGGGCGTCCTCGTCGGTGGGGACACGCAGACGTACGGACGGTGTCGGGTCAGGTACACGAGGCATCGGGGAGCCCTTCGGGAGGTTGATCAGCAGCCACCCATAGACTGCACGCGACATGTGCCGCGCGGCACGCGAATTCGAGTCTTCGGGAGATCCGACCGTGACCGAGCCCCTCTCCGAACACAGCGCGGACGTGATTGTCGTCGGAGCGGGCCCAGCCGGCTCCACGACCGCGTACTACCTCGCCAAGGCAGGTCTCGACGTCCTCCTCCTGGAGAAGACGGCCTTCCCGCGTGAGAAGGTCTGTGGCGACGGCCTCACCCCGCGCGCGACCAAGCAGCTCGTCTCCATGGGCATCGACATCTCCGAAGAGGCCGGCTGGCTGCGCAACAAGGGCCTGCGCATCATCGGCGGCGGCGTCCGCCTCCAGCTGGACTGGCCGGACCTCGCCTCGTACCCGGACTACGGTCTCGTGCGCAAGCGCGACGACTTCGACGAGCAGTTGGCCCGGCAGGCGCAGAAGGCGGGAGCCCGGCTCCACGAGCGCTGCAACGTCGGGGAACCGATCAGGGACGAGCGCACCGGCCGCATCACCGGCGTCCACGCCAAGCTCGGCGAGGAGAAGACCCCGGTCACCTTCCACGCGCCGCTCGTCGTCGCCGCCGACGGCAACTCCACCCGGCTCTCCCTCAACATGGGGCTGCACCGCCGCGAGGACCGCCCGATGGGCGTCGCGGTCCGCACCTACTTCACCTCGCCCCGCCACGACGACGACTACCTGGAGTCCTGGCTGGAGCTGTGGGACCGCCGCGGCGCCGAGGACCGGCTGCTGCCCGGCTACGGCTGGATCTTCGGCATGGGCGACGGCACGTCCAACGTCGGCCTCGGCATCCTGAACTCCTCGTCGGCCTTCCGGGAGCTCGACTGGCGCGAGGTCCTCAAGGCCTGGTGCGCGTCCATGCCCGAGGACTGGGGCTACACCCCGGAGAACATGACGACGCCGATCCGCGGCGCCGCCCTCCCGATGGCCTTCAACCGCCAGCCGCACTACACCAAGGGCCTGCTGCTCGTCGGTGACGCGGGCGGCCTGGTCAACCCGTTCAACGGCGAGGGGATCGCCTACGCCATGGAGTCGGGCCAGCTCGCCGCGGACGTCATCGTCCAGGCGCACGCCCGTGCGACCCCGGCGCAGCGCGAACTGGCGCTGCAGCACTACCCGAAGATCCTGAAGGACACCTACGGCGGTTACTACACGCTGGGCCGCGCCTTCGTGAAGATGATCGGGAACCCGAAGGTCATGAAGATCGCGACCCAACGCGGTCTGTCCCACCCCGTCCTGATGAAGTTCACGCTGAAGATGCTCGCCAACCTCACCGATCCCACCGGCGGCGACGCCATGGACCGCATCATCAACGGCCTCTCCAAGGTGGCCCCGAAGGCCTGAGCGCCCGTGCCCGGCCGCCCCGGGCCCTGCTCCCGGGGGCATGTCCTGAGGTAGGTTCTCGGCCCATGCGGGCATTGGGGGCACGGAGCGCCGGCGGCTGCCGTCGGCTGGGCGCGGCGGGATCGGCGGCTGCCGCACTGGGGGGCTGGGCCGTCGGCACGCTGCCGGCCCACGATCCATGGGGACTGTGGGTGCCCCGGGGAACCGCCCTGACGGCGGTGGGTTTCGCGGCGGCGTACGGCGGGCTGACGCTGCTCGTCGTGGCCTGGTGGCTGTACGGGCGCACCGGGGCCTCCGTGCGCCACACTCTCGTCACCCTGGTGTGGTGGGCGGCTCCGTTCGTCCTGGCGCCCCCGCTGTACAGCGCGGACGTCTACAGCTACGTCTCGCAGGGCGTGATGGTCATGCAGGGGCACGACGTCTACAGCGTCGGGCCCTCGGTCCTGGACCCCGGCGGACCGGGCGGGGACGCCGCGGCGAGCGTCGGCGGTCACTGGACGGACACCCCGGCGCCGTACGGGCCGTTCTTCCTGCTCCTCGCGCGGGGCGTGGCCGGGGCGACCGGCGGCACGGTCGTGCCGGCCGTGCTGGGAATGCGCCTCATCGCCCTGGCGTCCCTGGTGCTGATCGTGTGGGCCCTGCGCAACCTCGCCCGGGAGCACGGCCGCCGAGAGAGCGCCGCGCTGTGGCTCGGGGCACTGAACCCGCTGCTGCTGATCCACGTGGTCGGCGGTGTCCACAACGACGGGCTGATGACCGGCCTCATGCTGGCCGGTGCGCTGCTCGCCCTGCGCGGGAGGTGGATCAGCGGCTCGGCGCTCATCGGGCTCGCGGTGATGGTCAAGTCCCCGGCGGCGGTGGCGCTGCTGTTCGTCGGCGTCGTGGTGGGCAGGGCCGCGAGCGGCTCCACCGCGCGACGGGTGGCGAAGGGGCTCCTGGCGCCGGGGCTGGTCGCCGGAGCGGTGGCCGCCGGCGCGACGGTCGTGTGCGGCACCGGTTTCGGCTGGCTCGGGACCCAGGGCGTCGCGGGGCGCATCCACACCGCGCTGTCGCTCAGCAGCGACCTGGGCCTCGGTCTGGGCGAACTCCTGCGGCTGCTGGCGGGCGTGGACCCGGATCCCGTCAGGTCCGCCGTGCAGCACGTGGGACTGCTGGTGGCTCTGGTCCTCGTCGGCCGCCTCGCGTGGCATGCCGCCACCGGCCGGACCGAACCCGTGCGCGCGCTGGGCCCCGCGCTGCTGGCGCTGGTCGCCCTCTCCCCGATGGTCCAGCCCTGGTACCTGCTGTGGGCCACGGCCGTGCTCGCCGCCACCGCGTCCGGGGGCCGCGCGCTGGACGCGGTGGCCGTGCTGTCGGCCGCGCTGGTCTACGAGACGCAGCCCTCGGGGTCGACGCCCCCGTACGGATTCGTGCTGGCCGCGCTCGCCTGCGCGGCGTGCGTGCTGCACCTGCGCCGTGAGCGTGCCGCGGTGACGGGCGGGAAGGTGCCGGGCCAGCGGCGTCCGGTGGACGGGGCGGCGGTTTCGGACTCCCGGCACGCGACACGATGACGGGCCGTCACTCCCGGTGGGGGAGCGACGGCCCGCGGTCGTGCTCGCGCGTGCGGAGCTTGTGAATCAGAGAACGCGGACGGCGCCCGACGGCGGGTCGTAGTCCAGGGACTTCTGCACGACGCCCGTGCTGGAGTTCTGCGCGCCGACGAACTGGCCGCCGCCCACGTAGATCCCGACGTGGTAGGCGCTGCCCGCGCCACCCCAGTACAGGATGTCGCCGGGCTGCAGGTTGTCGAGCGAGACCTGGGTGCCGGCCGTCGACTGGTCCTGGGAGACGCGCGGCAGGTCGACGCCCACCGTGCGGAAGGCGGCCTGGACCAGACCCGAGCAGTCCCACGAGTTGGGGCCGGTGCCGCCGGAGACGTACGCGTCGCCGACGTGGGACTGCGCGAACGCGACGACGGACGCGGCGGACCCGGTGGCGCTGGAGGAGACACGGGCGGACGAGGACGACGACGAACCCGTGGAGGCGCTGAGCGTGGTGCGCTCGGCGGTGCGGGAGGCGCGCTCGGCGGCCTCCGCCTTGGCCTCGGCGGCGGCCTTGGCCTTCTTCTCGGCCTCTGCCTTGCGTACGGCGTCGGCCTTGGCCTTCTTCGCTGTCTTGGCGGCGGCTGCCGCTGCGGCGTCCTCGGCGGCCTGCGTCTCGAGGTCGAGAGCGACGGCCTGGGTCGCCTGCGCGGACGCGGCGACGGAGGTGGAGAGCCCGGCCGTGATGGTGGGCATCTCGATGGTCCGGGTCACCGGCTCGGCCTGGGCCGGACCGGCGGCACCCGCGACCGCGATGGTGCTGAGGACGCCACCGGCAACTCCTGCCCGCAGCGCCGTCTTCGAGGCGCGCTGGCGGGGCTTCCGGTGGCTGGGTATGTGAGCGGTGTGGGACATGGGTACTAGCGCTATCAGGGCTGTAGGGGTCCCATCAAGAAACGTGTGTTGCGACACAGTTACGTTCGGAATCTGTGAATCCGCTTGGTTGGGGCCCTTATTGACGCCCTAACGGGCAAAACGGGCACTGCTGATCAGTGCCGTGATCACGGGGTTCTCTCAATACGTCCGAATTGCCCGTCACTTACCATCCGTTCACACCGATGGCCAAGCCCGCCTTTATTGGAGCTTGAATGGAGTGACGCAGGTCACATTATGAGTCTCCTGTGAGGGGCAACCACGCGTCCGCGCGTCGCGTGGAGGGATGACCCGCCCGTCAGCCGGCGCACTCGTGACCTATTGGTGAGTCATGTCCCCTTATGCTCCCGCCCGTCGGCCGCCTCTCCGCCGGCAACTCCGCCGGCAACTCCGCCGGCCTCGGGGTCGCCGTCCGCGCGTCCGCCCGCGGGGTGCCTCCCGTCGTGGCGGGGCGGGCCGGGTGATCGCTCCCTGTCGCGCACCCTCCCGCCGCGGTCGTCCGGAAGATCGTGAATGCGGGCGCAATGTCCACATCGGTACCGGCGGCCCCTCGTCCGGGTGGCCCCCTTCTGAGGGCGATTCCTATATCACCACCTCCGCACCTACCGCCAATTTGCTTGTACGGCACCTCGGTTGATAGTGCCACGCGCCCTTGACCAGCGGTAACGCCGCGAGATGTCACGTCTCGTAACCGCTCGGCCGCTTCGCGTACGAAGATCACCGCTCATCCGACTTCATGATCGTTCGTCAGGTGGTGGAGATCACAAAGACGGTGGTGTACCCCGTGTCGCAGATCACAGGACGGCAGGCATAGGATGCGGGGCAGTCGGGCTTGTGAACTGCCTCACATGTGCACGATCTTGGTGAGGCGGCGAGCCGGTCGCCCGATGCGGTCCAACGGTCAAGGACGACTGGAAGGAGCGAGGAGCGTGAATGCCTACGCGCCCATCCTCGTGCTCGGCGCCCTCGGGGCAGGGTTTGCGATCTTCTCCGTGGTCATGGCCACGCTTATCGGCCCCAAGCGGTACAACCGGGCAAAGCTCGAAGCGTACGAGTGCGGCATCGAACCCACCCCGACCCCGGCTGGAGGCGGCCGCTTCCCGATCAAGTACTACCTGACGGCGATGCTCTTCATCGTCTTCGACATCGAGATCGTCTTCCTCTATCCCTGGGCGGTCAGCTTCGACGCCCTGGGGATCTTCGGGCTCGTGGAGATGCTGCTCTTCGTGCTCACCGTCTTCGTCGCCTACGCGTATGTGTGGCGCCGGGGCGGCCTGGAATGGGACTGAGGGGCTGAGGAGCACACCATGGGACTCGAAGAGAAGCTGCCCAGCGGCTTCGTGCTGACCACTGTCGAACAGGCCGCCGGCTGGGTGCGCAAGTCATCCGTCTTCCCGGCCACCTTCGGCCTCGCCTGCTGCGCCATCGAGATGATGACGACCGGCGCGGGGCGGTACGACCTGGCCCGTTTCGGGATGGAGGTCTTCCGCGGATCACCGCGGCAGGCGGACCTGATGATCGTCGCCGGACGGGTCAGCCAGAAGATGGCGCCCGTCCTGCGGCAGGTCTACGACCAGATGCCGAGCCCCAAGTGGGTCATCTCCATGGGGGTTTGCGCGTCATCGGGTGGAATGTTCAATAATTACGCCATTGTTCAGGGTGTTGATCATATTGTCCCGGTCGATATCTATCTGCCGGGATGCCCGCCGCGTCCCGAGATGCTGATCGACGCCATCCTCAAGCTCCACCAGAAGATCCAGGGCTCCAAGCTCGGGGTCAACGCGGAGGAGGCCGCCCGCGAGGCGGAGGAAGCGGCGCTCAAGGCACTCCCCCTGATCGAGATGAAGGGGCTGCTCCGGTGAGCGACGAGAAGAACGGTGCACCGCTGCCCACACCGCGCGACGACTCCGGTGAGGTCATCGGCGTACGCAAGGGCATGTTCGGCGCGAACAACGGCGGCGACACCTCCGGCTACGGGGGCCTCGTCCGCTCGGTGACCATGCCGGGCGCCGCCTCGCGGCCGTACGGCGGCTGGTTCGACGAGGTGGCCGACGAGCTGGAGGGCGCGCTGGAGGAGCAGGACCTGCTCCCCTCCGAGGCGATCGGGAAGACCGTCGTCGACCGGGGCGAACTCACCTTCCACATCGAGCGCGAGCACCTGGTCCGGGTCGCCCGCACCCTGCGCGACGACCCCGCCCTGCGCTTCGAGCTCTGCACGGGCGTCAGCGGCGTCCACTACCTCGGGGACAAGGGCCGCGAACTGCACGCGGTGTACCACCTGCGTTCACTCACCCACGGGCGGCTGATCCGCCTGGAGGTGTCCGCGCCGGACAGCGACCCGCACATCCCGTCGCTCGTCGGGGTCTACCCGACCAACGACTGGCACGAGCGCGAGACCTACGACTTCTTCGGGCTGATCTTCGACGGGCACCCCGCCCTGACCCGGATCATGATGCCGGACGACTGGCAGGGCTTCCCGCAGCGCAAGGACTACCCCCTCGGCGGCATCGCCGTCGAGTACAAGGGCGCCCAGATCCCGGCTCCGGACCAGCGGAGGTCGTACAGCTGATGAGCACTCCCCATTCCCACGCGACGCCCGGCGTGTCCGGGACACCGCTCTCCGACGCCCGCGCCACGACCGAGGGGACTGTATATACGGTCACCGGCGGCGACTGGGACGAGGTCGTCGAGTCCGCGGCGAAGTCGGACGACGAACGCATCATCGTGAACATGGGTCCCCAGCACCCCTCCACGCACGGAGTGCTGCGGCTGATCCTGGAGATCGACGGCGAGACCGTCACCGAGGCCCGCTGCGGCATCGGCTACCTCCACACCGGCATCGAGAAGAACCTCGAATTCCGGAACTGGACGCAGGGCACGACCTTCGTGACCCGCATGGACTACCTCACCCCGTTCTTCAACGAGGCGGCCTACTGCCTCGGGGTCGAGAAGCTCCTCGGCATCGAGGACCAGATCCCCGACCGGGCCACCGTCCTGCGGGTGCTCCTGATGGAGCTCAACCGGATCTCCTCCCACCTGGTGTGCATCGCCACCGGCGGCATGGAGCTCGGCGCCACGACGATCATGATCTACGGCTTCCGCGACCGTGAACTCGTGCTCGACCTCTTCGAGCTGATCACCGGCCTGCGGATGAACCACGCGTTCATCCGGCCCGGCGGCCTCGCCCAGGACCTTCCCATGGGCGCGATCGACCGGCTCCGCGAGTTCGTGAAGACCATGAAGAAGAACCTGCCGGAGTACGACAAGCTCGCGACCGGCAACCCGATCTTCAAGGCGCGTATGCAGGACGTCGGATACCTCGACCTGACCGGCTGCATGGCGCTCGGCGCCACCGGCCCGATCCTCAGGTCCGCCGGACTCCCGCACGACCTGCGCAAGACCGATCCGTACTGCGGCTACGAGACCTACGACTTCGACGTGCCGACCGCGGACACCTGCGACTCCTACGGCCGCTTCCTCATCCGGCTGGAGGAGATGCGGCAGTCGCTCAGGATCGTCGAGCAGTGCCTGGACCGGCTGGAGCCGGGCCCGGTCATGGTCGCCGACAAGAAGATCGCCTGGCCCGCCCAGCTCGCGCTCGGACCCGACGGCCTCGGCAACTCGCTCGACCACATCAAGAAGATCATGGGCACCTCCATGGAGGCCCTGATCCACCACTTCAAGCTGGTGACCGAGGGCTTCCGGGTCCCGGCCGGGCAGGCGTACACCGCCGTCGAGTCCCCCAAGGGCGAACTCGGCGTGCACGTCGTCTCGGACGGCGGCACGCGCCCCTTCCGGGTCCACTACCGCGACCCGTCCTTCACCAACCTCCAGGCCATGGCGGCGATGTGCGAGGGCGGCCAGGTCGCCGACGTCATCGTCGCCGTCGCGTCCATCGACCCCGTGATGGGAGGCGTCGACCGGTGACCGCGTCCAACCGAGAAGTCAGCCTGGGGATGCCGCAGCTCCCCGCCCCCGCCTACCCGGCCGACGTGCTCGCCCGGCTCGGAGCGGACGCGAAGGAGGTGATCGCCCGCTACCCCGGCAGCCGTTCCGCGCTGCTCCCGCTGCTGCACCTGGTGCAGTCCGAGGAGGGGTACGTCTCGCGCACGGGCATGGCCTTCTGCGCGGACCAGCTCGGCCTCACCACCGCCGAGGTCACGGCGGTCGCCACCTTCTACTCGATGTACCGCCGCCGTCCGAGCGGCGACTACCAGGTCGGGGTCTGCACCAACACCCTCTGCGCGGTCATGGGCGGCGACGCCATCTTCGACCGGCTCAAGGACCACCTGGGCGTCGGCAACGACGAGACGACCGACGACGGCAAGATCACCCTCGAACACATCGAGTGCAACGCGGCCTGCGACTTCGCGCCCGTTGTGATGGTCAACTGGGAGTTCTTCGACAACCAGACGCCCGAGAGCGCCACGAAGCTCGTCGACGACCTGATCGCCGGCCGCACCGTCGAGCCCACCCGCGGCGCCCCGCTGTGCAGTTACAAGGAGACGGCACGCATCCTGGCCGGTTTCCCCGACCAGCGCCCCGGCGCCGTCGAGGCCACCGGCGGAGCGGGCGCGGCATCCCTGGTGGGGCTGAAGCTCGCCAGGGGCGAGGGCGTCACGGCGGCACGCGTGGTCGGGCCGCGAGGCGAGTCCCCGCAGGACTCCGTGACGCACGACCCCTCACCGACCGAGCACCTCAGCTCGCATGACGCGCCGCAGCAGACCTCGGCCTCCGACCCGGCGAACCCGGCCGGGCCCACCGCCGAGGAGGGGGAGTGATGACCTTGGCAGCCGAGATCGACAAGAACGGGACCAGCCCGGAGAAGCTCCTGGCCCCCGTCCTCTCCTCCTTCTGGGACGAGCCGGAGTCCTGGACCCTGGAGACCTACCGCCGCCACGACGGCTACGAGGGGCTGCGCAAGGCCCTGGCCATGGCTCCCGACGACCTCATCGCGTACGTCAAGGACTCCGGTCTGCGCGGGCGCGGCGGCGCCGGGTTCCCCACCGGGATGAAGTGGCAGTTCATCCCGCAGGGCGACGGAAAACCGCACTACCTCGTCGTCAACGCCGACGAGTCGGAGCCCGGGACCTGCAAGGACATCCCGCTCCTCTTCGCCAACCCGCACAGCCTGATCGAAGGCATCGTGATCGCGTGCTACGCGATCCGCTCCTCGCACGCCTTCATCTACCTGCGCGGCGAAGTCGTGCCCGTGCTCCGGCGGCTGCACGAGGCGGTGCGCGAGGCCTACGAGGCCGGCTACCTCGGCAAGGACGTCCTCGGCTCGGGGCTCGACCTCGAACTCACGGTGCACGCGGGCGCGGGCGCCTACATCTGCGGTGAGGAGACCGCGCTGCTCGACTCGCTGGAAGGACGACGCGGCCAGCCCCGGCTGCGGCCCCCCTTCCCCGCGGTCGCCGGTCTGTACGCCTGCCCCACCGTGGTGAACAACGTCGAGTCCATCGCCTCGGTTCCCGCGATCCTGCACAGGGGCAAGGACTGGTTCAAGTCCATGGGCAGCGAGAAGTCCCCGGGCTTCACGCTCTACTCGCTCAGCGGGCACGTCACCAGTCCCGGCCAGTACGAGGCCCCGCTCGGCATCACCCTGCGCCAGCTGCTCGACATGAGCGGCGGCATGCGGGCCGGGCACCGCCTCAAGTTCTGGACCCCCGGCGGCTCCTCCACCCCGATGTTCACCGAGGAGCACCTCGACGTCCCGCTGGACTACGAGGGCGTCGGCGCCGCCGGATCCATGCTCGGCACCAAGGCGCTGCAGTGCTTCGACGAGACCACCTGCGTGGTGCGGGCCGTCACCCGTTGGACCGAGTTCTACGCCCACGAGTCCTGCGGCAAGTGCACGCCCTGCCGCGAAGGGACCTACTGGCTCGTCCAGCTGCTCCGCGACATCGAGGCCGGCAAGGGCGAGATGGCCGACCTCGACAAGCTGAACGACATCGCCGACAACATCAACGGCAAGTCCTTCTGCGCCCTCGGCGACGGCGCCGCCTCGCCGATCTTCTCCTCGCTGCAGTACTTCCGCGAGGAGTACGAGCAGCACATCACCGGCAAGGGCTGTCCCTTCGATCCCGCCAGGTCGACCCTCTGGGCCGACGACAAAGACGACAAGAACGCTCACCGGGGGGTGAACGCATGACAGTCACCACGAGTGCGCCCTCCGGGGGCGGCGAGGCGGCCATCCCGCCCGAGGACCTGGTCACGCTCACGATCGACGGCATCGAGATCAGCGTGCCGAAGGGCACCCTCGTCATCCGCGCCGCCGAGCTCCTCGGCATCGAGATCCCGCGCTTCTGCGACCACCCCCTCCTCGACCCGGCCGGCGCCTGCCGGCAGTGCATCGTCGAGGTCGAGGGCCAGCGCAAGCCGATGGCCTCCTGCACCATCACGTGCACCGACGGCATGGTCGTGAAGTCGCAGATCACCTCGCCGGTCGCGGAGAAGGCCCAGAAGGGGGTGATGGAGCTCCTGCTCATCAACCACCCGCTGGACTGCCCGGTCTGCGACAAGGGCGGCGAGTGCCCCCTGCAGAACCAGGCGATGTCGCACGGCGGCGCCGACTCCCGCTTCGACGGGAAGAAGCGCACGTTCGAGAAGCCCGTTCCCATCTCCACCCAGGTGCTGCTGGACCGTGAGCGCTGCGTGCTCTGCGCGCGCTGCACGCGGTTCTCGAACCAGGTGGCGGGCGACCCGATGATCGAACTGATCGAGCGTGGCGCCCTCCAGCAGGTCGGCACCGGCGAGGGCGACCCCTTCGAGTCGTACTTCTCCGGCAACACCATCCAGATCTGCCCGGTGGGGGCGCTCACCTCGGCGGCGTACCGCTTCCGTTCCCGGCCGTTCGACCTCGTGTCGACGCCGTCGGTGTGCGAGCACTGCGCCGGAGGCTGCGCGACCCGGACCGACCACCGGCGCGGCAAGGTCATGCGGCGGCTCGCCGCCAACGACCCCGAGGTGAACGAGGAGTGGCTCTGCGACAAGGGCCGCTTCGGCTTCCGCTACGCCCAGCAGCGCGACCGGCTCACCACTCCGCTGGTACGCAACGCGGACGGTGTGCTGGAGCCGGCGAGCTGGCCCGAGGCGCTGGAAGCCGCGGCGGCCGGGCTCTCGGCGGCGCGCGGCAGGACCGGGGTCCTCACCGGAGGCCGGCTGACCGTCGAGGACGCCTACGCCTACAGCAAGTTCGCGCGGGTCGCCCTCGGCACGAACGACGTCGACTTCCGGGCGCGCGTGCACAGCGGCGAGGAGGCCGACTTCCTGGCCGCCCGCGTCGCCGGACGGGGACGCGACCTGGACGGCAGCGGGGTCACGTACACCACGCTGGAGAAGGCCCCGGCCGTCCTGCTGGCCGGATTCGAGTCCGAGGAGGAGGCGCCCGGCGTCTTCCTCCGGCTGCGCAAGGCCCACCGCAAGCACGGGCAGCGGACGTTCGCGCTCGCCTCGCACGCCACCCGCGGCCTGGAGAAGGCGGGCGGCACGCTGCTGCCCGCCGCACCGGGCACGGAGACCGAATGGCTGGACGCCCTCGCGGGCGGTGTCGGCCTGGAGGGCGACGGTGCCGTCGCGGCCGAGGCACTGCGCGCCGAGGGCGCCCTGATCGTCGTGGGTGAGCGGCTCGCCGCGGTGCCCGGCGCGCTGAGCGCCGCCGTACGGACCGCCGCCGCCACCGGCGCCGCTCTGGTGTGGATTCCGCGCCGGGCCGGTGAACGGGGTGCGATCGAGGCGGGCGCGCTGCCGTCGCTGCTGCCCGGCGGCCGTCCCGCCACGGACCCGCGGGCCAGGGAGGAGGTGGCGTCCGTGTGGGGCGTCGCCGAACTCCCCGCCGGATTCGGCCGCGACACCGGCCAGATCGTGGAGGCCGCCGCAGACGGCGGGCTGGCCGCGCTGCTGGTCGGGGGCGTCGACCCCGAGGACCTGCCCGACCCGGCGGGGGCGCTGCGCGCGCTCGACGAGGTCGGCTTCCTGGTCTCGCTGGAGCTGCGCCCCGGCGCGGTCACCGAGCGCGCCGACGTGGTCCTGCCCGTGGCCGCCGTGGCGGAGAAGCCCGGCACCTTCCTCAACTGGGAAGGCCGGGCGCGGATGTTCGAGGCCGCGCTCAAGCCCGAGCAGCTGCCGCGGACGCTCTGCCCGACCGACGCCCGGGTACTGCACATGCTGGCCGACGCGCTCGACGTGCACCTGGGCCTGCCCGACCTGAGGGCGGCCCGCCGCGAGCTCGACCGCCTCGGCGGATGGCAGGGCGGCCACGCCGAGGACCCCCGGGCCACGTCCCGTCCGGTGCCCCGGCCCGGCGACGGCGAAGCGGTCCTCGCGGGCCACCGGATGCTGCTCGACCGGGGCCGTCTCCAGGAGGGCGACGAGGCACTGGCCGGCACACGGCACGCCGCCGTCGCCCGGCTCTCCGCGGCCACCGCCGCCGAGTCCGGGGTGAAGGACGGCGATCTGCTCGCCGTCACCGGCCCCGCCGGCACCACCGAACTCCCGTTGGCCGTCACCGAGATGCCGGACCGGGTGGTGTGGGTGCCCCTCAACTCCGTCGGCCGGGGCGTCCCCGCCGACACCGGTGCCCAGCCGGGCGGGCTGGTCCGGATCGGTCCGGCCGCCCCGGGTTCCCACGTCGTGACATCGGAGGTAGGAGAGTGACCGGCCTCGCCCAACTCGCCGCGGCGCCGCAGGGCGGTGTCCTCGCGGCCGAGGACCTCTCCATGTTCGGCACGGACCCCTGGTGGCTCGTCGTCGTCAAGGCGGTCTTCTGCTTCGCGTTCCTGATGGTGACCGTGCTCTTCTCCATCGTGTGGGAGCGCAAGGTCGTCGCCTGGATGCAGCTGCGCATCGGCCCCAACCGGCACGGACCCTGGGGCATGCTCCAGTCGCTCGCCGACGGCATCAAGCTGATGCTGAAGGAGGACGTGGTCGTCAAGCGTGCCGACAAGGTCGTCTACATCCTGGCCCCGGTCATCGCGGCGGCGCCGGCCTTCATGGCGATCGCCGTGATCCCCTTCGGCCCGTCCGGCAACGAGGTCTCGATCTTCGGTCACCGCACCGCGATGCAGCTGACTGACCTGCCGATCGCGATGCTGTACATCCTCGCGGTCGCCTCCGTCGGCATCTACGGCATCGTGCTGGCCGGCTGGTCGTCCGGATCGACGTACCCGCTGCTCGGCGGTCTGCGCTCCTGCGCCCAGATGATCAGCTACGAGATCGCGATGGGCGCCGCGTTCGCGTCGGTGTTCCTCTACTCGGGCTCGATGTCGACGTCCGAGATCGTGGCGGCGCAGCAGGACCGGTGGTTCGTCCTGCTCCTGCCGGTCTCGTTCATCATCTACATCGTCACGATGGTCGGTGAGACCAACCGGGCCCCGTTCGACATGCCGGAGTCCGAGGGCGACCTCGTCGGCGGCTTCAACACCGAGTACTCGTCGATCAAGTTCGCGATGTTCATGCTCGCCGAGTACGTCAACATGGTCACCGTCTCCGCGGTCTCCGTGACCCTCTTCCTGGGCGGCTGGCGGGCCCCGTACCCGGTCAGCACCTTCTGGGAGGGCGCGAACCACGGCTGGTGGCCGATGCTCTGGTTCGTCCTCAAGGTGCAGCTGCTCCTCTTCTTCTTCATCTGGCTGCGCGGCACGCTGCCCCGGGTCCGCTACGACCAGCTGATGAAGCTCGGCTGGAAGGTCCTGATCCCGGTCTCGGTGGTCTGGCTGATGCTGGTCGCCACCGTCAGGGCGCTGAACAACGAGGGCTACGAGTTCTCCAGCATCCTGCTGTACGTCGCGGGGGCCGTCATCGCCGTCCTGCTGGTCTCCTTCGTGGCGGACATCTTCCGCGACCGCAGGGCCAAGGCCGCCGAGGAGGAGGCCGGACCCGAGCCGGCCTTCGACCCGATGGCCGGCGGCTTCCCCGTACCGCCGCTGCCCGGCCAGACACTGCCGCCGGTACCGCGCCGCAGTGCGCGGCGGGAGCGGGAGCTCGTTGTCAGTGGTGGACCGGACACTCGGAGTGACGAACACGTGGGTGCCGGAAGTGCGAGTGACGGAAGGGAGGCCGACGGTGTCTGACTCCACGGACCCCTCAGGGGAGAAGTTCCAGAATCCTGTGGCCGGCTTCGGCGTGACCTTCAAGGCCATGTTCAAGAAGCGGCTGACCGAGCAGTACCCGGAGACGCCGAAGGTGACGGCGCCGCGCTTCCACGGCCGGCACCAGCTGAACCGTCATCCGGACGGGCTGGAGAAGTGCGTCGGCTGCGAGTTGTGCGCCTGGGCGTGCCCCGCGGACGCGATCTACGTCGAAGGCGCGGACAACACCGACGAGGAGCGCTACTCCCCGGGGGAGCGCTACGGCCGCGTCTACCAGATCAACTACGCGCGCTGCATCCTGTGCGGACTCTGCATCGAGGCGTGCCCCACCCGGGCACTGACCATGACCAACGACTTCGAACTCGCCAACACCACCCGCGAGAGCCTCATCTACACCAAGGACGAGCTGCTCGCGGGCCTCGACGAGGGCATGGTCGACAGCCCGCACGCGATCTTCCCCGGCATGGACGAACAGGACTACTACCGGGGTCTGGTGACCGAGGCCGCAGCCGGCACGGAGCGCCAGACCGCCGTCTCCAAGGGAGAGAAGGAGGTGGACGTATGAGCCCCGCCCTGGCCGCAGCCGCCACCGCCACCTCGACCGGCGAGGCCGTCCAGTTCTGGCTGCTCGGCACCGTCGCCGTCATCGGCGCACTCTCCACGGTCCTGATGAAGAAGGCGGTGCACAGCGCGCTGTCGCTCGCCGGGACCATGATCGTGCTGGCGGTGTTCTACCTCGCCAACGGCGCGTACTTCCTGGGCATCGTCCAGGTCGTCGTCTACACCGGCGCCATCATGATGCTGTTCCTCTTCGTGGTCATGCTCGTCGGTGTCACGGCGGCGGACTCCCTGAAGGAGACCCTCAAGGGCCAGCGCTGGCTGGCCGCCGCCTGCGGACTCGGCTTCGGCATCCTCCTGATCGCCGGCATCGGCCAGGCGTCGCTGACGTCGTTCAACGGCCTCGGTGCGGCGAACGCGAGGTACGGCGGGAACGTCGAGGGCCTGGCCAACCTCATCTTCACCAAGTACGTCTTCGCCTTCGAGATCACGGGCGCCCTGCTGATCACGGCGACCGTCGGCGCGATGCTGCTCACGCACCGCGAGCGCACGGAGCGCGCGAAGACGCAGCGGGAGCTCTCCCAGGAGCGCGTGCGCGGCAGCCACCTTCCGCCGCTGCCCGCCCCCGGTGTCTACGCCCGGCACAACGCCGTGGACATCGCGGGACTGCTCCCGGACGGCACCCCGTCCGAGCTCACCGTCATGCAGACCCTGCGGCAACGCGGACAGATCCGAGACGTGTCCAGCGAGTCGCTCGCCGACCTCAAGGCACTGGAACAGCGCTCCGTGGAGCGACTGGGCCGTGACCGCGGCACGGCCGGCGACCGCGTGGAGGAAGAGGAGGAGGTCGCCAAGTGAATCCGGTCAACTACCTCTACCTCGCGGCCCTGTTGTTCACGATCGGCGCGTCCGGTGTGCTGATCAGGCGGAACGCGATCGTGGTGTTCATGTGCGTCGAGCTGATGCTCAACGCCTGCAACCTCACGCTCGTCACGTTCTCCCGCATGCACGGCAACCTCGACGGCCAGATCATCGCCTTCTTCACGATGGTCGTCGCCGCCGCGGAGGTCGTCATCGGGCTCGCGATCATCGTGTCGCTGTTCCGCTCCCGCCACTCGGCCTCGGTCGACGACGCCAGCCTGATGAAGCTGTAAGGGGTCGGAATCGTGGAAAACCTGATTGCGCTGCTGGTCGCGGCGCCCCTGCTCGGAGCGGCTGTGCTGCTCTGCGGCGGCCGCCGGCTCGACCGGGCCGGACACTGGATCGGCACGGTGCTCGCCGCCGCGTCCTTCGTCATCGGTGCGGTGCTGTTCACCGACATGCTGGGCAAGGGCGCCGAGGACCGCGCCCTGCACCAGCACCTGTACAGCTGGATCCCCGTCGAGGGGTTCCAGGCCGACGTGGCCTTCCAGCTCGACCAGCTGTCGATGACGTTCGTCCTGCTGATCACGGGTGTGGGCACGCTGATCCACATCTACTCCATCGGGTACATGGAGCACGACGAGCGGCGGCGCCGCTTCTTCGGCTACCTCAACCTGTTCCTCGCGGCGATGCTCGTCCTGGTCATCGCGGACAACTACCTGCTGCTGTACGTCGGGTGGGAGGGCGTCGGTCTGGCGTCGTACCTGCTCATCGGCTTCTGGCAGCACAAGCCCAGCGCGGCCACCGCCGCCAAGAAGGCCTTCCTGGTCAACCGGGTCGGCGACATGGGCCTGTCCATCGCGATCATGCTGATGTTCACGACCTTCGGCACCTTCGCCTTCGGCCCGGTGTTCGCCGCGACCGGGGACACGAGCGAGGGCAAGCTCACCGCGATCGCGTTGATGCTGCTCCTCGCGGCCTGCGGCAAGTCGGCCCAGGTGCCGCTGCAGTCCTGGCTCGGTGACGCGATGGAGGGCCCGACCCCGGTCTCGGCCCTCATCCACGCCGCCACCATGGTGACCGCGGGCGTCTACCTCATCGTCCGCTCCGCCGCCGTCTTCAACGGCGCGCCCGACGCCCAGCTGGTCGTCGTGGTCGTCGGCGCGGTCACGCTCGTCTTCGGTGCGATCGTCGGTTGCGCGAAGGACGACATCAAGAAGGCCCTCGCGGGCTCGACGATGTCGCAGATCGGCTACATGATCCTCGCCGCGGGCCTCGGCCCCATCGGCTACGTCTTCGCGATCATGCACCTGGTCACGCACGGCTTCTTCAAGGCCGGGCTCTTCCTCGGCGCCGGTTCGGTCATGCACGGCATGAACGACGAGGTGGACATGCGGAGGTACGGAGGCCTGCGGACGTACATGCCGGTCACCTTCGTCACCTTCGGACTCGGCTACCTCGCGATCATCGGCTTCCCGGGCCTGTCCGGCTTCTTCTCCAAGGACAAGATCATCGAGGCGGCCTTCGCCAAGGGCGGCACCGAGGGCTGGATCCTCGGAGCGGTCACCCTGCTGGGCGCCGCGATCACCGCGTTCTACATGACGCGCGTGATGCTGATGACGTTCTTCGGCGAGAAGCGCTGGCAGCCGGACGCGGAGGGCCACGAGCCGCACCCGCACGAGTCGCCGAAGTCGATGACGATCCCGATGATCGTGCTGGCCTTCGGGTCGGTCTTCGCCGGAGGCTTCTTCTCCGTCGGCGACCGGTTCCTGCACTGGCTGGAGCCCGTCACCGGCCACGACCACGGGCACGCCCCGGTCAGCGCGGCCACCGTCACCGCCGCCACCATGGTGGTGCTCGTCATCGGTGTCGCCATCGCCTGGGCCATGTACGGGCGCAGGCCGGTGCCGGCCGTGGCCCCGCGCGGCTCGCTGCTCACCAGGGCGGCCCGCCGCGACCTCCTCCAGGACGACTTCAACCACGTGGTCCTGGTCCGCGGCGGCGAACACCTCACCCGGTCCCTGGTCTACCTCGACCACAGCCTGGTCGACGGCGTCGTCAACGGCACGGCCGCCTCGATGGGCGGGCTCTCCGGCCGGCTGCGCAGGCTGCAGAACGGCTACGCCCGCTCCTACGCGGTCTCGATGTTCGGCGGCGCGGCGGTACTCATCGCCGCGACCCTGCTGATGAGGGCGGTCTGATCATGTCCTTTCCCCTCCTGACAGCGACGGCGGCGCTCCCGGCGATCGGCGCGATCGCCACCGCCGCGGTCCCGGCCGCGCGCCGCACCGCCGCCAAATGGCTCGCGCTGCTCGTCTCGCTGGGCACCCTGGTCCTCGCGGGCATCGTCTTCGCCCGCTTCGAACCGGGCGGCGACCGCTACCAGCTCACCGAATCCCACGCCTGGATCAGGGACTTCGGGGTCCGGTACGAACTCGGGGTCGACGGCATCGGGGTCGCGCTCATCGCGCTGACCGCGCTGCTGATCCCCTTCGTCGTCCTGGCGGGCTGGCACGACGCCGACCCGCTGGAGACGGCCTCCTCCCGGTGGCGTCCCACCCAGGGCTTCTTCGCGCTGATCCTGATGGTGGAGGCGATGGTGATCCTCTCGTTCGAGGCCACCGACGTCTTCCTCTTCTACATCCTCTTCGAAGCCATGCTCATCCCGATGTACTTCCTCATCGGCGGCTTCGGGGACCGCGCGCACTCGGGCAGCGACGAGAACGCGGCGGCGCAGCGCAGCTACGCGGCCGTGAAGTTCCTCCTCTACAACCTCGCCGGCGGCCTCATCATGCTGGCCGCGGTCATCGGGCTCTACGTCGTCGCGGGGAGCTTCTCGCTCTCCGAGATCGCCGAGGCCCGGGCCAACGGCTCGCTGGAGATGGCGACCAGCACCGAGCGCTGGCTGTTCCTCGGCTTCTTCTTCGCCTTCGCGGTGAAGGCCCCGCTGTGGCCGCTGCACACCTGGCTGCCCAACGCCATGGGGGAGTCGACGACTCCGGTCGCCGTCCTGATCACCGCGGTGGTCGACAAGGTCGGCACCTTCGCGATGCTCCGCTTCTGCCTCCAGCTGTTCCCGGAGGCCAGCAAGTGGGCGACGCCGGTCATCCTCGTCCTCGCGCTGATCTCCATCGTCTACGGCGCCCTGCTCGCGGTCGGCCAGCGCGACATCAAGCGGCTCATCGCGTACGCGTCGATCTCGCACTTCGGCTTCATCGTGCTCGGGATCTTCGCGATGACGAGCCAGGGCCAGTCGGGCGCGACGCTGTACATGGTGAACCACGGTCTCTCCACGGCCGCGCTGATGCTGGTCGCCGGATTCCTGATCACCCGGCGCGGTTCGCGGCTCATCGCCGACTACGGCGGGGTGCAGAAGGTCGCCCCGGTGCTGGCCGGCACCTTCCTGATCGGAGGCCTGGCCACGCTCTCGCTGCCCGGTCTCGCCCCGTTCGTCAGCGAGTTCCTCGTCCTGGTCGGCACGTTCAGCGCGTACCCGGTGGCCGGCATCGTCGCGACCGTCGGCATCGTGCTCGCCGCGCTCTACGTCCTCGTCCTCTACCAGCGGACGATGACGGGGCCGGTCAGGGAGGGGATCGGGGGCATGCCCGACCTCAAGGTCCGTGAACTGGCGGTCGCAGTGCCGCTGATCGCCCTGCTGATCCTCCTGGGCGTCTTCCCGAAGCCGCTCACCGATGTCGTCAACCCGGCGGTGCAGCACACCATGCAGGACGTACAGAAGAAGGACCCCCAGCCCGAGGTGGAGGCCGCCAAGTGAGCGCAACAGCTGTCCACAGTCTGTGGACGACGGCGGGCGGGGTGACATCCGCTGCTCCGGGCGACGCGTTCACCGCGCCGGACATCGAATACGCCCAACTGGCGCCCGTCCTCATCGTGGTCGGCGTCGCCGTCCTCGGAATCCTGGTGGAGGCGTTCGTCCCGCGACGGGCCCGCTACACCACGCAGGTCGCCCTGACCGTGGTCGCCCTCGCCGCCGCGTTCGCCGCGGTGATCGGGCTCGCCGCCGACGGATACGCCTCGAAGAGCGCGCACATCGCCGCGATGGGGGCCATCGCCGTCGACGGCCCGGCGCTGTTCCTCCAGGGCACCATCCTGCTCGTCTCGATGGTCTCCGTCTTCACGTTCGCCGAGCGGCGCCTCGATCCGGCCTCGCACGGCAACCGCGTGGACTCCTTCGCCGCGCAGGCCGGTTCGGTCCCCGGCAGCGAAGGGGAGAAGGCGGCGGTCAAGGCCGGCTTCACCACCACCGAGGTCTTCCCGCTGGCCATGTTCTCCGTGGCGGGGATGCTGGTCTTCCCCGCGGCCAACGACCTGCTGACGCTGTTCGTCGCGCTGGAGGTCTTCTCCCTCCCGCTGTACCTGCTGTGTGCCGTCGCCCGCCGCAAGCGGCTGATGTCGCAGGAAGCGGCCGTGAAGTACTTCCTGCTGGGTGCCTTCTCGTCGGCGTTCTTCCTCTTCGGAATCGCCCTGCTCTACGGCTACGCGGGCACCGTCTCGTACGCGGGCATCGCGAACGTCGTGGACGGCACGGTCCAGGACATCGATCCGGCGCTCGCCGGCACCATGGGCAACGACGCGCTTCTCCTGATCGGCGCGGCGATGATCCTCGCGGGCCTGCTCTTCAAGGTCGGCGCGGTGCCGTTCCACATGTGGACCCCGGACGTCTACCAGGGAGCCCCGACCCCGGTCACCGGCTTCATGGCGGCGGCCACGAAGGTCGCCGCGTTCGGCGCGCTGCTGCGCCTGCTGTACGTGGTGCTGCCCGGTCTCACCTGGGACCTGCGTCCCGTCATGTGGGGGGTCGCGATCGTCACGATGCTGGGAGGTGCGATCGTCGCGATCACCCAGACCGACATCAAGCGGCTCCTGGCCTACTCCTCGATCGCCCACGCGGGCTTCATCCTCGCCGGCGTGATCGCGTCCAGCCCCGAGGGCGTCTCGTCCGTCCTCTTCTACCTGGGCGTGTACTCCTTCGTGACCGTCGGCGCCTTCGCCGTCGTCACGCTGGTGCGTGACGCGGGCGGCGAGGCGACGCACCTGTCGAAGTGGGCCGGGCTCGGCCGGCGCTCGCCGCTGACGGCTGCGGTCTTCGCGGTCTTCCTGCTCTCCTTCGCGGGAATCCCGCTCACCTCGGGCTTCTCCGGCAAGTTCGCCGTCTTCAAGGCGGCGGCGGACGGCGGCGCGAGCGGACTCGTCGTGGTCGGTGTGATCTCGTCGGCCATCGCGGCGTTCTTCTACATCCGGGTCATCGTCCTGATGTTCTTCAGCGAGCCCAAGGCGGACGGCCCCACGGTCGCCGTCCCCTCCCCGCTGACGATGACGACGATCGCGGTCGGCGTCGCCGTGACGCTGGTGCTGGGCCTCGCCCCGCAGTACTTCCTGGACCTGGCGAGCCAGGCGGGAGTGTTCGTGCGGTAACGCACCGCAGCACACGAGGACGCCGGACGGGCCAGGAAGTCAAGCCCGTCCGGCGTTGTCGTACGCGGCGCCTATGGTTGCAGAGGAGAGTCGGACGGCACGGACGGGCGGACGGGAACGATGAGTGTGACCACCGAGAACACGGCGCGGGAGACGCTGCACCGGGTGTTCGGGTACGAGGCCTTCCGCGGTGAGCAGGGCGCGGTGATCGACCACGTGGTCGGCGGCGGCGACGCGGTCGTGCTCATGCCCACGGGCGGCGGCAAGTCGCTCTGCTACCAGATCCCGGCCCTCGTCAGGCCCGGCACCGGCATCGTGGTGTCCCCCCTCATCGCCCTCATGCAGGACCAGGTGGACGCCCTGCGGGCCCTCGGTGTCCGCGCCGGCTTCATGAACTCCACGCAGGACTTCGACGAGCGCCGCACGATGGAGGCCCAGTTCCTGGCCGGCGAGCTCGACCTGCTGTATCTGGCACCCGAGCGGCTGCGCCTCGACTCCACGCTCTCCCTCCTGGCCCGCGGCGAGATCTCCGTCTTCGCCATCGACGAGGCCCACTGCGTCGCCCAGTGGGGCCACGACTTCCGCCCCGACTACCTGGCCCTGTCCGTCCTCGGCGAGCGCTGGCCCGACGTGCCGCGCATCGCGCTGACGGCCACGGCGACCGACGCCACCCACCGCGAGATCACCCAGCGCCTGGGCATGCCCGAGGCCGCGCACTTCGTCGCCAGCTTCGACCGGCCCAACATCCAGTACCGCATCGTCGGGAAGACCGACCCGAAGAAGCAGCTGCTCACCTTCCTGCAGGAGGAGCACCCGGGGGACGCGGGCATCGTCTACTGCCTCTCGCGCAATTCGACGGAGAAGACCGCCGAATACCTCAGCCGCAACGGCATCGAGGCGGTGCCCTACCACGCGGGTCTGGACGCCGGGACGCGCGCGAACCACCAGGCGCGCTTCCTGCGCGAGGAGGGCCTGGTCGTCGTCGCGACGATCGCCTTCGGCATGGGCATCGACAAGCCCGACGTGCGCTTCGTCGCGCACCTCGACCTGCCGAAGTCCGTCGAGGGGTACTACCAGGAGACCGGCCGCGCCGGCCGCGACGGCGCACCGTCCACGGCCTGGATGGCCTACGGCCTCCAGGACGTCGTCCAGCAGCGGAAGCTGATCCAGGGCGGCGAGGGCGACGAGGCCTTCCGGCGCCGTGCGGCCTCGCACCTCGACTCGATGCTGGCGCTCTGCGAGACCGTGAAGTGCCGCCGCGCCCAGCTCCTGACCTATTTCGGCCAGGAGCCCGGGGAGGAGGCCTGCGGCAACTGCGACACCTGCCTCACCCCGCCCGAGACCTGGGACGGCACGGTCGTCGCGCAGAAGCTGCTGTCGACCGTCGTCCGGCTGAAGCGCGAGCGCAACCAGAAGTTCGGGGCCGGGCAGGTCATCGACATCCTGCTGGGCCGCAGGACGGCGAAGACCATCCAGTTCGACCACGACCAGCTCTCGGTCTTCGGTATCGGCGAGGAGCTCGCCGAGGCGGAGTGGCGCGGCGTGGTGCGCCAGCTGCTGGCCCAGGGGCTGCTCGCCGTCGAGGGCGAGTACGGCACGCTGGTGCTGACGGAGGAGAGCGGTTCGGTGCTCGGCCGGGAGCGCGAGGTGCTGCTGCGCAAGGAGCCGAAGAAGCCGACGACCCGGTCCTCCAGGGGCGAGCGCAAGGGCAAGGCGGCGGCCGCGGTGGCAGACCTCCCCGCGGAGGCCGTCCCGGTCTTCGAGGCGCTGCGCGCCTGGCGCGGCGCCCAGGCAAAGGAGCTGGGCCTCCCGGCGTACGTGATCTTCCACGATGCGACCCTGCGGGAGATCGCGGCGCTGCGTCCGGGTTCCCTCGCGGAGCTGGGAGGGGTCGGCGGACTGGGCGAGAAGAAGCTGGCGACGTACGGCGAGGGTGTGCTGGAGGTGCTCGCCGGGCTGGGGGAGGCGGCCCCGTCGGCCGCGGCGGAAGCGCCCACCGCACCGGCGGCTCGCACGGAGGAGGAGGCGCCGCCCGCCCGGACCCCCGCTCCGGACGCGGACCCGGAGTTCGGCTGGGACGAGGAGCCCCCGGAGTTCGACTGATCCCCGGCTGGGCCGGCCCTACTCCGTGGGCGCCCGGCGGCGGGAGACGATCGCGGTCAGGTCGAGATCGACGGCGAAGGGTGTGGACACCTTCATCCGGTCGTGGAAGATCCCGGTCGAGGTGTAGGCACCCGTGGCGGGTTCCAGCTCGAAGACGTACACGACCGCCCGGCCGTCCTGGTTCTCCACCCGCCAGTAGTGCGGGATCCTGGCCCGCGCGTACTTCACCGGCTTGGTCTCCCGGTCACGGGTGACGGACTCGTCGGACACGACCTCGACGGCGAGCAGCACACTGCTCGCGGGGAAACGGGTCTGCCGCAGACTCTCGACCGCGTCCGCGCGCACGACGACGACATCGGGTTCGGGGCGGTTCTGGAAGTCGACGTCGATGGTGAATTGGCGGAAGACTTCCAGATCGGGCGGAGCGAGGGACTGCAGCTGCCAATTCAGGTAGTCGATCGCACGCTCGTGAAACACGGTCTGCGGACTCACGAAAACCAGACTCCCGTCGATCAGCTCCGTGTGCGGAGGCAGATTCGGGAGTGTGTCCAGGTCATCGGCGGTCCAGCCGCCCACGGGCGGGACCGCCCACCGCGGCTCGGGGGCCTCGGGTTCGATGCTCATCAGTGCTCCCATGGGAGGCAGTCTCGCGGGACTCCTCAGCGTATCCGCAGGGAACACAAAGAGGTCCCCCCGAACGTGTGACCGCCTCACGCGCCGCTGACCAGCGCCCTCCCGGACCGCACCGCACCGTCTCACCGGCCGCCGGCGCTCCCGCCCGCCACCGCCGCCCGGGTGAGCCGGTGCGGAGCCGCCCGCTACGAGGCCGTGATCCGCCCGGTGACCTCGCCGAGCCCGACGCGGGTGCCGTGCGGGCCGGGGGCCCAGGCCGTCAGCGTCACCGTGTCGCCGTCCTCCAGGAACGTCCGCTTGCCCTCGGGCAGGTCCAGCGGGTCCCGGCCGTTCCAGGTGAGTTCGAGCAGCGACCCGCGCTGGCCGGGCTCGGCTCCGCTGACGGTGCCGGAGCCGTACAGGTCGCCCGTCCGCAGCGAGGCGCCGTTCACCGTCATGTGGGCCAACTGCTGCGCGGCCGTCCAGTACATGGTGGAGAACGGCGGCTCCGAGACGGTCTGTCCGTTGACGACGACCGAGATGCGGATGTCGAAGCCGCCCGGCTCCTCGTCGTCCGCGTCGTCCAGGTACGGCAGCAGCGGGAAGTCCCGGGCAGGCGGCGCCGTCCGGGCGGCGTCCAGCGCCTCCAGCGGGGTCACCCACGCCGACACCGAGGTGGCGAAGGACTTGCCGAGGAACGGGCCCAGCGGCACGTACTCCCAGGCCTGGATGTCGCGCGCCGACCAGTCGTTGAGCAGCGAGAGCCCGAAGACGTGCTCCCGGAAGTCGCCGAGGGCGACCGGCGAGCCCTGCTCCGAGGGGACGCCGACGACGAAGCCGACCTCCGCCTCGATGTCCAGCTTCACCGACGGGCCGAACACGGGCGCCGGGTCCGCGGGGGCCTTGCGCTGGCCGGAGGGGCGCACCACGTCCGTACCGGACACCACGACGGTGCCGGCCCGCCCGTGGTAACCGATCGGCAGGTGCTTCCAGTTGGGGGTGAGGGCCACGCCGTCCGGCCGGAAGATCCTCCCCACGTTGGTGGCGTGGTGCTCGCTGGCGTAGAAGTCGACGTAGTCCGCGACCTCGTACGGCAGGTGCAGCGTCACCTCCGCGAGCGGGTGCAGCAGCGGCTCTATGTCCGGGCGGTGCGCCGGGACGGTCACCCACGCGGTCAGGGCGCGCCGCACATCGCGCCAGGCGGTGCGGCCGGCCGCAAGGAGCGGCGTCAGGCTGGGCTGTGCCAGCAGCTGGGCGTACGGCGAACCGAGCGCGTGCGCGGCCGCCCCGGCGTCCAGGACGTGGTCGCCGACGCGGACGCCGACCCTGCGGTCCGCCGGGTGTTCCGGGGTGGAGAACACGCCGTACGGAAGGTTGTGCGGACCGAAGGGGTCGCCCTCGGCCAGATCGAGCGGGCTGCTCTGCTCGGGCATCTGTTGCTGCCTCGCTTTCCAGGTCGCTTGAGGGACACGTTACGTCGGCGCCGATCTTCGGCGGCAGTGCCGTCAAGTAGGCGTAATGCCCGGAAAGTTACGCGATAACCCTGGTCATCCGGCCGTCCGCGGGATGCGCTTCTCCCAGGTCCGGTGGAAGACGATCTCGTCTCCGTCCCTGCAGACGATCTCGTCGGACGCGATGAAGTCGTCGGCGTCCGCACTCAGCTCCGACCGCGTCTCCACCCGTACGTCCCAGGACATCTCCGGCCGGTGCAGCCGGATCGTCCAGTCGGAGCGGGCCCTGGCGGACAGCGGGTCGTCCTGCTGGATCGCGTACGTCTCCAGGGCGTCCTCGGTGAACTCCAGGCCGTCCGGATGGACGCGCGTGCCGCCGTGGCACGGAACGGCCTCCAGCCGCCACTCGCCCTTGGCGACGTCCCGGACGACCAGGCGCTCCGGCCGCCGCTCGTCGAGCGTGACCGGACGGACGACGCCCAGCGGCTCCGCCTGCTCCGGCTCGCCGAAGGTGATGCCCGGGTCCTCGGTGTGCCGGCGCACCGGGAGTTCGACGAGGCTTCCGTCCGGGTCGAGCGTGAAGCCCGCCGCGCCCGCCTGCGGCCAGATCCACGGCCAGTACGACGACGAGACGGCGATCCTGATCCGGTGACCGGGCGGGAAGGTGTGCCCGATCCCGCCGAGCTCGAAGGTCACGTCCTCGGTGTCGCCGGCCGGCCGGTCCCCGGCGCGGCCGTGCCCGTGCCGGGTGGCCGTGCCGAGGGCGCCGCGCGTCACCAGAGTGGAGGAACCGTCCGGCGCCACGTCGCAGAGGCGGGCGATCACCTGACCGCGCGGTACGTCCATCCGGATGCGCAGGCGCACCCTCGGCCTGCCGAGGATCTCGATGGGGGAGTCCTCGACGGGGAACTCGAAGCACGCCGACTTGGCGTCCTCGTCCCGCTGGTCGGGCGGCAGGTCCGCGTCGTCGCCGGAGGGGACGAACCGGCCCGCGTCGAGCCCCGTCTGCTGCGGCGAGCCGACCGCCTGCTCCCCGCCGGCCAGCGCGTACGCCACCGGAGTGACGTTCGCGGACGGCCACGTGGCGTCGCCGACCCAGCGGCCGGGCAGCGTCTCGTAGACCGTGGCCGGGGGGTGCGAGCCGCTGATCCAGGAACGGAGGAGGGGCTCGTTCATCACCCCGGTGTCCTCGCCCCTGAGGTGCTGGTCCCACCAGCGCAGCGTCTCCTGCAGGAAGCCGATCGCGGGCCCCGGGGGCAGCCCCCGGTCCGGGTACTGGTGCGACCAGGGGCCGATCAGGCCCCGCACCTTCGCGGGGTCCAGGTGCTCGACGAGCCTCAGGACGGTGTCGCGGTAGGGGTCGTGCCAGCCGCCGACCGCCAGGACGTTCGCCCTGACGGCGGCGTAGTCCTCGCGGACGCCGTCGTGCTTCCGGCCTTCGTCGCGCGTCCGGTGCGCCAGCCACGTGTGGACGAACGGCTCCACCGCTTCGAGCCGGCTCAGCCACATCTCCCGCCAGCCGTCACCCACGTCCGCCGGGTCGGGCGGCCGCGAGACGGAGGCGAGCAGGGCGGACGCCCGGGCGTGCAGGCCCGCGCCGGGCACGGAACCGCCCGGATGGCGGAAGTCGTCGCCGAAACGGTCGTCGGGCGAGCAGACGGTGACGACCGCCTTCAGGGGCTCCGGCGCGAGCGCGGCGATCCGGAGCGAGTTCAGCCCTCCCCAGGAGATCCCCAACATGCCGACCCGGCCCGAGCACCACTCCTGCCGGGCGAGCCAGTGGACCACGGCGACCCCGTCGGCGAGCTCCGTCGCGCCGCCCGGGTCGCCCGGCGCCCCCTCGCTGTTGCCGTGCCCGCGCGCGTCGACCCGCACCGACGCGTAGCCGTGGCCCGCGTACCAGGGATGCCGCTGCCGGTCGCGCGGGGCCGTCATGTCGCTCAGCCGGCCGGGCAGGTACTCCAGCAGGGCCGGCACCGGTTCGTCGGTGACCGGCCGCCAGATCCGGGCGTACAGCCGCGTGCCCCCGGCCAGCGGGATGTAGAGGTCCTCGTGGGTGGTCTCGTAGGGGAACGCGGTGCGGATCTGCATGGCGGAACCTCGGCGGACGGGGTGCGTCGTGCGCTTCGGCCCGGCACCGGTCGCGGCCGGGGACAAAGCGGCAACTCCTGATCGTATGAGCTGAACCCGAACATACCGGCGGTGGCGGGAAGGCGCCCACGGTGATCCAAAGGGGACCGGATACGCTGGCTCGAGTGAGGACAACGACACATCGACATTCCGTGTGATCGTCAGCAGACAGGAGATCCCCTCGTGACCGTCGTCGGGCCGTTCGGACTGCGCGTGCGGGACCAGGCGCTGGAGGCAGATGTCCAGGCCGGTCTGGCCGATGTCGAGGCGGGGCTGCTGGCTGCCACCAAGAGCGAGGTCCCGTTCATCACGGAGGCCGCACAGCACCTCGTCAGCGCGGGGGGCAAGCGCTTCCGGCCGCTGCTGGTCATGCTCGCCTCCCAGTTCGGCGACCCCGACGCGCCGGGAGTCGTGCCCTCGGCCGTGGTCGTCGAACTGACGCACCTGGCGACGCTGTACCACGACGACGTGATGGACGAGGCGGACGTGCGCCGCGGGGTCGACAGCGCGAACACCCGCTGGGGCAACTCCGTCGCCGTCCTGACCGGCGACTTCCTCTTCGCGCGCGCCTCGCACATCCTGGCCGACCTCGGTCCCGAGGCCGTACGCATCCAGGCCGAGGCGTTCGAGCGTCTGGTGACCGGCCAGATCCTGGAGACCGCGGGCCCGCGCGACGGGCGCGACCCGGTCGACCACTACATGGACGTGCTGAGCGGCAAGACCGGTTCGCTGGTCGCCGTCTCCGGACGGTTCGGCGCCCTGATGGCCGGTGCGGACGAGTCCGTCGTCGACATCCTCACCCAGTACGGCGAACGCCTCGGCATCGCTTTCCAGCTCGCCGACGACGTCCTGGACATCGCCTCCGACTCCCACGAGTCCGGCAAGACGCCCGGCACCGACCTGCGCGAGGGCATCCCCACGCTGCCGGTGCTCCATCTGCGTGCCCGCGCGGCGGCCGACGGCCGGCCGGAGGACCGGGAACTCGTCGAGCTGCTGGACGGCGACCTCGCCGACGACGGCAGGCTGGCGGAGGCACTGCACAGGCTGCGGGCCCACCCCGCGCTGGAGCAGGCACGACGTGACACCGTGCGCTACGCGCAGGAGGCTCGGGCCACGCTGGCCCCGCTGCCCGAGTGCTACGCGAAGGCGGCGCTGGAAGAACTCTGCGACGCCGTGGTGCACCGCGCGGGCTGACCCCCTAGGGGGTGTGTGCACCCTCCGGGCTCCGGGGTCATCCCGGAGAGGTACGCCGAGTTGCTCCCGAGGGCTGACGCTTGAGCTCGCCCGATTTGGTCAGATGGTTGACAACCACTCCTGACCACACCGGGTGAGAATGGCGGCGGGGAGTGGACCAGTGCAACCGGATGGCAGCCGCCGACCACGGAGGTAGAGCACACATGGCACCGAACGACAGCGCGGAGACCAACGGCGAGGCCACGGGGACTGTCGTGGGCCGCCGGAAGATGGCGCGTTACATCGTCCCGTTCGCGGTGGTGGGAGTAGCGGCCGCGACGATCGGACTCGTCCCGGCGCTCGCCGCGTCCGGTGACCCGGATCTGCCGGACATCACGGCGCAGGAACTCATCGAGAAGATCGCCGCGTCGGACCAGGAGCAGATGTCCGGCACGCTGAGGATCAGCACCGACCTCGGAATCCCCTCGCTCGGCGGTATCGCGAGCAGTCTCGCGCCGGACGCGGGCGGCGGCGACGCGAGTGCCGCTCCGGAGAGCAAGCTGATGGAGCTGGCGTCCGGGACGCACACGCTGCGGCTGGCCGCCGACGGACCCGACAGGCAGCGCCTGTCCATCCTCGGCAAGGGCTCCGAGTACAGCCTCGTCCACAACGGGGACGACGTCTGGGGCTACGACAGCGAGAGCAACGAGGTGTACCACGCGAAGTCCGGCGGGGCCGGGCGGCAGGGCGGGAAGCACGAGGCGCCCGAGGGCGTCCCCGCCACGCCGAAGGAGCTCGCCGAGAAGGCCCTCGCCGCAGCGGACGGCACCACGTCCGTCACGGTCGACGGCACGACGCAGGTGGCGGGGCGCGACGCCTACCGGCTGCTGATCAAGCCGAAGCAGTCCGGTTCGACGATCGGGTCCGTCAGGGTCGCGGTCGACTCGGCGACCGGCGTGCCGCTGAAGTTCACGCTGGCCACGAGCTCCGGGGGCAGGGCCGCCGTCGACGCCGGCTTCACGAAGGTCGACTTCTCGAAGCCCGACGCGTCCTCCTTCTCCTTCACGCCGCCGAAGGGTGCGAAGGTGACCGAGGCCGACGAGACGGAGGACCGGGCCGGCCGCAACGGCGCGGCCGACGAGCCGAAGGACGGGGCCGGCCGGAACAGCGCGGCCGGCAAGGCGCCGAAGGAGCTCGCGGCGCTGGAGGACTTCAAGGGCCTCGACGTGATCGGCGAGGGCTGGAACGCCGTCGCCACGATCGACACCCCGGGCGGCGCAGGGCTCCCCGCCCAGGGCTCCGGGACCGGTGACGTGCCCGCTCAGGCCGGGCAGTTCCTCGACGCCCTCGGCGACAAGGTCACCGGCGACTTCGGCTCGGGCACCGTCTTCAGGACGCGCCTGGTCAACGCCCTCCTGACCGACGACGGCAAGGCCTACGTCGGTGCCGTCACCCAGGACACCCTGGTGAAGGCGGCCGACGCCGCCGAGTAGGACGCACCGGTGAAGGCGGCCGACACCGCCGGGCCGTGCACACGCAGGGCTCCCGCCCCGCCGTACGCTCCGTACGGCGGGGCGGACCCGTACACGGCGGGGGACGAGGACCGGGAGGGTGCATGACCGACACAGCGGCCGCGACGGCGCGGCCGGACACGGGGCACGGTCCCGGGACCGTGATCGGGACGCGCGGGCTCACCAAGCGCTACCGGGGCGGCCAGTTGGCGGTCGACGGGCTCGACCTCACCGTCCCCGCCGGCAGCGTCTTCGGTTTCCTGGGGCCCAACGGCTCGGGCAAGACCACGACGATCCGGATGCTCCTGGGCCTCATCGCCCCGACGTCCGGGACCGCCCACGTCCTGGGCCGCCCCATGCCGGACGCGGCCCGCACCGTGCTCCCGCACGTCGGGGCGCTCATCGAGGGGCCCGCCCTGTACGGGTTCCTGACGGGCCGTGACAACCTCCTCCGCTTCGACTCCGCCGATCCCGCGGCCGACCCGCGCACCAGGCGGGCGCGGGTGGACGGGGCGCTGGAGCGGGTCGGTCTCGCCGCCGTCGCAGGGAAGAAGGCCAGGGCGTACTCGCTCGGGATGAAGCAGCGCCTCGGACTGGCCGCCGCGCTGCTCCAGCCGCGCAGGCTCCTCGTGCTGGACGAGCCGACGAACGGCCTCGACCCGCAGGGCATGCGGGAGATCCGCGCCCTGGTCCGCGAGCTGGCGGCCGAGGGCACCACCGTCTTCCTCTCCTCCCACCTGCTCGACGAGATCGAACAGGTCTGCACGCACGCGGCGGTCATGGCCCGTGGCAGGCTGGTCGTCCAGGGTCCGGTCGCCGAGCTCGCCGCCGGCGCCCGTGGCCGGCTCGTCGTGACCACCCCCGACGCGGGTGACGCCGCCCGCATCCTCACGGAGCACGGGGCGACCGGCGTCACGGCCGACGGGGACCGGGTGAGCGCCGACGCGCCGCCCGCCGACGTCGACCTGGCCGACGTCAACGAGACCCTGGTGCGCGGAGGTGTACGGGTGCGCGCCTTCGGCGTCGAACGGGCCTCGCTGGAGGACGCCTTCGTCGCACTCACCGGAGAGGGATTCGATGTCGCAGGCTGATTTCACGACGGTCCCCGTGTCCCGCGAGCCGCGGCGCGCGCTGTGGACCCTGGGGATCCTCCGCTCCGAACTGACCGTCACCCTGCGCCGTTGGCGCACCCTGGCCCTGCTCGGTGTGCTGGCCGCCGTTCCCGTGCTCGTGGGGATCGCCGTGCGGATCGAGACGGGCGACGGCCGGGACGGAGGCCCGGGGGGCGGGGGCGGCCCGGCGTTCCTCTCGCAGATCACCAACAACGGGCTGTTCCTCGTCTTCGCCGCGCTGTCCGTGACGCTTCCGGTCTTCCTGCCGATGGCGGTCGGTGTCGTCGCCGGGGACTCGGTCGCGGGGGAGGCGGGCGGGGGCACCCTGCGCTATCTGCTGGTCGCCCCGGCGGGCCGGACCCGGCTGCTGCTCGCGAAGTACGCTTCGGTGCTGGTGTTCTGCCTGGTCGCCACCCTCGTCGTCGCGGTGTCGGCGCTCGTGACGGGAGCCCTGCTCTTCCCCGTCGGTGAGGTCACGACGATCTCCGGGACGCGGATCGGATTCGGCGAGGGACTCGTGCGGGCCGGACTGATCGCGCTCGCCGTGGCGGTGTCACTCGTCGGCTTCGCGGCTCTGGGACTCTTCGTCTCCACGCTCACCGACAGCGGGATCGCGGCGATGGCGGCCACCGTCGGGGTGCTCATCACCGTGCAGATCCTGGACACGATGCCGCAGTTGCACGCGATCCATCCCTTTCTCTTCCCGCACTACTGGCCGTCCTTCTCGGACCTGCTGCGCGACCCGGTCTACTGGGACGAGATGGTCAGGAACCTCGGTCTGCAGGCCCTGTACGCCGCGGTGTTCGGCTCGGCGGCGTGGGCGCGCTTCACGACGAGGGACATCAGCGCCTGAGCGGCGTCCGAGGGGGGCCGGGCACGGACCGTCCGCGCCGTCGGCCGGTCGAGCCGTCCCCCGATCGGCTCGTCGCGGCCCGGACGGCACGAACGGTGCGGTGCACGGAACGTCACGACACGGTACGTTCCGTTTCCAGCCAGGTCATTGTTCGACTTTTGGCGACGACCTGTCAACAAGCGGTGGGCGGAATCCCCCTATGCTCACCGAATGATCACATCGCAGAGTTCCCTGCGCCGCAGCGAGAGATCGCGACGGGCGACGCTGGACGCCGCTCTGGAGCTGTGCGCGGAGAAGGGATACGGCCGGGTCACCATCGAGGCCATCGCGGCCCGCGCCGGTGTGAGCAAGAAGACGATCTACCGCTGGTGGCCGTCCAAGGGGGCGGTGATGCTGGAGGCGTTCACCGAGGTCTTCGTGGGTGCCACCCCCTTTGTCGACACCGGTGACATCGTTGCCGACCTGCGGACCCACATCGACGGCGCGGTGCGGATGGTCTCCTCGCCGCCGTACGGACCCGTCTACGCGGGCATCCTCTCGGAGCTGCACGACGACGAGGTGCTGGCGCGCGCCGTGCGCGAGCAGCTCGTCGACCCGCGCTTCGAAGCCGCCGTGCAGCGCCTGCGCGGGGCCCAGGAGCAGGGGCAGGTCCCGGCGGGCGCGGACCTCCCGCTCGTGGTGGAGCTGCTCTACGGTCCGCTCTACTACCGGAACCTCCTGCGGAAGCCGCCGATGGACGAGGCGGGGACCGCGACCCTCGTGGCCCACGTCCTGAGGTCCGTGGGCGCGGAGGCGGTCCCCGCTCCCCGCTCCCCGGACGGCGGCGCTCCCGGTGGCGACGTCTGACGGAGCGGCGCGCACGGGCACGGCTCAGGCGAAGAGGCGCTCCAGGACCACCGCCACGCCGTCGGCGTCGTTCGAGAGCGTGATCTCGTCGGCCGCGGCCCTGAGTTCCGGGTGCCCGCCCGCCATCGCCACCCCGTGGCCGGAGAGGCGGAACATCGGCAGGTCGTTGGGCATGTCGCCGAACGCCACCGCGCCCGCGGGGTCACGGCCGAGCAGTTCCGCGGCGAGGGTGAATCCGGTGCCCTTGTCCACGCCGTACGGTGCCATCTCCACCGTGCCCGGCCCCGCCATGGTGACGGACGCCAGGTCGCCCACGGCTCCACGGGCGGCCGCCGCCAGTTCGTCGTCCGTCAGCTCGGGGTGGCGTATCAGGACCTTGATGACCGGCTCCGCCCACAGCTCGGAGCGCCGGCCGGTCCGCTGGGCGGGGAGCGAGGGGTGCGGCATGCGGTACCCCGGTTCGATCAGCGTGCGGCCGTCCGGACCGTCCTGGTCCACCGCGGCGAACACCTGTCCCACCTCGGCCTCGATCTTGCCGAGCGCGGTGTCGGCCAGCTCCCGGTCGAGGGTCACCGACCTCAGCATGCGGGCCGACCCCGCGTCGTAGACCTGTGCGCCCTGCCCGCAGACCGCGAGCCCGTCGTAGCCCAGACCGGTGAGCAGGGCGCGTATCCCGGGAACCGGGCGGCCCGTGACGATCAGATGCCGTGCGCCGGCCGACGCCGCGCGGGCGAGCGCGGCGCGGGACCGGGGGCTCACGGTGTCGTCGGAGCGCAGGAGCGTGCCGTCGAGATCCGTGGCGACGAGGACGGGTGCGGCGGGTGGCGTGAACATGAGGTCAGCCTAGAGAGATCGTGTCTCCGTCGCGCGCCGCTGACCTGCGCGGACGGTGTGCGGGATCAGTGCACGCAGAACTCGTTGCCCTCGGGGTCCAGGAGCACCTGCCACGATCCGCCCGGTTCGTCGACGATCCGCAGCACGCTCGCACCCAGTCCGACGAGCCGCTCCACCTCCGCCTCGCGCTGCCCGGGAGCCGTGTGGACGTCCAGGTGGAGGCGGTTCTTCACCGTCTTCGGTTCGGGGACGCGCTGGAAGAGCAGCCGCCGCCCGAGCCCGGTCCCGCTCTTCTCGTCGTACGGATCGTCCGGGTGCCGTACGGCGACGAGATCGCGCCAGGCCCGGCGCCCGTGCGGCTCCACGATGCTGGACTCGGGCACCGCCCCGACGGCGAGCAGCTCCTCGATCAGCGCGCTGTTGTCCTCGACGAGGTAGCCGAGGGTCTCGGCCCAGAAGTCGGCCTGGGCGTGCGGCTCCGCCGCGTCGATGACGACTTTCCAGTGCAGGGTCATGGAAACCGGTTGTACTGGTTGCGTCATCGGCGCGGCAACGGGCGCGCCGGAAAAGGGACTTGTTCCCCGTACACCGAGGGGTCGCGTCATCCGTCCAGGCCCCCGCTCGCCGTGCCTCCGGGATGCGGGGCGCCGGTCTTCAGCGCGGCGGGCAGGTGGCGCAGGCGTGTCCGCCGAGCGAGGCCAGCAGTTCCCCGGCCGCCGCGCGCACCGCGGGGTCGCTGTCCCCGGCCAGCCGTTCGGCCGTGGTCCGCCCGGCCAGGACCGCGAGGTGCGCGTCCCTGGTCCAGCCCGGCTGAAGGGCGTGACCGCCGGCGAGTATCGTCCCCAGCAGGCCGAGCACGCCGGCCCGCTCCTTCACGGTGTCCGTGGCGGCGAGTTCCCACAGGAACGGCACCGTGGCAGCCGTCGCGTCGAACACCGACATCGCCGCTATCCACCGCCCCAGGTCGCTCAGCGCGTCCCCGGCCGATTCGCTGTCGCCCCAGGCGATGCGCGACAGCATTCCGGGCACCTGTGAGGCGGAGCCCCGGGCATGGCGCAGCTCATGCCATCTGACGTGCCTCATGCCCCCCAGGACCGTCCCCATCCGGGCACTCAATCAGCCTTTGGGCGCCCCGTCCACCATGCCTTCACGCACGCGTCGTATCCGGCTGTGCCGCCCCGTCCAGCACGTCCAGATACCGCCGCACCGCGTCGTGTCCGTCCGCTCCCGCGATCAGCCCGACGTGGTTGTCGGGGCGGATCACGACGACGGTGTCCGCTCCCGCGCCGTAGGCGGCGCGGGCGTGCCCCTCCCGGTCGTGCAGGGCGTGCGGGCCGGCCGCCGCCCCGGCCCCGGTCTCCCCGGCCCCCGTCTCCCCGGCGCCGTACACCCGGCAGGTCCGGACCGCGTCGCCGTGTGCCGCCCGGGCCCGGCGCAGTGTGCCCTCGGTGGCGGGCCCGAAGCCCAGCACGGTGAAGTGCGGGCCGGCGAAGGTCCGGAAGAGGCGGGTGGGCGCCCCGGTCGCCGCGTCGTGGCAGGGGGCGTCGGGGGCGCGGTCCCCCGACCGCAGCACGCCGTCGGCGCCGGGCGCGGCGAGGGAGCTCCAGCGGTACCCCCGGTCGAGCCCCGCCGTCTCCGGGGTGACCGCACTGTCGAGTCCGCCGCCCGGCCGCCGGATCGCCTCCAGCGTGGCCCGCAGCCGTTCGGACGTGGTGTCCAGCGTCCACGCGGCGACGGGCACCCGCTCCTCCTCGTAGGTGTCCAGCAGCCCGGGTTCCGCCCGGCCGCGCAGCACCTGGGCGAGCTTCCACCCCAGGTTGTAGGAGTCCTGGATGCCGGTGTTCATGCCGAGCCCTCCCGCGATCGCGTGGACGTGGGCGGCGTCCCCGGCCAGGAAGACCCTGCCCGCCCGGAAGCGCTGCGCCATGCGCACGTTGACGCGGTACGTCGAGAGCAGCGTGGCCTCGGTGAGGTGGTCGCCCGGCAGCCGGGTGTGCCGGGCGAAGAGGCGCCGGAAGCCGTCGCGGGAGGGGGCGAGCGGGGCGCCGGAGGGGTCACGCTCCGGTCCCGCCTGGAACCACCAGCCGGTGCTGCTGCCGGGGACGGGGCAGAGCATGACCGCTCCGTCCGCGTCGAACCACTGGTGCCAGATGCCCCGGTCCAGGACGCCCGGGGTGATCTCGACGTCCCCGCAGACCATCACCTGTGCCTCGTCGGTCTCCCCGTCGAAGGGGATCCCGAGCAGTTTCCGCACGCGGCTGTGGGCGCCGTCGCAGCCCACCGCGTACCGTGCCCGGGTCCGGGAGCCGTCGGCGTACGAGACGGTCACCCCGTCACCGTCCTGGTCGAGGCCCACGACTTCGGTGCCGGTGGTGACACGGACCCCGTGGGAGAGGAGGCGGTCGCGGAGGATCTCCTCCAGCCGCCATTGGGCGATCAGCCTGCCCCGGTCGTACGGCGCGTCCGGGGTGGGCGCGGAGTCCGCGTACGGGTCGGTGTCGGCGACGGGCACGCCGTCGCGGTACTTGCGCATCGGCAGCGGCGCCGAGCCCGCGTCGAACACCTCCCGCACGACCCCCAGGTCCTCCAGCACCTCCAGGGAGCGGGGATTGGGCCCCTTGGCCCGCGAGCTGCGCGGGTGCTCCGGCGACCTGTCCACGACGCGGACCGCGATGCCCCGCCGTGCGAGATCGCAGGCCAGGGTCAGTCCGGTCGGGCCCGCGCCCACGATCAGTACGTCGGTCATGCCTGCTCCTCGGTCGGGTCGTCCTGGGAAGAGGAAAACGCAACCGAGTCAAAAAAGCAACTGGGTAACTTTTTTTGGGGCGGGTCGGTCAGGGGGCCGGGGTCCGGTCGGGAGAAGCCGCTCCTGCGCCCTTGTCCAGCGGGCGGGCGGGGTCCGCGCCCACGGGCGGCCCCGCCTGGGCCGCCTTCACGGCGAGGCGCAGCGCCTCGGTCCGGGTCCGCCGGGCCGTCCGCAGCGCGTCCCAGGTCAGCAGCACCAGCGCCACCCAGACCAGCCCGAAGCCGGCCCACCGCTCGGGCGGCATCTCCTCGTGGAAGTACAGGATGCCGAGCCCGAACTGGAACACCGGCGCGAGGTACTGCAGCAGCCCCAGCACCGACAGCGGAACCCGGATGGCGGCGGCGCCGAAGCAGACGAGCGGGATCGCGGTGACGAGGCCCGTCGCGGCGAGCAGGGCGCCGTGCCCGCCGCCGCCGGACAGGAACGTGGCGTCGCCGCGCACCCCCAGCCACACCAGGAAGCCGGACGCGGGCACGAAGAGCACGGCGGTCTCGGCGGCCAGGGACTCCAGGCCCCCCATGCCGACCTTCTTCTTCAGCAGTCCGTACGTGGCGAACGAGAACGCAAGCACCAGGGAGATCCACGGCGGCTGCCCGTAGCCGATCGCCAGCACCAGCACCGCGGCGAAGCCGGTGGCCACGGCGGTCCACTGCGCGGGCCGCAGCCGCTCACCGAGCAGCAGGACGCCCATGGCGATGGTGACCAGCGGGTTGATGAAGTAGCCGAGCGACGCCTCGACGACGTGGCCGTTGTTGACGGACCAGATGTAGAGGCCCCAGTTGACCGAGATCACCGTGGCGGCGACCGCTATCAGCCCCAGCGTGCGGGGCCGGCGCAGCAGTTCGCCGATCCACGCCCAGCGGCGCAGGGCCAGCAGGGCGATCCCGACGACACCCAGCGACCAGACCATCCGGTGGGCGAGGATCTCGACCGCTCCCGACGGCTCCAGCAGCGGCCAGAAGAGGGGCACGAGGCCCCACATCCCGTATGCGCCGACTCCGTACAGCAGGCCTGCCCGCTGCTCGTTCTTCCCGTCCACGGGCCCTCCCCGGCGCTCCTTCGCCGGCGGTCGGCCGACTGCACGAAGGTAGCGCCGGGGGAGGCCCCGTGTCATTGCCGTCTCACGGAAACGCTCGTGACAGGTCGGGAGGCCGCGTCAGGCGGCGGCCACCGCGGCGGCGATCGTCTCGGACGCCGGGGTCGTCGGACGGCCGATGAGGCGCGCCAGGTCACCGCTGGTGCCGGCGAGCAGGCCGCGCCGGATCGCCTCGTCCACGTCCACGAGGATCTCGGCGAACGGCGCCGGGACGCCGGCGCCGACGAGGATCTCCTGGTGTTCGGCGGCCGACACCTCGGTGTAGACGATCTCCCGGCCGGCGGCCTCGGACACCATGGCGGCGTACTCGGCCAGCGACCAGGCGACGTCCCCGCTCAGCTCGTACGCCGCGCCGAGGTGTCCCTCACCGGTCAGCACGGCGGCGGCCGCGTCCGCGAAGTCGGCCCGGGTGGCGGAGGCGACCCGGCCCTCGCCCGCGTTGCCGATGACGGCGCCGTGCTCCAGGACGGGGCCCAGGTTCGCCGTGTAGTTCTCGGTGTACCAGCCGTTGCGCAGGAAGGTGTAGGGGACGCCGGAGTCCAGGATCAGCTGCTCGGTCGCCTTGTGCTCGGCGGCCAGCAGGAAGTCCGCGTCCGGCCCGCCGAGCACGCCGGTGTAGGCCAGCTGGGCCACCCCGGCGCTCTTCGCGGCCTCGATCACGGCGGTGTGCTGCCCGACGCGCTTGCCGACCTCACTGCCGGAGACCAGCAGGACTCGGTCGCCGGACCGGAAAGCCCCGGCGAGTGTCTCGGGGTGGCTGTAGTCCGCGACGCGGATCTCGACGCCCCGGGCGGCGAGAGCGGCGGCCTTCTCCTCACTGCGGACGACCGCCGCGACGGACTCCGGCGGGACCGTGGCGAGCAGCCGCTCGACGACGAGACGGCCGAGTGCGCCGGTTGCTCCTGTGACGACGATGCTCATGGTGTTCCTCCTGTGTGCCGCCCGGCCGGCCGGGCGGATGCGCCGATCCTCGAACGCGGACTCATGTCACTCACCCTAAGAGGTGCACTTTCCAATCGAAAGTACCCACTTTGAAGTAAGGTACTGGCATGAGCATCAGTGCCACCGGACGCGCGACCGTCAACCAGCCGATGTGCCCCTCACGGCTGGTCCTGGAGCACGTCACCAGCCGCTGGGGCGTCCTGGTCCTCGCCGCGCTGCTGGAGCGCTCGTACCGCTTCAGCGAGCTGCGCCGCACCGTCGGAGGCGTCAGCGAGAAGATGCTGGCCCAGACCCTGCAGACACTGGAGCGCGACGGCTTCGTGCACCGGGACGCCAAGCCGGTCATCCCGCCACGCGTCGACTACACCCTCACGCCACTCGGCAGGGAGGCGGCGGAACAGGTCTGGGGGCTGGCCCGGTGGGCCGAGCGGCGGGTCGAGGCCGTCGAGGCGGCCCGCGAGGAGTACGACGAGGCCCGGAGCCGGTCGGCTCCGGGCCCCACTGGTGACTGACGGAAAGTCAGCCCACCACCGTCCAGGTGTCGTTGCCCGCCAGGAGGGTGCTCAGGTCGCCCTTGCCGTGCCGCTCGATCGCGGTGTCGAGCTGCTCGGACATGAGCGCGTCGTAGACAGGGCGCTCCACGCTCCGCAGCACCCCGATGGGCGTGTGGTGGAGCGTGTCGGCGTCGGCCAGCCGGGACAGTGCGAAGGCGGTCGTCGGACTGGGGTTGTGCGCGTCGTGGACGAGGATCCGCGACTGGTTCTCCTCCGTGACCGCGACGACGGCGAGATCACCCGTCAGCGGGTCGCGGACGACTCCCTTGGCGCCGTCGGCGCCGAAGCGGATCGGCTTGCCGTGCTCCAGGCGGATCACCGCCTCCTCGGCCCGCTCCTTGTCCTTGAGCACCTCGAAGGCGCCGTCGTTGAAGATGTTGCAGTTCTGGTAGATCTCCACCAGCGCCGTGCCCGGGTGGTCGGCCGCCGCGCGCAGCACGCTCGTCAGGTGCTTGCGGTCGGAGTCCACGGTCCGCGCGACGAAGGTCGCCTCGGCGCCCAGTGCAAGGGACACCGGGTTGAAGGGCGCGTCGAGCGAGCCCATCGGCGTCGACTTGGTGATCTTCCCGACTTCGGACGTCGGGCTGTACTGGCCCTTGGTGAGCCCGTAGATCCGGTTGTTGAACAGCAGGATCTTGAGGTTCACGTTGCGCCGCAGCGCGTGGATGAGGTGGTTGCCGCCGATGGACAGCGCGTCGCCGTCACCCGTGACGACCCAGACGCTCAGGTCGCGCCGCGAGGTGGCCAGCCCCGTCGCGATGGAGGGGGCGCGGCCGTGGATGGAGTGCATCCCGTAGGTGTTCATGTAGTACGGGAAGCGGGACGAGCAGCCGATGCCGGAGACGAACGTGATGTTCTCCCTGGCCAGCCCGAGGTCCGGCATGAAGCCCTGCACGGCCGCCAGGACCGCGTAGTCACCGCAGCCCGGGCACCAGCGCACCTCCTGGTCGGACTTGAAGTCCTTCATGGACTGCTTGCCCTCGGCCTTGGGGACCAGCTGGAGGAGTTCGTTGGTGTCAGGCATCAATGGCCTCCTTGAGGGCTGTGGCGAGCTGCTCGGCCTTGAAGGGCATTCCGTTGACCTGGGTGAAACTCCGGGCGTCCACGAGGTACTTGGCCCGGACGAGGGTGGCGAGCTGGCCGAGGTTCATCTCCGGGATCACGACCTTGGAGTAACGCCCCAGCACCTCACCGAGATTCCGCGGGAACGGGTTGAGGTGGCGCAGATGGGCCTGCGCGATGGTCTCGCCCGCCGCGCGGAGCCGCCGGACCGCCGCCGTGACCGGCCCGTACGTCGAGCCCCAGCCCAGCACCAGGGTGTCCGCGCCCGCCGGGTCGTCGACCTCCAGGTCGGGGACCACGATGCCGTCGACCTTCGCCTGACGGGTGCGCACCATGAACTCGTGGTTGGCCGGGTCGTAGGAGATGTTCCCCGACCCGTCCTGCTTCTCGATCCCGCCGATGCGGTGCTCCAGCCCCGGGGTGCCCGGCACCGCCCAGGGGCGGGCCAGCGTCTCCGGATCCCGCTTGTACGGCCAGAACACCTCCGTACCGTCCGCGAGTTCGTGGTTCGGGCCGGTCGCGAACTGCGTCCGCAGGTCGGGCAGGCTGTCGGTCTCGGGGATCCGCCACGGCTCGGAGCCGTTCGCCAGGTAACCGTCCGAGAGCAGGAACACCGGGGTCCGGTACGTCAGCGCGATGCGCGCGGCGTCCAGCGCCGCGTCGAAGCAGTCCGCCGGGGTCCTCGGCGCCACGATCGGGACCGGGGCCTCGCCGTTGCGCCCGTACATGGCCTGGAGCAGGTCGGCCTGCTCCGTCTTCGTCGGCAGACCGGTGGAGGGACCGCCCCGCTGGATGTCGATGATCAGCAGCGGCAGTTCCAGGGACACCGCGAGGCCGATCGTCTCCGACTTCAGCGCGACACCCGGCCCCGACGTGGTCGTCACCCCCAGGGACCCGCCGAACGCGGCACCGAGCGCCGCGCCGATCCCGGCGATCTCGTCCTCCGCCTGGAAGGTCCGCACACCGAAGTTCTTGTGCCTGCTGAGCTCGTGCAGGATGTCGGACGCCGGGGTGATCGGATACGACCCCAGGTACAGCGGGAGATCCGCCTGCCGGGCCGCCGCGATCAGCCCGTACGACAGGGCGAGGTTCCCGGAGATGTTGCGGTAGGTGCCGGTCGGAAAGGCCTTCGTCGCCGGTGCGACCTCGTACGAGACCGCGAAATCCTCCGTCGTCTCACCGAAATTCCAGCCCGCACGGAATGCCGCCACGTTCGCCTCGGCGATGTCCGGCTTCTTCGCGAACTTCGACCGGAGGAATGTCTCCGTCCCCTCGGTCGGACGGTTGTACATCCAGGAGAGGAGCCCGAGAGCGAACATGTTCTTCGACCGTTCGGCCTCCTTGCGGGAAAGGCCGAACTCCTTCAATGCCTCGATCGTCAAGGTCGTCAGCGGAACCGGATGCACGTTGTACGCCTCGAGCGATCCGTCCTCCAGAGGAGATTCGGAATATCCGACTTTCGCCATCGGGCGCTTGGTGAACTCATCCGTGTTCACGATGATGTCGGCCCCGCGCGGAACATCGGCGATATTCGCCTTGAGCGCGGCGGGATTCATCGCGACCAGCACGTTCGGCGCGTCGCCCGGGGTCAGGATGTCGTGGTCGGCGAAATGCAGCTGGAACGACGAGACCCCCGGCAGGGTCCCGGCGGGTGCCCGGATCTCGGCCGGGAAGTTCGGCAGGGTCGACAGGTCGTTCCCGAACGACGCGGTCTCCGAAGTGAACCGGTCACCGGTCAGCTGCATGCCGTCTCCCGAGTCACCCGCGAAACGGATGATCACACGGTCGAGACGGCGGATTTCCTTGTCGGTGGCGCCCGTGCGATCGATGTGCGGGGCACGCTGCTCCCCGACGACGGGCTCGCTGGCCTCATCGGACTTTCCGGCTGGGCTACTGACCTGACTGGTCACTGAACTGGACCTCCCTCGGGGCGGCGGCTCGGGACCGGCCGGCCCGCCGGCGGTCCGCGCCCCACCCTACTTCTGTAAGGGTCGCCTTCCTCGGACCGTTCATATGGCGGACGCGTTTCCGGAACCGGAATTCGTCACGCTCCGCCATATTTCCCGACCCCCGGGTCGCTCGATGAACGCCTCTGTGGCCCTCATCCTTTCGCCGGAGGCATGGGTATCGCTTCACTGCGGGTGGACCGCCTGGATCATCCCGGACGGATCATCCAGGAAAGATCGCCGTCTGTCAGGAGTTCAGATAAGTGAGAACGGCCAGAACACGCCGGTGGTCACCGTCGCTGGGGGACAGGCCTAGTTTCATGAAGATGTTGCTGACGTGCTTCTCCACCGCCCCGTCGCTCACCACCAGCTGCCGGGCGACGGCCGAATTCGTACGCCCCTCCGCCATCAGGCCCAGGACCTCGCGCTCACGCGGAGTGAGCCCCGCCAGCACGTCCTGCTTCCGGCTGCGGCCCAGCAGCTGCGCCACCACCTCGGGGTCCAGCGCGGTACCGCCCCGGGCCACCCGCACCACGGCGTCCACGAACTCGCGGACCTCGGCCACCCGGTCCTTGAGCAGATAGCCCACCCCGCGGCTGCTGCCGGCCAGCAACTCGGTGGCGTACCGCTCCTCGACGTACTGGGAGAGCACCAGCACCCCGATCTGCGGGTAGTCCTTCCGCAGCCGCACCGCGGCCCGGACCCCCTCGTCGGTGTGCGTCGGCGGCATGCGCACGTCGGCGACCACCACGTCCGGCAGCGCGCCCTCCGCGTCGAGGTCACTCACCGTCTTCAGCAGCGCCTCGGCGTCACCCACCCCCGCGACGACGTCGTGCCCGAGATCCGTCAGCAGCCGGGTGAGCCCCTCCCGGAGCAGCACCGAGTCCTCGGCGATGACGACCCGCACTCTTTCCTCCACGGCCTTGCATCCCCACTGTCGGTGTTCCGTCGGTACGCCGCCGTGCGCGGTGCCCCTGTGTGTCCAGCATTCCAGCATCGGCGCCCCCGTGTGCCCCAGACCAGCGGTTCCGTCCCCGCACAGGGCGAGCCGCGGTGTCCCGGCCGCCGTGTGACGGCGGCCGGGACACCGCGGCTGTGGGCCGCGCGGGAACCGTGCGCTCACTCCCGCCAGGGGAGTTCGGCCGTGACCGTCGTCGGGCCGCCCGCGGGGGAGTCGACGACGAGGACGCCGTCCACCGCGTCGAGCCGCTCCGTCAGCCCGGCGAGACCGCTGCCCGCCGCCGCGTCCGCCCCGCCGTGTCCGTTGTCGGTGACTTGGAGCATGAGGCGGTCGGTGGTGCGCCAGACGTCGACGGTGGCGCGGGTGGCTCGGGCGTGTTTGCTGATGTTCTGGAGGAGTTCGGAGACGGTGAAGTAGGCGATGCCTTCGATGGCCTGGGCGGGTCGTGCCTGGAGGTCGACGGTGACGTCGACGGGGACGGTGCAGCGGGAGGCGATGGCGGAGAGTGCTGCGTCGAGGCCGCGGTCGGTGAGGACGGCGGGGTGGATGCCGCGGGCGAGGTCGCGGAGTTCCTGGAGTGCGACTTTGACCTCTCCGTGGGCTTCGTCGACCATGCGGGCGGCTGCTTGGGGGTCGTGGGTGAGTTTTTCCTTGGCGAGGCCGAGGTCCATGGCGAGGGCGACGAGGCGGGCTTGTGCGCCGTCGTGGAGGTCGCGTTCGATGCGGCGCAGGTCGGCGGCGGCGGTGTCCACGACCACCCCCCGGTCCGACTCCAGCTCCGAGACGCGGGTCGCCAGCCTGGACGGACCGAGCAGCCCCCGCACCATCAGGCGGTCCACCGAGGCCAGACCGTGGACGATCCACGGGGTGACGAGGACCAGCACCAGCCCGACCGCGGCGGTGGCCGCCAGTTCGAGGGACGAGTCGAGGTAGACCTGATGCGTGCGGTCGCCGTACAGCTGGATGCCGTCGACTCCCACGTACGCCGGGAACACCCAGTGCCACAGCGGATAGGTGAACGCGGCCCAGCCGTACGTCCAGAACGTCACCGCCACGGTGAACGCGAACACCGCCCATGGCATGTGCAGCAGCGCGTAGAGCAGGTGCCGCCAGGACACCCCGCTCTTGAGCACCGCCCCGATCCAGGACATCAGCCCGCCGGTACGGCCGCGCACCGGGGCGGGGTCGGCGACGTCAAGCCCCAGCAGCCCGCGTGCCCGGCCCCGCTCCATCACACCGAAGCCGCGGCACACGACCAGGCCGGCCGCGAGTACCGGAATGCCGAGGAAGGTGATCAGCATGCCCAGGCCCAGCGACGTCATGGTCACCGCGACGCCGAACAGCACCACGCTGATCGGCAGGCTGAGGAGCAGATAGGCCAGCTCGCGCCAGGTACGGCCCTCGAAGGGGGCACGCAGCGGCGCGGGCAGGAAGTGCTTCGCCGGCGGGTCGCCCCCCGGCCCGGCGGCGGGCCCCTGGCGGTCCCGCGTGTCCGGTCCGTATGCCGTGGCCATCAGTGGCGTCCGTCCGTTTCTTCTGGGCGGGGACTCCCCGCGGGCCTGTACAGCGGCTGATGTTCCAAGACTGCTGGGCGGAGGCGTTCCGCACCATGAGGGCGCTCTCCGTATCCGGCAGGGGGTTTTCCCCACCCACGGGCTGCCCCACGGGCTGCCCCACGGGCCGCCCCACGTGCTGCCCCACGGGGGACCGCGGGGCGAGCCACGGGCGTCGCCGTCACCGCGTCGCCGTCACCGCGTCATCGCGTCGCCGGGGCGTCCGTCAGGTCGCGCCAGGGCAGCTCCGCGGTCACCGTCGTGGGCCCGCCCTCGGGGGAGTCCACGACGAACAGCCCGTCGACCGCACCCAGCCGCTCGGCCAGCCCCGACATGCCCGAACCGCCCTCCAGCCGCGCCCCGCCGTGTCCGTTGTCGGTGACTTGGAGCATGAGGCGGTCGGTGGTGCGCCAGACGTCGACGGTGGCGCGGGTGGCTCGGGCGTGTTTGCTGATGTTCTGGAGGAGTTCGGAGACGGTGAAGTAGGCGATGCCTTCGATGGCCTGGGCGGGTCGTGTCTGGAGGTCGACGGTGACGTCGACGGGGACGGTGCAGCGGGAGGCGATGGCGGAGAGTGCTGCGTCGAGGCCGCGGTCGGTGAGGACGGCGGGGTGGATGCCGCGGGCGAGGTCGCGGAGTTCCTGGAGTGCGACTTTGACCTCTCCGTGTGCTTCGTCGACCATGCGGGCGGCTGCTTGGGGGTCGTGGGTGAGTTTTTCCTTGGCGAGGCCGAGGTCCATGGCGAGGGCGACGAGGCGGGCTTGTGCGCCGTCGTGGAGGTCGCGTTCGATGCGGCGCAGGTCGGCGGCGGCGGTGTCCACGACCACCCCCCGGTCCGACTCCAGCTCCTCGATCCGGCGTTCCAGCTCGTCCGAGGGTGAGAGCAGCGCCCGGGCCATCGCCCGGTCGGCGTTGGCCAGACCCCGCGCGATGTACGGGAGCACCGGCCAGAGCACGAACAGCCCCACCAGCGTCACCGTGAACGTCGCCACCCCCCACGGCAGCCTGATGAACGAATACAGCAACGCCCTCCACGCCACCGGATCCTTCAGCACCGACCACAGCCAGCTGAAGAACCCCCGCTCCCGCCGGCCGCGCACCACCGGGCTCGGCTCGTCGATCCGTACCCCGAGCATCCCCCGGGCCCGGCCTCGTTCGGCCCGGCCGATCCCCCTCGCCCCCTGCAGCCCGAGTGCGAGCAGCGGCAGCCCGATCACGGTGACGGACAGTCCCGCGCCCACGCCGATCAGGAAGACGGTGTAGACGAACCCGGCGATCGCCGTCGGAAGGTTCGCCAGGAGATACGCGATCTCCTTCCACGTCCACCGGTCGAAAGCGAAGCGCGCGGGCGGCGGCCGGTCGTCGTCCGGCGAGGAGGGGCTCATGGTCATGCACCCAGCGTGCCGGGCGGGACTGCCGCACGCCATGGGGTTCGTGGGTGACGCGCGGTAGGGAAAACCCCACCCCTCGTCGGCGGGTGCCGCTCACCGTTCGCGCGAGGCCCTCCTCACCCTTTGTGCGCATGCGTTGCTTACCGTCTCTTTAGCAGGGCCTAGACTCCCGTGCGTACAGACCGTCGAACAGGTTGAGGGAGCGAGGGGCGGACGTGGCGGACGTGCCGGGACCGACCGTTCTCGCGTCGGACTACTTCCAGAGCTACTCGGTGATCGGACTGCTCGCCGTGGTCGGCGTGCTGTTCGTCGCCGTCGCCTTCGGCGCCGGCCGGCTGCTGAGGCCCGTGGTCCCGACGCCGGAGAAACTCCTCACCTACGAGTGCGGGGTGGACCCCGTGGGCGAGGGCTGGGCCCACACCCAGGTCCGCTACTACGTCTACGCCTTCCTGTACGTGATCTTCGCCGTCGACTCGATCTTCCTGTTCCCGTGGGCGACTGTCTTCGCGGCGCCGGGGTACGGAGCGACGACGCTGGTGGAGATGTTCATCTTCCTCGGCTTCCTGGCCGTGGGACTGCTCTACGCATGGAAGAAGGGCGTCCTCGAATGGGCGTGACGAGCCGGACGAACCCGGAACCCCCCGTTCCGCTGCCCGATCCGACGCTGCCGCCGCCGGAGCCGAAGAAGCTCGGCGTGCTGTCCCGGCTCGCCCCCGAACCGATGAAGGTGGTCCTCAACTGGGGCCGCCGCTACAGCCTCTGGGTCTTCAACTTCGGACTCGCCTGCTGCGCCATCGAGTTCATCGCGGCCTCCATGGCCCGGCACGACTTCATCAGGCTGGGCGTCATCCCCTTCGCCCCCGGCCCCCGGCAGGCCGACCTGATGATCGTGTCCGGCACCGTGACGGACAAGATGGCACCTGCCGTCAAGCGGCTGTACGAGCAGATGCCCGAACCGAAGTACGTCATCTCCTTCGGCGCCTGTTCCAACTGCGGCGGTCCCTACTGGGATTCGTACTCCGTGACGAAGGGCGTCGACCAGATCATCCCCGTCGACGTCTACGTCCCCGGCTGCCCGCCCAGGCCCGAGGCGCTCCTCCAGGGCATCCTCAAGCTCCAGGAGAAGATCGCGCGCGAATCGCTCGCCGAGCGGTACGCCGGCGAGGACACCGCCCGCCCCTCCGCCGCCGCCCTGCGCAGCGGCCTCGTCGCAGCCCCGAAGACACCGGGGACAACCCCGAGCACACCGGGGACAGGCCCGAATGCACCGGGGACAACCCCGAGGACACCGGGGGAGGAGCGGCCGTGACCGCCGCCGAACTCCACGGCCGGCTGCCCGACGCCGTCGCCGATGTCTTCGGCCCGGACGCCACAGCCGCCCGCGCCTACGACCTGCTGACCGTCGACGTCCCCGCCGCGTCCTGGATCCCCGCCCTCGAAACGGCCCGCGACGAGCTGGGCTGCAGCTATTTCGACTGGCTGAGCGCAGTCGACGAGCCGGGCACCGGCTTCCGCGTCTGCGCTCACGTCGCGGCGATCGGCGAAGGCACCGTACGGCGGCTGCTGGTCCGTACGACCGTCCCGCACGACGCGGCCACCCTGCCCAGCGCCGTCGGCGTCTACGCGGGTGCGGCGTGGCACGAACGCGAGACGCACGAGATGTTCGGCATCGGCTTCGAGGACCACCCGCATCTGGTCCCGCTGTTGCTGCCCGAGACCTTCGAGGGCCACCCACTGCGCAAGGACTTCGTCCTGGCCGCCCGGGTCGCCAAGGCCTGGCCGGGTGCGAAGGAGCCGGGCGAGTCCGAACACGGCGGGCCCAAGCGGCGCACCATGCTGCCGCCCGGGGTCCCCGATCCCAACGAATGGGGCCCGCTCAAGGGCCAGCTTCCGCCCGCCCCGGCCCGCCCGGCCAGGGGCGCACGCGCGGCCGGCGACCGGCCGGTGCGCCGGGCCCGCACCGCGAGCGAGGGCTCGGCGGGGCAGCGGCCGGCCACGGCACCGGACGCGAAGGGTGCCGCGGCGCCCGACGCGGTGGCTGCCGCGGAGACCCCGGACGCCGCGACCCCGCGTACGGCGCCGCCCCGGCGCAGCCGCAGCGCCTCCCAGGGCTCTGCCAGCCAGGCGACCGGCGACGCCCAGGCACAGCGGCCGACCGGGACACCGGCACCCGACGCGGGTGCGGACCTGGACGCGGCCGCGGGCCGGGAGACGACTGCGGGCCGGGAGACGGCCGCGGACCTGGAGAAGGCAGCGGATCGGGAGAAGGCTGCGGATCGGGACACGGCTGCGCGCGGGGCCGCTGCGGACACGGGTGCGGGCCCGGACGGGCCGGAGGCCGGTACCGCCGGCACCGACCCCGCACGGAACCGCAGGGAAGCGGCACGGCCCAAGGGGGCGGCCGGCAGTGCGGACGCGCCTTGGCACGACGCCCGCCCCGCCTTCGACCCCACCCCCAAGCGGCACGAGCAGGCCGAGCGGCCCACGGAGCCGGAGGGGGCCACGGAGCCGAAGGATGCACCACCGTCCCCGGAGCCGGAGGACGCACCGTCCCCGGAGCCGGCGCAGCAGCCTGATGCGCCGGAGGGGGAGCCGGAGGAGGCACCTGAGGCCGAGCGGGCGTCGGGTTCCGCGCCCGACCCCGACCCCGGCCCCGACCCCTCGTCGTCCCGTCACGACCGTTCTGCCGGTCCCGACCGTCCCGCCGGAGGCGATACCGCGTGAACGACGTACTCGACGTCGCCATCCGCCTCGTCATCGTCTTTGCCGTGTTCATGGTCGCCCCGCTCCTCGTGGGTCAGGCCGAGCACAAGGTCATGGCCCACATGCAGGGCCGCCTCGGTCCGATGTACGCGGGCGGGTTCCACGGCTGGGCCCAGCTCGTCGCGGACGGGGTGAAGTTCGCGCAGAAGGAAGACGTCGTGCCGGCCGACGCGGACCGGCGCATCTTCCAGCTCGCACCCGCTGTCGCCCTGCTCCCGTACCTCCTCGTGATCGTGGTCATCCCGATCGGCCCCGGAGAAGGGGCGGTCGGCCAGGTCGTCGACGCGGGCATCTTCTTCGTGCTCGCGGTCATGGGCGTCGGCGTCCTCGGCTCGCTCATGGCGGGCTGGGCCTCGGCCAACAAGTTCTCGCTCCTCGGCGGCCTCCGCACCGCCGCGCAACTGCTCGCGTACGAGCTGCCGATGCTCCTCGCCGCCGCCTCCGTGGCCATGGCGGCGGGCACGGTCTCGCTTCCCGGCATCCTCGACGCCTTCGAGTGGTGGTGGCTGCCCTGGCAGATCGTGGGCGCCCTGGTCTTCTTCGTGGCCGGACTCGCCGAACTCCAGCGCCCGCCCTTCGACATGCCGGTCGCGGATTCGGAGATCATCTTCGGCGCGTACACCGAGTACACGGGCCTGCGCTTCGCCCTGTTCCTGCTCGCCGAGTACGCCGGGATCGTCGTCCTGTGCGGGCTGACGACCGTCCTCTTCCTCGGTGGGTGGCACGGGCCCTTCGGCGCCGACGGACTGGGCTGGGTCTGGACCCTGCTCAAGGCCGCTGTCCTCGCCTTCGTGGTCATCTGGCTCCGGGTCACCTACCCGCGCCTGCGTGAGGACCAGCTGCAGAAGCTCGCCTGGACCACGCTCATCCCCCTCGCCCTGGCGCAGATCGCGCTCACCGGCATCGTGAAGGTGGCGATCAACTAGTGCCCCCGATCCCCGGATCAGGCCTGGCCAAGGGCCTTGCCGTGACCCTGCGGACCATGACGAAGCGGACGGTCACCGCCCAGTACCCGGACGTCCAGCCCGAACTGCCGCCCCGTACCCGCGGCGTCATCGGGCTGTTCGAGGAGAACTGCACGGTCTGCATGCTCTGCGCCCGTGAATGCCCCGACTGGTGCATCTACATCGACTCCCACAAGGAGACGATGCCCGCCGCCGCTCCCGGCGGCCGCGAGCGCAGTCGCAACGTCCTGGACCGCTTCGCCATCGACTTCGCCCTCTGCATGTACTGCGGTATCTGCATCGAGGTGTGCCCCTTCGACGCACTGTTCTGGTCTCCGGAGTTCGAGTACGCCGAGACGGACATCCACGAACTCACCCACGAGCGCGACAAGCTCCGTGAGTGGATGTGGACCGTCCCCGAACCGCCCGCACTCGACCCGGCCGCCGAGGAGCCCAAGGAGATCGCCGCCGCCCGCAAGGCGGCCGAGAAGCTCCAGGCCCAGGAGGCTCAGGACATACAGGCTGCCCGGGACGCCGAGGGGGCGGCGGGCACGCCCGATGCCCTGCCGGGCCGGGAAGCTGAACAGGAGGGGCAGGAGTGATGTTCGCCGCCACGGCCGGACACTCCGGTTTCCTCTCACCGACCGGCGTCGAGATCGCCTTCGTCCTCGTCGGCCTCGCCACCCTCGGCGCGGCCCTGATCACCGTCACGACCGCACAACTGGTGCATGCGGCGCTGTGGCTGGTCGTCGCACTCGGCGGCATCGCGGTGGAGTACCTGCTCCTGACGGCCGAGTTCATCGCGTGGGTACAGGTCCTGATCTACGTCGGCTCTGTCGTCGTCCTCCTTCTCTTCGGGCTCATGCTCACCAGAGCCCCCATCGGCCGGTCCCCGGACGCGGACTCGGGCAACCGGTGGGTCGCCCTCGGTGTCGCCCTCGCCGCGGCCGCCGCACTCGTCTGGGTCGTCGTCGACGCCTTCCGGACCACCTGGATCGACCTGGACGGTCCCGCCCAGGGCTCCACCGAGGTCTCCGGAGAGTTCCTCTTCCGGCACTGGGTGCTGCCCTTCGAAGCGCTCTCCGTCCTGCTGCTCGCCGCCCTGGTGGGCGCCATCGTCCTGTCCCGCAAGGACCGACAGGACCCGCAGGCTCAGCGAGGCCCGCAGGGTCGGCAGGGCCCGCGGGGTCAGCAGGGCCCGCGGAGCACGCAGGCCCCGCAGCGCCGGCAGACAACTCCGGCCGGGCGCGCCGGGCAGGCGGGCGAGGCGGGCGAAGACCCCGAGCAGCGCGGGGGCCGCAGTGACGCCCACCGGGAGGACAAGAGCTGATGCACCTCGCCTATCCGGTCGTACTCGCCGTCCTCCTCTTCTGCACCGGGCTGTACGGAGTGCTCGCCCGCCGCAACGCGATCCTCGTCCTGATGTCCGTCGAGCTCATGCTCAACGCCGTCAACCTCAACCTGGTCGCCTTCGACGTCTGGCTGCGCGACGCCCTGCACGCGGGCCAGGCCCTGACCCTCTTCACCATCGCGATCGCCGCCGCCGAGATCGGCATCGGCCTCGCGATCGTCCTGGCCGTCCACCGCAACCGCGGCACCTCAGACATCGACCGCCTCCGTGACACCGCGGAGACCGACGAGGCCGACGCGCTCCCCGACGACCCCGACGCACGACCCGACGGGGCCGCTCCCGGCACCGCTGACCAGGCCACTGCCACGGCAGGGAAGGCAAAGAAGGCAGAGGCCACCGCGTGACCACCACGACCCTCGCCGTCCTCGTCCCCCTCCTCCCCTTCCTCGGCGCCGTCGCCGGGCTTCTCCTCGGGCGGACCGCCCCCGGCTTCGTCCGGCCCCTCGCCGTCCTTCCGACCCTCGCCGCCGCCGTGTGCGCCGTCGTCGTCGCCGCACGGCAGGGCGGCGGCCCCGCCATCGACGCCTCGACCCGGTACACCCCCACCGGTTCCGTGCCGATCGATCTCGCCCTGCACCTCGACGGCTTCGCCGTACTCGTCGCCGTACTCGTCGTGCTCGTCGCCGGCTGCGTGCAGATCTACTCGACCGCCTACCTCAAGGGCGATGCCCGCTACCCCTCGTACGCGGCGCTCGTCTCCCTCTTCACCTCCGCGATGCTGCTCGTCGTCTACTCCGGCGACCTGATGGTGCTCCTGGTCGGCTGGGAGATCATGGGCATCTGCTCGTACTTCCTCGTCGGCCACTACTGGGAGACCCCCGAGGCACGCGCAGCCTCGCTCAAGGCCTTCCTCGTCACCAAGCTCGGCGACGTGCCGTTCCTCATCGGCCTCTTCGCGCTCGCCGCCGACACCGGTACGTTCCGGATCACCGGGATCCTCGCGGCCGTCGGCAACGGCGGGCTCGACCACCCCACCCTCGTCGCACTGCTGCTTCTCGCCGGTGTCGCCGGCAAGTCCGCGCAGTTCCCGCTGCACACCTGGCTCCCCGACGCGATGGCCGGCCCCACCCCCGTCTCCGCGCTCATCCACGCGGCGACGATGGTCGCCGCCGGCATCTACTTCGTCGCCCGCCTCCTCCCCGTCTTCGCCGCCTCGGGTGCGGCCCTGGTCGTCCTCGCCGTGATGGCTGCCGTCACGATGATCGGCTCCGGACTCGCCGCCCTCGCGCAGGACGACATCAAGCGCGTCCTCGCCTACTCGACCATCGGCCAGCTCGGCTACATGTCCGGCGCCCTGGCCGTCGGCGACCGCGGGGCGGCCGTCTTCCACCTGATGTCCCACGGTGCGTTCAAGGCCGTCCTCTTCCTGGCCGCCGGCGTCGTCATCCACGCCACGGGTACCAACTCACTCGCCGCCATGTCCCGCATGGGCGGGCTGGCCAGGCGCATCCCCGACGCCTACTGGACGATGACCGTCGCCCTGCTCGCACTGGCGGCCATCCCCCCGTTCGCTGGTTTCTTCTCCAAGGAGGCGGTCCTCGTCGCCGCCGAACACACCGCCCTTGGAGACCGCGACGTCGCACCGGCGGCGGCCGGCTGGACCGTCCTCGTCGCCGGGCTCGTCGCGGCGGTCCTCACCGCCGCCTATGCCACCCGGCTGTGGCTCCTGGTCTTCCGCGGGCGCGGCCCCGAGGCCCCGGACCACGGCAAGCAGCCCGTCGCGATGACCTCCGTGCTCTGGGTCCTCGCCGTCCCGACGATCGCCTTCGGCCTCACCGTCGGCACGCTCACCGACTGGTTCGACGGACACAGCCTCACGCCCTCCCTCGCGACCGCGGTCCTGTCCACCGGTGTGGGAATCGCCGGCGGACTCGTCACCTATGGGGCGTGGCGCCACACCACGGCGCTCGCGGGACGTCCACCGGTCGGCGCGGTCGCCGCCCACCCCGATGCCGAGCCCGCGCTCGTGGAGGCCGAGGCCATGACCTCGCACACCGCGGCGTACGGCACGATCGCGGACGCCCCGGACCCGTCGGACCCCGGCCGGCTGCTGCTCGGCCCCCTCCACCGCCACGCGGTCACCGGCTTCCACCTGGACGCGCTGTACAGCGCGCTGTTCGTCCGCCCCGTCCGGGCCGCGGCCCGCCTGGTCCGTTTCCTGGACCGCGAGGTCATCGACACCTACGTACGCGGCTCGGGCAGCATCGCCCGCGGACTCGGCATCCTGGTCCGCCGCGCCCAGACGGGCAACGTGCAGACCTACCTGAGCGCGCTGCTCGCCGGAAGCCTCGTCCTGGCGATCGCCGCCGCCGTCCTTGCCAACGTCTACGCCGGGGCGTGAGCCGTGTTCGATATCAGCGCATCAGTGATGCAGTTCCTTCTGGCGTTCATCGTGGTCGTCCCGCTGCTGGGAGCGGTCGCCGCTCTCCTGCCCGCCCCGCCCGGGCTCAAGGGACGGAACCCGGACCAGGCCGTGCTCCGCCACGGAGTGACCGTCACCGGCGCCGTGCTCATCGCCGCTCTGGTCCTGGCCGCAGGCTTCGACCACGACCACCCGTCGAAGATGCAGGCCACCACCGACATCAGCTGGATCCCGGCACTCGACGTCCGGATCCACCTCGGCACCGACGGCATCTCGCTCCCCCTTCTCGTGCTGACCGCGCTGCTGACCTTCCTGTGCGCGCTCTACAGCTACTTCAAGCCCCCCGCCGGCCCCTCCCCGAAGGCCTTCGTCGCACTCGTCCTGCTGCTCGAGTCCGGCACCCTCGCGACCTTCGCCGTCCTCGACCTGCTGCTGTTCTTCCTGGCCTTCGAGATGGTCCTCATCCCGATGTACTTCCTCATCGCCCGCTGGGGCGGCGACCGGAAGCAGCCCGCCGCCTGGAAATTCATCCTGTACACCCTGCTCGGATCCGTGATCATGCTGCTGGGGCTGCTCCTCGTCGGGCTGAAGAGCGGCACCTTCGACATGGTGGCACTCGCCACTGACAACGGCCGCGGCCTGACCACGTCCGTGCAGGTCATCGCCGTACTGGCGATCGGGATCGGCCTCGCGGTGAAGACCCCGATGTGGCCGCTGCACACCTGGCTGCCCGACGCCCACACCGCGGCCCCGACCGTGGGCTCCGTCCTGCTCGCCGGCGTCATGCTGAAGATGGGTACGTACGGGTTCGTCCGCATCCTGCTCCCCGTAGCCCCCGACGGGATGCAGACCTTCGCGCCGTACCTGGCGGCCTTCGCCGTCGTCGGGATCATCTACGGATCCCTCGCCTGCCTCGCCCTCGCCCGCCCCGGGGCCAAGGGCGACCTGAAGCGCCTGATCGCCTACTCGTCCGTCGGCCACATGGGCTTCGTGCTCCTCGGCATCGCGACGATGACCCCCACCGGAGTCAACGGCGCGCTCTTCGCCAACATCGCCCACGGACTGATCACCGGCCTCCTGTTCTTCCTGGTCGGCGCCGTCAAGGACCGCTACGGCACGGCTGACCTCGACACTCTCGCCGGAGCCACGGGAGCGGCCCTCTACGGACGTGCCCCCCGCCTCGGCGGACTCCTCGCCTTCGCCGCCGTCGCCTCGCTCGGGCTCCCCGGCCTCGCCGGGTTCTGGGGCGAGATGCTCACCCTCTTCGGCGCCTTCGACCCCGCCGAGGGGCTGAGCCGGCCCGCCTTCCTCACGTACATGTCCCTCGGCGCACTCGGCACCCTCCTGACCGCCGCGTACATGCTCATCGTCGTACGCCGTGTCTGCATGGGCGAGAAGCGTGAGCAGACCGAGGCGGTCGCCGACATCCAGAGCTACGAGTTCGCCGCCTGGACCCCGCTCGCCGCACTGACCGTCCTCGCCGGACTCTGGCCCGCCGTCCTCCTCGGCCTCACCGACCCGGCCGTGCAGAAGCTCCTCGCAGGAGGCAAGTCGTGACCCTGGCAGCCGGCAGCGCAACCGGGGCGGCGAGCCTCGTCCAGTCCGTCGACTGGCTCGCGATCGCACCCCCCGTCGTCGTGGCGGGGGTGGCGCTCCTCGTCCTCGTCGCCGACCTCTTCGTCGGCGAGCGGCGCAAACCGCTCCTCGGCTACGGCGCCGTCGCCGGTCTCGTCGCCGCACTCGCCCTGCTCATCCCCCTGCGCGCCGGGGACCGCTCCACCTTCTGCCTCACCGGCGGGTCCGGGGCCTGCAGCTACACCGCCGACCACTTCGCGCTCGTCATCCAGGCCCTCGTACTCGGCGGAGCCCTGCTCACCGCTCTGCTCTCCGTCGGGGACACCCGCAAGCTCCCGGCGGGCGAATTCTGGTTCCTGCTGCTCTCCTCGGCCGCCGGCGCCGCACTCCTGCCCGCCGCCCGGGACCTCGCCACGCTCGTCGTGGCCCTCGAAGTCGCCTCGCTCCCCGCCTTCGCCCTGGTCGGCATCAAGCGCGGCGACCGCCGCTCATCCGAAGCGGCCCTGAAGTTCTTCCTCTCCTCGGTCGTCGCCACCGCCGTCATGCTGCTGGGCGTCAGCTTCGTCTACGCCACCACCGGCACCCTGCACCTCACCGAGATCGCCGCCCGGCTCGACGACGTACCGGGACAGTTCCAGACCCTCGCCGGAACCGGGGTCGTCCTCACCCTCGTCGGCTTCGCCTTCAAGACGGCCGCGGCCCCCTTCCACTTCTGGGTCCCCGACACCTACGTCGGAGCACCGCTTCCCATCGCCGCCTACCTCTCGGTCGTCGGCAAGGCGGTGGGCTTCTCGGGACTGGTCCTCGTCACGGTGATCGGCTTCCCGTCCTACGCCGACGTGTGGGGCCCCGTCCTGGCCGTCCTGGCCGCACTCACCATGACCCTCGGCAACGTCGCCGCACTCCGCCAGACGGCGAGCCGTGCCCGCAGCGCCGTACGCCTCCTCGCCTGGTCGTCCGTCGGCCAGGCCGGATACCTCCTCGTCCCGATCGCCGCGGCCGCCTACTCCAGCGACGCCCAGATCGGCTCCACCGTGGCCTACGCGCTCATGTACGCGGTGGTGAACCTCGGCGCCTTCTCGGTGGCCGCCCTCGTCGCCCGCAGCCACCCGGGCAACCGCCTGAGCGACTACCGCGCCCTGTACGCCACCCGCCCCCTCGCCGCGCTCGCCATGGGCTTCTTCCTGCTCTGCCTGGCCGGTCTGCCGCCCGGGATCATCGGCCTCTTCGCCAAGGTGACGGTCTTCTCCGCGGCGGTCGACGCGGGGCTCGGCTGGCTCGCCGTCGTCATGGCCGTCAACGTCGTGATCGCGCTGTACTACTACCTGCGGTGGACCGCCGAGCTCTTCAGATCCCCGGAGCCGGACACCACCACCGAAGAGGCCCCGGCGGCCTCCGGTCCCCGGGTCCCCGCCCCGCTCACGGTCGCGATCGTCCTCACCGCAGTAGCCGGAATCACACTCTCCGGTGCCCCGCAGCTCATCCTCCGCGTCGCCGCCGTCGGCCTCTTCTGACCGCTTCCGCCCACGGCCGACCGGCTTGCCCGGCGCGCCGCGCTCAGGGCATGGTCATGCGTGCACACGTCACCGAAAGAGCACGCACGAAGAGCACAGAGGAGCCAGAGCGGTGCTGAACGGGTTCAAGGACTTCATCCTCCGCGGGAACGTCATCTCCATGGCCATCGGCCTCGCCGTCGGGGCCGCCTTCACCGCGGTGGTCACGGGCTTCAGCAACGCGTTCATCGTGCCGCTGATCGGGATCTTCACCCGCGGGGCCGGTGACTACAGCAAGGCCCACTACACCGTCGACGGCGTGGAATTCCCCTACGGCCTCTTCGTCAGCGCCGCCATCGCCTTCGTCATCACCGCCGCGGTGCTGTACTTCCTGGTCGTCCTCCCGATGACCAAGGTGCAGAACCGCTTCACGGCCAAGCAGGAGCAGGAGAAGGCCGACATCAAGGCCGCCCTGCGCGACTGCCCCCGCTGCTTCACCGAGATCCCCGCCATCGCCAGCCGCTGCGCCCACTGCACCAGCGACGTCGAGCCGGACGCGGAGGCACGCGCGCTCGCGGGGCTGCCCGCCCAGCGCTGACGCGCACACGGGCCTCCGGGCCCGTGCGACGGCGCTTTCCACCCGTACGGCCCAGGGGCGGATCCGACCGGATCCGCCCCTTCCGCCGTTGCCCCCGGCACCCGGGCACAAGGGAACTAGCATCCGTCGCCTGGCGTTGACCAGTAAGGGAGGCTCCACTGGAGAGTGGAGCACCACTGAGCAAGGGTCCCCCTGCCGCACCACTTGGAGGGCTACCGTGCACCGCCGGCACAACGGGCTGAAAACCGCTGTACTCCTCGGGGGCCTGTCGGCCCTCATCATCGTCATCGGCAGCTTCTTCGGACGCACCGGGCTGATCGTGGCGCTGGTCGTCGCCGTCGCCACCAACGCCTACGCGTACTGGAACAGCGACAAGCTCGCCCTGCGCGCCATGAGGGCGCGCCCGGTCAGCGAGTTCGAGGCGCCGCAGCTCTACCGCACGGTCCGCGAGCTCTCGACCGCGGCCCGCCAGCCCATGCCCCGGCTCTACATCTCGCCGACGCAAGCACCCAACGCCTTCGCGACGGGCCGCAACCCCAGGAACGCGGCCGTGTGCTGCACCGAGGGCATCCTGCAGATCCTGGACGAACGCGAGCTGCGCGGCGTCCTCGGCCACGAGCTGAGCCACGTCTACAACCGCGACATCCTCATCTCGTCCGTCGCGGGCGCCCTCGCCTCCGTCGTCATGTTCCTCGTCAACTTCGCATGGCTCATTCCCATAGGGCGATCCGACGACGACGACGGCCCGGGACTCCTCGGGATGCTCCTGGTACTCATCCTCGGCCCGCTCGCCGCCTCGGTCATCCAGCTCGCCGTGAGCCGTTCCCGCGAGTACCAGGCGGACGCGTCCGGGGCCCAGCTCACCGGCGACCCGCTCGCCCTGGCGAGCGCCCTGCGCAAGCTGGACGCCGGCACCAAACAGCTCCCGCTCCCACCCGAACCCCGGATCGAGACCGCGAGTCACATGATGATCGCGAACCCGTTCCGTCCCGGCCAGGGCCTGTCCAAGATGTTCTCCACCCACCCGCCCATGGCCGAACGCATCGCCCGACTCGAGCAGATGGCAGGGTATCGACCGTGAAGACAATCCTGAACGTCATTTGGCTGGTCCTGTGCGGATTCTGGATGTTCCTCGGCTACATCGCCGCAGGGCTCCTGCTCTGCATCACGATCATCGGCATCCCCTTCGGCCTGGCAGCGTTCCGCATCGGCGTGTACGCCCTCTGGCCCTTCGGCTACAGCGTCGTCGACCGCTACGACGCCGGAGCCCCCTCACTCATCGGCAACGTCCTCTGGGTGATCCTCGCGGGCTGGTGGCTGGCGCTCGGCCACATCTTCACCGGCATCGCGCTGTGCGTCACGCTCATCGGCATCCCCCTGGGCATCGCGAACTTCAAGCTGATCCCCGTCTCGTTGATGCCCTTCGGCAAGGAGATCGTCCGCAGCGACGACCAGGCGTTCGCGGCACGCTGAACCACGCCCGGCCGGCAACCACACCCGTCGTGCAGGCGTCCTGGCTTGCAGGAACGAGTGACGGGTAGGTACGCCACCATGAGCATCATCAGCTGGATCATCCTCGGGCTGCTGGCCGGCGCCATAGCCAAACTGCTTCTGCCGGGCCGCGACCCCGGCGGCATCCTCGGCACGACCCTGATAGGCATCGTGGGCGCCTTCCTCGGCGGCTGGCTGTCGTCCCGCTTCCTCGACCGCCCCATCAGCACGGACTTCTACGACACGGCCACCTGGGTAGCGGCCATCGCCGGATCCCTGGTGCTCCTGATCGCGTACAGGCTGCTCTTCGGCAACTCCCGCGAACGGCGCTGACCTTCAGGCTCACACGCGCCCCGCGAGCCGCCCGGCGCACCTAGGGGCGGCCCAGGGGCCGCAGGAGCCGCAGGGACACGAAAACGGGGCGGGCCGTGCCGGTCAGGCACACCCCGCCCCGCCCACGCACCGCTGCACACGGCGGCGAACCGTCTACCGGTAGTTGGCGAACTGCACCGCGAAGTCGAGGTCCTTGCCCTTGATCAGCGCCTGCACCGCCTGCAGGTCGTCACGGCTCTTGGAGCTGACCCGCAGCTCCTCGCCCTGAACCTGCGCCTTGACGCCCTTGGGGCCCTCATCGCGAATGATCTTCGCCACCTTCTTGGCGTTCTCCTGGGAGATGCCCTCCTCGATCGTGGCGAAGATCTTGTACTCCTTGCCGGACAGCTGCGGCTCACCCGCGTCCAGCGACTTCAGGGAGATCCCGCGCTTGATCAGCTTGGACTGGAAGATGTCGAGGATCGCCTTCACGCGCTCCTCGCCGTTCGCCTCCATCAGGATCTTCTCGCCGGACCAGGAGATCGACGCACCCGTTCCCTTGAAGTCGTAGCGCTGGGAGATCTCCTTGGCGGCCTGGTTGAGGGCGTTGTCGACCTCCTGCCGCTCGACCTTCGAGACGATGTCGAAACTGGAGTCGGCCATGACGTGTGGCTCCTTGCGTCGTATGCGTTGGGTACGGCACAAAGCCTAGCCATCCCGGCCCGCACCCGGCGCTGATCAATCAGGTGGCGTAGCACCCCTGGGCATCGGGTATCGTTTACGTCGTCGCCAAGGAGCCCGCAAGGACTTCGAGGCGCCGTTCCAGGCGGTGTGCCCGAGTGGCCAAAGGGAGCAGACTGTAAATCTGCCGGCTCAGCCTACCCAGGTTCGAACCCTGGCGCCGCCACAGGACGGGAAACCCCGTCCGACCTGCTTTAACCGCAGGCCGGGCGGGGTTTCTGCATGTGTGCAAGTGTCGCTGCGGAGCGCGCCCATAGGCCCCCGAATCCCACGTTGTCTCACCTGAATCCCACCCCTGATCAGGGCGTGTGGGGCGGGCGTGGGGCACGTTCGGCCGCTAGCGCCGGCCTCGCAGGGTCGCTTCGATCCGGGCGTTCGCCGTCGCTGCGGCGCCGTCCAGGCACTTGGCGTAGACGCGGAACAGTACGGCCACGCTGTGGCCGGCGCGCTGAGCCACCACCTGGGGCTCCACGCCCGAACTGAGCCAGGTCGAGACGGCCGCGTGACGCAGGTCATACGGACGTTTGACCAGGGTGGAATTCCGTTGGGCGGGCGTCAGGGCTCGCAAGCGAGCCTCTGCCCAGACCTCCCCGTAACCGGTGTCCTGGATCAGCCCACCGCGCTGCGTGCGGAAGAGTCGCCCGTCTGGGGCCGCTCCATAGGCGATGAGGTGCCAGCGGAGCAGGGCAACCAGGTCAGGCGGAATCGGCACCGTGCGCACTGCCTTCCGTGGGCGGTGCTTGAGCCCTCGCCGGTCGTGGGCAGTTCCACTGTCCGTCCACGCCGATCCGGAGCGGGGACGGGTCTCGCGCAGCCTCAGCGTCCCCCAACCGCGTCGGGGGAGATCGCAGTCGTCGACGGACAAGCCAATCACTTCCGCCGGCCGTGCTGCGGCGTAGTACATGCACCCGAAGAAGGCGACTAGGTGGCGTCCACGAGCGCTCTGGGCCCGCACGGCGTCGAGCAGGGCGAGAGCCTGCCGAGGATCAGGGACGGTGGCCGGGTCCAGCTCCTCCTCGACTTGTTCGGGCGCCTTCCACTGGACCTGCGGCAGGGGGTTCTGCGGCAGGTGCCCGGCGTCGACGGCATAGCCCAGGGCGTTGTGGAAGATCGCGCGTTTCCGGCGGATGGTCGATGCGGCCGCGGTAGCGCCGTCCAGCTTCTTGGTGAGGGCATCGAGCGCGGCCCGGACGTGCATGCGGTCGGCCAGAGCTGACGTCGGCAGCGACTTCCGCTCGAACCAGGCCAGCACCTTGGCCACCTCGGCAGGGGGCTCCTCGGAACGCCGGTTCATGTTGAAGGCCCAGCCGTAGAGCGCGGTGCGTACCGTCCTCGGGTCAGCCATGCCCTTGGTGTCCGTGACCAGGGCGGGCGCGATGGTCGCCATCGCTTCGGAAAGAGTGCGTCGCGTCGACCCGGGGGAGTGCGGCCACTTCATCTCGATGTAGTCACGCGCGTGCTGGTACCAGCTCACGTCCTTGCGTTGACGGAGCTCCCGAACGGGCACGCCGGTCGCTTCGTCAAAGGGCTCGCCCGCGTGGGCGGCGCGCAGCAGCTCCGCCCGCCGGCCGTCAGCAAGCGTCTTGGTGCGGAACGTCTGCGAGTGCGGCGTCAGACCGGTCTTCCACCGGAGTTCCGCGGAGCTCTGCCCGCGGTCCTTTCGCTGCCGCACGGCCCAAATTCGAACGTCGTACGTGAGGGGCATGTCTCTCCTGGAACAGGCCGAGGGCCCGCCGGACCGGCGGGCCCTCGGGCTTCTAGCGGGGGAGGGCGGTCAGGCGGCGGCTTCGAGTTCGCGCCACCATGCGTCGAGGTCGGCCCGGCGTACGCGGAGCTGGCCATTCGGGAGCTTGATGAGCTTGGGCGCCTTGCCGCGGGCGCGCATGCGGTAGAACGCGGCTCGGCTCATGGCGAGTTCGGCGAGGACTTCGGGGAGCTTGAGCATCTGAGGGCTTGCCATGGTGCGACTCCTCTTCGATGTGTTCTCTGTCTTCGCTCTGGGGGATCCGCAACATCCGCCACGCCGCAACAATGCAGGTCAGTGGCCTGAATCTGTGGCGGATGCTGTTTCTGTTGCGGATAGGTGCCGCCACGCTCGGGCGCGGCGGCACCTACGGGGTGGGTGGTGTCAGACCACGCTGCGGAGGGTGGGTGTGGCGGATTCCGCGAACATGTGGCGGGTCCCGGAAGGGTCTTCCGCCACAGATTCACCCTTGTTGACCTGCGGTGTTGCGGATGTTGCGGATGTTGCGGATGTTGCGGATTCCTGGGGGTTGGGGCGGCAGTAGCGGTTCCAGGCGTCGGTGAGGTCTTCGGCGTAGTAGCCCTTGGGGGTGGTGCTGCCTACCCGGATGCCCTTGGGCTTGATCGGGGTGTTGTCGGGCCGTACGTACTGGCTCAGGAGCTTGGAGAGTCGTCGTGCGGTGAGGGGCTTGATGGCCTGTCCGTCCTCGCTCAGGTCGTCCCAGGGGGCGTCGTCGAGGGAGAGGAGGACTTCGAGGATGGCGGCGGTGGGCATCTTGTCGACGCCGCAGAACACCTTGTCGCGCAGGTCGGTCAACAGCCGCACACCGAGCGAGGCTTCGTCGTTGCTGGCCGCGGACTTGATGAGCTCGATGCATGCCGCGCGGGCCCGGGCCGGCCAGTGCCCGCCGGCAGCGTCGGCGACCGCGAGGAGCGGTTCCCACACGTCGGCCGGCCGGTCGGTGACGCCTTCGGGCATCTCGGGCCAGGCTTCGGCTACCTGGTCGTGGAGGGTGGCGGTCCAGTCTGCGAGCTGGTCCCGGAGGAGGTGGCCTTGCTTCTCGTGGACGCGGCGCCGGTAGGGCTCGCATTTCTCGTTGGGGGCTTTCTTGCGCATGCGGATGATGACTGACCTGGTCAGGATCGTGTCGGGCAGGGAGCCGAGTCCGGCCATGGCGACCGCGCAGAACGAGGGGAAGAAGGCTGCTTTCTGTTCGGATCCGTCTCCGACGCAGCGCAGGGACTTGGCGCCGCGCCGGTAGCCGGAGTTGAGGAAGCCGCGGACTTCCTCGTTCCCGCCGGCCTTGGGCCCGAAGACGGTGTCGATCTCGTCGAAGAGGAGGGTGGGTGTTCCCTCGTCTGCGGAGACGAGCCGGAACAGGGCGTTCGCGGAGGCGTTGACGGTCGTCGCCGCGCGGGGGGTGAGGGTCTCGATGATCTCCAGGGCTCGTGACTTCCCGGAGCCGGGTTCGGGGCTGAGGAAGGCGATGCGGGCGGTGCCGTCGAGCGCGTCCATCAGATGGGCGTGCGCGTCCCACAGCGCTACGGCGACATAGGCGTGCTCGGTGGGGAACACGTTGAACCGGCGGTGAAAAGCTTCCACCTCGTCGAGGAGGGCGGCACCGTCGATGGGCGGGGTGGGCGTCGCGGTCATGCGGCGGACCTCCTTGGGAGCGTACGAAGCACTGCGGGATTGCTTTTCAGGAGGGGGTTGGCTGGGGTGGTCACGCTGCCTCCGGTCGAGGCCGGCAGGTGCGGATGGACCAGTCCAGTGCACTGGCGATGGTCGTGCGGCACTCAGACGCGGGGAGCCCCACAGCCTCACCCTCTGCCTGAAAAGCCGTCTCAACGACGTGGCGGGGAAGGTCTCCCCAGGCCACGAACCGGCCCAAGGCCCGGACGGATGAGAGCAGGGTGGTGTTGCGCCTGCCCTCTCCCGCTGCACGGACGGTCTCGCGTTCGCGCTGGAGAGCTGCCTCCGCGTACTGGTGGGCCCGCAGCGGGACTGCGGGGGCGGACGGTGTTACCGGAGGGGACGAGGGGTGCGGGGGAATGAGGATCTGTCGGAGCCAGCCGGGCAGGGGGTTGATGAGGGCGGGCCCCTGGACCTCGTATCGGTGGCCGTTGACAATGCTGCCGGCGGCGACGACGTATCCGCCCCATGCGCGGGTGTCGATGTTGTCAGCGATGGTGCCTGCGGTGTTGTGGAGGCGGGCTGCGGCAGGGGCGCTGAAGTACAGGTGCTGTCCGCCCGCGGTCCGGATCGTGCGCGTGGTCGGCACCGGGTGCCCGGCGCGCTCGCAGAGCGCAGCAAGGTTCGCCGCGCCGTGAGGCGCGTCCTGATCGTCTTTCGGCTTGTCCAAGTCCACGACGACCAGCCCCGAAGGGCCCGTCGCCAGTCCGATGTTCCAAGCCCCGGTGGACCAGGCGGCACGGATCCGGTCGGGATCGGTGGTGGCGCGCTGCTCCCACTTCAGGTGCCCCGCTGTGCAAGGGCCCGTGCGGGGGCAGGCGCTCTCGCCGTGGAGCGCGGGCCGCTTGCCCCCGGGGCGGAGCGGGAACACGTGCCAGCCGCGTTCGGCCGCTTCCAGGGCGGCGGTGAGGAGGTGGGTGCTCATGCCGCGGCCGTCCTTTCGAGGGTGAGGAACTGGTCGCCGATCCAGCGGCTGTAGGCGGGTGGGATGGCCTCGCAGACCTCGCGAATGCCGAGGGGGATGTCACCGCCGGCGGGGACTTTGATCCAGGGCATTTCCATGGCGTCGGCGGCGGCGTTCTGCCAGGCGCGGGAGTGCCGGCCGCCGTGGATCGACATGAACGGCTTCTGCGGGGTCGGCAGGTAGCCGTTACGGGTGCAGCGGGCCACGTGCTTGGGGTGGGCGGGTGCGGTGAGGGGCCAGTTCGTCTCGAAGACGCGGTGGCGGTAGACGTTCAGCCCGAACATCGGCCCGCACAGGGTGATCGGGGCGATCAGTTCGGCGCCCGCGATCTCCACGTTCTCCATCACGTAGGGCTTGCCGGTGGCGATCATCGCCGCGCGGGTCGGGGCGATAAGCCGCGGATAGGCCTTCTGGTTGTAGGCGTTGAGGTTCGAGTAGTCCTGGCAGGGCGGGCTGCCGTGGATGAGGTCGTACTCGTGGCCGTGAGCGCGGATGTACTCGACCGCGTCGCCCTGGATGAAGGTGAAGGGGTAGTGGGGCTGCGGGTTGATGTCGACGCCGGTCACGTTGTACCCGGCGAGGTGGAAGCCCATGGCCATGCCACCGGAGCAGCAGAACGTGTCCAGGACCCGTAAGGCGCGGGGTCGCCGGATGGGGGTGGGTTGGGTCATGCTGGATGTCTCCAGTTCTCTATCTCGGTGCTGGATTCGAGGGCGGCCCCGGCTTTGGCGAGACGGGGGCTGCCCTCTTCAGTTCGTCGGGTTGGACGTGGCAAACGGGGGAGCGGTCGCGGTCCTTGGCGAGAGGCGGCCGCTCCCTCCCTCACCGGGTGGGTGAGGGCATTCCGGTGCCGCGTTTGGGCGGGCGGGATTGTCAGTGGTGCCCGATATGTTGATCAGGACAGTTCCGCCGCCCAGGTGGGCGCGGTGGCCAGTGACGTGGGGAGTCTGATGGTTGCTTGGTTGATGTATCTGGGTGATGGCCCCAAGCGCGTGGGGGGCGGGTATGACGACAACCCCTCCACGCACTACAGCTGGGACAGCAAGGTGCCCAACCACGCCTATGTGCGGGTCGGGGACACGATCGTGCTGTGGGACGGGAACACGCTGCTGGGCTTGTCCGTGATCGAGGACATCGCGACCGGTTCCGGGACCAAGGACTGCAGCTCGTGCCCGTCCTGCGGGAAGGCGGACATCGCGGCGCGCAAGACGATGACGCCGAAGTACCGCTGCTGGACCGCGTCGTGCAAGGCGGAGTTCGACACCCCGACGGTAAAGACCGATCCGGTGGTCACCTACCGTGCCCGCTACGAAGCCGGCTGGATCGACCTGCACGGCCACGTCTCCGGCAAGGAACTCCGGGCCCTGTGCGAGGAGACCACCTCCCAGAACGCCTTGCGGCGCCTGCGCTGGGACGACTTCCGTACCCGCGTGGAGACCGGCAAGAACGCCACCCCCCTCGACATCATCGACAAGACCCGCAAGGTCATCGCCGACGGTCACACGACCAGGACGGTCAGGGCCCGCAACGGCCAGGCCGCCTTCCGCTCCACCCTGCTCGAAGGCTTCGGCGAGGTGTGCGCTTTCATCGGGCCCATGCCCGCCGTGGTGCTGGAGGCGGCGCACCTTTACAGCTACGCCGCGAACGGCAAGCACCACACCTTCGGCGGCTTGCTGCTGCGACGCGACGTCCACCGCCTCTTCGACCTCGGGCAGATCGCGATCGACCCGACCACGCTCACCCTCGACGTCACGCCTGCCACCCGGAAGTATCCGGACTACGACAAGCTGCACGGCCAGCCCCTGACCGTGCCCGTCACCAACGCCCACAAGAAGTGGATCGCCGAACACTGGGACATGCACCGCACCGAGGCGGAAGCGGTCATCCCGGCACAGACGACCGGAGCGACACACAGCCTCACCCCCTAGCCGCACACGGATGATGGGCCGCCTCTTGGTGAATCGGGCCGCCTCATCAGCTGTGGAATCGGCGTGATTCGGGGTGCTGGTCGCACCAGTCCTCGGCGCACACCTTGTGGACCGGTTCGCGGTCGTGGCTGCGCATGGGGGTGGGTTTGCCGCAGAGCACGCACGGCACGTTCCGGGAGGTGTCGAAGTGGCGGGCGTCCCGCCAGTCCAGGAGCGGCACGACCAGCCCCGGGCTAGTGGTGGTTGATGGTGCCGTTGGCCTTGCCGAACATCCCGGACGCGGTGATGTTCTGCGTGATGTGCGTCGGCCCCCGCCCGGTGCCAGCCGCACCCCGGCCGAGCCGGAGGAGGAGCGGCACGCCTACGGCTGCGGCGGCGATGAGGGCGACGGCGGCCCACAGGGCTTCACTCATGGCGATCAGTCCCGGGGCGGCGTAGGAGAGTCCGATACCGGCGGCGGCGACGCCCCCACCGATCGTCGGCGTAAGCAGGGCGGTGGTCTTGGCCCATGCCGGGATCGGCTGGACGACCGGGACCGGCGGCGCGGGCGGGGCCTGCTGCGCGGTGTAGGCGAGGGTGCGGATGCCGCCGGGGAGGGTGACCATCTGGACTCCCGGGGGGATCTCGGTCGGCAGCATCGCGGGGTGTTCGGTGGGCTGCTGGGGGGTGAGGGTGGTGATCTCGTACGCGGTCTCCGGGTACACAAAGGGCTCCCTTCAACACGACCGGGTGGCACCCATGGTGGTGGGTGCCACCCGACGTGTTGTGACGGTGCGTGGTCGTAGTGGTTAGTGGCTACTGGTTACTGGCAAGCGGAAAAGGCCCTGTTGAAGCCTCTGGTTGCCAGTAGGAGGGGCTTCTACTGGATAGTGGCAAGTTGCCAGTAACCAGTAGCCAGTAGCGCTCTGTGAGCCCGTTCAGGCGTGGTCGGGGTGGACGTAGACGGAGTGCGGACCGTTGTCGCGGTAGACCAGCTCGCCCCGCTCGGCCGCCGCCTTCAGCGCCGCCCGCACGGCCTGGCGGCTGCGGCGGACGAGATCGGCGACCGCAGACGGCTTCATGCCGGCTGGGCCCGCCGCCTTGATCGCGGCAACCGCATCAGCCACCCACGTCGGGCCGCCCTCGTCGTCGCCGTCGCGGAGCGCGGATAGGTTCAGCCCGGGGGCCGCGGCCGGGGGCTCCGGCTCGTTCCCGGGCTCTGGGGCGGTGGCGAACTGGGCGTCGATCTGCTCCATGAACGCGCGCACGGCCTCGTCCTCGTCCGTCACCGGCGTGGCCTGCTCGCTGCGGAACGCGGACAGGTTCAGCCCCTCGCTCGCGGCGGAACGTCCGGCCTGCCCGGTGTCTGCGGCCGGTGTGCTGGTGGCGTCCCGCATCCACGCAGTGCGTTCCGGTGCCCACCGGTTTGCGTAGGCGTCGCCCCCGGCCTCGGCCGAGACGTCGTCGAGGGTGGGGTGCATGTCGGTGGTGGCGTGGACGATGTCGCGGATCTGGTTGGGCAGGATCCGCCAGTTCTTGAACAGGGCCGCTGCGGACTCCGGGGTGCCCATGAACCCGGCCCCCTTGTACGGGGCCTGGTCGACACGGAGTCCGCGGGCTCCGGGGAAGACCTTGCTCAGGTCCATGCCTTCGACTTCCCCGCCGGTGAGGCAGACCCGGGCCTTGGCCTCGCGGCGGATCATCAGGTTCCCCAGCACCGAACCCGTGGCACCCAGGGCAGTGAGCACCGTACGGATGCCCATGGCGCGGAGCATGCGGATCACTTCGAGGATCTTCTTCGCGAGATCCTTCATGAACCGGTCGGTGCTGGTCAGGATCTCCGCACCCTCGTCCACGACCAGCATGATCTGGGGAATCTTGGCGCTGATGGGGAGCTGGTCGGTGTTCCGCTCGGCCATCAGGTCCTGGTAGGCGACCTTGCGGCGCATGCCGATCGCAAGCGCGGCATCGAGCATCCGCGCGGCCTCCTCGTGGGTTGAGGCCAGCCAGTCGATCCCCGGCCGTACTCCCTCGATCGGCGCCCCGTTGGTGTCGAACGCGGGGCGGACCCAAGGGAGGCCGGCGGATCCGGCGTTCAGGTCGATGACCCAGGTGAGGACGTCGGTGGTGCGGGCGAACCCGGCCAGGATGACGTGGACCATGTTCGTCTTCCCGGATCCGGTGGGGCCGACGACCAGGGCGCACTGCTCGCGCAGGAACACGCAGATCTCTTCGGCGTTGGTGCGGTAGCCCCACGGGATCCCGGTGTAGATCGACAGCGGGCTGTAGTCCGAGGGGTAGGTGCGCTCTTCAGACAGGACGTTGACCGTGGTCACGTCGATGAGCACCCGCCCCTGGTGCACGCCCTGCGAGGCGACGGCGGTGCAGCCGTGCGGCAGGCGTGCATCGGCCGACAGGGCCGCGGAGTGCTGCGCGATCCGGTCGTACGTCGTCCCGCCGGCGGGGAGTTCGGCGTCGATCGTGAACCCGGTACCGGTGGGCCAGATCTCCACCGCGAGGACCCGCAGCGTGAGGTTGCAGACCCGCTGCACCCGGTCCACCCACTCCGCCGCGATCGCCCGACGCTCCGCACTGAGCTCCCGGGACACCTGACGCTCATCGGCGGCGATCGCCTCCAACTCCCGCGCCTCCTCATAGAGGAGGGTGGAGCGGGCGGCGGCACTGATGCCGACGCCGATCGTGGCGAGGGATCCGAGGGCGGCCCAGGTGAGCGGCCCGGTGGTCATGGCCCACGTTGTCCACCCCGCGCCGACCAGCCAGGATGCGGAGCGCATCGCGATGGTGCGGGCGGAGAGGCGCTCGCGCAGGCTGCTGATCGTGTGGCCGATCGCCCCGGCAACGCCGACGGTGAGGGCCCAGCCGGGGGGCATGGAGGTGGCGGCGCCGGTGGTGGCGACGGCGAGGGCGCCGGTGGTGGCGGAGAGGGCGCCGGTCACGGGTCCGTGACCGGCAGCCCAGTCCCACACCGGCCCCGAGGAGGCGGTGTTGGTGGTCATGTCAGACGTTCCATCCCTTCTCGGCCTCGGACCCGTTGCGGGGGTCCTCGTGGCGGCTGATGTCCTGTTCGTGGGACTGGCGGAACAGCGGCCCCATGTCCTCGGCGACCGCCACGGCGGACATGACGGCGCCGAAGATGTCGTTGAAGCCGTCCGCGACGTCCTTCTCCAGCGGGAACTCGGAGTCGGCGCGCTCGGCCAGGACCCGCATCACGTTCGCCACGCTCGTGAGCGCGGCCGGGAGCCCCTCGACCATGGCCAGGATCTCCATGGCGCTCTCGGGGTCGTACTGACCAGCCGCCGCTTCCATCTCCGCGGCGTACTCCTCGAACCGGAAACCAGACACGTTCTCTCCCTCATCCGGGGTAGTGGTGGGTGCCGCCGGCGTCAGCCCCTCGGGCCGCTCCGCCGTATCGCTGATCTGCTCGGTGTCCTCGGCCGCCTTCTGGTCGGCGGCCTTCTCGTTCTCCAGGGCGGCCCGTATGGCGCCGTCCCGGTGGCTGCGCTGTTCCTCGGCGGTGCGGGTCATCCGGGCGTAGAGGCGGCGCCCGGGGTACTGGAGCCAGGCCCAACCGAGCTTCCGGCCCAACGGGGTGGAGACCATCCCGACGAGGCCGAGGGCTCCGGCGAGCAGGGCGGCGAACAGGCGCCGTCCCTGGAACCGGGCGGCGGACCGCCACAGCGCCTTGCGGGCCTTCCTCCTGGCCGGGGCCTTGCGCACGTCGTCGCGCTGTCCAGCGACCTTGTCGGCGGCGCGGCGGTCTCGGGCCTGCCTGCTGCGCTCAATCGCCTTGCCCTTGGCCGCACCGACCTTGCCCGCAGCCTTGCTCACGGACCGGCCCACCGGCCCCTTCCCGGGCATGGAAGCCGACCGGGCCGCAGACTTGGCATCCCTGCGGGCATCCGCCAGACCGCGGCGCGCGCCGGCCGTGTCAGAGCGCCGGTCGGTACGAGACGGGGACGACGTGCGGGCCGACTCACGCAAAGCCTTGACCTGCCCGGCACGCCCCCGCGACTTTCCCGCGGCCGTCCCGGCGGATCCGGGCTTGACCGGCGCCTTTCGCATGGCACCGGTGCTGCTTTTCAGGCCCTGCGGCTTGCCGGAGCCGGGCAGCGAACCCGCGCTGCCATGGCCGGACTTGCCCCCGCCTCGGCCGGTGCTCTTGCTGGTGCCGGCGTTTCCGGTGCGGGTCTGGCTCGGCACCCGACCCGCCCCGCGACCGGCGACTCCACCGGCCGCGCGAGCACGGGCCCCGGCACGGGACGTGCGGCCGGCCGTCGTCTTGTGGGTCTTCTTCTTGTCGCGGTGCTTGCGGGTCGCGGCAGCCGTGCCGAGGACGACCGCGCCGGTTGCCGCGACCGTGAGGGCGGCCGGACCTCCGACGAGTGCGGCGGCGGCGAGGAGGGAGGTGGTGGCGTTGGTGCCGGTCACCGCGAGCGGGACGACCGGCCAGCCGCCCGGGGTGTGCTCCACCTCGGTCTTGGCCGGTGCGGGCTTGGGTTCGGGTGTCGGGGGCGGGGTGTCCGGGGCGGCCTCGGGGGCCACTACCGGGGTGATGGTGGTGTCGGTCATGCTGAGTGCACTCCTTCACGGAGTAAGGGGCCCGGCCGGATCTGTGGAGGAGAGGGCCGGGCCCTGCGAACTTTCAGGCGGCGCACTGTTCTTCGGGGTAGGCGCAGGTCACGCACATGCCGAGCGAGGTCGGGATGCGGTAACCGGCGTCCTTGTGGCAGCTCGGGCAGACCTGCTGCGCGGCGTTCGCCTTGGCCAGTGCCGCCCACCGGGCCGGCGTCATCGGCCGGACCGGCTTGGCCCTGTCGACGAGGTAGAGGTAGGCGATCAGCGGCCCCCGGCGACGTCGGGGGCGTTCGAGCACTGCGGCGACGTCCTGCCCGCCCGGCCGCAGCCCCAGAGCGCGAAGCTGCCGAACCGTGGCGTAGCCGGGCGGTGCCAGACGCCACCGGTAGACCGGCAGGCTGGTCACTGGTGCGCGCCTTTAAGCGTTCGGGTTGCCGAGTGGTCGCGCAGTTCCTGGTAGCGGCTGGAGATCCAGCCGACGGACCAGCCGGTCAGCTCGGCCGCGGCGCGCACCGACAGTTCGGCTTCGAACGCGGCACGGGCGGTTGCCCGAGCCTGTTCCTCGGGCTGCTTCTCCGTAGCGGGGCTGGCCGCGAGAAGCGCGGCGCGTTCACGCTCGGCCCGCTCCTGCCGCTCGGTCTCTTCGTGGCGTTCACGCTGCTCGCGCTCACGACGCTCCGCCGCACGGCGCTGGGTGGCCTCTCGTTCGAGGCGGTCACGCTCGGCCTGCTGCTGTTCACGCTCGCGTTCACGGCGTTCACGAAGCTCCCGCTCGGCACGCTCACGAGCCTCGGCCCGCTCCCGCTCCTCACGCCGCGACGCCTCTTCCCGGGCGGTCTGTTCACGGGCGAGGAGGGCTTCGTGCTCGCGCTGTTCACGGGCCAGCGCCGCCGCATGCTCACGTGCCTCACGGGCCCGCTGCTCGGCTGCCTCACGGCGTTCGTTGGCTGCCTGCTCGCGCTCGGCCTGCTCGGCTTTGCGCTGGGCTTCCTGGGCGAGTTGGGCGGCGGTGATGGCGTGCCGGTAGGCGAGACCAGTCTCCGCAGTGACGATGAGCAGGAGTGGGGCGACCGCGTGCACGGCCACTCCGACCAGCTCTTTCTTCAACGCGGAGTCGGCCACGTTCAACGCGAGGGTCATGCAGCCGGTCATCCACCGCAGGACCACCGGCCACTTACCCCCGTGTCCGCCGAGGCGGGCCAGGACCGCGTCGAGGCGGACCACGATGACGACCGCGGCGTCCACCACCAGGGGCAGAATCGGGGCGGTCCACTTCCAGCCCTCGGGGGTGTGCCGCTCCATGAGCGGGGTCACCGTGAGGATGGAGAAGAGCATCGCCCCGGCCACGATCAGCCACGTACCGACCGACAGCGCCCTCTCCGCTGAACGGATCTGAACACTGTTCACGGCGCGCCCCCGTCCAGTGAACGCACCTGAACCGAAGCCAGCAGCCGCACCGGCGAGGTGTCGTCATCCGGCGTCTCGCTGTACTCCGTCCACTCCCACTCGGCCCCGTCCATGAACACGAACCCGAGCGCGGTGAGCGCCTGTGAACGCCCGGTCACCGTGGGCACCTGAACAGCTGGGCCAAAGTCGTGCTCCGGCCACTGAGAGACCGGAACGCCCATCAGCACGACGTACAGGCACCACCGGCCATCGCGGATGGACATCTGCGCGGTGTGCTTCCTCATGCGGCCACCGCCGAACCGGCGGCACCCGTCGTGGCCGGGCGGCGGGCCGAACGGCGCGGGCGCCGGCCGTTGGTCTGCGTCCTCAGCGGCAGCGTCCGCAGCAGGGACGCGGCGTAGGCCGCGGTCTCCGGCTCACTCTCCCGCAGGTCCGCCAAGACCTCGTAGGCGACGTCCAGCCGCGCAGCCCGCTCCATGGCGGACTCCGTGGCCGAACCGGTGAACAGCTCCAGGTCGATACCCAGAGCCAGCTCAATGAACTCGGTCGCGGTAACAGGCTCGCGACCAGCAACGATGTTCTTCATGAGTCGTTCTCTCCCTGTGAAGGTGTGGCGGCTCAACAGCGGCCCCGGGGTGCCACCCGGGGCCGCGCTGTGTTTCAGGTGGTGGTGCGCCTCATCAAGCGGGCAGGCCACCGACGCAACCGCCGATGCCCTGCCCACATGACGAGTGACGGGAAGCCCGTCACTGTCGTGCCGCAGTTCCGTGCGCGCCTTACGCTCCTTCGCTTGGCCGGCGCGTGGTCACTGCGGTCCCTCAGTCGCTACTCGCTGAGTGGATCTCCCTCCCTCACGGGTGTCATGGACCGGGTGCAGCCCAACCACCGGGGTCCCCGCGATCCGATTCCCCGGGAACTCTCCCGAGGGCCAGACCGACGACTTAGCCGATGACACCGATCACTCCGTGAAGACGCCGGACTTTTACGCCTCCCCTGCCGCTCGAACCGCGTGTAAGCAAGTCCGGCGGGTCCCGCTGGCCGTGCAGGTCGAAGCAGCTGGAGGAAGAGATCCGGGCGCATCGACTCACAGGTATTGGTGGTGTTGTACCAACAACCCGATGCCCCGAGCTTGCCCGGCGGCGCTGCAACCGTCAAGCGCAATGGCGTATGTTGTTGGAACAAGTCGGCCAACTGGGAGAGCGGCATGGGCGAGCAGACGCCGAGGTACCACCGAATCGCTGATGACCTGCGAGGACAGATCGAACGAGGTGAGCTGGAGCCTGGCCAGCAGCTCATGACTGAGTTCGACCTGGTTGAGCACTACGGAGCCAGCCGTAATACGGTTCGGCTCGCACTACGACGACTGACCGAGGAGGGGTTGATTATCGCTGGTCAGGGCCGGGGGAGCTTCGTTCGCAGGCAGTTGACCGCTGCGGTCTGGGACTGGTCCGTGCTGGAGTCCCGGGGCCGCCATCAGTCGGCGTTAAAGGGCGATCAATGGGCCAGCATTGTGGCCGAAAGCGGCCGCCAGCCTCGCCAGGAAGTCAAGGTCTCCATCCGGCGCCCGCCCCTTGATGTGGCAAAAAAGCTCAGGCTGGACCCTGAAACTGAACTGACAGTCGTACGCGAACGCGTCCGCATCGTTGATCAAGACCCCTACGCGCTAGCCGACTCCTACTTTCCAGAGGAGTTGGTCCGCGGGACGCCACTAATGCTCCCCGAAGATGTGGCGGCCCCTGGGGGTGTGCTGGCCAGTATTGGGCTCATTCAGGTGCGATACGAGGACGAGATCACGGTGCGCATGCCCACTCGCGCCGAGACCGAAAAGCTGAGCCTGCCTGCTGCCACGCCGGTAGCAGTACACAGCCGTACCGGATACGACAAGGACGATCGGCCCTTGCGTGTAATGATCACAATATTGCCGGGTGATCGGCATATTATCCGATACGACGTTTCAGCCGAATAGTCGCAGGCGCCCAGTTCAGGAGAGAGGCATCGTGGTTGGCGTACGCCGGATCGAGCCAGTGGTCGTAGGGGAGTCCACGCCGCGGCGCGTCTGGTACACCTCGTACGGCTCCAACATGCACCTTGATCGACTTGCTTGCTACATCAAGGGAGGTCAACCGCCCGGGGCGAACAGGTTGTATCCGGGCTGCCGAGACCAGACCTTGCCCAGTCGATCCGTCCCCGTGGAGCTAAAGGGAGCCCTCTACTTCGCTACGGAATCGCCTGTCTGGGGTGGCGGAAGGGCTTTCTATGACCCGGGGCATGAGGGACGACTCTATGCGCGCGCCCATCTCGTATCGGCGTCCCAGTTCGCAGATATTGCTGCCCAGGAAATGTACAGGGACCCAGGTGCGGACTTGGACCTGAGCGAAGCCCTAATTTCAGGCGTCGCCAGGCTTGGAAAGGGCCGATACGAAACCCTGGTGTGCGCAGGGCAGATGGACGGCTTGCCCGTACTCACCTTCACAGCGCCTTGGAGCGCCGACGAGGTGGCCCCAGTAGCGCCTTCTAGCGCCTACGTGCGCTTCCTTGCGGCTGGTCTGTTGCAAGCTGGGGCCTGGGATGCCGCCACGATCGCTGACTACGTCGCTTCTTCGCGTGGGGCTGCCGGCACATGGTCTCAACGAGCGATCCGGGACCTGATCGAGTAAGCGTGCAGTCGCCCGAGTGCACAGCATCCAGCAGCTCCAGCTGACCACAGCTTCATGCACTGAGTCTTAAACGAGCAAAAGGGGCCCGATCGGAAGTATTAACCGATCGGGCCCCTTTTGCTGCCGGAACTCAGCAGAAGGCCATTCGCTCGATTGCGCCTGCTTCCGCCTTAATCTCTTGGGTCACCGTCTCCCAAGCCGTCTTGGCGAGCCTCGGCTCTTCGACCTTGAGGGGCTCCGTGACCTGCACTTGAACGCGGTGAAGGATGCCACCCTGTTCGGACGCTACGACCGCAAGCAGCGGGCGGTTGACCAGGAGCTCGACCTCGAAATTGCGCAACTTCGCGGTCTCAAGCCGCCGCAGCTGTCGAGCCTCAGACCAGCTGATCGGCGAGTACACCCAGAGGCTGTACTCGCTGGCTACGCCATCGATGCAGGCGAAGAAGTAGTAGGACGGGCTGAAACGTCGCCTCAGAACGCCCTCGGTAGGCACGTCGTAGAAGTTGAGCTCACGAATCATACGAACTGAACGTGAGGGCTGCCAGGGACTAGCCCCCAGCTGCAGAGCGATACGCTCCTTCACTCTAATCCCTCCTTCCCTAGCCACTCCGGAGCTTCAGTGAAGCATCCGTCGAAGAGTTCTGCATGCTGAATCGCCCACTCCCCTTTGAGTGTGACTCGCACGTGATGCGGGTTCATAGGGGAAGGTGCAAGATCCACCTGGAACCCAGCTGCTCGGAGTATGCCCACCGTGGTACGCCTCACTCCGTCGCCTTCGCGCCGTGCCTGCATGCCCACGATCCTGTGCGCATCACTGACCTCAACGTGACCGCGAATCACAGAGATGCCCCCCCGGTCCCTGTCTGGGCGGGGCCTGTGCCTGAAAGGCCCATCCTCGGTTGGGTGGGTGCTGCTGCCGTACTGTGAAACTGTTAGTTCGTCCGAAAGGTGCTCGCGCACCTTTGTTCGGCGCCTGCCGAAAGCCATGTCCCCCCTACTCCGGGCGGCACGCAGCAACGGCACCTATCCAGCACCCTCACACGGCCAGCGTACCGCCCCAAGGTCACGATGCGATAACGAAGGGCGCGCCAAGTTGCATCCCTCGACTCGCGGGCGTAGCTCCGGCCTCGTTATCTTTGGGTACTCACTGTAGCGCTGGGGTTGCACTCTGCGAAACTGGTCGCATTTGATCGTTTTGCGCTGACTGCTGCAGCTTGTTGCATGGTTCCGTCAGTCTGAAGCGTCGACCCCTCATCTGCGGCCACTGGCCAGGCTGGACCCCTCGTCAGCTTGAGGGGCCGTTGGTTGTCTGTCAGATGCAGCATTCCTGCAGTGGCTGCGGTTCCGCCAGGGGTAGGCGAAGAACTTCTCCTGGCTTCATGATCCGCGCGCCCGGCCAGTTGCCACTTACGCCAATGCGGTCGTGTAAGCAGTCTCGTGACGGCCTACTGCATCGGCCGCAGGTGCCTGACGCATAGCGACGCGAGTTCGGGCGGATTCCCCCCCCCAGTGTGCCCCCAGGCGATCTATCTAGCGGAAAGGCCCAGATCAGAGGTGTTGGATAGAGCCCTCTGTGAAGCTGTCGCACCGTCTTTATGGCGCTCCACCGCATCGAGGTTCGCGGCCCTTGCCCAAGTGGTGGCTAGGGGTGCCGAGGCCGTGGGTGCTTCCCCCGAGGTGATGGCCTCGGCTCAATGGTCGCCGGCTTGTGCGGGCAGGCGGCATGCGGAGCGCCAGCATGTCAGCGTCCCGTCGCTCAAGTAACGAAAGATCCCTCTATCAGATGTAGATGCTTGGTGTCTTGAAAACGGGAAAAGCATGCAAACTGCCTGATCTTTCCGCCAAGCTAATCGCATTGGACGCACTTCGTCCCGGCACGTCGCGACATATGGCACTCATCCCCATGTGTTGGCAGTGGTCGCACCGTCACTTGACGGGGGACCCGACAGGCGATCGGCACTGGGTGCGGCCGCTCGGCAACACCGGAACCTTCGGGATGCCGCAGCGGGGACAGTTGGTCGCCTAGCGGCCCTTCGTCTCCAGGTGAGGCAGAAGGGCCCTTTCGTTTGTCCGAAGTGGCATGTCCCACGAAGGGCTCCGATCGCCTCAACGAACCGCAGCGCCGCTGCGATTCGTTCCACGCAGATCGGAAGGACCTTCCGTGGACGAGAATCACGATGCTCAGACGCCGTCCGACAGCCCCGAGCTAAATCCTGCGTCATCCGCAGAGCCGACCCCTCCACCCCAGGAGCAGTCACGGGCCAGCTCGGATGAGGTCGAACCCTCCGCTTCGGAGCCGAGTCAGACAGGCGCGGACGAGGCTGACCGCTCAGAAGAGGACCTTCCATCCTTGCCCGATGGGCTACCTGCCCTTCCCCGGACGGCGGCGGTGCGCAAGCTCGCCAGCACGCTCGTCACACAGGGGTTCAGTGAAGGCGCTGCCACAGCGGTCGCGCGGGCGATCGCGCGGCCCGAAGAGGCTCGCAAGCGCCTCCAGAATCCCGACATCATGCGTGTCCCTGGAGGGATTCTCCACACCATCACGACCCAAGTGTGGGCACCTGCGGTTTGCCACTTCCCTGGCAACAACAGGGAAGCGGGCTACAGGGTCTACCCCCTGTCAGGAGCGCTGTCGCCGGGGCATTTCCCTCCTCTGCGGGGCCTAGAAGCGGCTCCGGGGGAAACCGGGGAACTCGTTCTCCAAGCACAATCGCGCGCCCACGTGGTCAGCGCCATGGACAAGTCGAACAGCTTCCTTGCTCGGCATAATGACCTCGCCGAGACCATCGGGCAGCACGGAATCCTGAGGGAGCTGTTGCTCACGGTTGTCAGGATCGACCATGAGTCCGTGGACGAGCCGCCTGTATGGGCACTCGCAGGCGCTGACGGCAGCAGTCGCATTTCTGCAAGTCACCGGATTCATGCACTGGGAGCAAGTGACGTCCTGTATGGACTGCCGGGCGACGACCGAAAATATCGGCAGCTGCTGAGCCAGGTCCTCGGCACCGGTGAACGTCCGCGAGAGGAGGTCACTCCTGACGACGTGAAGCGGGCGCGGGCGCTCGTTGCCCCGGCCACACTCGTGCTGCGCTTCGTCCCGGACGAAGGTTCTCAGCTGCAGTACGACCAGGCGGTCAAGTTCATCGTGGGGATCACCCACGTCGAACCTCCAAAGCCGTGGGGAACCGCAAGCGAGAATGATGCTTTGGCGGATCCGGTCATTGAAGAATTCCTGCGAGCTGGCCGGCTCACGCGTACCCGCGCGGAGTGGTTTGCCGCAGATCTGACGCCTGAAGAAGTGCGCTCCAACGTCCTCGATCCCTGGCCCGATACCCGTGTTGCGGAGATCGTGTCGACGTTCCTCAACACCGAAGAGCACGCTCTCTTTCGCAAGGGCGTCTTGAGGATCACTGCCAAAAGCAAGGTCACGGCCGACTTCAAGGCGAAGGTGGTTACCGAGATGATCTTGCGACCTTGGCGCGCAGCCAACGCTGACGCTGATGCTGCGGATCGGGTGAGTGGGACTCGCAGCACGCTGCAACGCATGCTGAAGTGGACACCGCTCCAGGCGGCAGGCTGGCACACCAGCGGGGACAACGATCCCGACAAGATGCTGGAAGCAGCCCTCCGCAATCTCAAGGAGGGGGGCACCGCGGAAGAGGCAGGCGTTGAGTTGGGCGTCCGCGGTGGCTACTACTTGGCGGTGCACGGGACTCTGGTTCGAGAGGCACGAGGACGCACCGTGGACTACCGCACTCCGTCGTCCGTGCTTCAGCGGATGACGGAAAATCCTCATGGGCTCAGAACCCTTCACAGGGCGATCGTCGACGGACGACAGAACAGGAAGCCGCAGAGGGTTGACGAGGTCGGAACACCGCAGCTCAACCTGAGCAACAAGCCCCTCGAAGCCGACGATAAGTGGCTGCGCACCACATTCACTGCCGTCGGTGAATCTGTGGCGTCGCCTCCCATCGAAGGAGACGTAAGCACGCCGGAAAGCGAGTTCGAGGCCGCCAAGACCCATTTCGCGAACCTCGTGGCTTCCCTGGAAAGCGCACTTGTAGCAGCTGAGAGTGTGCGTGGACACAGTCGGCCGTTCGTCAGGGAACAGGGATGGCCCCAGGTTCACGCGGAAGATCTTGGCATCCGCCTCGACAAGGTCAGCGGGCGGCTGAAGATGTATGCCGCGATCGCCGAAGCAGCGGAAGAGGCTCACTCCGGCAGTACGGATGACGCGGAGGAGCCCGACGAAGTGTGAGGGCTGACTACAGGCCGTCGTACCCGGCGCGGTGTCGAGACCTATGAAATGCGTGAGCGGGAGTCATGGGGTGCCGCTCGTGGGGGAGGCGTGGGGCCATTGCTACGCCGAAGACTGAAGTGGCAGGTCCACGGGGCCTTGCCGCGAGGTCTGTAAATCTGCCGGCTCAGCCTACCCAGGTTCGAACCCTGGCGCCGCCACAGGAACGAGAGGGCCCGCGTGCAGCAGAAATGCTGCACGCGGGCCCTCTTTCGTTGCCCGGCGTCGCTGAGTTCCGAAGACGCCGTCGATCCCGTTCCTGTGTGGCGCGGGCGTGGGGCAGTGTCGGGGCGAACCCCCCATCCCACAGTGCCGCTTCACCCCGGGCCAGCGTCCGCCCGACAGTGCCGCTTCGCTCCGGGTGTTCGCCGTCACCACGGCCCCGGGGAGGGCGGCGGCGTCATCGGCCTGGTCGCGAGTGAAACGACCGCCACCGTGAAGAGCCGCCGTCGGAGAAACCGGAGAAACCGGAGAGACCGGCAAGACCGGAGAGACCGGCAAGACCGGAAAGACCGGAAAGACCGGTAAGCCTGGCAAGATCGACAAGCTGCACATGCATGATCGGAAAGAGGAGAGTCGAGTGGAATCTTCGGTACCTGAGCTCTACGAACGCATCGCGGAGCGGTTCGGGGAACTGATCCGCGACTGCCCGCCGGACAGATGGCAGGATCCGTCCCCGTGCCCTGGATGGACGGCTCGGGATGTCGCGGCCCACGTGGTCTCGAATCACCGGAGGGCCGTCGCCGGACTGGACGGATCAGGCCATGCGGCGCCCGGCCGGGGGGAGGACCTGTCCCAGGCATGGGATGCGGCGTCCGGGGCGATCAAGGCCTCCCTGCGCGACCCGGCGAAGGCGCGTGCCCTGCTGGGGGAGGAGTTCGGCTCCATTCCGTTCGAGGAGTTCGTGAGGCGGATGGCGTGCGCCGACACCCTGATCCACGGATGGGATCTGGCGCGGGCGACCGGCCAGGACGAGGCACTTGATGCCGAAGCGGTGGCCGTGGCCACGGAGATCCTCCTGCCGGAGGACGGGGACATCCGGATGCCCAGGGCGTTCGGCGCCAAGATCTCCTCGGCCGCCGACGCGGACGCCCAGACCAGGTTGCTGAATTTCCTGGGCCGGCGGGTGTAGCGGGTCCGCACGCCCCACCCGCCCCGCCGATGTCAGTTCCCGGCGACGTCAGTCCCCGCCGACGTCAGTTCCCCGCGATGTCCTTCACCGCGACCGCCACCGGCTTGTTCCCGCTGATGAGTTCCAGCGTGAGTCCCGCGGTCGCCGGGGTGTCCAGCAGTTCCAGCAGCACCGCAGCCACGTCGTCGCGGGGGATGGGTCCCCGGCCCGTCGAGGCGGTGAGCATGACCTGCCCGGTGCCCGCGTCGTTCGTGAGCATCCCGGGGCGCAGGATCGTCCAGTCGAGGCCCGGCCTGGAGCGCACGTACGCGTCCGCCTCCCCCTTGGCCCGCAGGTAGACGTCGAACACCTCGTCGCCTGTGTGCCCGGGGTCGGCGCCCATCGAGGAGATCACGATGTAGCGCCGTACACCCGCCCGCTCCGCCGCGTCCGCGAAGAGCACGGCCGCCCCGCGGTCCACCGTGTCCTTGCGGCCCGAGCCGCTGTTCGGGCCGGCGCCCGCGGCGAAGACCACCGCGTCCGCTCCCCGCAGTACCTCCGCCACCTCCTCGACCGACGCCGATTCGAGGTCGAGGACGACGGGTTCCGCCCCCGCCTGCCTCAGGTCCTCGCTCTGCTGCGGGTTGCGGATGACGCCCGCCGCCTCGTCACCGCGCGCGGCGAGCAGGCGCTCCAGCCGCAGCGCGATCTGACCATGTCCACCTGCAATGACAATGCGCATGTTTCCGACGGTACGCCGCACCGGCCCGTCCCGCTCAAGGCCCGCCGCCGTGGCCGGAATCCACCCTTCCCTGGCGTGGAAGGTCCAGTCCGGAAGCTGCCCCCGAGTCGCGGTACTCACGCACGGCGCTGGTCCGCGCCACGACGCGCCCGCGGTGCACCACGATCCGGCTGTACGCCAGCGAGAGCGCCCCCGCCAGGCCGTCCCCGCGCACCGCGAGCAGTTCCGCGGGGAAGCCGGCCTCGACGTGCACCCCCGGCAGGCCCAGCGCCGCCCTGGCGGTGGCCGAGACGGCGTCGTACGCCTGCCGCGGGGTGAGGCCGTGCTGCGAGGCGAGCAGGTAGGCGGCCTCCAGGGGGTCGCCCCGCCCGACCGGGTTCGAGCCGTCGCGCAGTGCCCCGCTGCCCGCAGCGACCCGTACCCCGGCTGCCCGCAACAGCCGTACGGGCGAGGTAGCGCGCGAGGAGGAGCCCGAGCACGGGCCCTGGGGCAGGCAGACCACGGTCACGGCGGCGGAGGCGAGCCGGTCGGCCGTTCGGACCGCCACCTCGTCCGGAAGCCGGGAGAGCCCCGCGCAGGGCCCCAGGCAGACGCCGGGGCGGAAGCCGCGGGCCATGGCGGCCAGTCCGTCGAGGCGGGCGGGGTCGTCACCGTCCGTGTGCAGGTCGACGGGCCGGTCGTGGGTGGCCGCGAGGTCCAGGACCGTCTCGACGTAGCCGGCGGGGTCCGGGTCGAGGTCGGGGCAACCGCCGATCACGCCCGCGCCCATCTCCACGGCGTCGCGGAGCCGCGCGAGGTCGTCGGCGCCCGCGACGCCGGTGAGGATCCGGGGGACGGCCACGGCGGTCAGGTCGGTCAGGCCGCGCAGGGAGCGGGCGGCGTCCAGCACCGCTTCGAGCGCGCCCAGCCCCTGGTCCTCGCCGACGCGCACGTGCGCGCGCAGAGCCGTGGCGCCGTGGCTGAGCTGGAGCAGCGCCGCCTCGGTGGTCCGGCGGCGTACGTCCTCCGCGCGGTGGGACGCGGGGCCGCCCGCGGTGAGCGCCGTGCCGGGGTGGGCGTGCGGCTCCGCCGGAGCGGGCAGCAGGAGGTGGCCGCGCAGGTCGAGCCGCCGCCCGCCGGCGCGGAGGCTCCCGGCCGTACCGACCGCCTCGATGCGTGCGCCGCTGATCCGTACGTCGACCACACGCCCGTCGGCGAGCCGCGCCCCGCTGAGCAGGAGTGCGGGCGCGTCGCTGGGGCTGTCGGGCATCGCGCCGCTCCTGGGGGCTTACAAGATCACGCAGAGGGTGCGCCGAGCCTAGGCGGGGCCGCGGTGCCGGACGCGGAGGGCGAGTTAGTCGTACGAATGCGGTCCCTGCGGGGCGGGTGGCCGAGCGGCGGGCGACCGGCTTCGCGGGAGCGCCGCGGGCGTGGGGTACGAGCTGATCAAGGCCCTGATCAGGGGGCGGATCGCAGGTCCCGGCGGACCGCCTCCGGAGGGTCCGGCGAGGGCGGGGGAAACGGATTTGGGCGACGGCGACAGACCGTGTAATGTCTTCCTCGCTCGCCCCAATAGCTCAGTCGGTAGAGCGTCTCCATGGTAAGGAGAAGGTCTGCGGTTCGATTCCGCATTGGGGCTCTGGTGATCGGGTGACTCCGCTTCGGCGGGGAAACCCGGCATCAAAGCGGTGTAGCTCAGTCGGTAGAGCAAGCGGCTCATAATCGCTGTGTCACCGGTTCAAGTCCGGTCACCGCTACTAACGGTAGCCGATTGTGGGGTCGGTCCTTCGATCGGCTACTCTTTTATGCGTTCATCCGTCCATCCGTCCGTCCAAGGAGCACTCACGTGGCTGCCACCGACGTCCGCCCGAAGATCACGCTGGCCTGCGTGGAGTGCAAGGAGCGGAACTACATCACCAAGAAGAACCGGCGTAACAACCCGGACCGTCTTGAGATGAAGAAGCACTGCCCGCGCTGCAACTCGCACACTGCGCACCGCGAAACGCGCTGAAACAGGCTCGTACACGAGGCCGTCCCCACTGGGGGCGGCCTCGTGTCGTTTTATTGGGGTGTTCCACGCCCTATTCGACTTTTTCATCAGGAGGTAGCGGGCTCATGGCGCTCGACCAGTCCTTCGTGGGGCGGACCTATCCGCCCACCCCGGCGTACGAGGTCGGCCGGGAGAAGATCCGGGAGTTCGCGGAAGCGGTGGGTGACACCAACCCCGCGTACGTCGACACGGAGGCCGCCAAGGCCCTGGGGCACCCGGACGTGATCGCACCGCCCACGTTCGTGTTCTCGATCACCTTCAGGGCGGCGGGTCAGGTCATCGAGGACCCGCAGCTGGGACTGGACTACAGCCGCGTCGTGCACGGCGACCAGAAGTTCGCCTACACCCGCCCCGTGCGGGCGGGCGACCGGCTGGCCGTCACCTCGACCATCGAGGCCATCAAGTCGATGGCCGGCAACGACATCGTCGACATCCGCGGCGAGGTCCACGACGAGTCCGGTGAGCACGTCGTGACCGCGTGGACGAAGCTGGTGGCCCGTGCCGCCGAGGAGGCGTGATGGCAGCGAACATCGCCTACGGAGCGGTCGAGGTCGGTACGGAGCTGCCCGCGCAGTCCTTCCCGGTGACCCGCGCGACTCTGGTGCAGTACGCCGGTGCCTCGGGTGACTTCAACCCGATCCACTGGAACGAGAAGTTCGCACGCGAGGTCGGGCTGCCCGACGTGATCGCGCACGGCATGTTCACCATGGCCGAGGCGATCCGGGTGGTCACGGACTGGGCCGGCGACCCGGGCGCGGTCGTCGAGTACGGCGTGCGGTTCACCAAGCCCGTCGTCGTGCCGAACGACGACACCGGGGCACTGGTCGAGGTCAGCGGCAAGGTCGCGGCGAAGCTGGACGACAACCTCGTGCGGGTCGACCTGACCGCGATGAGCGACGGCAAGAAGGTGCTGGGCATGTCCCGCGCCGTCGTCCGCCTGGCCTGACACACGGCGGTCCGCGCCGGCCGCGGACGCGCGCGGGGCGCCCTCGTCACGAGGGCGCCCCGCGCGCGTCCCGGGGCACGACCGGGGCCCCTCGGCCGGGCGCGACGGCTGACCGGACCGGGAGCCGCGCCCCGTGGCCCGGCCCGGCCGGTGCGGCCGCGGACCGTACTCTTGTCCCCGTGCAGGAACTCCACGATGCCCCCCTCGCCCCCCTGACCACCTTCCGGCTCGGCGGCCCCGCCGCCCGACTCCTGACGGCCACCACCGACGCCGAGGTCGTCGCCGCCGTCCGTGAAGCCGACGAGAGCGGCACCCCGCTGCTGATCATCGGCGGCGGATCCAACCTGGTCATCGGCGACAAGGGCTTCGACGGGACCGCGCTGCGCATCGCCACCGAGGGTTACGAGCTCACCGGCACGACACTCGAACTGGCCGCCGGTGAGGTCTGGACCGACGCCGTCGCCCGCACCGTCGAGGCCGGTCTGGCGGGCATCGAGTGCCTCGCCGGGATCCCCGGGTCCGCCGGCGCGACACCGATCCAGAACGTCGGGGCCTACGGGCAGGAGGTGTCCTCGGTGATCACCGAGGTCGTCGCCTACGACCGGCGCACCGGCGAGACGGTCACCCTTCCCAACGAGGCGTGCGCCTTCTCGTACCGCCACAGCCGCTTCAAGGCCGAGCCCGACCGCTTCGTCGTCCTGCGCGTCCGTTTCGGGCTGGAGGACGCGGGCGGGCTGTCCGCGCCCCTGAGGTATCCGGAGACCGCCCGCGCCATGGGCGTCGAGCAGGGCGACCGGGTGCCCGCCGCGGCGGCGCGCGAGACGGTTCTCGGCCTGCGGGCGGGCAAGGGCATGGTGCTCGACCCGGAGGACCACGACACGTGGTCGGCCGGGTCCTTCTTCACCAACCCGGTCCTCGACGAGACGGACTACGCCGCGTTCCTCGCCCGCGCGGCACACCGCCTGGGTGGCGACGTGAAGCCGCCCGCCTTCCCCGCCGGCGAGGGACTGGTGAAGACCTCCGCCGCGTGGCTCATCGACAAGGCGGGGTTCACCAAGGGGTACGGCACGGGCCCCGCGCGCATCTCCACCAAGCACACGCTCGCCCTCACCAACAGGGGCGACGCCACGACCGAGGACCTGCTGGCCCTGGCCCGCGAGGTCGTCGCAGGGGTCCACGAAGCCTTCGGGGTGACGCTGGTCAACGAACCGGTGACGGTCGGCGTCAGCCTGTAACGCCCACGCGGTCCCACGGCCCGTCCGCCCCCGCACAGGGCGGCGGGCAGGCCGCGCACACTCCGCCGGACGGTCTCAGCCCACGAGCCAGGCGTCGATGCCGCCGAGCAACTTCTCGCGCACCTCGACGGGCGCCACCGAGCCGCGCACGGACTGCCGCGCGAGCTCGGCCAGTTCCTCGTCGGTGAAGGCGTGATGACGGCGTACGAGGTCGTACTGCGCCGCCAGACGCGAACCGAAGAGCAGCGGATCGTCCGCCCCCAGCGCCATCGGCACCCCCGCGTCGAACAAAGTGCGCAGGGGTACGTCGTCGGGCTTCTCGTAGACGCCGAGCGCGACGTTGGACGCCGGGCAGACCTCGCACGTCACCCCGCGCTCCGCGAGCAGCGACATGAGCCGCGGGTCCTCGGCCGCCCGCACGCCGTGCCCGATGCGGGAGGCGTCGAGGTCGTCCAGGCAGTCCCGGACGCTGGAGGGGCCCGAGAGCTCCCCGCCGTGCGGTGCGGCGATCAGCCCGCCCTCGCGGGCGATGGCGAAGGCGCGGTCGAAGTCGCGCGCCATCCCGCGCCGTTCGTCGTTGGAGAGCCCGAAGCCGACCACTCCCCGGTCGGCGTACCGCACGGCGAGCCGGGCCAGTGTGCGGGCGTCCAGTGGGTGTTTCATGCGGTTCGCCGCGATCACCACCCGGATCCCGAGCCCCGTCTCGCGGGCCGCGCGGTCCACGGCGTCCAGGATGATCTCGATGGCCGGGATGAGCCCGCCGAGCAGGGGGGCGTACGAAGTCGGGTCGACCTGGATCTCCAGCCACCCGGAGCCGTCCGCGACGTCCTCCATCGCGGTCTCCAGCACGAGCCGCTGGATGTCCTCCGGCTCCCGCAGGCAGGACCGGGCGATGTCGTAGAGCCGCTGGAAGCGGAACCAGCCCCGCTCGTCCGTGGCCCGCAACTTGGGCGGCTCGCCCCCGGTCAGCGCCTCGGGCAGGTGGACGCCGTACTTGTCCGCGAGTTCGAGCAGGGTCGTCGGCCGCATCGACCCGGTGAAGTGCAGGTGCAGATGGGCCTTGGGCAACAGCCGTACGTCACGCTCCATTGAAGGATCTTGCCGCACCTGGGGGGTGCGGCGGTAGCCGGATCCCCTCGTGAGTTACCGATCGAACAAAAAAGTGACCCCCGGCCGGAGCCGGAGGCCACCTTCGTCGGGCGGGTGCCCCGCGTCAGGCGCGGGCCTCGCCCAGCAGCTTCTGGAGCCGCGAGATGCCCTCGACGAGGTCGTCGTCACCCAGGGCGTACGACAGCCGGAGGTAGCCGGGCGTACCGAACGCCTCGCCGGGTACGACGGCGACCTCGGCCTCGTCCAGGATCAGGGCCGCGAGCTCGACGGAGTCCGCGGGGCGCTTGCCGCGGATCTCCTTGCCGAGCAGCTCCTTCACGGACGGGTAGGCGTAGAACGCGCCCTCGGGCTCGGGGCAGAACACGCCGTCGATCTCGTTCAGCATGCGCACGATCGTCTTGCGGCGGCGGTCGAACGCGCTCCGCATCTCGGCGACGGCGTCCAGGGGGCCGGAGACCGCGGCCAGCGCTGCGGCCTGGGCGACGTTGCTCACGTTGGACGTGGCGTGCGACTGGAGGTTCGTCGCGGCCTTCACGATGTCCTTGGGGCCGATGATCCAGCCGACCCGCCAGCCGGTCATGGCGTAGGTCTTGGCGACCCCGTTGACCACGATGCACTTGTCGCGCAGCTCGGGCACGACCGCGGGCAGCGAGGTGAAGGCCGCGTCCCCGTAGACGAGGTGCTCGTAGATCTCGTCGGTCATCACCCACAGCCCGTGCTCGACGGCCCAGCGGCCGATCGCCTCGGTGTCGGCCTCGTCGTACACCGCGCCGGTCGGGTTGGACGGCGACACGAACAGGACGACCTTCGTGCGCTCGGTGCGAGCGGCCTCCAGCTGTTCGACCGAGACCCGGTAACCGGTGGTCTCGTCAGCCACGACCTCCACCGGCACACCGCCGGCGAGACGGATCGACTCGGGGTAGGTCGTCCAGTACGGCGCGGGGACGATGACCTCGTCACCCGGGTCCAGGAGCGCGGCGAACGCCTCGTAGATCGCCTGCTTGCCGCCGTTGGTCACCAGGATCTGGGAGGCGTCGACCTCGTAGCCGGAGTCGCGCAGCGTCTTCGCGGCGATGGCGGCCTTGAGCTCGGGAAGTCCGCCCGCGGGGGTGTAGCGGTGATACTTCGGGTTGCGGCACGCCTCGATCGCGGCGTCGACGATGTAACCGGGGGTCGGGAAGTCGGGCTCGCCGGCGCCGAAGCCGATCACCGGACGCCCGGCGGCCTTGAGGGCCTTGGCCTTGGCGTCGACGGCGAGGGTGGCGGACTCGGAGATCGCACCGATGCGGGCCGAGACCCGGCGCTCGGACGGAGAAGTTGCAGCGCTCATGCCCCCACTCTCGCAGACCGGAAAACCCCGGAGCACAGCGGTTTCAGGGACCGGACAGCACTCGGACAGCATCCGGACAGGACCGGTCGGTTGTTGTCTGTTCGACGCGGCGCCCCTGAGCACGTACACTCACCTGTCGTTGGCCTTCATCAGCCGCACCGTCTTCCCCACCGGCCCACCGGTGAAGATGCGGTAGGTTGGTGGAACCACAAAGGGTCGTAGCTCAATTGGTAGAGCACTGGTCTCCAAAACCAGCGGTTGGGGGTTCAAGTCCCTCCGGCCCTGCTACACACTCCTCCGCCAGGATGTGTGCGCATGTACGTACTTCAATGCACCGCCGTGCGGCTCCACCGGGCGCGGCACGGCCATGACCCGGAATCAGGTGAGTAGCGTGACGGACGCCGTGGGCTCCATCGACATGCCTGATGCCGAGGACGAAGCCCCCGAGTCGAAGAAGAAGGCCCGGAAGGGCGGCAAGCGCGGCAAGAAGGGCCCTCTGGGCCGGCTCGCGCTGTTCTACCGCCAGATCATCGCTGAGCTCCGCAAGGTCGTATGGCCGACGCGCAACCAGCTCTCGACCTACACGGCCGTGGTGATCGCATTCGTGGTCGTGATGATCGGTCTCGTCACCGTGATTGACTTCGGATTCGCGCGGGTCATCAAGTACGTCTTCGGCTGATCCCGCGGAGGGCGCCTCACCGGCGCCCCTTTCGCATGTTCCACCCATATGTATCCAGGAAGAAGCAGCCATCGTGTCTGACCCGAACCTGAACGACGACGCCGAGCCCACGGCGAGCGCCGTCGAGTCCGCCGAGGACGAGCTCGACATCGTCGAGGCGGCGGATGCCGTGGCCCCGGACCAGGTCGAAGCTGCTGACGCCGCCGAGGACGAGCAGGCCGAGTCCGACGAGGACGACGCCGTCGCCGATGAGGACGGATCCGACTCCGACGAGGACGACGAGTCCTCCGAGGACGACGAAGCGGTCGCCGCCGAGGACGAGGAAGACGCCGAGGTGGCCGAACCGGTCGACCCCGTCACCGCCCTCCGCGACGAGCTGCGCGGACTTCCCGGCGAGTGGTACGTCATCCACACGTACGCCGGTTACGAGAAGCGTGTGAAGGCCAACCTGGAGCAGCGCGCCGTCTCGCTCAACGTCGAGGACTTCATCTACCAGGCCGAAGTGCCCGAGGAAGAGATCGTCCAGATCAAGAACGGCGAGCGCAAGAACGTCCGCCAGAACAAGCTCCCGGGTTACGTCCTGGTGCGCATGGACCTGACGAACGAGTCGTGGGGCGTCGTCCGCAACACGCCCGGCGTCACCGGCTTCGTCGGCAACGCCTACGACCCGTACCCGTTGACGCTGGACGAGATCGTCAAGATGCTCGCCCCCGAGGCCGAGGAGAAGGCGGCCCGCGAGGCGGCCGAGGCCGAAGGCAAGCCGGCTCCCGCCCGCAAGGTCGAGGTCCAGGTGCTGGACTTCGAGGTGGGCGACTCGGTCACCGTCACCGACGGCCCGTTCGCGACGCTGCAGGCGACGATCAACGAGATCAACGCCGACTCGAAGAAGGTCAAGGGCCTCGTCGAGATCTTCGGCCGCGAGACCCCGGTCGAGCTCAGCTTCGACCAGATCCAGAAGAACTGACGCTTTCCGTCAGCTTCCGGACACATGCCTATCGAGCAGGTCAGACCGGCTTCGCAGCCTGTCTGACCTGCTCGTTTTTGGTCGCGCGACTGTACCCGTTATCGTTGTGCGGTATGCCTCCATCCGGATGACCGGAATGGCGGCGAAACACTCTCACTAGGACCCGGAGAGAGCAATGCCTCCCAAGAAGAAGAAGATCACGGGGCTTATCAAGCTCCAGATCAACGCCGGTGCGGCCAACCCGGCACCGCCGGTCGGCCCCGCGCTGGGCCAGCACGGCGTCAACATCATGGAGTTCTGCAAGGCCTACAACGCCGCGACCGAGTCGCAGCGTGGCATGGTCGTGCCGGTGGAGATCACGGTCTACGAAGACCGCTCCTTCACCTTCATCACGAAGACTCCGCCGGCCGCCAAGCTGATCCTCAAGGCCGCGGGTGTGGACAAGGGCTCCGGCGAGCCGCACAAGACCAAGGTCGCCAAGCTGACGGCCGCGCAGGTCCGCGAGATCGCCACGACCAAGCTCCCCGACCTGAACGCCAACGACCTCGACGCCGCGTCGAAGATCATCGCTGGCACCGCCCGTTCCATGGGCATCACGGTCGAAGGCTGAGTCAGCCCCGTAGCCCCTCAGTGGTAGGACCAAGCGCTGGTCCGCACCACGACTCCACACTCTGAAAATCATCAGGAGCAGAAGTGAAGCGCAGCAAGAACCTCCGCGCTGCGGACGCGAAGATCGACCGGGAGCGCACCTACGCCCCGCTCGAGGCCGTCCGTCTCGCCAAGGACACCGCCACCACGAAGTTCGACGGCACCGTCGAGGTCGCGTTCTGCCTGGGTGTTGACCCTCGCAAGGCCGACCAGATGGTCCGTGGCACCGTGAACCTCCCGCACGGCACCGGCAAGACCGCCCGGGTCCTGGTCTTCGCGACCGGTGACCGTGCTGCGGCCGCGGAAGCCGCGGGCGCCGACATCGTCGGCGCCGACGAGCTCATCGACGAGGTGGCGAAGGGCCGTCTGGACTTCGACGCCGTCGTCGCCACGCCGGACCTCATGGGCAAGGTCGGCCGCCTGGGCCGCGTGCTCGGTCCGCGTGGTCTGATGCCGAACCCGAAGACCGGCACCGTCACCCCCGATGTCGTCAAGGCCGTCAACGACATCAAGGGCGGAAAGATCGAGTTCCGCGTCGACAAGCACTCGAACCTGCACTTCATCATCGGAAAGACCTCTTTCGATGACACGAAGCTGGTCGAGAACTACGGCGCGGCCCTGGAGGAGATCCTCCGTCTGAAGCCGTCCGCCGCGAAGGGTCGCTTCATCAAGAAGGCGACCATGAGCACGACGATGGGCCCCGGCATCCCGCTGGACGCCAACCGCGTGCGCAACCTCCTCGTCGAGGAGGACCCGGCCGCCGTCTGAAACTGACGGTGGTCGCGGACCGCGTGACCTGTGACCGTCCCCCCGCCGCTCTCCGGAGCGGCGGGGGGACGGTTTTTTGTGTGCGGGCTGCAAGTGCGGTGAGAAGAAGCCGGCGGCGGGTGCGGCGATGTCGGAGGCGCCGGTGACAGAGGTGCTGACGGCCGCGTACAGGAAGACCGCGGCCGCGAAGTCGGCCAAGGTGCACATGACGGTCACCGCGCCTGCCGCCGGCGGCGGCACGATGGAGATGGACGGCAAGCGCTGGATGACGATGGACCTGGGTGCCATCGCGAAGGCATCCGGGAACGCCGCCGCGCAGAGGCAGAGGACCCGCGGCCTGGAGGGGATGAACCAGGACCCGGCGCAGCAGCCGGCGCTGCTCCTGGAGTCCCCGAATCTCAAGCGCGTCGGCGCCGAGAAGATCGGCGGGGTCGCGACGCAGCAAGGGTGCGGGGCTCCTCGCAGGCGGCGTGGGGCCCGCCTTCCGTGGGCCGTCCGACAGGCCCCTAAACCTCTCGCGCTGGGTGAACCGGGACGGATTTGCTCCGGATGGCCCCGGTCGCGTACGCTCCATAAGAAGCCAAAGACCGCTGGTCGTCGCCGCGCTCTCGCGAGAGGGACGGTGACCGAAGGTTCCGCTAGATCGGACGACCTGCGCAGGTGACTGTGGAACGCTCCCGGATTCCGTCCGGTCGAGCCGCGCCCTGGCACTTGTGCTGGGGCGTTTCGTCTTTCCCGGCCCCTTCTGAGCGGTCCTCATCACCCGGAAGGAGGCCGACGCTCATGGCAAGGCCCGACAAGGCTGCCGCGGTAGCCGAGCTGACGGACCAGTTCCGCAGCTCGAACGCCGCCGTGCTGACCGAGTACCGGGGTCTCACCGTGGCGCAGCTCAAGACGCTGCGTCGTTCGCTCGGTGAGAACGCCCAGTACGCCGTGGTGAAGAACACGCTGACCAAGATTGCGGCCAACGAGGCCGGGATCGACACGCTGGACGACCTCTTCGCAGGTCCGACGGCGGTTGCCTTCATCACCGGTGACCCGGTGGAGTCGGCGAAGGGTCTTCGTGACTTCGCCAAGGACAACCCCAACCTCATCATCAAGGGCGGTGTCCTTGACGGTAAGGCGCTGTCCGCCGATGAGATCAAGAAGCTCGCGGACCTCGAGTCCCGCGAGGTGCTGCTCGCCAAGCTGGCCGGCGCCATGAAGGGCAAGCAGACTCAGGCTGCGCAGCTCTTCCAGGCTCTGCCGTCGAAGTTCGTCCGCACCGCGGAAGCGCTTCGCGCCAAGAAGGCCGAGCAGGGCGGTGCCGGTACGCCGGCTCCCGCCGAGGCCGCCGAGTAATTTCGCTCAGCGGTCCAGCGGGCTCCACGTACGCCCGCCGACATATACATCCGGCACCTGCCGAATAGTGGAAGGACGCCATCATGGCGAAGCTCAGCCAGGAAGACCTGCTCGCTCAGTTCGAGGAGCTCACCCTCATCGAGCTCTCCGAGTTCGTTAAGGCGTTCGAGGCGAAGTTCGACGTCACCGCCGCCGCCGCCGTCGCCGTCGCCGGTCCGGCCGGCCCGGGCGCCGTTGCCGAGGCCGCTGAGGAGCAGGACGAGTTCGACGTCATCCTCACGGGTGCCGGCGAGAAGAAGATCCAGGTCATCAAGGTCGTGCGTGAGCTGACCTCGCTGGGTCTCAAGGAGGCCAAGGACCTCGTCGACGGCGCCCCGAAGCCCGTCCTCGAGAAGGTCGCCAAGGAGGCCGCCGAGAAGGCTGCCGAGTCCCTCAAGGGCGCCGGCGCTTCCGTCGAGGTCAAGTGACTTCGAGAGTCTCCTGACTCTCCCGAGGCCCCTCGCGCCGTAAGGTGCTGAGGGTCCTCACCGAAGGGCGATCACCCATACGGGTGGTCGCCCTTCGGCATGCCCACGGAGGCTGCCTTGATCTTCCGTCCGCGGCGAGTAGGGTGATCTTCGCCGTGCGTTTCTCCGGGGCGTGCCATGGGGCGTCAACAGGCGTCCTCCGGGCGCAGGTGAAGATCGGCGGACGTCCGCCGGGGTCTCAGGGCCTTGACGAACCGCACGCGGCGCGCAATTCTCAGGACGCGTCGTCATCTCGATCCGCATCCGAGGCATGGATCGAGAGCGAAGAGGGCAGTAAAGAAGAGCGCACACCGCGCGAGGGCTATTCATGGGTGTTGAGAACAGCTGTTGAGAGCAACGTGGGTCTCTGAGAACCCCGACTGGACATCAGTGTGCCGCTTGGCTACACTGACCCTTTGCGCTGCCTGTTAGCTGCCTCCTGCCCGTCACCAGGGGCATGCCCACGCTCAGCACCGATGACCGGACATTCCCTGACCTTGGGATTCCTGTCTCTGTGTGCGGCTTGGGGGCCGGTACGCGCGTAGTGAGTCCGAGCCCTCGGAAGGACCCCCTCTTGGCCGCCTCGCGCAACGCCTCGACCTCGAATACGAACAACGGTGCCAGCACCGCCCCGCTGCGCATCTCTTTTGCAAAGATCAAGGAGCCCCTCGAGGTTCCGAACCTCCTCGCGCTGCAGACCGAGAGCTTTGACTGGCTCCTCGGCAACGCCGCCTGGAAGGCTCGCGTCGAGGCAGCTCTGGACAGTGGACAGGACGTCCCCACCAAGTCCGGCCTGGAGGAGATCTTCGAGGAGATCTCACCGATCGAGGACTTCTCCGGGTCGATGTCGCTGACGTTCCGCGACCACCGCTTCGAGCCCCCGAAGAACTCGATCGACGAGTGCAAGGAGCGCGACTTCACGTTCGCCGCCCCGCTCTTCGTCACGGCCGAGTTCACCAACAACGAGACCGGCGAGATCAAGTCCCAGACGGTCTTCATGGGCGACTTCCCGCTCATGACCAACAAGGGCACCTTCGTCATCAACGGCACCGAGCGTGTCGTGGTGTCGCAGCTCGTCCGCTCGCCGGGTGTCTACTTCGACTCCTCCATCGACAAGACGTCCGACAAGGACATCTTCTCCGCCAAGATCATCCCGTCCCGGGGTGCCTGGCTGGAGATGGAGATCGACAAGCGCGACATGGTCGGTGTCCGCATCGACCGCAAGCGCAAGCAGTCCGTCACCGTCCTCCTGAAGGCTCTCGGCTGGACCACCGAGCAGATCCTCGAGGAGTTCGGCGAGTACGAGTCGATGCGCGCCACCCTGGAGAAGGACCACACCCAGGGCCAGGACGACGCGCTGCTCGACATCTACCGCAAGCTGCGTCCGGGCGAGCCGCCCACCCGTGAGGCCGCTCAGACGCTGCTCGAGAACCTCTACTTCAACCCGAAGCGCTACGACCTCGCGAAGGTCGGCCGCTACAAGGTGAACAAGAAGCTCGGCGCCGACGAGCCGCTCGACGCCGGTGTGCTCACCAGCGACGACATCATCGCCACCATCAAGTACCTGGTGAAGCTGCACGCCGGTGAGCTCGAGACCGTCGGTGAGTCCGGCCGGACGATCGTCGTCGAGACCGACGACATCGACCACTTCGGCAACCGTCGTCTGCGCAACGTCGGCGAGCTGATCCAGAACCAGGTCCGTACGGGTCTCGCCCGTATGGAGCGCGTCGTGCGTGAGCGCATGACGACTCAGGACGTCGAGGCGATCACGCCGCAGACCCTGATCAACATCCGGCCGGTCGTCGCCTCCATCAAGGAGTTCTTCGGCACCAGCCAGCTGTCCCAGTTCATGGACCAGAACAACCCGCTGTCGGGTCTCACCCACAAGCGCCGTCTGTCGGCGCTCGGCCCGGGTGGTCTGTCCCGTGAGCGGGCCGGCTTCGAGGTCCGCGACGTGCACCCGTCCCACTACGGACGCATGTGCCCGATCGAGACCCCCGAAGGCCCGAACATCGGTCTGATCGGTTCGCTCGCCTCGTACGGCCGCGTCAACGCGTTCGGCTTCATCGAGACGCCGTATCGCAAGGTCGTCGACGGCCAGGTCACCGACGAGGTCGACTACATCACCGCCGACGAGGAAGACCGCTTCGTGATCGCCCAGGCGAACGCGACGCTCTCCGAGGACATGCGGTTCACCGAGCCGCGCGTCCTGGTCCGCCGTCGTGGCGGAGAGGTCGACTACATCCCCGGTGACGACGTCGACTACATGGACGTCTCGCCGCGCCAGATGGTGTCCGTCGCCACCGCGATGATCCCGTTCCTGGAGCACGACGACGCCAACCGTGCCCTCATGGGCGCGAACATGATGCGTCAGGCGGTGCCGCTCATCAAGTCCGAGGCGCCGCTCGTCGGCACCGGCATGGAGTACCGCTGCGCCACCGACGCCGGTGACGTGCTCAAGGCCGAGAAGGACGGTGTGGTCCAGGAGGTCTCCGCGGACTACATCACCGTCACCAACGACGACGGCACGTACACCACGTACCGCATCGCCAAGTTCTCGCGCTCCAACCAGGGCACCTCGGTCAACCAGAAGGTCGTCGTCTCCGAGGGCGACCGCGTCATCGAGGGCCAGGTCCTCGCCGACGGGCCGGCCACCGAGAACGGTGAGATGGCGCTGGGCAAGAACCTGCTCGTGGCGTTCATGCCGTGGGAGGGTCACAACTACGAGGACGCGATCATCCTGTCGCAGCGCCTCGTGCAGGACGACGTCCTCTCCTCGATCCACATCGAGGAGCACGAGGTCGACGCCCGTGACACCAAGCTCGGCCCGGAGGAGATCACCCGGGACATCCCGAACGTCTCCGAAGAGGTCCTCGCCGACCTCGACGAGCGCGGCATCATCCGTATCGGTGCCGAGGTCGTCGCCGGCGACATCCTCGTCGGCAAGGTCACGCCCAAGGGTGAGACCGAGCTGACCCCGGAGGAGCGTCTGCTCCGCGCGATCTTCGGTGAGAAGGCGCGCGAGGTCCGTGACACCTCGCTGAAGGTCCCGCACGGCGAGATCGGCAAGGTCATCGGCGTCCGCGTCTTCGACCGCGAAGAGGGCGACGAGCTGCCGCCGGGCGTGAACCAGCTGGTCCGCGTCTACGTCGCGCAGAAGCGCAAGATCACCGATGGTGACAAGCTCGCCGGCCGTCACGGCAACAAGGGCGTCATCTCGAAGATCCTCCCGATCGAGGACATGCCGTTCCTGGAGGACGGCACCCCGGTCGACATCATCCTCAACCCGCTGGGTGTCCCGTCCCGAATGAACCCGGGACAGGTCCTGGAGATCCACCTCGGCTGGCTCGCCAGCCGCGGATGGGACGTCTCCGGCCTCGGTGACGAGTGGGCCCAGCGCCTGCAGGCCATCGGCGCCGACCAGGTCGCCCCCGGCACGAACGTCGCCACCCCCGTCTTCGACGGTGCGCGCGAGGACGAGATCTCGGGTCTCTTCGGAGCCACGATCCCGAACCGCGACGGCGACCGGCTGGTCCAGCCCTCGGGCAAGGCCCAGCTGTTCGACGGCCGCTCCGGCGAGCCGTTCCCGGACCCGGTCTCGGTCGGGTACATGTACATCCTCAAGCTGCACCACCTGGTCGACGACAAGCTCCACGCCCGTTCGACCGGCCCGTACTCCATGATCACGCAGCAGCCGTTGGGTGGTAAGGCACAGTTCGGCGGGCAGCGATTCGGTGAGATGGAGGTGTGGGCCCTTGAGGCTTACGGCGCCGCATACGCCCTCCAGGAACTGCTGACGATCAAGTCCGACGACGTCACCGGCCGCGTGAAGGTCTACGAGGCGATCGTCAAGGGCGAGAACATCCCCGAGCCGGGCATTCCCGAGTCCTTCAAGGTGCTCATCAAGGAAATGCAGTCGCTCTGCCTCAACGTGGAGGTGCTGTCCTCGGACGGCATGTCCATCGAGATGCGCGACACGGACGAGGACGTCTTCCGCGCGGCGGAGGAGCTCGGTATCGACCTGTCCCGGCGAGAGCCGAGCAGCGTCGAAGAGGTCTGACGGGTTGGCCGGCCGGATCCCAGTGATCCGGCCGGCTCTCCCCGGACCCGTTCAGACCATTGCTGAAGTGCCCCGATTTCTCGCATGACGCGAGGGGGCTCGAACCCCCGAAAGAGGGATTGACGACAAGTGCTCGACGTCAACTTCTTCGACGAGCTGCGGATCGGCCTTGCCACCGCGGACGACATCCGGACCTGGTCCCACGGCGAAGTGAAGAAGCCGGAGACCATCAACTACCGCACCCTCAAGCCCGAAAAGGACGGACTCTTCTGCGAGAAGATCTTCGGTCCGACCCGGGACTGGGAGTGCTACTGCGGCAAGTACAAGCGTGTCCGCTTCAAGGGCATCATCTGTGAGCGCTGTGGCGTCGAGGTCACGCGCGCCAAGGTGCGCCGTGAGCGCATGGGCCACATCGAGCTTGCCGCTCCCGTCACCCACATCTGGTACTTCAAGGGTGTCCCGTCGCGTCTGGGCTACCTGCTGGACCTTGCGCCGAAGGACCTCGAGAAGGTCATCTACTTCGCCGCGTACATGATCACGTTCGTCGACGAGGAGCGCCGCACGCGCGACCTCCCGTCGCTGGAGGCCCACGTCTCCGTCGAGCGTCAGCAGGTCGAGAACCGTCGCGACTCGGACCTCGAGAACCGTGCCAAGAAGCTCGAGACCGACCTGGCCGAGCTCGAGGCCGAGGGCGCCAAGGCCGACGTGCGCCGCAAGGTGCGCGAAGGTGCCGAGCGTGAGATGAAGCAGCTGCGCGACCGTGCGCAGCGCGAGATCGACCGTCTCGACGAGGTGTGGAGCCGCTTCAAGAACCTCAAGGTCCAGGACCTCGAGGGCGACGAGCTGCTCTACCGCGAGCTGCGTGACCGCTTCGGCACGTACTTCGACGGCTGCATGGGCGCCGCGGCGCTGCAGAAGCGCCTGGAGTCCTTCGACCTCGACGAGGAGGCCGAGCGCCTCCGCGAGATCATCCGTACCGGCAAGGGCCAGAAGAAGACCCGTGCGCTCAAGCGCCTCAAGGTCGTCTCCGCGTTCCTGCAGACCAGCAACAAGCCCAAGGGCATGGTGCTCGACTGCGTGCCGGTCATCCCGCCGGACCTGCGTCCGATGGTGCAGCTGGACGGTGGCCGCTTCGCGACCTCCGACCTGAACGACCTGTACCGCCGTGTGATCAACCGCAACAACCGCCTCAAGCGTCTCCTTGACCTCGGTGCCCCCGAGATCATCGTGAACAACGAGAAGCGGATGCTGCAGGAGGCCGTCGACGCGCTGTTCGACAACGGCCGCCGTGGTCGCCCGGTCACCGGTCCCGGCAACCGCCCCCTGAAGTCCCTCAGCGACATGCTGAAGGGCAAGCAGGGCCGTTTCCGTCAGAACCTCCTCGGCAAGCGCGTGGACTACTCCGCGCGTTCCGTGATCGTCGTCGGTCCGCAGCTCAAGCTGCACCAGTGCGGTCTGCCGAAGGCGATGGCGCTGGAGCTCTTCAAGCCGTTCGTGATGAAGCGCCTGGTGGACCTGAACCACGCGCAGAACATCAAGTCGGCGAAGCGCATGGTCGAGCGTGGCCGCACCGTCGTGTACGACGTCCTCGAAGAGGTCATCGCCGAGCACCCGGTGCTGCTGAACCGTGCGCCCACCCTGCACCGCCTCGGCATCCAGGCCTTCGAGCCGCAGCTGGTCGAGGGCAAGGCCATCCAGATCCACCCGCTCGTCTGCACCGCGTTCAACGCGGACTTCGACGGTGACCAGATGGCCGTGCACCTGCCGCTCTCCGCGGAGGCGCAGGCCGAGGCCCGCATCCTGATGCTGTCCTCGAACAACATCCTGAAGCCGGCCGACGGCCGTCCCGTCACCATGCCGACCCAGGACATGGTGCTGGGTCTCTTCTTCCTCACCACGGACGAAGAGGGCCGCAACGTCAAGGGCACGGACCGCGCGTTCGGCTCCACGGCCGAGGCCACCATGGCCTTCGACGCCCGCGAGCTGTCGCTCCAGGCGAAGGTCGACATCCGCTTCCCGGTGGGCACCATGCCCCCGCGTGGCTGGGTGCCGCCGGTCGCCGAGGAGGGCGAGCCCGAGTACCAGCCGGGTGACACCTTCCGTCTGCGTACGAGCCTGGGCCGCGCGCTCTTCAACGAGCTGCTGCCCGAGGACTACCCGTTCGTCGACTACTCGGTGGGCAAGAAGCAGCTCTCCGAGATCGTCAACGACCTGGCCGAGCGCTACCCCAAGGTCATCGTGGCGGCGACGCTCGACAACCTGAAGGCGGCCGGTTTCCACTGGGCGACCCGCTCCGGTGTGACCGTGGCCATCTCCGACGTCGTCGTGCCCGAGGCCAAGAAGGCCATCGTCAAGGGCTACGAGGAGCAGGACGAGAAGGTCCAGAAGCAGTACGAGCGCGGTCTGATCACCAAGGACGAGCGCACGCAGGAGCTCATCGCGATCTGGACCAAGGCGACCAACGAGGTCGCCGAGGCGATGAACGCGAACTTCCCGAAGACGAACCCCATCTTCATGATGGTCGACTCGGGTGCCCGAGGAAACATGATGCAGATGCGTCAGATCGCGGGTATGCGTGGTCTGGTGTCGAACGCCAAGAACGAGACGATCCCTCGTCCCATCAAGGCGTCCTTCCGCGAGGGCCTCACCGTTCTGGAGTACTTCATCTCCACGCACGGTGCCCGTAAGGGTCTGGCGGACACCGCCCTGCGTACCGCCGACTCGGGTTACCTGACCCGTCGTCTGGTGGACGTCTCGCAGGACGTGATCATCCGCGAGGAGGACTGCGGCACCGACCGCGGCCTCAAGCTGAAGATCGCCGTCAAGGGTGCCGACGGTGTCCTCCGCAAGACGGACGACGTCGAGACCTCGGTCTACGCCCGCATGCTCGCCGAGGACGTCGTCGTCGACGGCAAGGTCATCGCGCCTGCCAACGTCGACCTCGGTGACGTCCTGATCGACGCCCTCGTGGGCGCCGGCGTCGAGGAGGTCAAGACCCGCTCGGTCCTGACCTGTGAGTCCGCGGTCGGCACCTGTGCCTTCTGCTACGGACGCTCGCTCGCCACCGGCAAGCTGGTCGACATCGGTGAGGCGGTCGGCATCATCGCCGCCCAGTCCATCGGTGAGCCCGGTACCCAGCTGACGATGCGTACCTTCCACACCGGTGGTGTGGCGGGTGACGACATCACGCAGGGTCTGCCGCGTGTCGTCGAGCTCTTCGAGGCGCGTACCCCCAAGGGTGTCGCCCCGATCTCGGAGGCCAAGGGCCGGGTCCGCATCGAGGAGACCGAGAAGACCAAGAAGATCGTCGTCACGCCGGACGACGGCAGCGAGGAGACGCCGTTCCCGATCTCCAAGCGTGCCCGTCTGCTGGTCGGCGAGGGCGACGCGGTCGAGGTGGGCCAGAAGCTCACCGTCGGTGCCACGAACCCGCACGACGTGCTGCGGATCCTCGGTCAGCGCGCGGTCCAGGTCCACCTGGTCGGCGAAGTCCAGAAGGTCTACAACTCGCAGGGCGTGTCGATCCACGACAAGCACATCGAGATCATCATCCGGCAGATGCTGCGCCGTGTGACGATCATCGAGTCCGGCGACGCGGAGCTGCTGCCGGGCGAGCTCGTCGAGCGGTCGAAGTTCGAGGTCGAGAACCGTCGTGTGGTCACCGAGGGCGGTCACCCCGCCTCCGGCCGTCCGCAGCTGATGGGTATCACCAAGGCCTCGCTCGCCACCGAGTCGTGGCTGTCGGCGGCGTCCTTCCAGGAGACGACCAGGGTCCTCACCGACGCGGCGATCAACGCCAAGTCGGACTCCCTGATCGGCCTCAAGGAGAACGTCATCATCGGTAAGCTCATCCCGGCCGGTACGGGTCTCTCCCGCTACCGCAACATCCGGGTCGAGCCGACCGAGGAGGCCAAGGCCGCGATGTACTCGGCCGTCGGCTACGACGACATCGACTACTCGCCGTTCGGCACGGGCTCCGGCCAGGCCGTCCCGCTGGAGGACTACGACTACGGTCCGTACAACCAGTAAGCGAGTCGCTTGATACGACCGAAGGGCGGTCACCCCGTTGCGTACGGGGTGGCCGCCCTTCGGCGTGCCGGCGTGTGCTTCGGTGAGGTCGGTCACCCGGGGTCACCGACGCCCTCGGCCATCCGGCGCGGCGAAGGCACGGCCGGAGGCGTCGGAGGAGTCGTTTATGCTGGTCAGAGAGGCTGTCCCGGCGGTGGTGCCGACGCCGTGGGCATTCCGGGCACCCGGCCGGTGCGGGCCCCGCGTTCCGGGGCCGGGGGGCGGACAGCATTTGTTTTGACCCAGGTCCGTGAGGTAGGTACGCTCAAGCCTTGTGCCTGGGGTGTGCCTGGGCTCGGGTGCGTGTCCTCAACCGCACGGCGAGTCCGTAAGTGGCCACCGCAATCTGTGTCTCCTCTGCGTCACCGCAGGGGCGTGCAGTATTCGACACACCCGACCGCGTGGGTCGGAGAGTGTTCCAGGTTAGTTTCACGAACGGCACACAGAAACCGGAGAAGTAGTGCCTACGATCCAGCAGCTGGTCCGGAAAGGCCGGCAGGACAAGGTCGAGAAGAACAAGACGCCCGCGCTCGAGGGTTCGCCCCAGCGTCGTGGCGTCTGCACGCGTGTCTTCACGACCACCCCGAAGAAGCCGAACTCGGCGCTCCGCAAGGTCGCACGTGTGCGTCTGACCTCTGGTATCGAGGTCACGGCCTACATCCCGGGTGAGGGGCACAACCTGCAGGAGCACTCCATCGTGCTCGTGCGTGGTGGCCGTGTGAAGGACCTGCCGGGTGTTCGTTACAAGATCATCCGTGGTTCGCTCGACACCCAGGGTGTCAAGAACCGCAAGCAGGCCCGCAGCCGCTACGGCGCCAAGAAGGAGAAGTAAGAATGCCTCGTAAGGGCCCCGCCCCGAAGCGCCCGGTCATCATCGACCCGGTCTACAGCTCTCCTCTTGTCACGTCGCTGATCAACAAGATCCTGCTCGACGGCAAGCGTTCCACCGCCGAGCGGATCGTCTACGGCGCCATGGAAGGCCTCCGCGAGAAGACCGGCGCTGACCCGGTCATCACGCTGAAGCGCGCGCTCGAGAACGTCAAGCCGTCGCTCGAGGTCAAGTCCCGCCGTGTCGGTGGCGCCACCTACCAGGTGCCGATCGAGGTCAAGCCCGGTCGTGCCGCCACCCTCTCGCTGCGCTGGATCGTGGGTTACTCCCGCGCCCGCCGCGAGAAGACCATGACCGAGCGCCTCATGAACGAGCTGCTCGACGCCTCCAACGGTCTTGGCGCTGCCGTCAAGAAGCGCGAGGACACCCACAAGATGGCCGAGTCCAACAAGGCCTTCGCGCACTACCGCTGGTAGTCGCTCACCCCATCGAGACCGAGAGAAGATTGAGCCTTATGGCCACCACTTCGCTTGACCTGGCCAAGGTCCGCAACATCGGGATCATGGCCCACATCGACGCGGGCAAGACGACCACCACTGAGCGGATCCTCTTCTACACCGGCGTCTCGTACAAGATCGGTGAAGTCCACGACGGCGCAGCCACGATGGACTGGATGGAGCAGGAGCAGGAGCGCGGCATCACGATCACGTCCGCCGCGACGACCTGCCACTGGCCGCTCAATGATGTTGACCACACCATCAACATCATCGACACCCCGGGTCACGTCGACTTCACCGTCGAGGTGGAGCGTTCGCTCCGCGTCCTCGACGGTGCCGTCACCGTGTTCGACGGTGTGGCCGGCGTCGAGCCGCAGTCCGAGACCGTCTGGCGTCAGGCGGACCGCTACGGCGTGCCGCGTATCTGCTTCGTCAACAAGCTCGACCGCACCGGCGCCGAGTTCCACCGTTGTGTCGACATGATCGTCGACCGCCTCGGTGCGGTTCCGCTCGTCATGCAGCTCCCCATCGGCGCCGAAGCCGACTTCAAGGGCGTCGTCGACCTCGTGTCGATGAAGGCCTTCGTGTGGCCCGAAGAGGCCGCCAAGGGCGAGATGTACAACACCGTCGAGATCCCCGACACGCACAAGGAGGCCGCCGAGGAATGGCGCGGCAAGCTCCTTGAGGCCGTCGCGGAGAACGACGACCAGATGATGGAGCTGTACCTCGAGGGCAACGAGCCCACCGAGGAGCAGCTGCACGAGGCGATCCGTCGGATCACCCTCGCGTCGAAGGGCTCGGCCGACTCCGTCACCGTGACCCCCGTCTTCTGTGGCACCGCGTTCAAGAACAAGGGTGTTCAGCCCCTGCTCGACGCTGTCGTCCGCTACCTGCCTTCCCCCCTGGACGTCGAGGCCATCGAGGGCCACGACGTCAAGGACCCGGAGCTGGTCATCAAGCGCAAGCCTTCGGACGACGAGCCGTTCTCCGGCCTGGCGTTCAAGATCGCGAGTGACCCGCACCTGGGCAAGCTCACCTTCGTCCGGATCTACTCCGGTCGCCTCGAGGCCGGCACCGCGGTGCTGAACTCGGTCAAGGGCAAGAAGGAGCGCATCGGCAAGATCTACCGCATGCACGCGAACAAGCGTGAGGAGATCGCGTCGGTGGGCGCCGGTGACATCGTCGCCGTCATGGGTCTGAAGCAGACCACCACGGGTGAGACGCTGTCCGACGACAAGAACCCGGTGATCCTGGAGTCCATGGACTTCCCGGCGCCGGTCATTCAGGTCGCCATCGAGCCCAAGTCCAAGGGTGACCAGGAGAAGCTGGGTGTCGCCATCCAGCGCCTCTCGGAGGAGGACCCCTCCTTCCAGGTGCACTCCGACGAGGAGACCGGCCAGACCATCATCGGTGGTATGGGCGAGCTTCACCTCGAGGTGCTCGTCGACCGCATGAAGCGCGAGTTCCGCGTCGAGGCGAATGTCGGCAAGCCCCAGGTCGCTTACCGCGAGACGATCCGCAAGACCGTCGAGCGCATCGACTACACGCACAAGAAGCAGACTGGTGGTACCGGCCAGTTCGCGAAGGTGCAGATCGCCCTCGAGCCCATCGAGGGTGGCGACGCCTCCTACGAGTTCGTCAACAAGGTCACCGGTGGCCGCATCCCCCGTGAGTACATTCCCTCGGTGGACGCGGGTGCTCAGGAAGCCATGCAGTTCGGCATCCTGGCCGGTTACGAGATGGTCGGCGTCCGCGTCACCCTTCTCGACGGTGGTTACCACGAGGTCGACTCCTCGGAGCTCGCCTTCAAGATCGCCGGTTCGCAGGCGTTCAAGGAGGGTGCCCGCAAGGCGTCCCCCGTGCTCCTCGAGCCGATGATGGCCGTCGAGGTCACCACGCCCGAGGACTACATGGGCGATGTCATCGGCGACCTCAACTCCCGCCGTGGCCAGATCCAGGCCATGGAGGAGCGCAGCGGCGCTCGCGTCGTGAAGGGCCTCGTGCCCCTCTCGGAGATGTTCGGCTACGTCGGAGACCTCCGCAGCAAGACCTCGGGTCGCGCAAGCTACTCGATGCAGTTCGACTCCTACGCCGAGGTTCCGCGGAACGTCGCCGAGGAGATCATCGCGAAGGCCAAGGGCGAGTAACTCTTCCGAGCTCACGCTTTAGGCTTGTCACCGGAGCCCGGTCGGGCATTCGCCGTGATGCGTAAGCAACGCGGCGGATGCCTCCGGCACCGGCATTCCAGCAAAGATCACCTGGCGCCGATGAAGCAAGGCGTACAGAACCACTCAGGAGGACCCCAGTGGCGAAGGCAAAGTTCGAGCGGACTAAGCCGCACGTCAACATCGGCACCATCGGTCACATTGACCACGGTAAGACGACCCTCACGGCCGCCATTACCAAGGTGCTGCACGACGCGTACCCGGACCTGAACGAGGCCTCGGCCTTCGACCAGATCGACAAGGCTCCTGAGGAGCGCCAGCGCGGTATCACGATCTCGATCGCGCACGTCGAGTACCAGACGGAGTCGCGTCACTACGCGCACGTCGACTGCCCGGGTCACGCCGACTACATCAAGAACATGATCACGGGTGCGGCGCAGATGGACGGCGCCATCCTCGTGGTCGCGGCCACCGACGGCCCGATGCCGCAGACCAAGGAGCACGTGCTCCTGGCCCGCCAGGTCGGCGTGCCGTACATCGTCGTCGCCCTGAACAAGGCCGACATGGTGGACGACGAGGAGATCCTGGAGCTCGTCGAGCTCGAGGTTCGTGAGCTCCTCTCCGAGTACGAGTTCCCGGGCGACGACCTTCCGGTCGTCAAGGTCTCGGCGCTCAAGGCCCTTGAGGGCGACGCCGAGTGGGGCCAGACCGTTCTCGACCTGATGAAGGCCGTCGACGAGTCCATCCCGCAGCCCGAGCGTGACGTCGAGAAGCCGTTCCTCATGCCCATCGAGGACGTCTTCACGATCACCGGTCGCGGTACGGTCGTCACCGGCCGCATCGAGCGTGGTGTCCTGAAGGTCAACGAGACCGTCGACATCGTCGGTATCAAGACCGAGAAGACCACCACCACGGTCACCGGCATCGAGATGTTCCGCAAGCTGCTCGACGAGGGCCAGGCCGGTGAGAACGTCGGTCTGCTCCTCCGTGGCATCAAGCGCGAGGACGTCGAGCGCGGCCAGGTCATCATCAAGCCGGGTTCGGTCACGCCGCACACCGAGTTCCAGGCGCAGTCCTACATCCTGTCGAAGGACGAGGGTGGCCGTCACACCCCGTTCTTCAACAACTACCGCCCGCAGTTCTACTTCCGTACCACGGACGTGACGGGCGTTGTGACCCTTCCCGAGGGCACCGAGATGGTCATGCCGGGTGACAACACCCTCATGGACGTCGCGCTGATCCAGCCGGTCGCCATGGAAGAGGGCCTGAAGTTCGCCATCCGTGAGGGTGGCCGGACCGTGGGCGCCGGCCAGGTCACCAAGATCATCAAGTAATTACTTGATCGTCTGACCTGGTTGCTCCGCACTGAGCACCAGAAGGGCCCCGCATCTCCCTCGGGAGGTGTGGGGCCCTTCGCCGTACCCGGCGGTGACCGCGGGCCGGTCGGGCGGGGACCGGGTCACGTGCTTACGGACGCCAGAGCCAGGGCGCCGCGTCCGTGCCCAGTCCCGCCGCGGCCGGCCGGCCTTCCGCCCCGAGGTGGAGCGTGGCGCCGTCCAGTGCGACGGAGCCGCGTGACCGCGTGAGGAGCGCGTCGGCCGTGCGCAGTCGGACGTGGCCCTCGGCGCTGAGCCCGAGGAGGACGGGCCCGCTCCGGGAGGGCGCCGCGGTGACGGGTCCGTAGCCGTCGAAGCCGGACAGCTCCGCCGTCACTCCGGCGCGCACGGTGGTCAGTCCGGGGCGGGCCTCGGCGCGGTAGAACAGCTCGACGGATCCGTCCGGGGCGGGCAGGGCGGCCGGGGGAGTGCCGGGCACGGGGCCCGCGTCGATCTGAGTGCGGGCGGTCAGGCCTTCACCGGGCGCGTCCTGCGTCCAGTGGTGCACGGCGTGGTGCCCGGCCGCGTAGACGTGGACGAGGCCCTCACCGTCCACCGTGGTGGTGAGCCCGTCCTGGACCTCGCCGCCGCCCATGTCCCGCCACCCGCCCCAGTGGCCGTCCCTCTCGCGGACCCGGGTGCTGAGCCCCTTCTCCGCGTTGCGTACGAAGAGGTGCACGCGGCCGTCCGGTGCGGTGACGGCGACCGGTACCCCGATGCGGCGGCCCTCGTCCCGGCCGGGTGAGGGGTTGCCCAGGCCGCGCCAGGCGAGGAACCCGCTGTGCCCGGCCCGCTGTTCCAGCAGCACGACCTCGCGTTCGTTGTCGCCGCCGTGACCGGAGAGTGCCGCGAACCTGAGCCCGAACAACAGCAGTTGCCCGCCGTCCGCGGTGGCACTGCCCAGCGCCGGGGCCAGCGGCCCGCCGCCGAGGTCCTGCGGGGGTTCCCAGACGCCGCCCGCCTCGTCCTCGCGCCACCGGACGAGCCGCAGTCCCAGCACGGCGTACGCGTGGAGCCGTCCGTCCGCGTCCGCCGTGAGCACCGTACGGGCACCCGGGTAGCGGTGGTGGGTGGCGCGGACCCAGCCCTTGCGGCTGGTCAGCGGCCTGTCCCCGCCGACGTTGTAGTCGCCGCAGCCGGAGGGATTCCCGCAGTCCCAGCCGGGCGCACCGCCGTAGGGCACGAGGTGGGCGGCTTTGCGCCGGAGGACACCGGGCGGGAGGTTCTTGGGCCAGTGCCGGTTGTAGTACCCGCGGTAGGCGGCCACCGCGAACGCGGGGACCTCACCGCCGGCGGCGGTGGCCCGCGCCACCCACCGGATCAGCGCCGCCCAGGCGAAGCAGGCCGCGGCCGTGTGGTCGGCGTGGTCCGAGTACCCGCGCTGTTCGCTGTCCCGGCGGCGCGCGGCCTCCGTGCCGTGCCGGATGTCCGGATCGGGGTCGAGGGTGTGGACCACGGTGGGCCGGTAGCGCTCCAGCAGTTCCACGAGGACGTCCACGAGCCCGTCATAGGTGTACGAGCCGGGGTGGCGCACCGGTGAGCCGTCCGCCACGACGGTACGCAGGGACAGACGCCGGTCCTCCCAGAGACTGGGCAGCCCGAGGCGGTGGCGGCCGGTGTGCATGGCGGTGTCGAGGAAGACCAGGTCCACCCTGCGCGGCCCCGCGCCGAGGGTGGCGGTCTCGGCACGGTGACGCCCGCCGAGTTCCATGACGGACGTCTCCCAGCGGGTGAACGGGTCCCGTCGGAGCAGGGCCGCGTACGCCTGCCGGAGTCCCTGGCGGCGTGCGGAGGAGTAGGCGGCCTTGTCGGCCGCGGGGCGCGGGGCGCCGGGCACCTTGTTGACGCCGTCGGCCTCGCCCGCCGTCAGATACACGCAGACCACCCGTGTCCCGGCGTCCAGGGCCTGCCGCGTGTCCGGGTTCATGAAGTACAGGTCGTCGTCCGGGTGGGCGAGGAACTGCATGACCAGCGCCCGGCGGGCGGTGCTGATGGCCTGGCCGGGAGCGGGGTCCGGGGCGGTGTCCGCACGGCGCGGGGGCGGCACGGAGCAGGCGCTCAGGGTGCCGAGCGCGGCCGAGATCATGACGGCGCGCCGTCGCACGCCGCTTCCGGGCAGGCCGGGTCCATCCGTCACGCCGTGTGCTCCGTCCGTTCCCCCCGCAGCGGACGGGCGGGTGCCCAGGGCTGCGTACCGCTGTCGTGCGAGGGGGAAGACGGGTGTCCGCCCCGCCGGGTTGCCTCGGGCGGCCCGGCGGGGTGTCGGCGAGCCCGTCACGGCCGCCGTGACCGCCGCGATGAGGGCCAGCGCCGGCTGGGCGATGTCGGCCGCCCCGGCCAGCAGTTCGCGAAGGCGCTCCGCACGCAGCCGGAAGGCGCCGGTGTCCGGCTCGCCGGAGAGCGTGGCCAGGTCGTGCACCGCCTGCGCGGCCTCGTCGCGCTCGGCGTCCGACAGTTCGTCGCTGGAGAGGGTCAGTGCGAGCAGCTGTCGCAGGTCGTCGGCGCCCAGCGCGGTCCCGTGCTGGTTCTGGAAGTCCTGGACGACCGTGTCGTTGGGACGGTTGATGAACGTCGTGTTCTGCCCGTTGAAGTTGAAGCTCTCCGTCATGGTGGCCCCCGAAGTGAGAATGACCTTGCAGTTGTTGAGCTGATACCCGGTGTGGGGCGCGCGAGTCCGCCGCAGTGCGGCGCTGATGGTGTGCTGCGCCTCCGCGACCCGTGCGAACGCCTCCTCGTCCCGGTCGCGTGCGCTGCGCAGCAGCAGGTCGCGCAGCACCGTCGGGCCGTCGCCCACCGCCCCGGCCCGCAGGTCGTCGTACTCCAGCCGTCCGTCGTCGCGCGTACCGGGCTGTCCGCCCAGCGCCTCGGCGATCCGTCCGAACAGGATGCGGAAGTACCGGGGGGTGGCCTGCTCGACCGGGAAGACGACCTTCTGCTTCCCCCAGGGCAGGTCGGCCCGGCCGTTGAACAGGACGAGGCAGGGCAGGAGCGCCGGGTCCACCTTCAGGAGCGAGGCGATCCTGTAGGCGCCCTGCGGGTCGTACGGCTGCCAGCGCAGCCATTGCATCGGCGCCAGCACCTGGTAGAGCTCCGGTTCGAGGCGGCTGCGCCAGTAGGCCCGTGCGTCGGCCCATGGAGTCCGGTGTTCCAGCACGAAGACGCGCGTCGAGGGGCCGGAGAGCGCGTCGAGGTCCTCGAAGTGGGTACGCACGTACGTCGCCAGCTCGGCGTCGGCGGATGTGTAGAGCAGGACGCCCCACAGCATGCCGCCGCTGTCGGGGGCGCCGCCCTGCATCGCGAGCTGCATGCGTTCGAGCAGGGCGGCGGGATTGGGGCTGCGGGCAAGCCTGTACATGCCCTCGGCCGGGCGCTCGACGCACAGGACGATCAGATCGCCGTCGGCCAGGCCGTACGCGTCGAGTGTCAGCCGGTGGTCGAGCCTCTCGTCCGTGGCGGGGTCCGCCAGCCAGGTGCGCAGCACACCGTCGTCCCAGGGGAAGACCGGCTCGTAGACGCGCTCGGGCTCGGCCACCCCTCTTCGCCGGGCTTCGCCGAGGGCGTCGGTCAGGCACTGCGCCACGGTGGCGGACGGCGCCACGGACAGCTCGAATGCCCGGCCGAGGACCGCCGCGTGCAGGTCGCGCCACCGGGCCGAGCCGTCCACTGACGTCCCGGGCGCGGCGGCCGCTGAGAAGTGCTCCTGTCCGCGCATGCGTCGGACCGTCCCGTTTCCGTACGGCCCGTGGAATGCGGAGAAGTCGCCTTCGACCACGTCGATCAGCAGACGCACCCGGATTCCCCCTTCGTACGCGCACACCGTCGCGGACTCCCCACGCGGTGGCATGCGGGCCGAACGGCTGCCGGCGCGCAGATCGTCCCCGCTGGGGTGCCGACGGGTGCGGGGATACCTGAGACCCCCGCCAGTCCATCACAACAGCGTCACGGAGTGTTCGTTCTACTTGTCCTTGATCGCGTACACGGCGTGGAGTCGTGCTGACGACTTGAGGGAACTGGAGCAGGCAGTGAGCACGAGCACGCCGTCCGATGGACGCCCCGAACGCCCCGATGGCCCGCCGGCCGTCTCCGACGAGCAGTGGGCACAACTGGTCGAGCAGGCGGGAGCGGGTGCGGCCGACGCTCCGAAGGAGCCGTCCGCCCGCGCGCGGATGGTCACCGCCCGGCTGCGCGCGCTGGACGAGGACGCCGCGCGGGCACGGGGCGGAGCACGGACCTGGGGCAGGAAGCCGGCACAGCCCGAACCGTGGCAGCCCGAGGGTTGGCGCACAGGCCCCGCCTGGCAGCAGTTGAACGGCCGCCCGCGCAAGCGGCGGCGTATCGCGGGCACCCTGGGCTTCGTCGCCGTCCTGGGGGTGCTCGTCATCGCCATGCGCCCCAGCCTGGTGACGGACCACCTGCCGGGAGGGAACCCGACCGTGGACACCCTGCCGCTGCCCGCCGAGACTGCGCCGCCCACCGACGCACCTCCCGGCGGACCCGGTCCCGGCCTCCGCCCGACGCTGGCGGAGCCGTTCCGGGGCTCACCCGCGCTGCGCTGGGCGGAGGGCGCGGACGGGATCGAGATCCCGGAGGCGAAGGCGGCCGGCGGCATGAGCGAGGAGCAGGTCGGTGAGGCCCTGCGTGCCACCCGCCGTCTGCTCGTCGCCTCGAACCTCGATCCGGCCACCCTCCGCGCCGAGAAGCCGAGCGAGGCGCTGAAGCTGCTCGAACCGAAGCAGGACAACGGCCGGGAAAAGCTGGTGCGGTCGCTGGCCGAGCCGGGAGAGGAGGACGACCCGCTGCTGATGTTCACCCGCTTCGCCCCGGACGAGGCCCGGCAGGCCGGGAACGTCGTCAAGGTGCGGGGGCACATGACCTTCGAGGGGGGACGGCCGGGCTCCGTGGAGGTGCACGCCGACTACACCTTCGTCTATCCGGTGGTGAAGCCGGGCGGGGACGAGGTGGCCCGCACGATCGTGCGGCGGCGGCTGACGACGGTGCTGTACGACCCCGCGCGCTACCGCGTGACACCCGGCAAGCTCGCGCTCCTGCGCTTCGACTCCCGCTTCGGCAACACCGCGTGCGAGGTGTACGACGGTCTGCTGCACCCCCGCTTCGACAGCGACCCTTCGGCGCGGCACACCGCCGGCGAGCTGGTGGACCCGTACGAGCGGAGGACGTGGCCGGACCAGGAGGAGGGCTGTCCCACGCTCAGCCGCACCTGACCGAGGCGGACGCGGTGCCGCGCCTTCCGTCTCTGGGGCGCGGGCGCACGACGGCGGACGGCGCCACGGCTCCCGGCTGGCTGTACGACACGGTGCGCGTGCAGATCCGGCCGTTCGGCAGGCGTTCGCGGCTGCGGCGCAGATAGCCGGTGGCTTCCAGCTCCCGCAGCGCGGCGGCGATGCGGACCTCGCTCTCGGGGAACCGCTCGGCGAGGCGCTTGATGCCGATTCGGGCTCCGGCGGGCAGCGACTGGATGTGCACCGCCAGCCCGATCGCGAGCAGCGACAGCGCCCGGTGCTGGCTGAGGTGGTTGCCGATCACGGTGAAGGCCGCGGTGTGCCGGACGGTGACGTGGACGACACCGGCGGACGGCGTGAGGCCCCCGGAGACGGGGGACGGGGCGCACGGGGGCGCGCTAACCTGCTGGGTATCCATCGGGAAGGTGCTTCTTCCTCGTGGTCAGGCCCTCGCCCGGGATTCCTGTCCCGGCGGGGGCCGTCGCATGTCTGTGGTTGTCGCGGCGAGCATATGACAGCCAACCCATGGCAAATCCAGCCCAGTTGCCATATGTCACCCGCGCGAGTGACCAGGCCGGAGCAGGGGCGGGTCCGGTTGGGGTGGGTTGTTTCCTCAAGTCCTCAAAAGCTTTAAGCATCGTGCGCCGCCGGGACGTGGCCCACCGCCTCGCGGTCCACGAGGTCGCGGTCCACCGGGTCGTGGTCGGCCGCGACCCGGTGCGAGCGGTGCGGAGCGAGGTCCAGTTCGGCCCAGACCGTCTTGCGCGGCACCGGCCCGCACGTCACGCCCCAGCGATCGGCCAGCGCCTCCACGATCAGCAGACCCCGCCCCGACCCGGCATCGCGGGCAGGGGTCCCGGTCCGCGGCAGAGCCTCGCCACGGGCGTCGGTGACCTCGATCCGCAGCCACCCGCCGCACCGGGCAGACACGTCCAGCCGGAAGTCCCGGCCCGGCACGCGACCGTGCCGTACGGCGTTGGACGCCAGCTCCGCCACGATCTGCGCGGCCGACTCCACGGGAAGGCCCCAGGCCCCCAGGTGGGCCACGGCCAGCAGGCGCGCGAGCCTGGCTCCCCGCCGAGTGGGGGAGAGGAGCACCGAGAAGGCATGGACGGGAGCGGAACGCACGGTTCGGGTGATTTCTCGACTCATGTCACTCAGCGTGTTCGTTTCATGGCTACTCTCGAAAGGGATGGCGCCCGTGCGGAGAGCCCTTGTCCGGCTGCGGCCGTGCGCTGTCCGGCCTGTACGCCGAGCCGTGGTGGCGGTGGTCGTCGTTGGGCACGGAGGCGCAGGGGCACGACGGAGGCGGACGGGGAAATGAGCGGGGACAGCGGGGCACCGGCAGGCGTCGGCGAAGCGGGGGACGGCGTGGGCGGTTCGCGTTGGGACGGAGGACTGGAGGACGACTCCGGAGCCGTGATGAAGGCCGTCGGCCGGCAGATCAAGCTGTGGCGGGAGGCGGCCGGTCTGCGGCAGTCGGAGCTGGGCGCCGCCATCGGGTACAGCGAGGAGATGGTGTCCTGCGTCGAGCGGGGCAGACGGGCACCGAAGCCGGAGTTCCTCGACGGCGCGGACAGGATCCTGGGCGCCGAAGGGAAGATCGCGGCGATGCGGGGCGACGTCGCCGAGGCCCGCTATCCCAAGAAGGTGCGGGACCTGGCCCGGATCGAGCGGGAGGCGGTGGAGCTCGGCGCCTACGGCAACCACAACGTGCACGGCCTTCTCCAGACGGAGGAGTACGCGCGAGCGCTGTTCGAGATGAGACGGCCGGCCCTCTCGCCGGACGACCTGGACCGCTTCGTCTCCGCCCGGCTGGCCCGCCAGGAGATCTTTACGCGTACGCCCCTGGTGACGCTCACCTTCGTGCAGGAGGAGGTCACGCTGCGGCGCCCGCTCGGCGGGCGGGCGGTGCTGCGCCGCCAGCTCGAACACCTGCTGGAAGTGGCGCAGTTGAGGCATGTGGAGTTCCAGGTGATGCCGACGGACCGGGAGGACCACGCGGGGATGGGTGGGCAGCTTCAACTGCTGAGGCTCAAGGACGGAACCGCGGTCGGGTACTCCGAAGCCCAGCTGACAACCCGCTTGGTGTCCGAGCCGAAAGAGGCCCACCTTCTCGAACTCAGGTATGGAATCATCCGGGCGCAGGCTCTCAGTCCTCGGGAGTCGCTGGCCTTCGTCGAGAAAGCGCTGGGTGAGACATGAGCCTCAGGTCCTCCGGAAAGGCCTCCGCGCCGGAGTGGTTCAAGAGCAGCTACAGCGGCAGCGACAACAACGACTGTGTCGAGGTGGCCCGGTCCTCCGAAGCCGTCCGCGTGCGCGACTCCAAGGAGGTGACGGGCCCCGAGATCGCCCTGGGCGCACAGGCCTGGAGCCGGTTCGTGGCGTACGCCGCTCGCTGACCCGCCGAGGTTCCGGCCTGCGGCCTCACGCCCGGGGGCGGCGGACCATGTACACGTCGACGGGGTCCTCGCGTTCCAGGGTGAACCCGTGGCGCTCGTACAGGCCACGGGCAGCGCTGCCCTGGAGGACCTGCAGCCGGACCGCCACGCCCTCGGCGTCGGCGCGGGCCAGGAGCCCGGTGAGGACCGAGGTGCCTATGCCCCTGCCCTGGAGTTCCGGGGCGAGGTAGAAGTTCTCCAGCCACCAGCCGTCCTCGGAAGGGCGCAGAGTGACGCAGCCCGAGACTGTCCCGTCTCCCTCTGTCACGACCACGGACGTGTGCTCGGGCACGTAGGAGTCCCGCAGGCGCTGCCGGACGCGGTGCTCGTCGTAGCGCCCCAGACGCTCCAGGTCGGGACGCATCACGACGGCCCTCAGCTCGGCCATGACTTCCAGGTCCTCGGATGCGGCGGGGCGCAGGCCCCAGCTCCGGACGGTGCTCGTCGACATGGCCCGGATTCAAGCAGCCGGGCCCGCGCCGACGCGTAGGCGTCTCAGTTCTGCTGGAACAGGTCCGTCGCCGAGGACGCGCTGAGGGCCAGGGTCAGATAGCGGTCGAGCGCCCCGGGATCGGTGCATTCCCTGATGCGGGCGCTGATCTCACCGCTCACGGTGATCCCGCGCTGCTCCAGCACCTGCACCACGGCCTCGGCCTTGCCCTCGGCCCTGCCCTCGGCACGCAGGCGCTGTGAGGATTCCGAGCGGAAGAAAGACAGGTCCACGGCCATGAGGTCCCTCCAGATCTGAGCGGCTGGGGACGTGCCCAGCCCGAGTTCGGTGAGCTCGCCGAAGATAACCGCTGTCTCTTCGTCGAGGGTCTTCAACGCGGTGGCCAGCGCTTCGAGTATGGCAGGCGCATTCGGGTCCTTACCATGTGTAATCGCCGAGAACGTGGCGAGCGGGACATCGCGAGCGGCCACCGAGGGATCGGTCACGGCGGGCACATTGTGCGGACCGAGCACCAGCGGCCGGACCGTGAGCGAGGCCCATTCCGGCGGGCCGATGCGGATGGGCCGCGCCGCCCACAGAGCCGTGGCCTCGTCCTGGCAGACGACGAGCAGCACGGGAGCGATGCCGTACTTGGCGTTGAGGTGGGCGAGATAGTAGGTCCAGCTGCTCGGCTTGGACGGGTCCTTCTTCCCCTGGGACTCGACGGCCAGCAGGTACGGCCTGCCATCGGCGGTCTCCACCCGCAGCAGGGTGTCGAGACGGCGTTCCAGAGGCTGGGTCTCGGTGAGGTCCGTCGTGAGGACCGAAACGTCGACGGTGTCGGGAAAGGGGATGCCCAGGGTTCTGAACGTCCTGGTGAAGATGCCCGGATCTTCCTGGAAGATCCGGTGCATCGCCTCGTGCGATGAGTTGACCATGATCGGAAGCTATGGCCCGCCGTCCCTCTCGCCCTGCCGAAGGAGGTGACGGTTGCCGGAAGAGGTGAACCCTCGAACGGCCGGCCGGGCATCCCGAACAGCGGCTCTGCGGCGCACCGATGGGCGTCCGCGTTTGATGCGTCCCTCGCAGGGGGTAAGATCTCCGACCCGATTGGCCAGGCCTGTGGCCCGTATGGCACACTAGCCAGGTTGCTCGGTTGAGTGTCAATGCTGCACGCCTCCCGCCGGGAGGACCGGAAGCGAGTCCCACAGTACTCGTCGACCCCCAGGGTCGGACGTACGGGAATCTTTCGGGAAGTGCCAGTGGGGCACCGGCCAGGCGCCCGGTGGGGTTTCGCCCCCGGCAGCGCGGTTTCGGCCCGCACCCCCTTGGTTGGGAAATCCTTCGGGAGATCTACGTAGAGGGGATGCGACACGCCCGACCGCGTGGGTCGGAGGTGGAGTTACGAGAACCGCCGGGTCCCAGAGCGTTATTGAGAGACAGGACTACTAGTAGCCATGGCGGGACAGAAGATCCGCATCCGGCTCAAGGCCTACGACCACGAGGTCATCGACTCTTCGGCGAAGAAGATCGTCGAGACGGTGACCCGCACTGGTGCGTCGGTCGCAGGCCCGGTGCCGCTGCCCACTGAGAAGAACGTGTACTGCGTCATCAAGTCGCCGCACAAGTACAAGGACTCTCGCGAGCACTTCGAGATGCGCACGCACAAGCGCCTCATCGACATCCTCGACCCCACGCCGAAGACGGTTGACTCGCTGATGCGTCTCGACCTGCCGGCCGGCGTCGACATCGAGATCAAGCTCTGAGGGGACGGGCCGAGATGAGCAAGAACATCAAGGGCGTCCTGGGCGAGAAGCTCGGCATGACCCAGGTCTGGGACGAGAACAACCGGGTTGTCCCGGTGACCGTCGTCAAGGCCGGTCCGTGCGTCGTGACGCAGGTCCGCACGAACGACAGCGACGGCTACGAGTCGGTCCAGATCGCCTTCGGCGAGATCGACCCGCGCAAGGTGAACAAGCCCCTCAAGGGCCACTTCGCCAAGGCCGACGTGACCCCGCGCCGCCACCTGGTGGAGCTCCGCACCCCTGACGCCAGCGAGTACACGCTGGGCCAGGAGGTCACTGCCGAGGTGTTCGAGTCCGGCGTCAAGGTCGACGTCACGGGCAAGAGCAAGGGCAAGGGCTTCGCCGGTGTCATGAAGCGTCACAACTTCAAGGGCCTCGGCGCCGGCCACGGCGTCCAGCGCAAGCACCGTTCCCCCGGTTCGATCGGTGGCTGTGCCACCCCTGGGCGTGTCTTCAAGGGCATGCGCATGGCCGGTCGCATGGGTAACGAGCGCGTCACCACCCAGAACCTGACCATCCACGCGGTTGACGCGGAGAAGGGTCTGCTCCTCATCAAGGGCGCAGTCCCCGGTCCGAACGGCGGCCTCGTCCTGGTCCGTACCGCGGCCAAGGGGGCTTGAGGTAATGAGCACCATTGACATCCTTTCGCCGGCAGGCGACAAGGCCGGTACCGTCGAGCTCCCCGCGGAGATCTTCGACGCGAAGACCAGCGTTCCGCTGATCCACCAGGTCGTTGTCGCACAGCTGGCAGCTGCCCGTCAGGGCACGCACAAGACCAAGCGTCGCGGCGAAGTCCGTGGTGGTGGCCGCAAGCCGTACCGCCAGAAGGGCACCGGCCGCGCCCGCCAGGGTTCGACCCGCGCGCCGCAGTTCGCAGGCGGTGGCGTCGTCCACGGCCCGCAGCCGCGCGACTACTCGCAGCGCACCCCGAAGAAGATGAAGGCCGCCGCCCTGCGCGGTGCCCTCTCCGACCGGGCGCGTCACTCCCGCATCCACGTCGTCACCGGCGTGGTCGAGGGTGGAGTTTCCACGAAGGCCGCCAAGACGCTGTTCGGCAAGATCTCGGAGCGCGCCAACCTGCTCCTGGTCGTCGACCGCGCCGACGAGGCCGCGTGGCTGTCCGCACGCAACCTGCCCCAGGTGCACATCCTGGAGCCGGGCCAGCTGAACACGTACGACGTGATCGTCTCTGACGACGTGGTCTTCACCCAGGCCGCTTTCGAGTCCTTCGTGTCTGGCCCCCAGACCGCTGAGACCGAAGGGAGCGACGCCTGATGAGCGAGGCGACCGTTACCAGCTCGACCATCACGAGCAAGACCTACTCGGACCCGCGCGACGTTCTCGTCAAGCCGGTCGTTTCCGAGAAGAGCTATGCGCTGCTCGACGAGAACAAGTACACGTTCATCGTCGCGCCCGGCTCCAACAAGACCCAGATCAAGCAGGCCGTGGAAGCGGTCTTCTCGGTCAAGGTCACCGGGGTCAACACGATCAACCGGCAGGGCAAGCGCAAGCGGACCAAGACCGGCTTCGGCAAGCGCGCTGACACCAAGCGCGCCATCGTGACCCTCGCCGAGGGCGACCGTATCGACATCTTCGGCGGCCCGACCTCCTGACGGAGGTCGAGTCGTCCGGAATCGGACGAGGACTGAGAAATGGGTATCCGCAAGTACAAGCCGACGACCCCGGGCCGTCGTGGCTCCAGCGTCGCCGACTTTGTCGAGATCACGCGGTCCACGCCGGAGAAGTCGCTGGTCCGCCCCCTGCACAGCAAGGGCGGCCGTAACAACGCCGGTCGTGTGACCGTTCGCCACCAGGGCGGTGGCCACAAGCGCGCCTACCGCGTGATCGACTTCCGTCGTCACGACAAGGACGGCGTGCCGGCCAAGGTCGCGCACATCGAGTACGACCCGAACCGCACCGCGCGCATCGCGCTGCTGCACTACGCGGACGGCGAGAAGCGTTACATCGTCGCCCCCCGTGGTCTGTCGCAGGGTGACCGCGTCGAGAACGGTCCGACCGCAGACATCAAGCCGGGCAACAACCTGGCGCTGCGCAACATCCCGGTCGGTACGACCATCCACGCCATCGAGCTTCGGCCCGGCGGCGGTGCGAAGTTCGCCCGTTCCGCTGGTGCTTCGGTGCAGCTGCTGGCGAAGGAGGGCACCATGGCCCACCTTCGTATGCCTTCCGGAGAGATCCGGCTGGTCGACGCCCGCTGCCGCGCCACCATCGGTGAGGTCGGCAACGCCGAGCAGTCGAACATCAACTGGGGCAAGGCCGGCCGCATGCGCTGGAAGGGCGTTCGCCCGACCGTCCGCGGTGTCGCGATGAACCCGGTTGACCACCCGCACGGTGGTGGTGAAGGCAAGACCTCCGGTGGACGTCACCCGGTCTCGCCGTGGGGTCAGAAGGAGGGTCGTACTCGCTCGCCGAAGAAGGCATCGAGCAAGTACATCGTCCGCCGCCGCAAGACGAACAAGAAGCGCTAGGAGCGGGTTTAGATGCCGCGCAGTCTCAAGAAGGGGCCCTTCGTCGACGGCCACCTCATCAAGAAGGTGGACGTACAGAACGAGGCAGGCACCAAGAACGTCATCAAGACCTGGTCCCGTCGCTCGATGATCGTCCCGGCCATGCTGGGTCACACCATCGCGGTGCACAACGGCAAGATCCACGTCCCGGTGTTCGTCACCGAGTCGATGGTCGGCCACAAGCTCGGCGAGTTCTCGCCGACTCGCACCTTCCGCGGCCACGTCAAGGACGACCGGAAGTCGAAGCGCCGCTAACCGCGGGGTGGAAACGACTATGACTTACACCGAAGGGACAACCATGGAAGCCAGGGCCCAGGCGCGGTACATCCGCGTCACGCCCATGAAGGCCCGCCGCGTGGTGGACCTCATCCGTGGCATGGATGCCACGGAGGCTCAGGCGGTCCTGCGTTTCGCCCCGCAGGCCGCGAGCGTGCCGGTTGGCAAGGTGCTGGACAGCGCCATCGCCAACGCTGCACACAACTACGACCACACCGACGCCTCTTCGCTGGTCATCAGCGAGGCGTACGTGGACGAGGGCCCGACCCTGAAGCGGTTCCGTCCGCGTGCTCAGGGCCGTGCCTACCGGATCCGTAAGCGGACCAGCCACATCACCGTGGTCGTCAGCAGCAAGGAAGGAACCCGGTAATGGGCCAGAAGGTTAACCCGCATGGGTTCCGACTCGGCATTACCACGGACTTCAAGTCCCGTTGGTACGCCGACAAGCTGTACAAGGACTACGTCAAGGAAGACGTCGCCATTCGTCGCATGATGACGAAGGGCATGGAGCGGGCCGGCATCTCCAAGGTGGAGATCGAGCGCACCCGTGACCGCGTCCGCGTTGACATCCACACCGCCCGCCCGGGCATCGTCATCGGTCGCCGTGGCGCCGAGGCCGACCGCATCCGTGGCGAGCTGGAGAAGCTGACCGGCAAGCAGGTCCAGCTGAACATCCTCGAGGTCAAGAACCCCGAGGTGGACGCTCAGCTGGTGGCCCAGGCCGTCGCCGAGCAGCTCTCCTCCCGCGTCTCCTTCCGTCGTGCCATGCGCAAGAGCATGCAGAGCACGATGAAGGCCGGCGCCAAGGGCATCAAGATCCAGTGCGGTGGCCGCCTCGGCGGCGCCGAGATGTCCCGCTCGGAGTTCTACCGCGAGGGCCGCGTGCCCCTGCACACGCTCCGTGCGAACGTCGACTACGGCTTCTTCGAGGCCAAGACGACCTTCGGCCGCATCGGCGTGAAGGTCTGGATCTACAAGGGCGACGTCAAGAACATCGCCGAGGTTCGCGCCGAGAACGCCGCGGCCCGCGCCGGTAACCGTCCGGCTCGTGGCGGCGCTGACCGCCCGGCCGGCCGCGGTGGCCGTGGTGGCGAGCGTGGCGGCCGCGGCCGCAAGCCGCAGCAGTCCGCGCCGGCAGCGGAGGCCCCCAAGGCCGACGCTCCCGCCGCCGCTGCTCCGGCTGAGAGCACCGGAACGGAGGCCTGACCGAAATGCTGATCCCCCGTAGGGTCAAGCACCGCAAGCAGCACCACCCGAAGCGCAGCGGTATGTCCAAGGGTGGCACGCAGGTTGCGTTCGGCGAGTACGGCATCCAGGCGCTGACCCCGGCGTACGTGACGAACCGCCAGATCGAGGCAGCTCGTATCGCGATGACCCGCCACATCAAGCGTGGCGGCAAGGTCTGGATCAACATCTACCCGGACCGCCCCCTCACGAAGAAGCCCGCCGAGACCCGCATGGGTTCCGGTAAGGGTTCTCCCGAGTGGTGGATCGCGAACGTCAAGCCCGGTCGGGTGATGTTCGAGCTGTCCTACCCGAACGAGAAGATTGCTCGTGAGGCGCTCACCCGCGCTGCTCACAAGCTTCCGATGAAGTGCCGGATCGTTCGGCGCGAGGCAGGTGAGTCGTGATGTCGGCCGGTACCAAGGCGTCCGAGCTGCGCGAGCTGGGCAACGAGGAGCTCCTCAACAAGCTCCGCGAGGCCAAGGAAGAGCTGTTCAACCTCCGCTTCCAGGCGGCGACCGGACAGCTCGAGAACCACGGTCGGCTCAAGTCCGTCCGTAAGGACATCGCCCGGATCTACACCCTGATGCGCGAGCGCGAGCTGGGCATCGAGACGGTGGAGAGCGTCTGATGAGCGAGAAGACTGTGACTGAGACGAACACCGACCGCGGTTTCCGCAAGACCCGTGAGGGTCTGGTCGTCAGCGACAAGATGGACAAGACCGTCGTCGTCGCTGTCGAGGACCGCGTCAAGCACGCGCTGTACGGCAAGGTCATCCGCCGTACCAACAAGCTCAAGGCCCACGACGAGCAGAACACCGCCGGCGTCGGCGACCGCGTTGTCATCATGGAGACGCGTCCGCTGTCCGCCACGAAGCGGTGGCGCATCGTCGAGATCCTCGAGAAGGCCAAGTAATCCCTGAGGGGGTCTCCCCTCAGGACAGTTCCGCCAGGCTCGGCGGGGGCCGCTTCACCGCGGCCCCCGCCGGGAACCGGCAGACGATCAGGAGATAGACGTGATCCAGCAGGAGTCGCGACTGCGCGTCGCCGACAACACGGGTGCGAAGGAAATTCTCACCATCCGTGTTCTCGGTGGCTCGGGTCGCCGCTACGCGGGTATCGGTGACGTCATCGTCGCCACCGTCAAGGACGCGATCCCCGGTGGCAACGTGAAGAAGGGTGACGTCGTCAAGGCCGTCATCGTTCGCACCGTCAAGGAGCGCCGTCGCCAGGATGGCTCGTACATCCGCTTCGACGAGAACGCCGCTGTCATTCTCAAGAACGACGGCGACCCCCGCGGCACCCGTATCTTCGGCCCGGTGGGCCGAGAGCTGCGCGAGAAGAAGTTCATGAAGATCATCTCGCTCGCGCCGGAGGTGCTGTAAGCATGAAGATCAAGAAGGGCGACCTGGTTCAGGTCATCACCGGTAAGGACAAGGGCAAGCAGGGCAAGGTCATCGTTGCCTTCCCCGCTCAGGACCGCGTCCTCGTCGAGGGTGTCAACCGGGTCAAGAAGCACACCAAGGCCGGTCAGACGGCTCGCGGCTCGCAGACCGGTGGCATTGTCACCACCGAGGCCCCGATTCACGTCAGCAACGTTCAGCTGGTCGTGGAGAAGGACGGCAACAAGGTCGTCACCCGCGTCGGCTACCGCTTTGACGACGAGGGCAAGAAGATCCGCGTTGCCAAGCGGACCGGTGAGGACATCTGATGACGACCACCACTGCGCCGCGTCTCAAGACGCGCTACCGCGAGGAAATCGCCGGCAAGCTGCGTGAGGAGTTCTCGTACGAGAACGTCATGCAGATCCCCGGTCTGGTCAAGATCGTGGTCAACATGGGTGTGGGCGACGCCGCCCGCGACTCCAAGCTGATCGACGGTGCGGTCAAGGACCTCACCACGATCACCGGCCAGAAGCCCGCCGTCACGAAGGCCCGCAAGTCGATCGCGCAGTTCAAGCTGCGCGAGGGGCAGCCGATCGGCTGCCACGTCACCCTCCGTGGTGACCGCATGTGGGAGTTCCTGGACCGTACGCTGTCGCTCGCGCTTCCGCGTATCCGTGACTTCCGCGGCCTGTCGCCCAAGCAGTTCGACGGCCGTGGCAACTACACCTTCGGTCTCACGGAGCAGGTCATGTTCCACGAGATCGACCAGGACAAGATCGACCGGGTCCGGGGCATGGACATCACCGTGGTCACCACGGCTGCCAACGACGACGAGGGTCGTGCCCTGCTTCGTCACCTCGGCTTCCCGTTCAAGGAGAACTGACCGTGGCGAAGAAGGCTCTGATCGCTAAGGCCGCCCGTAAGCCGAAGTTCGGCGTGCGCGGGTACACCCGCTGCCAGCGCTGCGGCCGGCCCCACTCCGTCTACCGCAAGTTCGGCCTCTGCCGCGTGTGCCTTCGTGAGATGGCTCACCGTGGCGAGCTGCCGGGCGTGACCAAGAGCTCCTGGTAACTCTCCTTCGCCCCTAGGGGCTTGGGAGGACCAGAAGCTCTCGGTAAGTATCTGGTCGGCAGGAGCCCCGCTTTTCATGCCGTAGGCTTGAAGGGTTGGGCGCCTGCCGCCCTGACCGACTTACTACGCCGTAGGTCCCCGCACCGCACCCGTCCCGCCACTGAGTGGGGAGAGGGATGGCGCATACAGGAAACCCCGGCGAGAGAGGCCGAAGGCCAACTCATGACCATGACTGATCCCATCGCAGACATGCTCACGCGTCTGCGCAACGCGAACTCGGCGTATCACGACGATGTTTCGATGCCGCACAGCAAGATCAAGTCGCACATCGCGGAGATCCTCCAGCAGGAGGGCTTCATCACCGGCTGGAAGGTCGAGGACGCCGAGGTCGGCAAGAACCTCGTCCTCGAGCTGAAGTTCGGGCCCAACCGCGAGCGTTCGATCGCCGGCATCAAGCGCATCTCGAAGCCGGGTCTGCGTGTATACGCAAAGTCCACCAACCTGCCGAAGGTCCTCGGCGGCCTGGGCGTGGCGATCATCTCCACGTCCCACGGTCTCCTGACCGGCCAGCAGGCCAGCAAGAAGGGCGTAGGTGGGGAAGTCCTCGCCTACGTCTGGTAGTCGGGAACGGAGGAATAGCTCATGTCGCGAATCGGCAAGCTCCCCATCCAGGTTCCCGCCGGTGTGGACGTCACCATCGATGGCCGCACGGTAGCGGTGAAGGGCCCCAAGGGCACCCTCACGCACACCGTCGCAGCGCCGATCGAGGTCACCAAGGGTGAGGACGGCGTGCTCAACGTCGTCCGCCCGAACGACGAGCGTCAGAACAAGGCCCTTCACGGCCTGTCCCGCACGCTGGTGGCGAACATGATCACCGGCGTGACCGCGGGATACAGCAAGGCGCTCGAGATCAGCGGTGTCGGTTACCGCGTCCAGGCGAAGGGCTCCAACCTGGAGTTCGCCCTGGGCTACAGCCACCCGATCCTCATCGAGGCCCCCGAGGGCATCACCTTCAAGGTCGAGTCGCCCACGAAGTTCAGTGTCGAGGGCATCGACAAGCAGAAGGTCGGCGAGGTCTCGGCGAAGATCCGCAAGCTGCGGAAGCCCGACCCGTACAAGGCCAAGGGCGTCAAGTACGCCGGCGAGGTTATCCGCCGCAAGGTCGGAAAGGCGGGTAAGTAAGCCATGGCATACGGTGTAAAGATCGCCAAGGGCGACGCCTACAAGCGTGCCGCCCTCAAGCGCCGCCACATCCGCGTGCGCAAGCACATCTCCGGTTCGCCGGAGCGGCCGCGCCTGGTTGTGACGCGTTCCAACCGCCACATGGTGGCTCAGGTCATCGACGACATCGCGGGCCACACGCTCGCGTCGGCGTCGACCCTGGACGCTTCCATCCGCGGCGGCGAGGGTGACAAGAGCACCCTGGCCAAGCAGGTCGGCGCACTTGTCGCCGAGCGCGCCAAGGCCGCAGGCGTCGAGGCCGTCGTGTTTGACCGCGGTGGTAACCAGTACGCCGGGCGGATTGCCGCTCTGGCTGACGCCGCCCGTGAAGCCGGGCTGAAGTTCTAAGCCCCGGTTCCTACGCACAGCGGACGTAACAGAGAGAGGTAAATCCAATGGCTGGACCCCAGCGCCGCGGAAGCGGTGCCGGTGGCGGCGAGCGGCGGGACCGGAAGGGCCGTGACGGTGGCGCTGCCGCCGAGAAGACCGCGTACGTCGAGCGTGTCGTCGCGATCAACCGCGTCGCCAAGGTTGTGAAGGGTGGTCGTCGCTTCAGCTTCACCGCGCTGGTCGTGGTGGGCGATGGTGACGGCACCGTCGGTGTCGGATACGGCAAGGCCAAGGAAGTTCCCGCGGCCATCGCCAAGGGCGTCGAAGAGGCCAAGAAGAGCTTCTTCAAGGTCCCGCGTATCCAGGGCACCATCCCTCACCCGATCCAGGGCGAGAAGGCTGCGGGCGTCGTTCTGCTCAAGCCTGCTTCCCCCGGTACCGGTGTGATCGCCGGTGGCCCGGTGCGCGCGGTTCTCGAGTGCGCCGGCGTCCACGACATCCTGTCGAAGTCGCTCGGTTCTTCGAACCCGATCAACATCGTGCACGCGACCGTGGCGGCCCTCCAGGGCCTGCAGCGTCCCGAGGAGATCGCGGCCCGCCGCGGTCTGCCCCTCGAGGACGTCGCCCCCGCGGCTCTGCTTCGTGCACGTGCGGGAGCGGGTGCGTAATGGCTCGCCTCAAGATCACGCAGACGAAGTCGTACATCGGCAGCAAGCAGAACCACCGCGACACCCTGCGTTCGCTCGGGCTCAAGCGCCTGAACGACTCGGTTGTCAAGGAGGACCGCCCCGAGTTCCGCGGAATGGTTCACACCGTCCGCCACCTCGTGACGGTTGAGGAGGTTGACTGACATGGCGGAGAACAGCCCGCTGAAGGCCCACAACCTCCGGCCTGCCCCGGGCGCCAAGACCGCCAAGACCCGTGTGGGTCGTGGTGAGGCGTCCAAGGGTAAGACCGCAGGCCGTGGTACCAAGGGTACGAAGGCTCGTTACCAGGTTCCGGAGCGCTTCGAGGGTGGCCAGATGCCCCTCCACATGCGTCTCCCGAAGCTCAAGGGCTTCAAGAACCCGTTCCGCACGGAGTACCAGGTCGTGAACCTGGACAAGCTCGCGACGCTCTACCCCGAGGGTGGAGAGGTCACGGTGGCCGACCTGGTCGCCAAGGGCGCTGTGCGCAACAACCACCTCGTCAAGGTCCTCGGACAGGGCGAGATCTCCGTGGCGCTGCAGGTTTCGGTTGACGCCGTCTCCGGCTCCGCCAAGGAGAAGATTGCCGCCGCCGGCGGCACCGTCACCGAACTCGTCTGAGACATCACGGACAAGACGGTGGTCTGAACATCCGACCGGGGATGCCTCTCATATGGGGCATCCCCGGTTGGTCGTTCCTAGGGGGGCATGTCCGCCGGTAAGGTGGCGTCCACTGCTGTGGTAAGTCCTGGGCGAACGCCCGGGGTTCTTTCACTGTTTCTTATTCGTCGATCCTCAAGACCGTCACCTCTACGCTCTGCGCGGGGGGTCGCAGGAGGCACCGTGCTCACCGCGTTCGCCCGGGCGTTCAAGACGCCCGACCTGCGCAAGAAGCTGCTCTTCACGCTCGGCATCATCGTGCTCTACCGTCTCGGGGCGCACATTCCCGTACCGGGGGTGAGCTACGAAAACGTCCAGATTTGTGTTGATCAGGCAAGCAAGGGGAACAACAGCCTCTTCGGCCTGGTGAACATGTTCAGCGGTGGTGCACTGCTGCAGATCACGATCTTCGCGCTCGGAATCATGCCGTACATCACGGCCAGCATCATTCTTCAGCTGCTGACCGTCGTCATCCCCCGGCTCGAGGCCCTCAAGAAGGAGGGGCAGTCGGGCACGGCCAAGATCACGCAGTACACGCGTTATCTGACCGTGGCGCTGGCCATCCTCCAGGGCACCGGGCTGGTGGCAACCGCCCGTAGCGGCGCGCTCTTCAGCGGCTGCCCCGTGGCCGACCAGATCGTCCCCAACCAGTCGATCTTCACGACCGTCGTCATGGTGATCACCATGACCGCGGGTACCGCCGCCGTCATGTGGCTCGGTGAGCTCATCACGGACCGCGGCATCGGCAACGGCATGTCGATCCTCATGTTCATCTCGATCGCCGCCAGCTTCCCCGGCGCCCTGTGGGCCATCAAGCAGAGCGGCAAGCTCGCCGACGGCTGGATCGAGTTCATCACGGTCATCCTCATCGGCTTCGTGATGGTCGGGCTCGTCGTCTTCGTCGAGCAGGCTCAGCGCCGGGTGCCCGTGCAGTACGCGAAGCGCATGATCGGGCGCCGTTCGTACGGCGGTACGTCCACGTACATCCCGCTGAAGGTGAACCAGGCGGGTGTGATTCCCGTCATCTTCGCTTCTTCGCTGCTCTACATCCCTGCTCTAATCGTTCAGTTCTCCAACTCCACGGCGGGCTGGGCGACCTGGATCCAGGACCACTTCGTCAAGGGCGACCACCCGTACTACATCGCGACGTACTTCCTCCTGATCGTGTTCTTCGCCTTCTTCTATGTGGCGATCTCGTTCAACCCCGAGGAAGTCGCGGACAACATGAAGAAGTATGGTGGCTTCATCCCGGGTATCCGGGCAGGTCGACCTACTGCCGAGTATCTGAGCTACGTGCTCAACCGGATCACTTGGCCGGGCTCGCTGTACCTGGGCCTCATCGCTCTGGTGCCGACAATGGCGTTGGCAGGCTTCGGCGGTGCCAACCAGAACTTCCCGTTCGGCGGGACGAGCATCCTGATCATCGTGGGTGTGGGTCTGGAGACCGTGAAGCAGATCGAGAGTCAGCTCCAGCAGCGCAATTACGAAGGGTTCCTCCGCTGATGCGAATCGTCCTCGTCGGGCCGCCCGGTGCCGGCAAGGGAACGCAGGCTGCGTTCCTTGCCAAGAATCTTTCGATTCCGCACATCTCCACGGGCGACCTCTTCCGCGCCAACATCAGCCAGGGCACCGACCTTGGCAAGCGGGCCCGCGCCTTCATGGACGCTGGTCAGCTGGTGCCGGACGAAGTCACCATCGCCATGGCCAAGGACCGTATGTCCCAGTCGGACGCCGAGAACGGCTTCCTGCTGGACGGCTTCCCGCGCAACGTGGGCCAGGCCGTCGCGCTGGACGAGATGCTTCACGACGAGGGCGTCAAGCTGGACGCGGTTCTCGACCTCGAAGTCCCCGAGGACGAGGTGGTCAAGCGCATCGCCGGCCGCCGCATCTGCCGCAACGACAGTGCGCACGTCTTCCACGCCACGTACAACCCGCCGAAGGCCGAGGGCGTCTGCGACGTCTGCGGCGGCGAGCTGTACCAGCGTGACGACGACACCGAGGAGACCGTGCGCACGCGTCTCGAGGTCTACCACACGCAGACCGAGCCGATCATCGACTACTACCGGTCCCAGGGACTGGTCGTGACGATCTCGGCGCTCGGGAAGGTCACCGAGGTGACCGACCGGGCCATGAAGGCCCTCGACAAGTCCGAGGGCTGAGTTCCACCCCCGTTCCATCAGTGCAGTAGGCCGCGACGCCCCTCGGGCGCCGCGGCCTGCTGTTTGCGCCGTATCGTGGAGTACGGCATCGACCGTCCCCTCCGCAGGCAGAAAGGCGCCCAGCAATGGTGCAGATCAAGACCCCCGAGCAGATCGCGAAGATGCGCGAGGCGGGCCTCGTGGTCGCTGCCATTCACGCCGCCACGCGCGAGGCGGCCGTGCCCGGCGCCACCACGAAGGACCTCGACGAGGTCGCGCGCAAGGTGATCGCCGACCACGGTGCCAAGTCGAACTTCCTCGGGTACGGCGGGTTCCCCGCGACGATCTGCACCTCGGTCAACGAGGTCGTCGTCCACGGCATCCCGGACGAGAAGACCGTCCTCAAGGACGGCGACATCATCTCGATCGACGCCGGCGCGATCGTCGACGGCTGGCACGGCGACGCGGCGTACACCGCCTTCGTCGGAACCGGTCACGCCCCCGAGCTGATCGAGCTCTCCCGGGTGACCGAGGAGTCCATGTGGGCCGGGATCGCCGCGATGAAGGTGAACAACCGGCTCGTCGACATCTCCAAGGCCATCGAGTCCTACATCCGTCGCCAGCCCCGTCCGGCGACCGGCAAGTACGGGATCATCGAGGACTACGGCGGCCACGGCATCGGCACCGAGATGCACATGGACCCGCACCTGCTGAACTACGTCTCGCGCAAGCGGGGCAAGGGCATCAAGCTCGTCCCGGGCGTCTGCCTGGCCATCGAGCCCATGGTGTCGTTGGGCACGCCGCAGACGAAGGTCCTCGACGACGAGTGGACGGTCCTCACGACCGACGGCACCTGGTCCTCGCACTGGGAGCACTCGATCGCGCTCACCGAACAGGGCCCGCTGGTGCTGACCGCCCCCGACTGCGGCCGCGAGCGGCTTGCGCAGTACGGCGTGGAGGCGGCGCCGGACCCGCTGGGCTGACCGGCCGGCGACGGACCGCCCACAGGACTGTCCGGCTGATCCGTGTCTAAGGATCAGGGGAAGTGGGCAAACTTGACGGATTCGTCTTTTGGAGTCCGCTGACGTAGACTGACTCGTCGGCTCTCGTGCATCAGTGTGCCCGTATGTCTGCACACGAGTGTGGAGAGTCGATCAAGGTAGCCGATTCGAAGGGCGAAGCGTGGCCAAGAAGCAAGGTGCCATCGAAATTGAGGGCACCGTGATCGAGTCCCTCCCGAACGCCATGTTCAAGGTGGAACTCCAGAACGGTCACAAGGTCCTCGCGCACATCAGCGGCAAGATGCGGATGCACTACATCCGTATCCTCCCGGATGACCGGGTCGTCGTGGAGCTGTCTCCGTACGACCTGACGCGTGGCCGGATCGTCTACCGCTACAAGTAGATCTTGTCCCCACCCCGCTTCGGCGCGGTGTGGGCACTGACCCGGAGAACCTGACATCCCATGAAGGTCAAGCCGAGCGTCAAGAAGATCTGCGACAAGTGCAAGGTGATCCGCCGTCACGGCCGGGTCATGGTCATCTGCGACAACCTGCGCCACAAGCAGCGCCAGGGCTGACGCACGACCACCTGCATCTCGCAGTTCTTCGCGCGACGCACGTAAACGTACATACGCAGAGCCCGTCCAAGCTTCGGCTGACGACACCTCCGGCGGGGGCCGGGGACCCGGGCGTACCACCCTTCCCTCACGGGCCGGGTCGGCGTTCGGGAGTGGCACTGCGGAAGACCCCCGACATAACAACTGGAGCCATTGAATGGCACGCGTTTCAGGTGTTGACATCCCGCGCGAAAAGCGCGTGGAGGTTGCCCTCACCTACGTCTTCGGTATCGGGCGCACCCGGTCCAAGGAGATCCTCGCCACCACCGGCGTGAACCCCAACACCCGCGTTCGCGACCTGGCCGAAGAGGACCTGGTCAAGATCCGCGAGTACGTGGACGCCAACCTCCGCACCGAGGGTGACCTTCGCCGCGAGATCCAGGGCGACATCCGCCGCAAGATCGAGATCGGCTGCTACCAGGGCATCCGGCACCGCCGCGGTCTGCCGGTCCACGGTCAGCGCACCAGCACCAACGCGCGTACCCGTAAGGGCCCGCGTCGCGCCATCGCCGGTAAGAAGAAGCCGGGCAAGAAGTAGTCCTCAGCGGACGCACTGCGGGGCTCCGGGTCACCGGACGCCGCAGCAACCAGCGGTCTTCGCTGTAGGACCGATCACCTCCCCTCTCCATCTGGAGTACAGACATGCCCCCCAAGGGTCGTCAGGGCGCAGCCAAGAAGGTGCGTCGCAAGGAAAAGAAGAACGTCGCTCACGGGCACGCCCACATCAAGAGCACGTTCAACAACACCATCGTCTCGATCACGGACCCCTCGGGCAACGTGATCTCCTGGGCCTCCGCCGGCCACGTCGGCTTCAAGGGCTCGCGCAAGTCCACCCCCTTCGCCGCGCAGATGGCCGCCGAGTCGGCCGCCCGCCGCGCGCAGGAGCACGGCATGCGCAAGGTCGACGTCTTCGTCAAGGGTCCCGGCTCCGGCCGTGAGACCGCGATCCGCTCCCTCCAGGCCACGGGCCTCGAGGTCGGTTCGATCCAGGACGTCACCCCGACGCCGCACAACGGCTGCCGTCCGCCGAAGCGTCGTCGCGTCTGACCCGCTACGGCCGGTGACGGCCGTGCGTCAGTAGCGTGGGTCCGGGCGGTATGTCCCTTCGGGGGCGTGCCGCCCGTACCCTTGTTTCATCTGTCGGGCATCAAATAGTGGGTGCCCACGACTGAAGGATCACCACATGCTTATCGCTCAGCGTCCGTCGCTGACCGAAGAGGTCGTCGACGAGTTCCGCTCCCGGTTCGTGATCGAGCCGCTGGAGCCGGGCTTCGGTTACACCCTCGGCAACTCCCTGCGTCGCACGCTCCTCTCCTCGATCCCCGGTGCCGCCGTCACCAGCATCCGGATCGACGGTGTCCTGCACGAGTTCACCACCGTGCCGGGTGTCAAGGAGGACGTGACCGACCTCATCCTCAACATCAAGCAGCTGGTCGTCTCCTCGGAGCACGACGAGCCGGTCGTGATGTACCTGCGCAAGCAGGGTCCCGGCCTGGTCACCGCCGCCGACATCGCCCCGCCGGCCGGTGTCGAGGTCCACAACCCGGACCTCGTCATGGCCACGCTGAACGGCAAGGGCAAGCTGGAGATGGAGCTGACCGTCGAGCGCGGTCGCGGCTACGTCTCGGCCGTCCAGAACAAGCAGGTGGGCCAGGAGATCGGCCGTATCCCGGTCGACTCCATCTACTCGCCGGTGCTCAAGGTCACGTACAAGGTCGAGGCGACCCGTGTCGAGCAGCGCACCGACTTCGACAAGCTGATCGTCGACGTCGAGACCAAGCAGGCCATGCGTCCCCGTGACGCCATGGCGTCGGCCGGCAAGACCCTGGTCGAGCTGTTCGGTCTGGCGCGCGAGCTCAACATCGACGCCGAGGGCATCGACATGGGCCCGTCCCCGACGGACGCCGCGCTCGCCGCTGATCTGGCGCTGCCTATCGAGGAGCTCGAGCTCACGGTCCGTTCGTACAACTGCCTCAAGCGCGAGGGCATCCACTCGGTGGGCGAGCTCGTGGCCCGCTCCGAGGCGGACCTGCTCGACATCCGCAACTTCGGCGCCAAGTCGATCGACGAGGTCAAGGCGAAGCTGGCCGGTATGGGCCTGGCGCTCAAGGACTCGCCTCCCGGCTTCGACCCGACCGCCGCCGCCGACGCCTTCGGCGCCGACGACGACGCGGACGCCGGTTTCGTGGAGACCGAGCAGTACTGAGTCACCTCCCGGCCGGGGTGCCCGCCTTCGCGGGTGCTCCGGGCCGGGGCTGAGGCTCTTGTCCTCACCCCCCCGGACCTCGTCCGGGGGACCCCGACGGGCTCGATCCGTCCGTGGGGAGAGACTTCCGCGGGGCGTCCGCCTCGCGGGAACTGACACCGGTACCTGATACGGCCGGTGCAGCACACAAGGAGAAACACCATGCCGAAGCCCGCGAAGGGCGCCCGTCTGGGCGGCAGCGCTGCGCACGAGAAGCTTCTTCTCATCAACCTCGCGAAGTCGCTGTTCGAGCACGGCCGCATCACCACGACCGAGGCCAAGGCCCGCCGCCTGCGTCCGGTCGCCGAGCGTTTCATCACCAAGGCGAAGAAGGGCGACATCCACAACCGTCGCCTGGTGCTGCAGTCGATCACGGACAAGGGCATCGTGCACACGCTCTTCACCGAGATCGCGCCGCGGTACGAGAACCGCCCCGGTGGTTACACCCGCATCACCAAGATCGGCAACCGTCGTGGCGACAACGCCCCGATGGCCGTCATCGAGCTGGTCGAGGCGCTGACCGTGGCCCAGCAGGCCACCGGTGAGGCCGAGGCCGCGACGAAGCGCGCGGTCAAGGAAGACGCCGTCAAGAAGGACGAGGCTCCGGTCGAGGACGCCAAGTCTGCTGACGCCGCTGCCGAGGAGTCCAAGGACGCCTGAGCGTCCTGAGACCCCGGTACGGGCCCGCATCACCCTTCGGGGCGGTGCGGGCCCGTTCTGTTTTGAGAGGATGCGCAGGTGAGTGACGAGGCAGAGCCCGGTTTCGTACGGGTACGGCTGGACCTTTCGTACGACGGGAAGGACTTCTCCGGCTGGGCGAAGCAGACCAGCAGGCGCACGGTGCAGGGCGAGATCGAGGACGCGCTGCGCACCGTGACGCGGTCCCCGGTGACCTACGACCTGACGGTCGCCGGGCGCACGGACGCCGGGGTGCACGCGCGCGGCCAGGTGGCGCACGTCGACCTCCCCGCGGCCGTGTGGGAGGAACACCGGGAGAAGCTGCTGCGGCGCATGGCCGGGCGGTTGCCGCTGGACGTGCGGATCTGGCGGGCGGCCGAGGCCCCGGCCGGGTTCAACGCGCGTTTCTCGGCGCTGTGGCGCCGCTACGCCTACCGGGTCGGGGACCGCCCCGGCGGGGTGGACCCGCTCACGCGCGGCCATGTGCTGTGGCACGACCGTCCGCTGGATCTGGACGCGATGAACGAGGCGGCCGCCCTGATGACGGGCGAGCACGACTTCGCGGCGTACTGCAAGAAGCGCGAGGGCGCCACGACCATCCGGACGCTGCAGAAGCTGCACTGGGTGCGGGACGCGGAATCGGGTGTGCTGACGGCGACGGTGCAGGCCGACGCCTTCTGCCACAACATGGTGCGGGCGCTGATCGGTGCCGCGCTGTTCGTGGGGGACGGGCGCCGGCCCGCCGGGTGGCCGGCCGAGGTGCTCGCGGCGAAGGTCCGGGACCCCGCCGTGCACGTCGTGCGGCCGCACGGGCTGACGCTGGAGGAAGTGGCCTATCCGGCGGACGGGCAGCTGGCGGCGAGGGCCCTGGAGGCCCGGAACGTCAGGACGCTGCCGGGGGCCGGCTGCTGCTGACCGGTCTGCGGCGCAGGGCGCGGACCAGCCTGGCCGCGAAGTACACCGCGATCGCGCTGGACACGGTGGAGCGGAACCAGCCGATGTCCGGGGTCCACCAGGCGTAGACCGCGGCGGCGCTGAAGAACAGCAGGGCCGCTGTGCGCAGCGCCCACCAGCCGGCGGGATGCGGCTCGTCCGGGGTGGCCGACTCCGGGTGCACGCCGTCCTTGGTGGTCATGGTGTCCCGCATCCCGGCGAGGAAGCCCCGCCGGGCCAGCACACGGGCCCCGGGCAGGCCGCCGAGGATCTCCTGCTCGCCGCCGTATCCCGGCGGCAGCGGGGGAAGGCCCAGCGCGGCGACGAGTTCCCCCTGGTGACGGGCGGGGTCGCCGGCGGCCCGCAGGACGTGGGCGAGGGGGCGTGGGTCGGACAGCCCGTAGACGCGGGCGAGCGCGGCGGCGGTCGCGCTCGCCTCGGCGTGGTCGGCGGCCGGGGCGGCGGTCTCCCAGGCGTGGTGCGCCACCCGCCGGCCCCGGTGCAGGAGGGTGACGCTGCTGCGTTCCGGTGTGCGGTGCAGGACGAGGGCCGGCCAGTCCTCGGCGGTCGTGAAGTTGTCGGCCGCCGAGGTCAGCGGGTCGTGGGGGAGGAGTCCGGCCCGCTTGCCGCGCACCGGGTCCGGGACGATCTCGACGTACGTGTGACGGTCGCCGGCCGGGGCCGTGCGCAGGCTGTGTCCGCAGATCAGGGCCGCCTGGGCGACCTCGGTGGGGCCGGCGGAGGCGATGGCGACCGAGCGGGGCGCGAGTTCGCGCTCCCAGTCCGGTGCGCCGTCGGCCGGGAGGACGGGGGACCGGCGGAAGAAGGGGATCTTCATCGCCAGCTCGACGCGGGTGTCGGAGCGGGCCTCCAGGAACTCGTCGCGGGGGTCGCCGAAATAGGTCCAGGGGAAGGTGGTCGCGTGCACCCCTATGCTGCGGAACGCGGCGAGGGCCTCCTCGTAGCGGTTCGTCGACCACAGGACCAGGGCGAGGTGGTTGCGGAAACCGGCTGCCTCGCGGTCCCCCGGGGCGTAGCTCTCCGACAGGGCCTGGGCGCGGGTCACCGCCGCTTCGGCCCGCCGGGCGTACGGGTCCGTGTCGCCCTGCGCTGCGTCGGCGATCAGGTACTCCACGACGGCCTGGAGGGGCAGCGCGTGCAGCCGGGAGCCCGGCGGCGCCTGGTCGGCGGCCCGCTCGGCGAAGTCGAACATCTCCTCGTGGGAGCCGTACCACTTGTCGCAGAGGTACTGCAGCGCCTGGACGTGGCAGCCCTCGTGGTGCGGATCGCGGTCCGCGGCCTCGGCCAGATAGGAGTCGAAGACCTCGCGCGGAGCCTGGATGCCCCGGGCCTGCGTCAGCGCGATGCGCCACGGCACCGGGTCGTCGGGGTTGAGCTCGGCGGCGGCGGAGATCACCGGCACCGCGTCGCGCAGCACCGCGTGGAACGCCCGGAACTGGTCGGCCTCCACGTGCTTGGCCCTGGCGCCCGTCCGTATCTGCCACGCCTGGCAGACGTACTGGTCGGCCTTGACCAGCACGGCGTCGGGGTCCTCCGGCGACTCCTCCAGCCAGCCGTCCAGCCAGCCCGGGTGGTGCAGCGAGGCCCGTGCCAGGCGGGAGACGCAGGCGTCCCTCCGCTCCCACTGGGCGTGCTCACGGGTGGCGGCGAGCAGGTCCGCGGCCGGTCCGTGATCGCCGGCCGCCGCGGCGGCGAGCGCCTCCCGCAGGGAGGGATCTGGCGCGTCGAGCACCACCGCCTCGTCCGGGGGGAGGTCGGCCCCCACGGCGTCGCTGTGGCGCAGGACGCGCGGGATGGTGAGGAGGGCGGACAGACGCACGGCGGCGGTTCCTCGGTGGAGGGGAGGGACGGGAGTGGCGCGTGGAGGGGCGGGCGACGGGTCAGGTGACCGGCGCGGCCGCCGCCGACGACGCCTGGACCTCGCCGCGGTGCCGGATCTGGCGGAAGGTGAAGTCGGTCAGGTCGTCACCGACCGCGTACACGTTCTTGTCCGCCGTGGTGACGTTCTTCCCGCTGATGAAACCGCCGACGGTGAAGTACGCGTAACGGCCGTAGGAGTTGGCGGTGCGCCGGCAGACCGAACCGCCCCGGCAGAAGGTGGGGACCCCCGACCCGCTGAGGGAGGCGAGACCGCCCGACGCCTGCCGGGCCGCCTTCCCGGCCTCCGCCTCCGTGCCGAAGACGGCGACCCCGACGGTGACCGCGACCCCGTTCCTGCTGTACGTGGCACGGATGACCTGGTCGCAGCCGTTCCTGGCGAGGATCGAGCCGAGGGCCCCCTGGGTCGTGGCCGCGCAGCTCGTCGTCCGGGCGGTGGCGCCCTTGGCGTAGACGCGGTCGCCCATGGTCAGCTTTCTGCCGGGGAAGAACGCGTCGACGGTGACGGGTGCCCTGTCCTTCTTCTCGTCGGCTATGAAGTCCTTCGGGTCCGGCGGGGGAGGCGGGGCCACGGACGAGAAGGACGGCTGGGGCGCCGAGCTCTCCGAGGGCAGGTCCGCGGGGGCCGGCAGCTCGCTCGCGTTCTTGTCCGACCCGGACGCGCCGCCCTTGCCGCTGGTCGTGATCACGGCCGTGGCCACGATCGCGGCGACCGCCGCCGTGGCAAGCGCGCCACCGCCGATCAAGAGCCACTTCCTGCGCCTGCTCCGCGCCGCGGACTCCTCGGCGAGCGCCGCCCAGTCCGGAGTCCGGCTGTCTCCCGGCCCCCAGGAGGGCCCCCCTTGCCCAAAGCTCATGCGGCGAATCCTAGACCGCGCTTAATCTGGTTGGGCCAACGGTTCTCGGGCCGTGACAATGATGCGCATGGGACATCTTGAAGCGGGCCACCTGGAGTACTACCTACCGGACGGGCGGGTGCTGCTCGGCGACGCCTCGTTCCGGGTGGCCGACGGCGCCGTCGTCGCCCTGGTCGGAGCCAACGGGGCGGGCAAGACGACGCTCCTGCGGCTGCTCGCCGGGGAGATCCAGCCGCACGGCGGCTCGGTCTCGGTGAGCGGCGGGCTCGGCGTGATGGCCCAGTTCGTCGGTTCCGTCCGCGACGAGCGCACCGTCCGCGACCTCCTGGTGTCCGTGGCCCAGCCGCGGATCAGGGAGGCGGCGAAGGCCGTCGACGCCGCCGAGGAGCGCATCCTCGCGGTGGACGACGAGGCCGCGCAGATGGCGTACGCGCAGGCCCTGAGCGACTGGGCGGAGGCGCGCGGTTACGAGGCGGAGACGCTGTGGGACATGTGCACCATGGCCGCGCTCGGCGTCCCGTACGAGAAGGCGCAGTGGCGCGAGGTGCGCACGCTCAGCGGCGGCGAGCAGAAGCGCCTGGTCCTGGAGGCGCTGCTGCGGGGCCCCGACGAGGTGCTGCTCCTGGACGAGCCGGACAACTACCTGGACGTGCCGGGCAAGCGGTGGCTGGAGGAGAAGCTGAAGGAGACCCGCAAGACGGTCCTCTTCGTGTCCCACGACCGGGAACTGCTCTCCAGGGCCGCCGAGAAGATCGTGAGCGTGGAGCCCAGCGCGGCCGGCTCGGACGTGTGGGTGCACGGCGGCGGGTTCGGCACCTATCACCAGGCCCGCAAGGAACGGTTCGCGCGCTTCGAGGAGCTGCTGCGCCGCTGGGAGGAGGAGCACGCCCGGCTGAAGGCGCTCGTCCTGCGGATGCGGCAGCAGGCGGCGAACAGCCCCGACATGGCGAACCGCTACCACGCGATGCAGACCCGCTTCAAGAAGTTCGAGGAGGCGGGCCCGCCGCCGGAGCCGCCGCGCGAGCAGGACATCCGGATGCGGCTGCGGGGCGGGCGCACCGGGGTGCGCGCGGTCACGTGCACCGGCCTGGAGCTGACCGGCCTGATGAAGCCCTTCGACCTGGAGATCTACTACGGCGAGCGGGTCGCCGTGCTCGGCTCCAACGGGTCGGGGAAGTCCCACTTCCTGCGGCTGCTGGCCGGGGAGCCGGTGGCGCACACCGGCGAGTGGAAGCTCGGTGCGCGGGTCGTGGCCGGTCACTTCGCCCAGACCCACGCCCATCCGGAGCTGCTCGGCAAGACCCTGGTCGAGATCCTGTGGGCGGAGCACGCCAAGGACCGCGGGGCCGCGATGTCGGTGCTGCGGCGCTACGAGCTGGAGCGCCAGGGCGACCAGGCCTTCGAGAGGCTGTCCGGCGGACAGCAGGCGCGCTTCCAGATCCTGCTCCTGGAGCTGGCCGGCACGACCGCGCTGCTGCTGGACGAGCCGACGGACAACCTCGACCTGGAGTCCGCCGAGGCCCTGCAGGACGGTCTTGAGGTGTACGACGGCACGGTGATGGCCGTCACGCACGACCGCTGGTTCGCGAAGTCCTTCGACCGGTTCCTGGTCTTCGGCTCGGACGGGGTGGTGCGGGAGTCCGCGGAGCCGGTCTGGGACGAGCGCAGGGTCGAGCGGCAGCGGTAGGACCGGTGCGTTTTGACCCGTCCGGGGCGGGGCGGGTAGTGTCGGTGGTTGTTATACGTATTGGCTTCGTCGTTCTCACGCGAAGGGCCCTTACGTAGGTTCTCTGGAGCAGTTACCAGTGGCTCGCATACGGGCAGCGTCCCCGGCATTGTGAGCCCCAGCTGCATGATCGCTTCAGAGGTGCCATGTGTCTGGACTCATCCACTGAAGAAGCGAAGGCTAAGACGTGCGTACGTACAGCCCCAAGCCCGGCGATGTCACTCGCCAGTGGCACATCATCGACGCTGAGGACATCGTCCTCGGCCGCCTGGCCACCACGGCTGCGAACCTCCTCCGAGGCAAGCACAAGGCGATCTACGCCCCCCACATGGACATGGGCGACTTCGTCATCATCATCAACGCCGAGAAGGTCCACCTCTCCGGCAACAAGAAGACCCAGAAGATGGCCTACCGCCACTCCGGCTTCCCGGGCGGTCTGCGTTCGGTTCGTTACGACGAGCTGCTCGCGAAGAACCCGGAGAAGGCCATCGAGAAGGCCATCAAGGGCATGATCCCCAAGAACACCCTGGGTCGTCAGATGATCTCGAAGCTGAAGGTCTACGCGGGCGACCAGCACCCGCACGCTGCGCAGCAGCCGGTCCCGTTCGAGATCACCCAGGTCGCGCAGTAGTTCCGGCCTCCCCCCTAAGACGTAAAGAAAGATCTGAGGAGAATCGTGGCCGAGACCACTGTTGAGACGACCGCTGACGACGCAGCGGGCACCGAGGGCGAAGAGACCTTCGCCGAGGTGACCACCTTCGAGTCCGAGGTCCCCGTCGAGGGTGAGTACACCTCCGAGTCGCTCGCCGGCCGCTTCGGCGACCCGCAGCCCGCGGCCGGCCTCGGCCGTCGCAAGAACGCCATCGCCCGCGTCCGGATCGTTCCGGGCACCGGCAAGTGGAAGATCAATGGCCGCACCCTTGAGGACTACTTCCCCAACAAGGTGCACCAGCAGGAAGTCAACGAGCCCTTCAAGGTGCTCGAGCTCGACGGCCGTTACGACGTCATCGCCCGCATCTCGGGTGGCGGCGTCTCGGGTCAGGCCGGCGCCCTGCGCCTCGGCGTGGCCCGCGCGCTGAACGAGGCGGACGTGGACAACAACCGCGCCACGCTGAAGAAGGCCGGCTTCCTCTCCCGCGACGACCGTGCGGTCGAGCGCAAGAAGGCCGGTCTCAAGAAGGCCCGTAAGGCTCCGCAGTACAGCAAGCGCTAAATCGCCTGCTCGTCTGCTTTACACGTTCGCCCCGGCGGCACACCTGTGCTGCTGGGGCGTTCGTTTATCAGCCCTCGCGGGCGTATAACGGCCTTAGACGCTTACACGTTTATCGGGCTACCCGGCAACGGCTGCGCTCTGTTGTGCTGTGTCGTGCCTGGCTCAGCCCTGTTTTCTTTGCTTTGGTTTTGTGGTTCGGAGCACCTTCGGAGGACACCAGTGGGACGACTCTTCGGCACGGACGGCGTGCGCGGTGTCGCCAACGCGGACCTGACAGCCGAGCTCGCGCTCGGGCTCTCGGTCGCGGCGGCGCACGTACTGGCCGAGGCGGGAACCTTCGAGGGGCATCGGCCGACCGCCGTGGTGGGCCGCGACCCCCGCGCGTCCGGAGAGTTCCTGGAGGCCGCCGTCGTGGCGGGCCTGGCGAGCGCGGGCGTGGACGTGCTGCGGGTCGGCGTGCTGCCGACCCCCGCCGTGGCCTACCTCACCGGCTCCCTGGGGGCCGACATCGGTGTCATGCTCTCCGCGAGCCACAACGCCATGCCGGACAACGGCATCAAGTTCTTCGCCCGCGGCGGTCACAAGCTCGCCGACGAACTGGAGGACCGCATCGAGACGGTCTACGAGCAGCACCGCACCGGTGAGCCGTGGACCCGCCCGACCGGTGCGGGAGTGGGCCGGGTCACCGACTACACGGAGGGCTTCGACCGCTACGTCGCCCACCTCATCGGCGTCCTCCCGAACCGGCTCGACGGGCTGAAGGTCGTCCTCGACGAGGCACACGGCGCCGCCGCCCGCGTCTCGCCCGAGGCCTTCGCCCGGGCCGGCGCCGAGGTCGTCACCATCGGTGCCGAGCCCGACGGGCTCAACATCAACGACGGCTGCGGCTCCACCCACCTCGACCTGCTGCGGGCCGCCGTCGTCGAGCACCGCGCCGACCTCGGCATCGCGCACGACGGTGACGCCGACCGCTGCCTGGCCGTGGACGCCGCGGGCGAGGAGATCGACGGCGACCAGATCCTGGCCGTGCTCGCGCTCGCCATGCGCGAGGCCGGACACCTGCGCAAGGACACCGTCGTCGGCACGGTCATGTCGAACCTCGGCTTCAAGACGGCCATGGAGCGCGAGGGCATCCGCCTCGTCCAGACCGCCGTCGGCGACCGTTACGTCCTGGAGGCGATGAAGGCCGACGGCTTCGCACTGGGCGGCGAGCAGTCGGGACACGTCATCGTCCTGGACCACGCCACCACGGGCGACGGCACCCTGACCGGCCTGATGCTCGCGGCCAGGGTCGCCGCGACCGGGCGCACGCTCGCCGACCTGGCCGGTGTGATGCAGCGCCTCCCGCAGGTCCTCGTCAACGTGCCGGACGTCGACAAGTCCCGTGTGGACACCTCGGCCGAGCTCGCCGCCGCGGTCACCGAGGCCGAGCGCGAATTGGGCGACACGGGAAGGGTGCTCCTGCGCAAGTCGGGCACCGAGCCCCTCGTACGGGTCATGGTCGAGGCGGCCGACCTCGAACAGGCGCGTGCGGTGGCGGGCCGGCTGGCCGACGTCGTGAAGTCCGCACTCGGCTGACGGCCCCTCGGCTCCCGGACGGACACCCGTACCGGACGGCCTCTCAGCTCCCGGACGGACCCGGCCTCACGGCCGGGTCCGTCCGGCGTTGGGCGGCCCACAGCGCCCGCTGGACCAGCAGCGTGCACGTGCCCGCGAGCACGATGCCGCCGAGGTTGGCCAGCAGTTGCGCCGACGACCCCCAGGTCTGTTCGAGGTCCTGGTAGCTGAAGGCGACGGCGGCGTTCGCCGCGGCCGGAACCGTCGTCACCGAGATGGCCACACCGATCAGCGCCCCGGACTTCGCCGACGTCAGCGAGAGCGTGCCCGCGATGCCCGCGAGGAGAGCGACGACGAAGGACGTCCAGTCCGGGTGCCAGATGAACCCCGTGTTCGGCCTCTCCGCCCTGATCATGTCGGCGCTGAACAGCCCGAGCGCGTCCATCAGCCACGCGAACCCCGCCGTCAGGACCATCGCCACGGCGAAGCCGCCGATCAGGGCCCACAGCGACCGCCCGACGAGCCGGGGTGCCCGCTGCACCAGCGCCGTGGAGATACCCGCCAGCGGGCCGAACTCCGGCCCCACCGCCATCGCCCCGACGATGAGGACCGCGTTGTCCAGGACCACCCCGCAGGCGGCGAGCATCGTGGCCAGGGAGAGGAAGGCGACGTAGGTCGCGCTGAAGGTCGACTCCTCGTGGGTCACCTCGCTCAGTTCTTCCCAGAGCACCGCGTCGGCGCCCTCGCCCGGTGCCGCCCGCTCTGCCTCGTCGGCGTGCCTGGACAGCGTCAGGTCCATGTTCTCGACGGTGATCGATCCCGCGTCGTCGATGCCCAACCTGCGCAGCTCGCCGATCAGTTCGTCACCGGCCTCCCGCGCGACGTCGCACAGGACGACATCGCCGGCCGGGCTGCGCGCGACTCCGGTGAGCACGGCGAGGTGCGCGGTGCCCACCGTCCGCTCCAGCAACCGCACGACCTCGTCGGTGCGTTCGGCGGGCACGATGAGGCGCAGATGCAGCACGGGCGCACCCTTTCCGTGGTCAGAGCTTGCGCAGCGAGAGCTTCTGGACCTTGTGGTCCGGGCCCTTGCGCAGCACCAGGGTGGCACGGCCACGGGTGGGCGCCACGTTCTCCAGCAGATTGGGCTTGTTGATGGTCCGCCACATGGTGCGCGCGTAGTCCAGCGCCTCTGCCTCGGAGACCTGCGTGTACTTGCGGAAGTAGGAGAACGGGTTCTGGAACGCCGTCTCGCGCAGCCTGCGGAAGCGGTTCAGGTACCAGGTCTCGATGTCCTCGGCCTTCGCGTCCACGTACACGCTGAAGTCGAAGTAGTCGGCGAGCCCGACCCTGGTCCGGCCGTCCTTGCCGGGCAGCGCCGGCTGCAGCACGTTCAGGCCCTCGACGATCAGGATGTCGGGGCGGCGGACGGTGAGCCGCTCACCCGGCACGATGTCGTAGATCAGGTGGGAGTAGACGGGAGCCGTCACCTCGTCCTTGCCGGCCTTGATGTCGGCGACGAACCGGGTCAGCGCCCGCCGGTCGTACGACTCCGGGAAGCCCTTGCGCGACATCAGTCCCCGCGCCTGGAGCTCCTTCATCGGGAGCAGGAAGCCGTCCGTCGTCACCAGCTCCACGCGGGGGTGCTCCGGCCAGCGGGCCAGCAGCGCCTGCAGGATGCGCGCGGAGGTGGACTTGCCCACGGCCACACTGCCGGCGACCCCTATGACGAACGGGGTCCCGCGCTGCGCCCCGTGCCCGTTGCCCGCGTCGCCCAGGAAGGTGTTCAGCGCCCCGCGCAGGCCCGATGTCGCCTGGACGTAGAGGTTGAGGAGCCGGGAGAGCGGCAGGTAGACGTCCCGCACCTCGTCGAGGTCGATGACGTCGCCGAGGCCCCGCAGCTTCTCGACCTCCTCGGCGCTCAGCGGCAGCGGGGTCTTGTCGCGCAGTGCGCTCCACTCCGCCCGGGTCAGGTCGACGTAGGGCGTCGGCGCGTGCTCGGTGCGGCGGGGGCTCCGTGCGGGCGAAGTGATCACGCACTCATTGTCGCGGGAGTTGTGCCGGAGCGGGGGGTGGGGTCGGTCACGTGGGGGATGCCGTGCACGGCGGAGAGGGCCTGCGGGGCGGTGGGGATCACCCTTCGGGAGGGGCGAGGGCGCCCTGTTGGTACTCTGCCGCACCGCCCGCGCCAGGTGATCAACGGCCCGGCGGATCCCCTTCCCCTGAGCGATGAGGTGCGAATGAAGACAAGCGGCAGAACCGGAGCTGCGGGCGTGATCGTGGGGGCACTCGCCCTCTCGGCGTTCGCGGCTCCCCCGGCGCAGGCCGCCGGAACCGGCATCACCGTGTCCCGGGTCGTCGTCAACGGCGGCAAGTCCGTCGTCGTGGGCACCTCGGACGTGAAGCGGCCCTCCCTCACCTTCCGGGTCACCCTGCCCTCCGGTTACAGCACGTCCGACTGGTCCGCGTGGTCCGCGCGTCCGTTCCTGTACCACGGCACGACCGTGGCCAAGGGGCTGGACGACGGCGGCCTGCGCACCGGCATCTACACCTGCTACCCGACGACCGCACGGATCGCGGACTGCGAGGGCAGTCTGTACATCGACCCGCGCTACGACCTCGACTCGAACAACGACGCCACCACCTGGAACATCGGCGTCCTGACGCAGCTCTGGAAGCCGAGCGGCGGGCTCAGGGCGGAGCAGCACGTCACCGCTTCCGGCGCCGTGAAGGTCAAGCGCTGGGCCAAGGCCACGGTCGACGCCTCGCCCGAACCGGTGACGAAGGGCAGGGCGATCACCGTCACCGGCAGCCTCAAGCGTGCGGACTGGGTGAAGCACGCGTACACCGGTTACGCGGGCAAGTCGGTCAGCCTGCAGTTCCGCAAGGCGGGCGGCTCGGCCTACTCCACGGTCAAGACCGCCACGACCAGCAGCACGGGCTCGCTGAAGACCACCGTCAAGGCCACGGTGGACGGCTACTGGCGCTGGTCCTTCGGCGGCTCGTCCACTTCGGGGACGGCCGCAGCCGCGGGCGACTTCGTCGACGTGCGCTGAAAGCCGGCGGCGGCGCCGCTCTGCCCGTGCCGTGCGCGCGTCGCCCGCATCGCGCGGGGAGGCGGCGCCGCCGGTGCGAGGGGGCCTTACGCGCCGTCGAGTTCCGCGCGGAGCGCGAGGGCGATGCCGTCCGCCCGCCCGGCCGTCACCCGCTGCTCCTCCGGCGGCCTCAGCAGCCCGAAGACCCCGGGCCCGCGGTACTCCGGCGGCAGGTCCCCGGCGCGCGGCACGATGTGGAAGTGCACGTGGGCGAAGCCCTCGGCGTCGGCGAACTGGACGACGTACGTCTTGGCGCAGTCCGTGACCGTGCGCAGCGCCCGGGAGAGCCTGACCTGCCAGGTCCCCAGGCCGGCCGCCTCCGCGTCGGTGAGATCGTGCACGGCCGTGACGTGGCGCCTGGGCAGCAGCACCAGCCAGCCCGGCAGCGAGGTCCCGGTCGCGTGCGCCACCCGCCAGTGCCGGTCGTGGGCGACGCGCTCGCGCGGCGGCAGCGCCTCGAACTCCGCTTCCATGCCGCAGGTGTAGCAGTCGGTAGTCGTCATGGACCGGGAGCGTAGTGACCGCCCGGCCCCGGTCGCAGGCGCCCGCGCGAAATCCGCTCGGCGCAACGCCTCGCAGGCCGTACGGCGACAGGCACTTTCCGGCGGCCGTCCGGGCCCGACACACGCATGGCCCTGGGCTGCGGCAGGCAGGAGCCTTAGGGTGCCGATATGTGCGGAATCGTGGGTTACGTCGGGGTGCAGTCGGCGCAGGACGTCGTTGTCGCGGGGTTGAAACGGCTGGAGTACCGGGGGTACGACTCCGCCGGGGTCGCCGTCCTCGCGGACGGCGGGCTGGCCGCGGCGAAGAAGGCGGGCAAGCTCCTCAATCTGGAGAAGGAACTCAAGGACCGGCCGCTGCCGGCCGGGAACGCCGGGATCGGGCACACCCGCTGGGCCACGCACGGCGGGCCCACCGACACCAACGCCCACCCGCACCTCGACAACGCGGGCCGCGTCGCCGTCGTGCACAACGGGATCATCGAGAACTTCGCGTCGCTCCGCGAGGAACTGGCCGGGCGGGGGCACGACCTCGCCTCCGAGACCGACACCGAGGTGGTGGCCCATCTGCTCGCCGAGGCGTACTCGTCGGGCGGTGACCTGGCGGACGCCATGCGCCAGGTGTGCCGGCGGCTGGAGGGCGCGTTCACCCTCGTCGCCGTGCATGCGGACGAGCCCGACGCCGTCGTCGGGGCCAGGCGGAACTCGCCGCTCGTCGTGGGCGTGGGCGAGGGGGAGATGTTCCTGGCCTCCGACGTGTCCGCCTTCATCGCGCACACCCGGTCGGCGATCGAGCTGGGCCAGGACCAGGTCGTCGAACTCCGGCGCGACGGGGCGACGGTCACCGGCTTCGACGGCCGGCCCGCCGACGTGCGCGAGTACCACGTCGACTGGGACGCCTCGGCCGCGGAGAAGGGCGGCTACGCCTCCTTCATGCTCAAGGAGATCGCCGACCAGCCCAAGGCGGTCGCCGACACCCTGCTCGGACGCGTCGACGGCTCGGGCACGCTCCACCTCGACGAGGTGCGCATCCCCCCCGGCGTGCTCCGCGAGGTCGACAAGGTCGTCGTCGTCGCCTGCGGGACGGCCTTCCACGCCGGAATGATCGCCAAGTACGCCATCGAGCACTGGACCCGGCTGCCCTGCGAGACCGAGCTCGCCAGCGAGTTCCGCTACCGCGACCCGATCCTGGACCAGCGCACCCTCGTCGTCGCCATCTCGCAGTCGGGCGAGACCATGGACACCCTCATGGCGGTCCGGCACGCGCGCGAGCAGGGCGCGAAGGTCCTGGCCATCTGCAACACCAACGGCTCGACCATCCCGAGGGAGTCGGACGCCGTCCTCTACACGCACGCGGGACCCGAGGTCGCCGTCGCCTCCACCAAGGCGTTCCTGACGCAGCTCGTCGCCTGCTACCTCGTCGCGCTGTACCTGGGGCAGGTGCGCGGCACCAAGTGGGGCGACGAGATCCGCACCGTCGTGCGCCAGCTCTCCGAGATGTCCGGCGCGGTCGAACGCGTCCTCGGGACCATGGAGCCGGTGCGCGAACTGGCCCGCTCGCTGTCCGCCCACGACACCGTGCTCTTCGTCGGCCGGCACGTGGGCTATCCGGTGGCCATGGAAGGGGCGCTGAAGCTCAAGGAACTCGCGTACATGCACGCCGAGGGATTCGCCGCCGGAGAGCTCAAGCACGGCCCCATCGCGCTGATCGAGGAGGGACTGCCGGTCGTCGTGATCGTCCCCTCGCCGCGGGGCCGCTCCGTGCTGCACGACAAGATCGTCTCGAACATCCAGGAGATCAGGGCACGCGGAGCCCGTACCGTCGTCATCGCGGAGGAGGGCGACGAGGCGGTCGTGCCGTACGCCGACCACCTCGTCCGGATCCCGGCTACGCCTACGCTGCTCCAGCCGCTGGTCGCCACGGTGCCCCTCCAGGTGTTCGCCTGCGAGCTGGCGACGGCCCGGGGCAACGAGGTGGACCAGCCGCGCAATCTGGCGAAGTCCGTGACAGTCGAGTGAGTGAGTGAGCGCGCGTGATCATTGGGGTCGGGATCGATGTGGCGGAGATCGAGCGGTTCGGCGCCGCGCTGGGGCGCACACCCCAGCTCGCCGAGCGGCTCTTCCTGGAGCGGGAGCTGCTGCTGCCCGGCGGGGAACGGCGGGGGATCGCCTCCCTCGCCGCCAGATTCGCCGCGAAGGAGGCCCTGGCCAAGGCGCTGGGCGCACCGGGCGGGCTGCTCTGGACCGACGCCGAGGTGTGCGTGGAGGAGAGCGGCCGGCCCCGGCTGGAGGTGCGCGGCACGGTCGCGGCACGGGCCGCCGAGCTCGGCGTACGCAGCTGGCACGTCTCCCTCAGCCACGATGCGGGGGTGGCGTCCGCCGTGGTGATCGCGGAGGGTTGAGCGCATGCGACATGCCTACAGCGTCGAGACCGTACGGGCGGCCGAGCGGGCCCTGATGGCGCGGCTCCCGGAGGGCACGCTCATGCAGCGCGCCGCCGCGGGGCTCGCGGTGGCCTGCGGCGACCTCCTCCGGCGCAACGGCCGGGTCTACGGCTCCCGGGTGCTGCTCCTCGTCGGCAGCGGCGACAACGGCGGTGACACCCTCTACGCGGGAGCCCGGCTGGCGCGGCGGGGGGCCGGGGTACGCGCGATCCTGACCGCCCCGGACAAGGTCCACCGGGCCGGGCTCGCCGCCCTGCTGGCCGCGGGCGGACAGGTGCTCGACGGCCCGGACCCGGGCCCCTTCGGCCCCGTCGACCTCGTCGTCGACGGGATCACCGGGATCGGCGGGCGCGGCGGGCTGCGGCCCGGGGCGGCCGAGCTGGTGCGGGCTGTCACCCGGGGGCACGCGCCCGTGCTGTCCGTGGACCTGCCGAGCGGCGTCGAGGCGGACACCGGGCAGGTGCTCGGAGAGGCCGTACGGGCGGACGCCACGGTCACCTTCGGCACGTACAAACCGGGGCTGCTCGTCGACCCGGCCGCCGGACACGCGGGGGCCCTGCGCCTGGTGGACATCGGCCTGGGCCCGGAGCTGCCCGCCCGCCCGGACCTGGAGGCCCTCCAGTACACCGACGTCGCCGCCCTGCTGCCGGTGCCCGGCGCGGAGAGCGACAAGTACCGGCGCGGGGTCGTGGGTGTGGCCGCCGGGTCGGAGCGGTATCCGGGCGCGGCGGTGCTCGCGGTCGCCGGGGCGCTGCACGGCGGCGCCGGAGCCGTGCGCTACGCGGGCCCGGGCGCCGACGCGGTGATCGCCCGCTTCCCGGAGGTCCTGGTGCACCCCGGACCGCCGTCGAAGGCAGGACGGGTCCAGGCCTGGGTCGTCGGGCCCGGGCTCGGCGACTCCTCGGCCGCCGCCGGAGCGGTCGCCGACGTGCTCGCCGCGGATGTCCCGGTGCTGGTCGACGCCGACGGGCTGCGGCTGATGGACGCCGGGGCCGTCCGCGCGCGGACCGCCCCCACCGTCCTCACCCCGCACGCGGGCGAGGCCGCCGCGCTGCTCGGGGTGCCGCGCGAGGAGATCGAGGCGGGACGGCTCGCCGCCGTACGGGAACTGGCCGCGCGCTACGACGCCACAGTGCTGCTCAAGGGATCCACGACCCTCGTCGCCGAGGCCGGGGACGCACCCGTGCGGATCAATCCGACCGGCACGTCCTGGCTGGCCACGGCGGGCAGCGGGGACGTGCTGTCCGGGCTGACGGGTTCGCTGCTCGCGGCGGGCCTCGCGCCCCGCGACGCAGCGTCCGTCGGCGCCTATCTGCACGGCCTCGCGGCGCGCCGGGCGTCGGACGGGGCACCGGTCGCCGCGCAGGACGTGGCCGAGGCCGTACCGGCGGCGTGGCGGGATGTGCGGGCCTGATCCAGGCTTGTCCAGACCCGGGAGAACGCGAAGGGACGGTGGTCGGCCATGGGCAGTGCCGTACGCGTACGCAGGGTGTACGACCCGCCGGAGGACGGCGACGGCACCCGGGTGCTCGTCGACCGGCTGTGGCCGCGCGGGGTCTCCAAGGAGCACGCTGCGGTCGACGTGTGGGCCAAGGACGCGACGCCCTCCAGGGAGCTGCGCACCTGGTACCACGACAACCGGGACCGCTTCGACGACTTCGTGGACCGCTACCGCACCGAACTCGGCGATCCGGCCCACGCCGAGGCGGTCGGGGAGCTCCTCGGCCTGCTGCGCGGCGGGGACCCCGTCACCTTCGTGACATCGGTGAAGGACGTCCCCACCAGCCACGTCCCGGTCCTCGTCGACCATCTGGAGCACGCCCTCGGGCGCCGGTGACCGCCTCACCGGGCACGGGAGGTCGAGGGCACGGGCGTACGCCTCTGAGAGACTGGGCGCGATGAACGAGACAGCGACCCTGAGAGCCCGTGCCGAGATCGACCTCGCCGCACTGCGCGCCAACGTGCGCGCACTGCGCGCGCGGGCGTCCGGCGCGCAGCTCATGGCCGTGGTGAAGTCCGACGCCTACGGGCACGGGGCCGTGCCCTGCGCCAGGGCGGCCCAGGAGGCGGGAGCGGCGTGGCTGGGAACCGCCACCCCGCAGGAGGCACTCGCCCTGCGTGCCGCCGGGATCGGCGGCCGGGTGATGTGCTGGCTGTGGACGCCGGGCGGCCCCTGGCGCGAGGCGGTGGAGGCGGGCATCGACGTCTCGGTGAGCGGCATGTGGGCGCTCGACGAGGTCGTCGCCGCGGCCACCGCGGCAGGGGTCCCGGCCCGGGTCCAGCTCAAGGCGGACACGGGTCTGGGGCGCAACGGCTGCCAGCCCGCCGACTGGCCGCAGCTCGTCTCCGCGGCCCGCGCCGCCGAGACCGCGGGCATCCTGCGCGTCACCGGCCTGTGGTCGCACTTCGCCTGCGCCGACGAGCCGGGGCACCCCTCGATCGCCGCGCAGCTGGACGTCTTCCGGGACATGGTGGCGTACGCGGAGAAGGAGGGCGTGACGCCCGAGGTGCGGCACATCGCCAACTCCCCGGCGACGCTCACGGTGCCCGAGTCGCACTTCGACCTCGTGCGCACCGGGATCGCGATGTACGGCATCTCGCCCAGCCCCGAGCTGGGCACCCCGGCCGACTTCGGACTGCGCCCCGTGATGACGCTCGCCGCCTCCGTCGCCCTGGTCAAGCAGGTGCCGCCGGGGCACGGCATCAGCTACGGACACCACTACACGACCTCCGCCGAGACCACCCTCGCCCTGGTGCCCGTCGGCTACGCGGACGGCATTCCGCGTCATGCGTCCGGCCGGGGACCCGTGCTCGTCGGGGGCGCCGTCCGCAGGATCGCCGGCCGCGTCGCCATGGACCAGTTCGTGGTCGACCTGGAGGGCGACAGCCTGGAGGCGGGCGCGGAGGCGGTGCTGTTCGGGCCGGGGGACCGGGGCGAGCCGACCGCCGAGGACTGGGCGGTCGCGGCCGACACCATCGCGTACGAGATCGTCACGCGCATCGGTGCGCGCGTCCCCCGCGTCCACCTCCACGAGGACTCCGGCCGGGGCTGACAGCCAGGCCCGGCCCGCCGACGACGACAACGACGAAGGAGCACGGCACGGTGAGCGAGACCAGCGCCGAGGACGTCATGGCGACCGCGGCCGTCGCGGCGGCCGGCTGGCGCCGGGCGGGCGTCGCCGGGGCGGCGATAGGCGTCATCGCCGCGGGCGCGGCCGCGGGCGTCGCCGTCGAGCGGCTCACGGTGGGCCGGGGCATGCGCAAGAAGGCCCGCCTCGCGCTGGACGCCTCGGGCCCGTACGGATCCCTGCGCGGGCTGCCCGGCCGTGCCGTCGCCGACGACGGCACGGAGCTGTACTACGAGGTCGACGAGACCGAACCGGACAGCGGCACGAGCCGGGCGAGCGCCCCCGCGGGCAGCGGATCGCGCCGCCGCAGGCTCTTCGGCCGCAAGGACCCGGCGGCCGTCACCGTCGTCTTCAGCCACGGCTACTGCCTGGGCCAGGACTCCTGGCACTTCCAGCGGGCGGCGCTGCGCGGACTGGTCCGCACGGTCCACTGGGACCAGCGCAGCCACGGCCGCTCCGAGCGCGGCCGGGCGCAGGCCGAGGGGGTGCCGGTGGGCATCGACCAGCTCGGCCGTGACCTCAAGGCGGTCATCGACGCCGCCGCGCCCGAGGGCCCGCTGGTGCTGGTCGGGCACTCGATGGGCGGCATGACGATAATGGCGCTCGCCGACCGGTACCCGGAGCTGATCCGCGACCGGGTGGCCGCGGTGGCCTTCGTCGGCACGTCGAGCGGCAAGCTGGGCGAGGTGAACTTCGGTCTGCCGGTGGCGGGCGTCAACGCCGTGCGGCGGGTGCTGCCCGGTGTGCTGAAGGCGCTGGGCTCCCAGGCGGAGCTGGTGGAGCGCGGCAGGCGGGCCACCGCCGATCTGTTCGCGGGGCTGATCAAGCGCTATTCGTTCGGGTCGCGGGACGTGGACCCGGCCGTCGCGCGGTTCGCCGAGCGGCTCATCGAGTCCACCCCGATCGACGTGGTCGCCGAGTTCTACCCGGCGTTCACCGAGCACGACAAGAGCGGTGCGCTGCCCGCGTTCAGCGGTCTCCCGGTCCTGATCCTGGCCGGCGACAAGGACCTGGTCACGCCCAGTTCGCACAGCGAGGCCATCGCGGACCAGCTGCCGGACGCGGAGCTGGTCATCGTGCCGGACGCCGGTCACCTGGTCATGCTGGAGCATCCGGAGACGGTCACCGACCGGCTCGCGGACCTGCTGGTACGGATCGGAGCGGTTCCGGCCGGGACGCGCTGATCCTCTAACGTGGGTCGGCATGGAAGCAGCGCACTACGGCCCGGCGACCGGCACCGCCGCACCGGGCACCGTCACCCTGGCTCTCGCCGTGGAGTCCCCCGAAGAGATGAAGGACCTCGGCCGCCGGATCGCCGGAGTGCTGGCCCCGGGCGACCTGGTGATGCTCACCGGCGAGCTCGGCGCGGGCAAGACCACCCTGACCCGTGGTCTCGGCGAGGGCCTCGGTGTGCGCGGCGCCGTCACCTCGCCGACCTTCGTGATCGCCCGGGTCCATCCGCCGCTGGGTGACGGACCCGCGCTGGTCCACGTCGACGCGTACCGGCTGGGCGGCGGTCTCGACGAGATGGAGGACCTGGACCTCGACGTGTCGCTGCCCGAGTCGGTGATCGTCGTGGAGTGGGGCGACGGCAAGGTCGAGGACCTCTCCGAGGACCGGCTGCGCGTGGTGATCGACCGCGCGGTCGGCGACACGGACGACGAGCGCCGCACGGTGACCCTGGTCGGGATCGGGGCGCGCTGGGCGCGGCTGCACGCGGAACTGGCGGCGCGCTGAGGGTGCCGGCGGCGGCTCGCGGGTGAGCGCAGCGGCCCGGTGCGGAATGCTTTCCGACAAGACGTCGGTAAAATGTTGCGCGGGGGAGCCCCGGCGTGGTCACATGGGGTACAGGGATGAGTTAGGTCTACCTAACCACATCTCTCACCGAGGCCCGAGGAGGCATCCATGCCGGCACCCGAGCGTGAAGTGCAGCCCCAGTCGCCGCAGGCGGAGCCGCCGTCGCCCTCCGCGGTGTCGATGAAGGACCTGCTCGCCTCCTGCGCCGCCGCGACGGCGGTCTCCACGCCGCCGCGCGAGGACCGCGAGGACGAGGAGCCGGTGAGGCCGGGCGAGGACCGCGACGCCGCCTAGGATCTTCCCGGCCGGACGCGGCCCGTGCCTCTCGGCTACGGGACGACGACGACCTTCGCGCCGACCGTGGCGAACGTCCACATCGCGTTCCCGTCCGTGCGCTTCATGCGCACCCCGCCCGTCTTGACGGCGGGGTCGGGCCTCTTCATCGAGTTGTCCTGGGCGGCACTGAAGCCGATGGCCACGTCGTCCACGTTCGCGAAGCGCACGACGTGCTCGATCATGACGCCGTCCGAGCCCTTGATGCTGCCGGAGCGCGAGGTCACCTGGTACACGCCGGGCAGCGGGTCCACAGTGCTCGGCATGACGGTGAAGGTCCGCAGCGCCTGCTCCTGGCCGCCGACGATCCACACCCTGCGGTCCTTCAGGGCGTACACGACGCGCGCTCCGGTGTCGGAGTCCTCGGGAACGGCCAGCGGCTGCTTCGACGCGTCGGGCTTCCCCGAGGGCTGCGCGGACGGCCCGGAGGCCTGGGCCGAGGGGGCGACGACCGAGTCGGGCGCGTTCGCCGACGCCTGGTAGGCGAGGAAACAGACCACGGCCAACGCCGCGGCGGTGAGCCCGGCCACGATTCCCGAGCTGCTCCTAGCCACCCTGACGTCCCCTTTCGGATGCCGTTCGCCGCATGTCGTACAAGCGTTTACGTCGTACTCGCCCCTCCCCGGGGGACGCTACCAGCAGCGGAGGGGCGGACCGGGACGCCGAACGGGCTGCCGTGGCCGCGTCGGCGGAGCCGTAGGCTGTTTGTGTGCTGCTGCTCGCCATGGATACCGCCACCCCCGCCGTCACCGTCGCCCTCCACGACGGGTCCTCCGTCGTCGCCGAGACCGGCCAGGTCGACGCCCGGAGGCACGGGGAACTCCTGCTCCCCGCCGTCCACCGGGTCCTCGCCGAGGCCGGGGTGACCCTCGACGACGTCACCGACGTCGCCGTCGGCGTCGGACCCGGCCCCTACACCGGGCTGCGCGTCGGCCTGGTGACCGCCGCGACGTTCGGGTCCGCGCTCTCGCTCCCGGTGCACGGGGTGTGCACGCTCGACGCGCTCGCCCACGCCTCCGGAATCGAAGGCCCCTTCGCCGTCGCCACCGACGCGCGGCGCAAGGAGGTCTACTGGGCGCGCTACGACGACGTCCGCACGCGCGTGGGCGAGCCCGGGGTCGACCGCCCCGCCGACATCGCCGACTCGCTCGCCGGCCTGCCCGTCGCCGGCGCCGGCGCACTGCTCTACCCGGAGGCGTTCCCCGACGCCCGGGGCCCCGAGCACGTCTCCGCCGGCGCCCTCGCCTCCCTCGCCGCCGAACGGCTGGCCGCCGGTACCGGGCTGCTCCCGCCGCAGCCGCTCTACCTGCGCAGGCCCGACGCGCAGGTCCCGAAGAACTACAAGGTGGTCACCCCGAAGTGACCACCGCGACCGCTGTGCTCCGGGAGATGCGGTGGTGGGACATCGCCCCCGTCCTGGAGCTGGAGCACGAGCTGTTCCCCGACGACGCCTGGTCGGCCGGCATGTTCTGGTCGGAGCTCGCCCGCGCCCGCGGACCCCGCGCCACCCACCGCTACGTCGTCGCCGAGGACCCCGACGGCCGGATCGTCGGCTACGCGGGCCTGGCATCGGCCGGTGACCTCGCCGACGTCCAGACCATCGCCGTGAGCCGCGACCAGTGGGGCGGCGGCCTCGGCTCCGAGCTCCTGACCGACCTGCTCCGGCACGCCACCGCCTTCGAGTGCACCGCGGTGCTCCTGGAGGTCCGCGTCGACAACACCCGCGCGCAGAAGCTCTACGAACGCTTCGGCTTCGAACCCATCGGCTTCCGCCGCGGCTACTACCAGCCGGGCAACATCGACGCACTCGTCATGCGCCTGACCGTACAAGGAACAGAGACAGACTGATGGCTGACGAACCGCTCGTACTCGGCATCGAGACCTCCTGCGACGAGACCGGCGTGGGCATCGTGCGCGGGACCACGCTCCTCGCCGACGCCGTCGCGTCCAGCGTCGACACCCACGCGCGCTTCGGCGGTGTCGTCCCGGAGATCGCGTCCCGCGCCCACCTGGAGTCGATGGTCCCCACCATCGAGCGCGCCCTGAAGGACGCCGGGATCAGCGCCCGCGACCTCGACGGGATCGCGGTCACGGCCGGACCCGGGCTCGCCGGGGCGCTGCTCGTCGGGGTCTCGGCCGCCAAGGCCTACGCCTACGCCCTGAACAAGCCGCTGTACGGGGTGAACCACCTGGCCTCGCACATCTGCGTCGACCAGCTGGAGCACGGCCCGCTGCCCGAGCCGACGATGGCCCTGCTGGTCAGCGGGGGACACTCCTCGCTGCTGCTGGCCCCGGACATCACCAACGACGTGCGGCCGCTCGGCGCGACCATCGACGACGCCGCCGGTGAGGCCTTCGACAAGATCGCCCGGGTGCTCGACCTCGGCTTCCCCGGCGGCCCGGTCATCGACCGGCTGGCCAGGGAGGGCGACCCGAAGGCGATCGCCTTCCCGCGCGGACTGAGCGGCTCGCGCGACCCCGCGTACGACTTCTCCTTCTCCGGGCTCAAGACGTCCGTGGCGCGCTGGATCGAGGCGAAGCGCGCGGCCGGCGAGGACGTGCCCGTACGGGACGTCGCCGCCTCCTTCCAGGAGGCCGTCGTCGATGTCCTCACCCGCAAGGCCGTCCGCGCCTGCAAGGACGAGGGCGTCGACCACCTGATGATCGGCGGCGGCGTCGCGGCCAACTCGCGGCTCCGGGCGCTCGCCGAGGAACGCTGCGAGAAGGCGGGGATCCGGCTGCGGGTCCCCAGGCCCGGACTGTGCACGGACAACGGTGCCATGGTCGCCGCCCTCGGCGCCGAGATGGTGGCGCGCAACCGCCCCGCCTCGGACTGGGAGCTGTCCGCGGACTCCTCGCTGCCCGTCACCGAGACCCACGTGCCGGGGTCGCACAGCCACGACCACGACCATGACCACGTCCACGAGGTCAGCAAGGACAACCTCTACTCATGACCGTCGCCCTGATGTGGGAGGCCCGCGCGACCGAGGGCCGGGGCGCGGAGCTGCTGGAGTGGGCCGGGGAGCGGGCGGCCGAGCTGCCCCGGCCGCCGCTGCGCAGCGAGCTGCTGCGGGCCCCCGAGGACCGGGTGCTCGTCCTGACCTGGTGGGACGCGGCGTACGACGACGTACTGCCGGAGCTGCCGGAGCCGGACGCAGGGCTGATCACCCGCGCCGTCCACCGGTGGCGCTTCGAGTCCCTCGGCCCGGCCGTCGGCTGACCCGGGGCCGCGCTCGCGCGCGCCGAGCGCGTGTCCCGATGAGTTCCGGGCTCCGCCGCCGTCTACCTTGCACAGCGTCCGGAGAAGCGGCGCGGCGAGTGGAGGAGAAGGTCATGCAGAAGATCAGGCCCTGTCTGTGGTTCGACGACCAGGCGGAGGAAGCGGCCGCCTTCTACGTCTCGGTCTTCGGCGGTGATTCCCGCATCGAGAACGTCACCCGCTGGCCCGAGGGGTCGGAACTCGCCGGATCGGTGCTGACCGTCGACTTCGTGCTCGCCGGTCAGGAGTACGTGGGCCTCAACGGCGGCCCGCAGTTCACCTTCGACGAGGCCGTCTCGCTGAGCGTGGACTGCGCGGACCAGGAGGAGGTCGACCGGCTGTGGGAGAAGTTCACCGAAGCCGGTGAGGAGAGCCAGTGCGGATGGCTGAGGGACAAGTACGGGTTGTCCTGGCAGATCGTGCCGCGCGAGCTTCCGGAGCTGCTCGCCGGTCCCGACCGGGCCCGTGCGGAACGGGCGATGAAGGCCATGATGGGCATGCGGAAGCTGGACATCCAGGCGCTCCGGGACGCCTGAGCCCCGGCCACGCCGTGCGCGGGCGGGGGAAGGGGCGCACCCTGGAGACAGGGAATCCGGGAGGTGACCGTCATGATGGAGACCACCGTCGGATGGCATATCGAGCTGGAATTCGAGGAGGACACCCACCGCACCCGCGCGGCGGCCCTCGTACGGCTCAGCGACGGGACCGAGGTACGGGCCCACGGATACGCCAGCCGTCACCCCTCCGACGCGGAGCAGCCACGGGTGGGCGAGGAGATCGCCGGTGCTCGCGCGCTGAACGAGCTCGCGATGAAGCTGCTCACCAAGGCGCACGACGAGATCGACGAGGCGTCCGGCCGCACGTCGTACCCACTGACCTGACCTGAGCCGGCCACCGGCGGGCACGAGGACCGGAGAGGCCCCCCGGTGACCCTCAGGCGCGTCCGACCGGCTGCCCGATCAGCATCGTCGGGGCGCCGGCCACCCGGGTGAGGAAGACCGTGGCCGCGTGCGGCCCCTGGAGCTTCATCTTCCGGCGCAGTTCCTCGGGTTCGACCGCGGAGCCGCGCTTCTTGACCGTCAGCACGCCGACCTGACGCTCTCTCAGCAGTGCCTTGAGCTTCTTCATGTTGAAGGGCAGCTGATCGGTGATCTCGTACGCGGCCGTGGTCTCGGACGCGTACGGCACGTCGCTCGTGACGTACGCGATCGTCTCGTCGATCAGCCTGCCGCCGCACCGCTCGACGATGTCGGCGACGAGGTGCGCGCGGATGACGGCGCCGTCGGGCTCGTACAGATACCGGCCGACGGGGCCGACCGGCGGGGCGGGAAGCGGGCCGTCGGAGGCGAGCGTCGTGCGCGACGGGAGCAGGGTGGCCCGGTAGGCGCCGGGCGTGAAGCCCTCGCCGAACCAGAGCACGGCCTCCTTCACGTCCCCGCCGTCCGAGATCCACTCGGCCTCGGCCTGCGGCCCGATCGCCTCGTGGGGGACGCCGGGGGCGATCTTCAGCGCTGCGCGGGGGGCCTTCAGCGCGGCCTCCGTCGCCCAGGAGAGGGGCGGAGAGTATGCCTCCGGGTCGAAGATCCGGCCGCGGCCGCCCCGCCGCGCCGGGTCGACGAAGACCGCGTCGTAGGGCGAGGTGTCGATCTCCGTGACGTCCGCGCACCGCACCTCGACGAGCTCCTGGAGGCCGAGGGCCTCCGCGTTGGCGCGGGCCACGAGAGCCGTCAGCGGGTCGCGGTCCACCGCCAGGACCGCGATGCCCGCGCGGGCCATGGCGATCGCGTCACCACCGATCCCGCAGCACAGGTCGGCCACACTCCGCACCCCGCGCTCCGCGAACCGCTCCGCGCGGTAGGAGGCGACGGAGGTGCGGGTGGCCTGCTCCACGCCGTGCGGGGTGAAGAACATGCGGAACGCGTCCTCCGCCCCGAACTTCGCCACCGCGCGCTGCCGCAGCCGCGCCTGGCCGAGTGCCGCCGACACCAGGCCGGCGGGGTGGGAGCGCCGCAGCCGGGTCGCCGTCGCCAGTTCCCGGGCGGGGTCGTGGTCGCGGAGCTCCTCCAGGAGCGCCGTCCCCCGAGGGGTGCGCAGGGCGGCGAAGGAGGCGAGCTGGTCGGCCTGGTCGGCGGGGGGAAGGGCGTTCACACGATCCATTGTGAGCCAGCCGGGGGACGCGGCGGGCCCGGTGGAGGTGTCGCCGGAGGCGGCCGGGGCGCTGCTGGCAGGATGCGGCGCCATGCAGCTAGTACGACAAAAAGAAGAATCTGCCGTGAAGCGGTACAGACCGGCTTGCGCCGTCCTGGCCGCTCTGCTGGCCGCCGCCGTCGCCTCCGGGTGTGCGAGTACGGGCGGGAAGACCGCGGACCACGGGAAGCCGGCCGCCGGGCAGCCCGGAGCCGCCGCCCGGCCGGGGCCCGCCGCCGCGGCCGCCGCGCGTGCCGAGCTCCTGAAGCGGAAGCAGGCCGCCAGGGCCGCGGTCGCGAAGAAGTGGGGTCTGGCGAAGGTCCCGCTCGTCGCCCCGGCGCCGCCCGCCCGGAAGCCGCGCATCACCACTCGCGAGGGCTTCGAGGTGGAGGGAGGGGAGACGCTGCCCCCCGTCTTCACCACCGTGCCCACCAAGGAGCGGATCGTCTTCCTGACGATGGACGACGGCGCGGAGAAGGACCCCGAACTCCTGCGCATGATGACGGAGCTGAAGATCCCCTACAGCGCCTTCCTCAGCGACTACGTGGTGAGCGACGACTACGGCTACTTCAAGGACATGCAGGCCCGCGGAGTCACCCTCAACAACCACACGCTGAACCACCGCTATCTCCCCGGCCTCTCGAAGTCCGAGCAGCGGCGGGAGATCTGCGGCGAGCAGGACAAGATCGAGAGGTACTTCGGGAAGAGGCCCACCCTCTTCCGGCCGCCGTACGGCAACTACAACGGCGACACCCTGCGGGTCGCGAAGTCCTGCGGCATCAAGGCCGTCCCGCTGTGGGCGGCCGAGGCGTTCCCCGACCACATGGAGTGGCGCGAGTGGGACCAGGACCTGCACCCCGGCGACATCGTCCTCACCCACTTCCGCGGGCGCGAGGACTGGGAGGGGTCCATGGCCGACATGATCCGCCGCGTCATGAAGACGATCACGGACAAGGGCTACGCCGTGGCCAGGCTGGAGGACTACGTCTGACGGGTCGGGCGGTCAGGGGTCCGGGTCTCCGGTGACCGGGGGTGCGGAGGGGCCGGCGGGACGGCGTGCCGCCGGAACACCGCGGTGGTCTCCCGCGTTGTCCGGGCGTGAGCGGTCCCGCGACGCCACGCGCGGGTGGTGAATTGGCACTCCGCTTGACCGAGTGCTAATCGCGGCCATAGTCTCTGTGCTGGCACTCACCGATGGAGAGTGCCAGCACAACCGCGCGACAGGACAGGTCCGGCACCCGCGACGACGGATCGGCCCGGTCGCCACCCACAGACTGTTAAACCCCGTGAGATCTCCGAAGGGGGAGACCGGATCGTGTCGACCACCAGCTCCAAGGTTGCGATCAAGCCGCTCGAGGACCGCATTGTGGTCCAGCCGCTCGACGCCGAGCAGACCACGGCTTCCGGCCTGGTCATTCCGGACACCGCCAAGGAGAAGCCCCAGGAGGGCGTCGTCCTGGCCGTGGGCCCGGGCCGCTTCGAGAACGGCGAGCGCCTTCCGCTCGACGTCAAGACCGGCGATGTCGTCCTGTACAGCAAGTACGGCGGCACCGAGGTGAAGTACAACGGCGAGGAGTACCTCGTCCTTTCGGCCCGCGACGTTCTCGCGATCGTCGAGAAGTAATTCACTTAACGTTTGCTTCCGTTCTGCGCCCCTGGCCCCCTGCGAAATCACTAGCCGGGCGGCGAGGGGCGCAGTTCGTTTGAGAGGACAGCTCAGCCCATGGCGAAGATCCTGAAGTTCGACGAGGACGCCCGTCGCGCCCTTGAGCGCGGCGTCAACAAGCTTGCCGACACGGTGAAGGTGACGATCGGCCCCAAGGGCCGCAACGTCGTCATCGACAAGAAGTTCGGCGCCCCCACCATCACCAACGACGGTGTCACCATCGCGCGCGAGGTCGAGCTCGACGACCCGTACGAGAACCTCGGTGCCCAGCTGGTGAAGGAGGTGGCGACCAAGACCAACGACGTGGCCGGTGACGGCACCACCACCGCCACCGTGCTCGCCCAGGCCCTCGTCCGCGAAGGTCTGCGCAACGTCGCCGCGGGTGCCTCCCCGGCCGCCCTGAAGAAGGGCATCGACGCCGCCGTGAAGGCCGTGTCCGAGGAGCTCCTCGCGACCGCCCGCCCGATCGACGACAAGGCCGACATCGCCGCCGTGGCCGCGCTCTCCGCGCAGGACCCGCAGGTCGGCGAGCTCATCGCGGACGCGATGGACAAGGTCGGCAAGGACGGCGTCATCACCGTCGAGGAGTCCAACACCTTCGGTCTGGACCTCGAGTTCACCGAGGGCATGGCCTTCGACAAGGGCTACCTGTCGCCGTACATGGTGACCGACCAGGAGCGTATGGAGGCCGTCCTCGACGACCCGTACATCCTGATCCACCAGGGCAAGATCGGCTCCATCCAGGAGCTGCTCCCGCTGCTGGAGAAGGTCATCCAGGCCGGCGCCTCCAAGCCGCTCCTGATCATCGCCGAGGACGTCGAGGGCGAGGCGCTCTCCACCCTCGTCGTCAACAAGATCCGTGGCACCTTCAACGCCGTCGCGGTGAAGGCCCCCGGCTTCGGTGACCGCCGCAAGGCCATGCTCGGCGACATCGCCACCCTCACCGGTGCGACCGTCATCGCCGAGGAGGTCGGCCTCAAGCTCGACCAGGCCGGTCTGGACGTGCTGGGCACCGCCCGCCGCGTCACCGTCTCCAAGGACGACACGACCATCGTCGACGGCGGCGGCGACTCCGCCGACGTCAAGGGCCGCGTCAACCAGATCAAGGCCGAGATCGAGTCCACGGACTCCGACTGGGACCGCGAGAAGCTCCAGGAGCGCCTCGCGAAGCTGGCCGGCGGCGTGTGCGTGATCCGCGTCGGTGCCGCCACCGAGGTGGAGCTCAAGGAGAAGAAGCACCGTCTGGAGGACGCCATCTCCGCGACCCGCGCCGCGGTCGAGGAGGGCATCGTCTCCGGTGGTGGCTCCGCTCTGGTCCACGCCGTCAAGGTCCTCGAGGGCAACCTCGGCAAGACCGGCGACGAGGCCACGGGTGTCGCGGTCGTGCGCCGCGCCGCCGTCGAGCCGCTCCGCTGGATCGCGGAGAACGCGGGCCTCGAGGGCTACGTGATCACCTCCAAGGTCTCCGACCTGGACAAGGGTCAGGGCTTCAACGCCGCGACAGGCGAGTACGGCGACCTGGTCAAGGCCGGCGTCATCGACCCGGTCAAGGTCACCCGCTCCGCCCTGGAGAACGCCGCGTCCATCGCGTCGCTGCTGCTCACGACCGAGACCCTGGTCGTCGAGAAGCCGGCCGAGGAGGAGGCCGACGCCGGTCACGGCGGCCACGGCCACTCGCACTAGTACGGTCCCGTACACCGCCGAGGCCCGGTACCCCCGTCGCGGGGGCACCGGGCCTCGGTGCGCCCGCCGTCGTGCCGGTGACCCGCGGCGACGGCCGGGCCGGGCTACTTCGGGCCGTACGTGCGCCCCGCGCGGGTGGTCACGCCGCTCAGAAGGCTCCGGGGCGCGAGCTTCACCAGCCCCATCAGCGTCTTGTACCGCGGGTCCGGGACGGACACCGACCTGCCCCGGGCCAGGTCGGCCAGCGCGGCGGTCACCAGCTTGTCCGCGTCGAGCCACATCCAGCCGGGGATGTCGCCCGTGCCCATCCCGGCCCGCTGGTGGAACTCGGTCCGCACGAAGCCGGGGCACAGCGCCATCAGGCGGACGCCCGAACCCGCCAGGTCCTTCGCGGCACCCTGGGTGAACTGCACGACCCACGCCTTCGACGCCCCGTACGTCCCCCGGGGGAGGAAGGCCGCCACGGAGGCCACGTTGACCACACCGCCGCGGCCGCGCTCGCGCATGGGCCCCGTCGCGGCCGAGGTCAGGCGCAGCACCGCCTCGCAGTGGACCTTGAGCATCGTCAGCTCGTCGGCGACGGAGACGTCGAGATAGCGGCCCTTGTTGCCGAAGCCGGCGTTGTTGACCAGGAGGTCGACCGGGCTGTGACGGTCCGTCAGTCGCGCTTCGACCGCCTCGATACCGGCGTCCGTGGACAGGTCGGCCGTCAGCACCTCGGCCTCGATGCCGTGCCGGTCGTGCAACTCCGTCGCCTGGGTCCGCAGCCGCTCCGTGTCACGGGCCACCAGCACCAGGTTGTGTCCGTCACGCGCGAGCCGCCGTGCGAAGGCGGCCCCGATCCCCGCCGTCGCGCCCGTAATCAGTGCAGTCGTCATGAGCGGCACGTTAGTGCCCCGCACGGGGGTCCCACCGACCAGCCCGGGGAGCGGACCCCGCCGCCAGGTCCAGCCCGGTCCGAACGGAGGACCCTAGGACGCGGGGGCGCCCTCGGCGGGGGCGGGGCCGTTCTTGGCCAGGTAGGCCCGCGCGGCCCGCAGCGTCTCCCCGTGCAGCGCGTCACCGGCGGCGAGCAGGCGCGGCAGCAGGGTGCGTTCCGTGGTCGTCGCCCTGAACTCCAGGGCGGCGGTGATGTCGTGGTCCGGGCGGTGCACGATCTCCACGGCGTCGCCCGCACGGATCGTCCCCGGCGTGATCACGCGCAGGTACGCGCCCGTGGCGGCCTCGTGGGTGAACCGCTTCACCCAGCCGCGCTCTCCCATGTGCCCGGCGAAGGTCCGGCACGGGATGCGGCCCGACGTGACCTCCAGGACCAGTTCCCCGCCGACCCGCCAGCGCTCCCCGATCCTGGCGTGGCTGACGACGACGCCCGACGTCGTCAGGTTCTCGCCGAACGCACCGTTGGGCAGGGGCCTGCCGAGCGTCTCCTCCCAGGCGTCGAGCTCCTCGCGGGCGTACGCGTAGACCGCCTGGTCCGTGCCGCCGTGGTGCCGGAGGTCGCACACGGCGTCCCCGGCGAGGCCGCTGCCGCCGCTGCCCCTGGGACCGGGGTCGGAGACCCGCACCGGCGCGTCGGCCGGCTGCTTGCCGATCCCGGTCAGCCCCGAGGCCGAGTCGGTGTGCGACGAGGGGGTGGGGCGGCCGAGGTTCACGGTGAGCACCTTCATGGCGTACACGGTAACCGTGCGGTACTCAAAGCCGCTCATGATTTATCAGATCATCATGCAAGCGTCGCTTATGGTTGAGGTGTGATCGAAGCCCGTCATCTCCGTGTCCTGCGCGCCGTGGCCACCAGCGGATCGTTCTCCGCCGCCGCGCGCGATCTCGGCTGCACCCAGCCCGCCGTCAGCCAGCAGATGAAGGCACTGGAAAGCTCGGCAGGCACCCCCCTCCTGATCCGTACGGGACGGGAGATGCGGCTGACCCAGGCGGGCGAGGCGCTGGTGCGCCACGCGTCGGGCATCCTCGCCGGGCTCACCGCCGCCGAGGAGGAGGTCGCCGCGATCGCCGGTCTCCGTGCGGGCCGCGTCCGGCTCGTCTCCTTCCCCAGCGGCAGCTCCACCCTGGTTCCCGGCGCCCTGGCCGCGCTGCGGGCCGCGCACCCCGGCACGCAGGTGTCGCTCGTGGAGGCCGAGCCGCCCCGCTCGGTGGAAATGCTGCGCGACGGTGACGTCGACATCGCCCTGGCCTTCCGCTACGGCACCACCGGCGGCGAATGGGACGACCTGGTCGTGCGTCCGCTGCTCACGGACCGGCTGATCGGCCTCGTTCCCGAGGGACACCGGCTGGCCGGGACCCGCGCGGTGGACATCGGTGAGCTGACGGAGGAGCCGTGGATCGCCGGCTGTCCCCGCTGCAGGCGCCAGTTGGTCGAAGTCTGCGAGGAGGCCGGATTCACCCCCCGGATCGACTTCGCCACCGACGACTACCCGGCGGTGGTCGGCCTGGTCGGGGCGGGTCTCGGCATCGCCGTGCTGCCCGAGCTGGCCCTGGAGTCCGTGCGGATCAAGGGGGCGCGCACGGTGACGGTGGAGCCGGCCGTCGAGCGGGAGATCGTCGCCCTCACCCTCCCCGACCTCGCCCGGGTCCCCGCCGTGGCGGCGACCCTGGACCAGCTGTCCGCGGCGGCCGCACGCTGACGGGCGCACCGCGGTCTGCTGCCCGGCGCACGCCCGAGGGCCGGCGCACGCCCGCGGAGGGGTGCACCGGGTGTGAAGGAAAAACGTTTCTGCGTTCGATCGGGCCCGCTGGGTGTCAGGAGGGGTCCGACCCTTCGGACGGCGCGGAGTGGGCGGAGATCAGCCGGTTGCGGGCGCGCCCCATGAGCTCCTCGCGCTCGTCCTCGGTCAGGCCGCCCCACACGCCGTAGGGCTCCCGTACCGCGAGCGCGTGCGCGGCGCACTCGGCGCGTACCGGGCAGCGCATGCAGACCTCTTTCGCCGAGGTCTCACGGGCGCTCCGGGCCGCTCCGCGTTCCCCTTCGGGGTGGAAGAAGAGTGAGCTGTCGACCCCGCGGCAGGCGGCCAGCAGCTGCCAGTCCCACAGATCCGCGTTGGGTCCTGGAAGGCGGGAGAAATCTGCCATTGCGTGTCCCCTCGAAACCTTGCTGAGTCGGAATCGGCTTCCTCGACCGTTGGTGCTCGTCGGTGACCTGAGTCCCGACCGTACATCTACGGTGTTAGTAGATGTAAATATGACTTCTTGCGAATCTAGCCGCAGACGCCAGCAAAAGGGAAGAAAACCCGCTAAATGGGGCAGGTCAACGGATGAGCGGCCTGCCGGAGGGTGGGTGATCCCGTGTCGCTCTGCTCCGTGTGCGGGCCCTCACTTAGAGTGCCGAACCGGGCGCTTCGGCCCGTAACTCTTTCGAGTGACCGTCGTTGATGAAGGGGAAGCGGTTGACGGAGAACGAGCTCGGGCAGATGTCCGAGGGGGTCGACCGCTCAGGTGACGACTTGTATCAGCCTGGAGGCTCAAGGTGACGTGCATCAGCTTCGGAGGGCGGTCATGACATCCGTCCTCGTCTGCGACGACTCCCCGCTTGCCCGAGAAGCGCTCCGCCGCGCGGTTGCGACCGTGCCCGGCGTCGAGCGTGTGACGACGGCGGCCAACGGCGAGGAAGTCCTCCGCCGCTGGGGGGCCGATCGTTCGGATCTGATTCTGATGGACGTACGCATGCCCGGTCTGGGGGGTGTGGAGACGGTCCGGCGGCTGCTCTCCGCCGACCCCGGCGCCCGGATCATCATGCTGACCGTCGCGGAGGACCTGGACGGTGTCGCGCTCGCGGTCGCCGCCGGTGCCCGCGGATATCTGCACAAGGACGCCTCCCGCGCGGAGCTGCGCGCGACCGTCACCCAGGCGCTGGCCGACCCGACGTGGCGGCTCGCCCCGCGCCGGCTGCGGTCTGCCGAGATGGGTGCGGCGCCGACGCTCACCGCACGGGAGATCCAGGTGCTCGAAGGCATGAGCCACGGCCGCTCCAACGCGGAGATCGGGCGCGAGCTCTTCCTCTCGGAGGACACCGTGAAGACGCACGCCAGGCGTCTGTTCAAGAAGCTCGGGGCCTCGGACCGGGCGCACGCCGTCGCGCTCGGCTTCCGCTGGGGCCTGGTCCGCTGAGGCCGCCGCGCGGCCGGTAGCCGTGCGATCCCGTCCGCACGCCGGCGGACGGGGCGGCGGTGGCGGCGGACCTGCGGCCGGGCCCTCCCCACCAGCGGTATGTGACGCTTCCCGGCCGATGCCGCATCCTTGAGTGTGGAGCCCCCGCGGGGGACATTCGGTCGAGCGGAAGGGGAGGGCGCAGGACATGACATCCGGCGCACCCGCTCAGAACGCTGGAGCACCCGCTCGCAGCGCCGACGGCGTACGGACCGACGCGCGGGCCGCCCGTGCGGAGGTGCCGGCCGGAGGTGTCGAACCGTCCGCCGGAGGGGCCTCGGAGGCCGACGCCGGAGGCATTCCGCCGCACCACCCGGATAACGCTTCGGTGCACAACTCGGGACGCGGTGCATCGGACCGGACGGTGTCGAGGCACCATGGTCCGATGCGCGAGGACGGGACGACGGTGATCGGTGCTCTGGTGCACCGTGCCGTCGACGGCGACGCGCAGGCCACCCACGACCTGCTGGCCCACGTGCACCCCCTCGCGCTGCGCTACTGCAGGTCCCGGCTCAACAGGCTTCCCGGTGATGCCCGTCACTTCGTGGAGGACCTCGCGCAGGAGGTCTGCGTGGCGGTCCTGATGGCGTTGCCGCGGTACAAGGACACCGGAAGACCCTTCGAGGCCTTCGTCTTCGCCATCGCGGGACACAAGGTCGCCGACCTCCAGCGCGCCGCGATGCGGCACCCGGGATCGACGGCCGTGCCCTCCGACGAGATGCCCGAGCGGCCCGACGACTCGCTGGGACCCGAGGAACGCGCCCTGCTCAGCAGCGATGCGGCCTGGGCCAAGAAGCTGCTCGCCAACCTTCCGGAGAACCAGCGGGAGCTGCTGGTCCTCCGCGTCGCGGTCGGACTGACCGCCGAGGAGACCGGACAGATGCTCGGGATGTCCCCCGGCGCGGTCCGTGTCGCGCAGCACCGTGCGCTGAGCAGGCTGCGCGCACTCGCGGGCCAGTAGGGCACGGTTCCGGCGCATCCCCTTCCGCTTGTGGGAAGCCACAGAAACCCGGTGTGATCTTGCTCGTGGAATGAGACACCCCGCGAGGCCGTTAGCATGGACATCCGCACCGATCAAGGCCATTTGGGGAAGGTGTCATGACTGCAAACGTCGACGGAGTGCCCGAGAAATTCGCGACGCTCGGGCTGACATACGACGACGTGCTGCTGCTGCCCGGCGCGTCCGACATGGCGCCCGATCAGATCGATACCGCCTCGTACATCTCGAAGAACGTGCGGGTGAACATCCCGCTGCTCTCGGCGGCGATGGACAAGGTCACCGAGGCGCGCATGGCCATCGCCATGGCCCGGCAGGGCGGCGCCGGTGTCCTGCACCGCAATCTCTCCATCGCCGACCAGGCGAACCAGGTCGACCTGGTGAAGCGTTCCGAGTCCGGGATGGTCACCGACCCGATCACGGTGCACCCGGACGCGACCCTGCGCGAGGCGGACGAGCTCTGCGCGAAGTTCCGCATCAGCGGCGTGCCCGTGACCGACGCGGCGGGCAAGCTGCTCGGCATCGTCACCAACCGCGACATGGCCTTCGAGTCGGACCGCTCCCGCCAGGTGCGCGAGGTCATGACGCCGATGCCGCTCGTCACCGGCACGGTGGGCATCTCCGGCGTCGACGCCATGGAGCTGCTGCGCCGCCACAAGATCGAGAAGCTCCCGCTCGTCGACGACGCCGGGATCCTCAAGGGCCTCATCACCGTCAAGGACTTCGTCAAGGCGGAGAAGTACCCGAACGCCGCCAAGGACAAGGGCGGCCGGCTGATCGTCGGCGCGGCCGTCGGTGTCGCGGGTGACGCCTTCGAGCGCGCCCAGGCGCTGGTCGAGGCGGGTGTCGACTTCATCGTCGTCGACACCGCCCACGGCCACTCCCGCCTTGTCGGCGACATGGTCGCCAAGATCAAGTCGAACGCCTCCGGAGTCGACGTCATCGGCGGCAACATCGCCACCCGTGACGGCGCCCAGGCGCTCATCGACGCCGGTGTCGACGGCATCAAGGTCGGCGTCGGCCCCGGTTCCATCTGCACCACGCGTGTGGTCGCCGGCATCGGCGTCCCGCAGGTCACCGCGATCTACGAGGCGTCGCTCGCGGCGAAGGCGGCCGGCGTCCCGGTCATCGGCGACGGCGGCCTGCAGTACTCCGGTGACATCGCCAAGGCCCTCGTGGCCGGCGCGGACACCGTGATGCTCGGCTCGCTGCTCGCGGGCTGCGAGGAGTCCCCGGGCGAGCTGCTCTTCATCAACGGCAAGCAGTTCAAGTCCTACCGCGGCATGGGCTCGCTCGCCGCCATGCAGACCCGTGGCGACCAGCGCTCCTACTCCAAGGACCGCTACTTCCAGGAGGGTGTCGCCTCCGACGAGAAGCTGGTGCCCGAGGGCATCGAGGGCCAGGTGCCCTACCGCGGCCCGCTCTCCGCGGTGGTCCACCAGCTCACCGGCGGCCTCCGCCAGTCGATGTTCTACGTCGGCGGCAGGACCGTCCCGGAGCTCCAGGACAACGGCCGCTTCGTCCGGATCACCTCGGCCGGGCTCAAGGAGAGCCACCCGCACGACATCCAGATGACGGTGGAAGCGCCGAACTACAGCAGGAAGTAAGGCATCAGCGCAGGTGAGGGGCGGACCGGGGTTCCCGGGACCGCCCCTCACGTGTGTGTCGGGGATACTGGTCAGCGCAGACGTAGAGGAAAGGCCACATCATCGTGACTGAGATCGAGATCGGGCGCGGCAAGCGCGGTCGGCGCGCATACGCGTTCGACGACATCGCCGTAGTGCCGAGCAGGCGCACCCGTGACCCGAAGGAGGTCTCGATCGCCTGGCAGATCGACGCCTACCGTTTCGAGCTGCCCTTCCTGGCCGCGCCCATGGACTCGGTGGTCTCCCCGCAGACCGCCATCCGCATCGGTGAGCTGGGCGGCCTCGGTGTCCTCAACCTGGAAGGGCTGTGGACCCGGCACGAGGACCCGCAGGCCCTCCTCGACGAGATCGCGGAGATGCCGGTCGAGACCGCCACGCCGCGGCTCCAGGAGATCTACTCCGCCCCCATCCGGGAGGAGCTGATCGGCCGGCGCATCAAGGAGGTGCGCGACTCCGGTGTCGTCACCGCCGCCGCGCTCTCGCCGCAGCGCACCGCCCAGTTCTCGAAGGCCGTCGTCGACGCGGGTGTGGACATCTTCGTCATCCGCGGCACGACGGTCTCCGCCGAGCATGTCTCGGGTGCCGCCGAGCCGCTCAACCTGAAGCAGTTCATCTACGAGCTGGACGTCCCCGTCATCGTCGGCGGCTGCGCCACCTACACGGCGGCCCTGCACCTCATGCGGACCGGCGCGGCCGGTGTCCTGGTCGGCTTCGGCGGCGGCGCCGCGCACACCACGCGCAACGTCTTCGGCATCCAGGTCCCGATGGCGACCGCGGTCGCCGACGTCGCCGGCGCACGCCGTGACTACATGGACGAGTCCGGCGGCCGGTACGTGCACGTCATCGCGGACGGTGGCGTCGGCTGGTCGGGCGACCTTCCGAAGGCCATCGCCTGTGGTGCGGACGCCGTGATGATGGGCTCCCCGCTGGCCCGTGCGACGGACGCGCCGGGGCGCGGCCGCCACTGGGGCATGGAGGCCGTCCACGAGGACGTCCCGCGCGGCAAGCTGGTCGACCTGGGCTCCGTGGGCACCACGGAGGAGGTCCTCACCGGCCCCTCGCACAACCCCGACGGCTCGATGAACATCTTCGGCGCCCTGCGCCGGGCGATGGCGACCACGGGCTACAGCGACCTCAAGGAGTTCCAGCGGGTCGAGGTGACGGTGGCGGACTCGCAGCACCGCCGCTGACCTTCCTTACGCAGGACGGCCCGGACCACTTCCACGGTCCGGGCCGTCCTGCGTGTGCGAGCCGTCAGCCGGCTTTGCGCGCCCCGGCGAAGGCGCCGACGGGGCCCAGGGCGAGGAAGACGTACGTCATGAAGTCGGACGTCGTCCTCCAGGCGCTGAAGAGGTCGCCGAAGTGGTCGAAGAACACCTCGGAGAAGCCGATCCCCTGCCGGTCCGCGACGATCACCGCCATGCCGACGAGCTGCCCCAGGAGGACGGCACCCACGGAGACGACGGCGGCGCCGATGCCGATGACGGGGAGCGGCCCGCCCACCTTGCTCGCGGCGAAGCCGATCAGGAAGCCGACGCCGACCGCCGCGTAGCCGACCTCGCGCTCGATGGAACCGGCGATCACGCCGTAGAGGACCGCCGCGACGACCGCCGCGCCGAGGGCGACCAGCAGTCCGAGGCCCGCGTTGCCGCGCGCCGGGGCCTGCGGCGGGACGGGGGCGTACGGGATGCCGCCCTGGCCCGCGAACGGGTTGCCCGAAGGGGTGCCGGGCTGCTGTCCGGCGAAGGGATTGCCCGTGGGCGCCGGCCGGTCCGCGTACGGGTTCCCGCTGACGGGCTGTCCGCCGGGCGGCTGCGGCGGCTGGTTGGGCGGTACGGGCTGGGTCATGGTGGTGCTCCCCCTGGGGCAATGCGCACGGCTGTGCGAGAAGTGACGCCGCAGGCTAGCAGCCGCCACCGACACGGCCCATGGGATTACCGAGGGACCCGGAGGGCTACAGCCGGTGCGCCGCTCCGGCGGGGGTCGCCCCCCGGGTGTCCAGGAGGAGCTGGGCCTTCACCGCGAGGCCCTGGAGGTCATAGGTGCGGTGGTGCTGGAGAAGGACCGTCAGGTCCGCCCCGGCGGCGGCCTCGTAGAGCGAGTCGGCCCGTGCCACGGGTAGGTCGCGCACGCGCCAGTCCAGGACGTGCGGGTCGTGGTAACCGATCTGCGCGCCCATGTCCATCAGCCGGGTCGCGATCTCGCGGGCGGGCGAGGCCTCCTGGTCGGCGAGGTCGGGCTTGTAGGTGACGCCCAGCAGCAGGACCCTGGCGCCCCGTACGGACTTGCCGTGCTCGTTGAGCAGGGTCGCGCAGCGCTGGATCACATAGCCGGGCATCCGGTCGTTGATCTCCTTGGCCAGCGAGACCATGCGCAACGGGTGCCCCGGCGTGCGGCTGTCGTACGGGAAGTGGCCGGGGTCGACCGGCGCGCCGTGGCCGCCGACGCCGGGCCCGGGGCGGAACGGCTGGAAGCCGAACGGCTTCGTCTCGGCACACCTGATGACGTCCCAGAGGTCGACGCCCAGGTCGTGGCAGAGCACCGCCATCTCGTTGACGAGGGCGATGTTGACGTGCCGGAAGTTCGTTTCGAGGACCTTGGTCATCTCCGCCTCGCGCGGTCCCCTGGCCCGTACGACCTTGTCGGTGAGCCGTCCGTAGAAGGCGGCCGCCGACTCGGTGCACGCGGGGGTGAGGCCGCCGATGACCTTCGGGGTGTGGGCGTACACGTGGGTGCGGCTGCCCGGGTCGAGACGGCCGGGGGAGTGCGCGAGGTGGAAGTCGCGCCCGGCACGCAGCCCGGAGCCCTCCTCCAGGAGCGGACGGACGACGTTCTCCGTGGTGCCCGGTGGCACCGCCGACTCCACCAGGACGGTCGTGTGGGGCCGCAGCCGGGCCGCGAGCGCGCGGGCCGCGTCGGTGACGGCGCTGAGGTCGAGCATGCGGTCCGGCCCGAGCGGCGTGGGGGCGCAGATCGCGGCGGTGCGGACGCGGCCCAGCTCGGCCGGGTCCGCGGTGGGCCGGAAGCCGCCCGCGACCATCCTGCGGATGTCCGAGGCGCTGAGGGATCCCTCGACCGGCGTACGGCCGGCCGAGAGTTCGGTGAAGGGCCTGGGGTCCGTGTCGTAGCCGACGGTGTGGATCCCGACGCCGACGGCCGCCTGGGCGAGGGGCAGGCCGAGATGGCCGAGTCCGATGACAGCGAGGTCTGCGGGCATGGGGAGAGCCGTCCTTTCCCTAAGACCAAGAGGCGGGGAGTGCAACTGCTGGGGACAGCGCTATGTCAGACTAGGCTTAAATATGACCTATATGTCGCATTCCGTGGGTCGCGTGAGCCGGGTGTTGTCCACAGGCGGTGGCTGAAGTCGCGGACCGCGGACAGAATCGAAGGGTGGGCACGGGCGCCCGGCCCCCCGGCCGGACCCGCTCTCCGTGCCGTGGCACCCCGATCCACCGGGAATACCGGGAGGCAGCAGTGAGGACAGCGACACTGGGACCCGCGGAGCGCACCGAGGCGCTGGCCGCGATGGCCGAGCGCGAACTGGACGTGCTGGTCGTGGGAGCGGGCGTGGTCGGCGCCGGAACCGCATTGGACGCGGCCACGAGAGGGCTTTCGACCGGTCTGGTCGAGGGGCGCGACTGGGCCTCCGGCACGTCCAGCAAGTCGAGCAAGCTGATCCACGGCGGGCTGCGCTATCTGGAGATGCTCGACTTCGCACTGGTCCGCGAGGCGCTCAAGGAGCGAGGGCTGCTGCTGGGGCGGCTCGCGCCGCACCTCGTGAAGCCCGTGCCCTTTCTCTACCCGTTGCAGCACAAGGGCTGGGAGCGGCTGTACGCCGGTTCGGGCGTCGCCCTGTACGACGCGATGTCGGTGTCCTCCGGCCATGGGCGGGGACTGCCCGTGCACAGGCACCTCACGCGCCGCCACGCGCTGCGGGTCGCTCCGGCCCTGCGCAAGGACGCCCTGGTCGGAGCCCTCCAGTACTACGACGCCCAGATGGACGACGCCCGTTTCGTCGCGACCCTGGTGCGCACGGCCGCGAGCTACGGCGCGCGCGTGGCGAACGGCGCGCGGGTGACCGCCTTCCTCAAGGAGGGCGAGCGGGTCGTGGGCGCGCGCGTGGAGGACGTCGAGGGCGGCGGCGAGTACGAGATCCGGGCCAAGCAGGTGGTCAACGCCACCGGTGTGTGGACCGACGACACCCAGGCCCTCATCGGGGAGCGCGGGCAGTTCCACGTCCGGGCGTCGAAGGGCGTCCACCTCGTGGTCCCCAAGGACCGCATCCACTCCACGACCGGTCTCATCCTGCGGACCGAGAAGTCCGTGCTCTTCGTGATTCCCTGGGGTCGGCACTGGATCATCGGCACCACGGACACCGACTGGAACCTCGACAAGTCGCATCCGGCCGCCTCCAGCGCGGACATCGACTACGTCCTCGAACACGTCAACTCCGTGCTGAACACCCCGCTCGGCAGGGATGACGTCGAAGGGGTCTACGCAGGGCTGCGGCCGCTGCTGGCCGGTGAGTCGGACGCCACGAGCAAGCTGTCCCGTGAGCACACGGTCGCGCATCCGGCACCGGGCATCGTCGTCGTGGCGGGCGGCAAGTACACGACGTACCGGGTGATGGCCAAGGACGCCGTCGACGAGGCCGTGCACGGGCTGGACCAGCGGGTCGCGGACTGCGTCACGGAGAACATCCCGCTGCTGGGCGCCGAGGGCTACCAGGCCCTGTGGAACTCGCGCGCCAGGCTCGCGGCCCGGACGGGACTGCACGTGGTCCGGGTGGAGCACCTGCTGAACCGCTACGGCTCCATGACCGAGGAGCTCCTGGAGCTCGTCGCGGTGGACCCCACGCTCGGCGAACCGCTGACCGGCGCCGACGACTACCTCCGGGCCGAGATCGTCTACGCCGCCTCGCACGAGGGCGCCCGGCACCTCGACGACGTCCTGACCCGGCGCACCCGGATCTCCATCGAGACGTTCGACCGGGGCACCAGGTCGGCCCGTGAGTGCGCCGACCTGATGGCCCCCGTCCTGGGCTGGGACACGGCCCAGGTCGAACGCGAGGTGGAGCACTACACCAAGCGCGTGGAGGCCGAGAGGGAGTCGCAGCGGCAGCCCGACGACCTGACGGCGGACGCCGCGCGGCTGGGAGCACCCGACATCTCGCCCCTCTAGGGGGCGGGCGGACGGCGACGGCGGGAGCGCCGCGCCCGGAGGCTCAGGTGGGCCTCCGGGCGCAGAACTCCGCTTCCAGGAGTGCCGTTTCCAGCCGTCGGCCGCCCGGGAAGTCCGTGTTGACCCGGAAGGTGAAGACGTGCCGCCCGTCGCGGGTCGCGGCGGCCCGGACGCGACTCCCCGTGATGCGTCCGCCGTGACCCCAGACGGTCGTGCCGCAGGAGAGTTCCTGCGGGTGGATCCCCATGCCGTAAGCGCCGCCCGCGGTCCGGGTGTCGAGCAGCGCGGACTGCTGGGCGGGCGGCAGCAGCCGTCCGCCCAGCAGCGCCGCGTAGAAGCGGTCGAGGTCGTCCAGAGTGGAGACGATCTCCCCCGCGGCCCCGGCGATGCGCGGGTCGATGGACGTGACGTCGCGCAGCGTCCCGTCCCCCGAGCGGTGGTAGGCGCGCGCGTGGGGGAGGGGCAGGGTGCTGCGGGCGCCGGGCAGGGACGTGCCGGTCAGCCCGAGCGGGACGATGACGCGCCGCCTGATCTCGGTGCCGTACGCGTGTCCGGTGACGCGCTCGACGATCATGCCGAGAAGGACGTAGTTGGTGCTGGAGTAGGCGTACGACCCGCGTGCGGCGGCCGGAGGGTGGGCGACCGCGATGCGGACGGCGGCGGCGGGGCTCAGGGACTGGGCGGACGGGCCGGCGGCACCCGTGAGGGCGGGGTCGGTGACGGGCAGGGCCGCCATGTAGTCGTAGAGGCCGCTGGTGTGGGTGAGCAGGGCGCGCAGGGTGATGAGGGCGCCGGAGTTCCCGTGGCCGTGGACGACGCCCGGCAGGTGGTCCTCGACGCTGTCGTCCAGCCCGAGTTCGCCCTCCGCGGCGAGTTGGAGGACGACCGTCGCGACGAAGGACTTCGTGATGCTGCCCGCCCGGAAGCGGTCGGCGGCATGGATCCCGGTCCCCGCGGAGTCGTAGAGACCGCCGTGTCCACGGGGGTTGCGACGTGCCAGAAAGGCGGCCGCCGGGGCGCGGCCCTCGACGACGAGCCGGGGGAGGTAGGACGATGCGGGCGTGAGGTGTGGTTCGCTGGGCAGGCTGGTGGATCCCAGTGCGAGCAAGCACAACACCAGTGGGGCGACGAGCAGCGCCCTGGAAATCGGCATGGCGGGGGGTTCCCTCCTCCGGCCACATCATGGCCCACCCCGGACCCGGCACCATGACCGGTCCCGGGGTGAGGGACAATGGACGCTCTGCCAGGGCGGGTTGATCGCAGAGGGGACGCATGTCGGAGGCGGAGCAGGCACAGGAGCCCCAACGGGACAAGGACGGGCGCCTCCTCGCGGGGCGCTACCGGCTCGGGGATGTGCTCGGCCGGGGTGGCATGGGCACGGTCTGGCGTGCTGCGGACGAGACGTTGGGGCGCACGGTCGCGGTCAAGGAACTGCGGTTTCCGTCCTCGATCGACGAGGACGAGAAGCGCCGTCTGATCACGCGCACCCTGCGTGAGGCCAAGGCGATCGCGAGGATCCGCAACACCAGCGCGGTGACGGTCTACGACGTCGTCGACGAGGACGACCGGCCGTGGATCGTCATGGAACTCATCGAGGGCAAGTCCCTCGCCGAGGTGATCCGGGAGGACGGGACGCTCACCCCGAGGCGGGCCGCGGAGGTCGGCCTGGCCATCCTCGACGTGCTGCGCTCCGCGCACCGCGAGGGCATCCTGCACCGGGACGTGAAGCCGTCGAACGTGCTGATCTCCGAGGACGGCCGGGTCGTCCTGACCGACTTCGGTATCGCGCAGGTCGAGGGCGACCCCTCCGTCACGTCGACGGGCATGCTCGTCGGCGCGCCCTCCTACATCTCCCCCGAGCGCGCCCGGGGGCACAAGCCGGGCCCGCCCGCCGACATGTGGTCGCTGGGCGGACTGCTGTACGCGAGCGTCGAGGGCCGCCCGCCGTACGACAAGGGTTCGGCGATCGCCACCCTGACGGCCGTGATGACCGAACCGGTCGAGAAGCCGGAGCACGCGGGCCCGCTGGAGGAGGTCATCTACGGCCTGCTGGCCAGGGACCCCGACCAGCGGCTGGACGACGCGGGTGCACGCGTCCTGCTGAACGCGGTGATCAACGCCCCCGAGACTCCGGTGACGCCCCCGGCCGAGCGCACCCAGGTCATGGCGCTGCCGATGACCGGTGACACCAAGGGCGGCAGGAGCGGCGACAAGCGGGACAAGGGCGCGGCCGGGAGCGGCGCCGGGAGGCCCGCGGCCGCCGCGGCCGCAGGTGGCGTGTCCGCCGCCGGGGCGGCCGCGGCGGGGCGGCCTTCCGGCGCGGCCGCCGCTGGCGAGCCCGCGACCGCGGAGAGCAACCGGGACCGGCTGCGCGGCGCGCTGAAGGCCGTGCGCAACGCGAAGTCCCCGGCGGCCTCGCGCGCCTCCGGCGCCACGGTGGCCTCGGCGTCAGTCGGCGGTCCCGCCGGACGGCCCGGCCAGGCCCGTGCGTCCCTCACCGACGTCGTGCCGCGCCGCACACTGGCGATCATTGCCGGGGTCGTCGTGCTGGCCGTCCTGGGTACGGTCCTCGCGCTCACCCTCGGAGGCGGTGACGGTGAAGGCGACGGGGCGAAGGGCGGCAGCTCCGCGTCGGCCGGCGCCGCGGGCGCCGGCGGCACCGAGCCCGCGGGCGGCGGCTCGGGCAAGGACGACGCCACCGAGGACGGCGGCAAGGACGGTCAGGGGGAGGACAAGGGGCAGGCGTCCGGGAACCCCTCGCCCTCCCAGGAGACCGGCGACCCGGCCCCGGATCCCGACGCGCTGCCCGCCGGGTTCAAGAAGGTCACCAACAAGAAGTTCCACTTCTCCATGGCGATGCCCGAGGACTTCGGGTTCGACGCCATAGCGGGACGGAACTCGGGTGCGATCTACAACGCCGGCGGCGGTTTCCCGCGCGTCCAGGTCGACTACAACTCCTCGCCCGGGAGCGACGCGGCGGCGGCCTGGGCCGGAGCGGTCGCGAGCGCCAAGAGCCTCAGCAACGGCTACCAGCACATCGGGATAAAGAAGGTCGAGTACAACGGCTACCCGACCGTCGCCGACTGGGAGTTCACCCGCGTCCAGCAGGGGATGCGGGTCAGGGTGCTCAACCGTGGCTTCAAGGCGGACGCCACCCACGGCTTCTCGATCATGATCAGCTGCAAGGCGTCCGAGTGGGACGGCAAGGAGTGCAAGGCGCTGCGCGACACGGCGTTCGCCACCTTCGAGCCCACCGACTGACCCGGGCGGGCCATGACGGAGCGGCCGGGTTGCGGTGACCCGGCCGCACAGCCGTGACTTGCCACGTATGGTGAGATACCGAGGACCGTACGCAGCCGAAAACGTGGGTCAAATGCACAGCAAGTGACCGCAATTGACGGATTCGTGCGGTCTCCGTGACCGGGGGACAGCGCGCTCTGGGGAGGCGTCGTGGACGACTACGCGGGTCGGGTACTCGCCGACCGCTACCGCCTTCCGCTGCCCCCGTCCGACGCCTTCGAACTGGCCGAGACGCGGGCCTTCGACACCTACAGCGGGCAGGAGGTCCTGGTCCGGCAGGTGCCGTTGCCCGAGGTCGTGGACGCGGAGGTGCTCGACGCCGACGGGCTGCCCTCCGCGGCCAGACGGGCGACCGGACGGGCGGTGCGCCGGCCCACGGACCCCGCGGTCCGAAGGGCGATCGAGGCGGCCCAGGCCGCCGCCCAGGTGCCCGACCACCCCCGCCTCGACCAGGTCTTCGACGTGTTCGCCGAGGCCGGGTCGCTGTGGATAGTGAGCGAGCTGGTCGCCGCCAGGCCCCTCGCGGCGCTGCTCGCGGAGCGGCCCCTCACCCCCTACCGGGCCGCCGAGATCGGCTCGGACGTGCTCACGGCGCTGGCGGTCCTGCACGCCCACGGCTGGACGCACCGCAACATCACCGTCCGCACGGTGCTGGTCTGCGACGACGGCCGGGTCGTGCTCACGGGCCTGGCGGCGGGCGCGGCCGAGGAGGCGCTGTGCGGATACGTTCCGGTGCCCCAGCCGGACGACGAAGACGCCTACGGCCCCCCGGCGGTCGAATCGGGGCCCACCGGACCGTACGACCCGCCGGAGCTGCGCGGCCCGCACGAGCCCTCCGCCGCCTACGAACCACCCGCCCTCGGCGACTCGCGGGAACGGCCCGGGCCCCATGCGCTCCCGGAGCTGCCCAGCCCCTACAAGCCGTCCGCCGCCCTCGGGCAGCAGGAGCCGCCCGGCCGGCCCGGCGCGTACGGGCAGCCGGACGCGGCGGGTCAGGCCGACGCCTACGCGCAGGACCCCGGCGACCCGTCCGGTGCCCCCGAGCCCGCACCGGACGGACCGGCCCCGGAGACCGGGCCGCAGGGCACGTTCTACGGGACCCCGGAACAGCCCGACCCGCACGCGCCCTACAGGCGCCCGTCGCCCGGTCAGGGCGCACCGTCCGGGCCGGAGGCCCTGCCCGCGCCCAGGCCGTCCTCCGACGGTGTGCCCGCGCCCGGTCACCGAGCCGAGATCGAGGTGGCGCCGCCGGTCCTGCCCGCGCCGCCGGGAGCGGGGAGCCCGGCGCAGCTGCGCGCCGCCCGCGCCGGGGCCATCGCCGCCTACCGCGCGGGAGCGCGTGCCGCGGCCCGTGCGGGCGAGGAGCAGAGGCGCGCGGAGCGCGAAGCCGGGGCGGCCCCCGACGGGCGCGAGGAGACCGGCACGCCGGCCACCGGGGAGCCGGAGCGCGAGGAGTCCGGCCCCGCCGCGCCCCCGCGACTGACCGGCGGCTGGGGCGTGCCGGGCGACGGCCCGTACCCGTACGACGACGAGGACGACGACGAGGACGACGATTCCGGCCCCCGGCCGCCCGGCCGGCGTGTCCACCTCGCCGGTACGTGGGGCGACGCCCCGGGCTCCGGCCGTCCCGTGCCCGCGGGCGGTTCACCGGCCACGGGCGGCTACGGCGAGGACGCGCTGCGCGCCGACGCCCGGCGCCTGGGCGGCGGGCCCGTCGAGCGCCCCGACCGGCTGCCGCAGCCGGTCACCGCGCGTGCTCCCGTCGGCGGCTGGGACGAGGTGGTCGCCGGCCGTGGCGACACCCCCGCGTACCGCGGTCCCGCCACGCCGCTCGCCGCCGAGCGGGCCCGGCAGGCCCGCATCGCGGTCGTCGGGGCCGTCACCGAGCGGTGGGCGCCCGAGCAGGCCGGTCCGGTCCACGACAACTGGCAGCTGGCTCCGCCCATCGGCCCCTCCACCGACCTGTGGGCGCTCGGCGCGCTCCTCTACCGCGCGGTGCAGGGGCATGCCCCGTATCCCGAGGAGAGCGCCGCCGAACTCGTGCAGATGGTCTGCGGCGAGCCCCCGGCCTTCGCCGAGGAGTGCGGTCCGCTGCGGCCCGTCGTCGAGTCCCTGCTCCGTCAGGACCCGACGGAGCGGCCCGACTTCGAGGAGCTCCGCGGCTGGCTGCGCTCCCTCGTGCGCTCGGCCCCCGAACCGGAGGCCGGCGCCGACGTCGTCACGCTGCCCCCCGCCGACGCCACCCGCCTGCCGGTCGTACGCCGCCGGGGAGAGCTGGTGCGCAGGCGCCGCGGCCGCGGTGCCGCCCACGGACGGCACCGGCAGGGAAGGGCCGGGCGTCAGGAGGCGCCGCCGCAGAGGTACGAGAAGCCGCCCCGCGCCCCGCGCGAACCCAAGGGCCCCAAGGTGCTGCGCCAGCCGCCGCCCGGCGGCAGGGCGCCGCGCAGGCTCGGACGGCTGCTCCTCGTGCTGATCCTGCTGCTGATGGCCGCGGCCGTCGCCTACGCCGTGATGTTCATGCCCAAGCAGGGTTCGGGCACAGGTGCGGGCCCGGCCCCCTCGGACTCCGTCGCGCCCCGGGACCCGGAGACCGGCGCCCCGTCCGCCGGGGAGACGGCGACGGCCGGAACCGGGGGTTCGTCGGGTTCGCCGGGCTCCCAGAAGCCGCAGACCAGCCGCTCGGCCGCCGCCCTCGCACCGGGGTACGTCCTGCGGAAGGACCCCGAGGGCTTCGAGATCGGTGTGCCGAAGGGCTGGCAGCGCAGTCCCGCCGACTCCGACCGTCAGGTCCGTTACGGCAGCGACGGGTTCAGCGTGCTCGTCGTGCCCGGCCGGGACACGGTCAAGGCCCACGGCGGCGATCCGCTGGACTACCAGCGGAGCGGAGAGCCCGAACTGAAGCCCTTCCGTGAGTCCAGCTGGGCGACGTCCACCGGTCTGCGCCGCGTCGACGTCGGCAAGCAGGCGATGGCGGAGGGGCAGTTCACCTGGCAGGAGAGCAGCGGCCGTCAGGTCTACGTGCGCAACCTGGTCATGATCGTGGCGGGCAGGTACCACATCGTCCAGGTCATCGGCCCCGAGAACGACCGTGACGAGGTGTCCGAGATCTACGAGCAGGCCATCTCCAGTTACCGTGTGTCCCCCTGACCCGTCGTCGGTGTGACGCGACAAGCATCACAGTGCTGTCTCGTGCGCGGTGCGAGGTTCCGCGCGGCGGCCTCTCCTCCGTAACCTGTCGTCCCGAGGAACGGGGCGGGGACAGACGTGGAACACGCGCAGGGAACGGACGCGGAGATCGTCCTGGCCGGGCGGTACCGGCTGGGCGACGTCCTGGGCCGCGGCGGTATGGGCAAGGTGTGGCGAGCCCATGACGAGGTCCTCCACCGGACCGTCGCCGTCAAGGAGTTGACCGCAGGCCTGTACGCCGCGGAGGCGGACCGGGCGGTGCTGCACGCCCGCACGCAGAAGGAGGCGCGCGCGGCCGCCCGCATCACCCACCCGGGAGTCGTGACCGTCCACGACGTCATCGAGTACGACGACCGCCCCTGGATCGTCATGCAGTACGTCGACGGCCCCTCGCTCGCCGACGCCACGAAGGAGACCGGCGAGGTCGAGCCGCGCGAGGCGGCGAGGATCGGGCTCCACGTGCTGAGCGCCCTGCGGGCCGCGCACGGCGCCGGCGTGCTGCACCGCGACGTCAAACCCGCCAACGTCCTGCTCGCCCGGGACGGGCAGGTGCTGCTGACGGACTTCGGGATCGCGGCGATCGAGGGCGACTCGACCATCACCAGAACGGGTGAACTGGTCGGCTCCATCGACTACCTGGCCCCCGAGCGGGTGCGCGGCGGCGATCCGGGCCCCGCGTCCGACCTGTGGTCGCTGGGCGCCACCCTCTACACGGCCGTCGAGGGGACCTCGCCCTTCCGCCGCACCTCCCCGATCTCCACCATGCAGGCCGTCGTCACCGAGGAGCCGCCGCCGCCGCTGCGCGGAGGCGCGCTGGAACCGGTGATCACCGCGCTGCTGCGCAAGGACCCCGCCGAACGTCCGACGGCCGAGGAGACCGAACGGATGCTGCTGGCCGCGATGGAGGGGCGGCGGCCCGACGCCGCGCAGGCCCATGTGCCCACGCAGCGCGTGTCCGAGGAGGAACTGCTCGCCCTCCCCGCTCCGGACGGGTCGACGGCACGGCTCTCCCGGCCCCCGTCCCCCGCCGCGCCCGGCGCCCCGCGCCGACGGTGGCGTACCGCTCTCCTGGTCCTGGCGGTGGCGGCCCTGCTCGGCGGCGCCGCCGGTATCGCCGCGATGGAGTTCGCGGACCGCGACGGCGGCACGGACGGGCGCTTGCGGGGGCAGCACACGAGCGGACCGTCCGTCTCCCCGTCCCCCTCCGCGAGCGAGGACCCGGCGGGTGACGCGGACGGAGTACCGGCCGGCTGGAAGACCGTCCACGATCCCGAGGGCTTCAGCCTCCTCGTCCCGGAGGGATGGGAGCGCCAGGAGCAGGACGGCCAGATCGACTACACCCCGGACGGCGGTGCGCACCGCATCCGGATCAGCCTCGACCCCCATCCCGACTTCGACAACTCGTACACGCACATGGAGAGCATCGAGAAGGACCTCGCGAAGCGGCTGCCCGCCTACGAGCGGCTGTCCCTGGAGTCGAACACCTTCCGCGACCGCCCCGGCTCGCGCTGGGAGTTCACCTGGGTCGAGGCCAAGGACCACCCGGGCCCGCGTCACGGCATCGACCAGATGTACGTCGCCGAGCCGGGCGGTCCCGAGTACGCGCTCTACCTGACGGGACCCGACGGGGACCGGGCCGAGAGCATGCGGCTCTTCGAGACGATGCTGCGCAGCTGGAAACCGCCGACGCCGGAAGGCTGAAGCGCGCGCGGAGACCGCTGACGCCGGGAGGCTGAAGCAGGCGGTGGCCGCCGACGCCGGAAGGCTGAAGCAGGCGGGGGCCGCCGCACCGGTACCCGGGTGGCGGAGCCGTCGAAGATTCACGATTCCTGACCGCCGCTCCCCGCACAGCCAGTGGATCACCCCTGATCAGCGGTTATGCAGCCAGTGATCACTGGCTGCATGCCCGGGTGCGTCGCACTGTCCGGGCGGGGTCTGTGAAAACCTGTTACCCACGGGTACCCAAAGTGGGCGCGTGGACATACTCTCGCCCTCATGACGGACTCGCAGGCCTCCACGACCGCCCCCGCCGCCCGGGTGGGCACCAACCCGGTGGCCGCCGCCCCCGCGGGCGCGCGCACCGCCGCCGACGTGGTCACCGCCGAGGTGATCGCCCAGCTGACGCGCGGCGTCGCCGGTTCCGGCCGCACGGCCAACCACAGCCCCTTCACCGGGGAGAAGCTGGCCGACCTGCCCGAGTCCACCCCCGAGGACGTCGAGGCCGCCTTCGGCCGCGCCCGGGCCGCCCAGCCCGCCTGGGCGGCGACCCCCGTCCGTGCCAGGGCCGCCGTGCTGCTCCGCTTCCACGACCTGGTCCTGCAGCGCCAGTCGGAGGTCCTCGACCTCATCCAGCTGGAGACGGGCAAGGCCAGGCTGCACGCCCACGAAGAGGTCCTGGCCGTCGCCGTCTCGGCCCGGCACTACGGACGCCGCGCCGCCTCCTACCTCAAGCCGAAGCGGCACACCGGGGTCGTCCCGACCCTCACCAAGGTCACCGAACTGCGCCAGCCGCGCGGGGTGATCGGCCAGATCGCCCCCTGGAACTACCCGCTCGAACTCTCGGTCGGGGACGCGCTGCCCGCCTTCGTGTCCGGCAACGCCGTCGTCATGAAGCCCGACACCGAGACCGCGCTGACCGCCCTGTGGGCCCGCGACCTGCTGATCGAGGCCGGACTGCCCGCCGAGGTGTTCCAGATCGTCATCGGCGAGGGCCCCGTCGTCGGCCCCGAGGTGGTCTCCCGCGCCGACTACGTCTCCTTCACCGGCTCCACCCGCACCGGCCGTGAGGTCGCCCAGGGCGCCGCGGCCCGGCTGGTCGGCGTCTCGCTCGAACTCGGCGGCAAGAACGCCATGCTCGTCCTCGACGACGCCGACGTGGAGAAGGCCGCCCAGGGCGCTGTCCGCGCCTGCTTCTCCTCCGCGGGACAGCTCTGCATCTCCATCGAGCGGCTGTACGTCCACGAGTCCGTCGCCGACGACTTCGTGGCCCGCTTCGCCGCCCGCACGAAGGCCATGCGCCTGGGCAACTCCCTGGCGTACGGCGCCGACATGGGTTCCCTCGTCGGCGAGCGGCAGCTGGAGACCGTCAGCCGGCACGTGGCCGAGGCCGTCGAGAAGGGCGCCACGCTCGTCGCGGGCGGCGTCGCCCGTCCCGACATCGGTCCCCTCTTCTACGAGCCGACCATTCTCGACGGCGTCGAGGCACCCATGGCCGTCTGCGGCGAGGAGACCTTCGGCCCGGTCGTCTCCATCTACCGCTTCGGCGACGACGACGAGGCCGTCGCGCTCGCCAACGCCACCCCGTACGGCCTCAACTCCAGTGTCTGGACCCGGAACGCCGGGCGCGGCCACCGCGTCGCGGCCCGGCTGCGGACCGGCACGGTCAACATCAACGAGGGGTACGCACCGGCGTACGGCAGCGTCCAGTCGCCGATGGGCGGCATGAAGGACTCCGGGCTCGGCAGGCGCCACGGCTCCGAGGGCATCCTGAAGTTCACCGAGGCCCAGACGGTCGCCCACCAGCGGCTGGTGCCGCTGGCGCCGTCCTTCGGGATGGACGACGAGAAGTACGCCGCCTTCATGAGCGGCAGCCTCAAGGTGATGAAGGCCTTCCGGCTGCGCTGACCCGCCCGACGACCCCGAACCCCCGCCTTTCCGTACCGAGGAGAGCCATGTCCCAGGACAGCCCTGCCCAGCATCAGGCCGGACCGGCCGCTCAGGCGGCGGACGACGACGTGTACGACTACGACGTGGTCGTCGTCGGCTCGGGCTTCGGCGGCGCGGTCTCGGCCCTCCGGCTGAGCGAGAAGGGCTACCGCGTCGGCGTCCTGGAAGCGGGCCGCCGCTTCACCCCGGCGACGCTCCCCAAGAACTCCTGGGACATCAGGAACTACCTGTGGGCACCGGCGCTCGGCCTCTTCGGCATCCAGCGCGTGCATCTGCTGGGCAAGGTGATGGTGCTGGCCGGCGCCGGTGTCGGCGGGGGCTCGCTGAACTACGCGAACACGCTCTACGTGCCGCCGGCGCCGTTCTTCGAGGACCGCCAGTGGGCCGGCATCACCGACTGGAAGGCGGAACTCGCGCCGTACTACGACCAGGCGAAGCGGATGCTCGGCGTGCGCCTCAACCCGAGCATGACCCCGGCCGACGTCCACCTCAAGGCCGTCGCCGAGACCATGGGCGTCGGCGACAGCTTCCATCTCGCCCCGGTTGGCGTGTTCTTCGGGGACGGGCAGGACGCCGACGGGTCCGTGCGCACGAAGCCCGGAGGAGAGGTCGCCGACCCGTACTTCGGCGGCGCCGGCCCCGCCCGCAAGGCGTGCTCCGAGTGCGGCGAGTGCATGACGGGCTGCCGTCACGGCGCGAAGAACACCCTCAACGAGAACTACCTCCACCTGGCCGAGAAGGCCGGCGCGGTCATCCACCCGATGACGTCCGCCGTCGCGGTCACCGACGCTCCCGACGGCGGCTACCTGGTGTCGACCGTGCCGACGGACCGCCGCCGCAAGGCACCGCCGTCCGTGCTGCGGGCCCGCAGGGTGATCGTCGCGGCGGGGACGTACGGCACGCAGACGCTGCTGCACCGGATGAAGGACGAGGGACTGCTGCCCCGGATCTCGGACCGGCTCGGCGAGCTCACCCGCACGAACTCCGAGGGGCTGGTGGGCGCGCAGACCAGCGACCGCCGCTACCGCAGGAAGCACGGAGCCCGGGCGGACTTCACCCGGGGTGTCGCGATCACCTCGTCGATCCACCCCGACGAGAACACCCACATCGAACCGGTCCGCTACGGCAAGGGCTCGAACGCCATGGGGGCGCTGACCATCCTCCAGGTCCCCTACGGCACGCGCCGGGTGCTGCGCTGGTTCGGCAGTGTCGCCAGGCACCCCCTGCTGACGATGCGCTCGCTGTCCAACCGGCGCTGGTCGGAGCGGACGATCATCGGCCTCGTCATGCAGTCGCTGGACAACTCGCTGATCGCGTACCGGAAACCCGGAGGCGTCGGCAAGGGGCTGCTCACCGCACGGCAGGGGCACGGGGCGCCCAACCCGACCCAGATCGCCGAGGCGACCCGGGGGGCGACGCTGCTCGCGCAGGAGATCAACGGCTTCGCCGGATCGAACGTGGGCGAGCTCATGGGCACCCCGCTCACCGCGCACTTCCTCGGCGGCTGCGCGATCGGAGCCGGCCCCGACGAGGGCGTCATCGACCCCTACCACCGGCTGTACGGTCACCCGGGCATCTCCGTGGTCGACGGCTCGGCGGTCTCCGCGAACCTCGGTGTCAACCCGTCGCTGACCATCACCGCGCAGGCCGAGCGCGCGATGTCGTTCTGGCCCAACAAGGGCGAGGCGGACCCGCGTCCCGCGCAGGGCGAGGCGTACCGGCGGCTGGCCGCCGTCGAGCCGGTGGCACCGGCCGTGCCCGAGAAGGCGTTCGGCGCGCTGAGGCTGCCGTTCCTCGCGATACCCGCGATACCGCCGAAGGCGGCCACCGAGGAGGCGTGAGCCCGGGAACGCCGAGGGGCTGCACCCCCCTCCGAGTGCAGCCCCTCCACGTACCTACCGGTGGCGCGCGCCGTGCGACGGCCGCGCGGAACATACGTCGTGCCCGCCCGGAAGGAGAAACCTCCTCACCGCGGGCACGGAACGTACCGGTGTGTTCGCCATGCATGACCCGTGAGTCCGGATAACGGTTGCCCCCGGCTTCACCACATCTTCATGTGGTACTCGTCACACACGGGTGCCGTGCTCAATTCGTGATCGTGTTCCAGGCAACTCCCGGCGGCGCGACCTGGTCGTAGTCACAGCAGTCGCACCGCTCCGCCGAGTCCAGAGGTCCGCGATGACACGCCTTCTCCCGAGAACAGCACTGCGCCGAGCGGCCGGCGGTCTCGCCGCGGGCGGCCCGGCGCGTGCGGACGGCCCGGTCTTCACCCTCGGCGGTCCCGCGCGGACGGCCCTGTACCCCCACCCGGCGAGCGGGGTCCCGCGGACCACCCCGCTCGGCTTCACCGTCGCCACCCCGGACGGCGAAGGCTTCCGTGGCGACGTCGTCTACACCGTCGACCTCAGCGGTGTCGCGGGGATCGCGGACGTCACCGCCGCCGGGGACGGCGCCGCCCACTGCGAGATGTCCGCGAGCACGGCCGTCTGCCGCGACACCGGGGTGCTCGCGGGGGGCGGCGTGATCGCCGGCTTCGGGCTCACGGCCGCCCCGGGCGGCGAGAACGGCGCCTCGGGCGTCATCCGTATCACCGGCGAGGCGGCGGGGGCCGCCTTCACGCCGTTCACCGCGGAGGTCACGGTCGGCGGCCCCGACCTCGTCATGGAGCGGCTCCCCTTCGAACAGCGGATGGAACCGGGCGACGCGCAGCCGGCCCCGATCACCTTCGGCAACAGGGGCACGACGGCCGCCGACGGGGTCCTGCTGACCCTGATGTACTCACGCGGCCTCGACATCCCCGAGCGCTACGCCAACTGCGTCTACGACGACGAGGCCGGGGACGACCCGGGTAACGCCTACGCGTGGTCCACCGCGCTGTGCTCCGTGGAGGGCTCCTTCGAGCCGGGCGTCACCTACACGCTCGGAGTGCCGCTGTCCGTCCGGGCCACCGAGCGCGCCTACCGCGACACGTTCGTCTACCGCATCCACGAGGGCGACGGGGTGCGGCGCCCGGCGCCCTCGGACCGCACAGGCCCCGAACTGACCGTGCGGCAGGTGCGAACGGCCGCCTCGGGGCGCGACCTCGATCCCGGTGACAACCAGCAGGAGGCCGATTTCGCCACGGACAACACCGCGGGCTTCGCCGCCTACGGGACCGACGCCGAGGGGGCCGAGGGCGAGACCGTGACGGCCCGGGTCGGCTTCCGCAACGAGGGTCCCGCCTGGATCGGCGACCTGCGCTCCGGCGAACCCGTCGCCACCCTCGACGTCACCGTCCCCGAGGGCGCCGAGGTGACCGGAAAGCCGCAGTCCTGCCGGGGGGTGACGGCCGACGGCCGTCACCTGGAGAAGCAACTCGGCGCGCCCCGCTACTTCTGCGCATCGGCGGCGACCGTGCGGGACGGAGCGGACATCGAGTTCCCGTTCACGCTGAGGATCGACACGGTGGTCGCGGACGCCTCGGGTGCCGTCACCGTGCGCGGCACCCGGCCCGACGATCCCTCGCTGCCCTTCGACCCCGACGTCTCCGACAACACCGCGCGGCTCCTGCTGAACCCGGCGGACCCGGACGGCGGCGGCACCGGCGGCACCGGAGGCTCCTCGGAAGGCACCTCCGGCGGCGCCGGGGGCGGTGCGGCACAGGGCTCCGCCGGCACCCCGGGCACCGGGTCCGCACCGGGGCCGGCCGGTGCGGCGGGAGCGTCGGGCGTGTCCGGTTCCGCGTCGGCGGGCACGGGAGGCGTCCTCGCCTCGACCGGGGCGGCGGCCCGGACGGCCGCGTCCGCCGCGGCGGGCGCACTGCTCGCGGGCGGGGTGCTGTTCGTCATGGCCCGGCGCCCGGCCGGACGGGGCTGACCGGCCCCGGCACGGGGGACGGGCCCGAAGGTCCCCGGCACGGGGGACGGGCCAGAAGGTCGAGGGCGGCCGGTCCCGGGCGTCCCCGGGGCCGGCCGCACATCGGTGACCGGGTGGCTGTCCCCTGCCGACCGGTCACACGCGCCGGAACGCGGTCCCACGACGCACCTGCGGTGCGTCACACGCTCCGGCGGAGCCACGTGTGGATTCCACCGACGCCGCCCCTGGCCGACGCGGACACAGGGACCAACGAAGCCGCCCGGGGGCCGGTCACGCGCCGTACGGGTGAGACCGGGACCGAACGCCGGTGCGGCCGTACAGCCCTCCCGGACGTCAGACCCGTCCGCGGCACAGCTCCAGCAGCGTCATGGCGAGCGCCGTGCCCGGCTTGCCCAGGGCGTCGCTGTAGTGGCCGATGACGTCCATCTCCCGGGAGAGGTTCACCCGGCGTCCCCCCGACGTGATCCTGGCCTCCTGGATGACGGCCGAGACGGCCATCCGTTCCTGGACGAGGCCGATGATCCGGTCGTCCAGCGCGTCGATGCGCGTCCGGGCGCCCCCGATCAGGGACGCGGCCTCGTCGGTGTGCGCGCCCGTGCGCTCGGCGGCCGTCTTCGTGGGTGCGGTGCTGTTCATGCGTGACTCCCGGTGGGTGGTCCGTGGCCCGGGAGCCGCAGGCCGGGAACGCCGAGGCGCCCCGGGCCTGTGGCCCGGGGCGCCTCGGAAAGCGTGCTCGTCAGTTGCTCAAGCAGCACGACCATGGCAGCCGGCGGGCCGGGTGCCATAGGTAAAGACGAAGGTCGTGTGCTGACGCATGCCGCCAGTATGGACCTCGGCGGACACCGGGTTCACCCCGGGCCCGGATGGTGAGACGGGAGCCCGGCGGGGCGGCGTCCCACGGCCGGTAGAATTGGGGGGACCGACCCCTCTCCACCGCCGGAAGGCCGCCCCGTGCCAGCAGCACCCCCCGCCGCCCCCGACACCGCGACCGACGTCGTCCTGGTTGTCGACTTCGGCGCCCAGTACGCCCAGCTCATCGCCCGTCGTGTCCGTGAGGCCCGGGTCTACAGCGAGATCGTCCCGTCCACGATGCCGGTCGCGGAGATGCTGGCCAAGAACCCCCGGGCGATCATCCTGTCCGGCGGTCCGTCGTCGGTGTACGCGGAGGGCGCGCCGGGCATCGACCGCTCGCTCTTCGAGGCCGGGATCCCGGTCTTCGGCATGTGCTACGGCTTCCAGCTGATGGCCACCGCCCTCGGCGGCACGGTCGACGACAACGGTGCGCGTGAGTACGGCCGCACCCCGCTCGCCGTGTCCAAGGCCGGCTCCACCCTCTTCGAGGGCACGCCCACGGAGCAGCCGGTGTGGATGTCGCACGGCGACGCCTGCTCCGCGGCCCCCGAGGGCTTCACCGTCACCGCCTCCACGGACGTCGTGCCGGTCGCCGCCTTCGAGAACGACGAGAAGAAGCTGTACGGCGTCCAGTACCACCCGGAGGTCATGCACTCGACCTACGGCCAGCAGGTCCTGGAGCACTTCCTCTACCGCGGCGCGGGCATCGAGCCGACCTGGACGACCACTAACGTCGTCGAGGAGCAGATCGCCCTCATCCGCGAGCAGGTCGGCGACAAGCGCGCGATCTGCGGCCTCTCCGGCGGTGTGGACTCCGCGGTCGCCGCGGCCCTCGTCCAGAAGGCGATCGGTTCGCAGCTCACCTGCGTGTACGTCGACCACGGTCTGATGCGCAAGGGCGAGACCGAGCAGGTGGAGAAGGACTTCGTCGCCGCGACCGGCGCGAAGCTGAAGGTCGTCGACGCGGAGAAGCGCTTCCTCGACGCCCTGGCCGGTGTGTCCGACCCGGAGCAGAAGCGGAAGATCATCGGCCGCGAGTTCATCCGCGTCTTCGAGCAGGCCCAGCTGGAGATCCTCCAGGAGGACGGCCCCGAGGTCGCCTTCCTCGTCCAGGGCACCCTGTACCCGGACGTCGTCGAGTCCGGTGGCGGCACCGGTACCGCCAACATCAAGTCCCACCACAACGTGGGCGGGCTCCCCGACGACATCGAGTTCCAGCTCGTCGAGCCGCTGCGCCAGCTGTTCAAGGACGAGGTCCGGATGGTCGGCCAGGAGCTCGGCCTGCCGGAGGAGATCGTCCAGCGGCAGCCGTTCCCCGGCCCCGGCCTCGGGATCCGCATCGTCGGCGAGGTCACCAAGGAGCGGCTCGACCTGCTCCGCGAGGCCGACGCCATCGCCCGCGAGGAGCTGACCGCGGCCGGTCTGGACCGTGACATCTGGCAGTGCCCCGTGGTCCTGCTCGCGGACGTCCGGAGCGTCGGCGTCCAGGGTGACGGACGCACCTACGGCCACCCGATCGTGCTGCGTCCGGTCTCCTCCGAGGACGCCATGACGGCCGACTGGTCACGCCTGCCGTACGAGACGCTGGCGAGGATCTCCACCCGCATCACCAACGAGGTCTCCGAGGTCAACCGCGTGGTGCTCGACGTGACGAGCAAGCCGCCGGGGACGATCGAGTGGGAGTGACCCCCGCCCCCTGAGGTCAATGCCGATGCCGTCGCTCATTCGTCTGGGCGGCGGCATCGTCGTATCCGCTGGGTACGCTGGCCGACGAGACGAGAATCTGCCCCATGGGAGCGATCATGAGCGCCGCATTCGACCCTGTCTCCGAGGGACAGCGGTACCGGTGGCCCATTCCGCCCGAGGGCGGATGGACGTCGGACGACCTCGACCGGATTCCGGGCCTCCCGCCCCACACCGAACTGATCGACGGGAGTCTCGTCTTCATGAGTCCGCAGCGGAAGTTCCACACGCGCACGATGTGGCTGCTGGAAAAGGCTCTGCTGGCGCACCTGCCGAACGATCTGGATGTCGACCGTGAGATGAGCATCAGGCTGGACGCCAGGAACCGCCCGGAACCCGACCTGCTGGTCTACCGCACGGAGGCGGACACCGGCGCCGCTCAGACGTGGTATGCCCCCGAAGACGTCGTCCTCGTCGTCGAAGTCGCGTCGCCCGACTCCGTCGATCGTGACCGCGAGGTCAAACCGCGCAAGTACGCCGCCGCGGGCGTGCCGCACTTCTGGCGGGTGGAAGCGGGCGACGACGGCCTGCCCATCGTCTACGTCTACGAACTCGATCCGGCTCTGAGGGCCTACACACCCACGGGTATCCATCACAACAAGCTCAGGCTGGACTCCCCGTTTCCCGTCGAGGCCGACCTCTCCGAGCTCTACAACCGAGGCCGGTAGAAAAACCCGTGGTCCGTCGGGGTCTGCGGTGCCAGGCTCGTCGTCATGTCCGCAGACGAGATCCGTGCCCTCATGTCCGCCCCCGGCAACGACCGCCTCACCTGGAACACCCCGTTGTCCGAGGACCACGCGGCCCGGCTGATCGCCGCGTGCGCCCCCGCCCCCGGTGCCCGGATCGCCGACTTCGGAAGCGGCTGGGGCGAACTGCTGATGCGCCTGGTGGAAGCCGCGCCCGGTTCCACCGGGGACGGGGTCGAGACCGACCCGGAAGCCGTCGCGCGGGGACGGCGCCTGGCGCGGGAGCGCGCGCTCGGCGACCGGGTGCGGTTCCACGAGGTGCCCGCGGCCGAGTACGCCGGTGACGGTTACGACCTCGCCGTCTCGATCGGCTCCGCGCACGCGTGGCCGGGTGGCACCCCCGAGGCACTGAGGGCACTGCGTTCGGCCGTACGCCCCGGTGGGCGGGTGCTGTTCGGGGACGGCTTCTGGGAGCGGGAGCCATCGGCCGCCGCCCTGGAGGGACTGGGCGCGGAGCCGGGCGACTTCGGTTCGCTCCTGGAGCTGGTCCGGCGGGCGGAGGCCGTCGGCCTGCGCCCGCTCCAGGTCACCGTCGCCGATCAGCGGGAATGGGACCTCTTCGAGTCGGCCGCCAACATCGGACGGGGCGAGCGGTGGGCGCTGGCCCATCCAGGGCATCCACTGCACCCGGGGGTGACCGCTGCCGTGGACGCCCGCCGCACCGGTTACTACGGGGGATACCGAGGCACGCTGGGTCTCGCCTACCTCGTACTCGGCTCCTGACATTCGCACATGTGGACGACATGTACGCGCAGCCGCCCCGATGTGGGACGGGCCCGCTCGGTACGGCACAATTCGCAGAAATCACAGGTGAGTTGGTTGTACCGGGGCGGGAAAGGGCGGCGTTCTCCGTGGCGTTGGACGAGGCGAGGGCGAAGAGTGCGCACGGCGGTGGCTGTACGTGCGGCGACTGCCCGCACGGAGCGAACGAAGGACACCGCCGCGCGGTGGCCGCCTTCCTCACGAAACGGGACGAACTCGCCGCGGGCCAGGGCCTGCCGGCCGGGGTCGCCCAGTCCGTCTCGGCGTCACGCCAATGGGTCTCGGACGAGCTGACCGAGTCGGCACGCGCCGTCGCCGAGCGCAGCCGCGAGGCGGGAGACGCCTGGCTCCACACGCTGTGGACGCGCACGCTCGTCGTCGTCTGGGGCGGCGTCGTCCTGCTGGTCGTCGCCGAGGCCGCCACGGCGATCGGCGCCGGCTGGTCCACCGCCCGCACCGCCGGGCTGATCGCGGCACTCGTCACCGCGGGCCTGCTCACCGGCGCCGCCCGCGTCCACCGTGCCCGCGGCGGACTCCTGGCGCCGCTCATCGGTGAGGACAACCGGCTCTCCACCTCCCGTACGGTCGCCGCCTCCTGGGTGCTGCTCGCCGTCTTCGCCGTGCTCGTCCTCGCCCTCCAGCTCGCCGGTGCGTCCGGGCACGCCGACCGCGACGCGCTCATCGAGGGCCTGGACCTGGTCCGCTCGGCCGGGGTGCTGACGGTGCTCGCGCTGGTCTGCGCCGTCGCGGTCCTCGTGCGCCGGGTGGTGACCGTGCGGGTGCTGGCCCAGCGGCTGCAGAAGCTGCGCGCCGACCGGCCCCGCGCCGCCGATCTGCTGACCGACGACTCCGGCCGCGGCAGTTTCACCGACGTGCAGTACGTGCTGGTCAGCGCCGTCGCCGTGCTGTTCGCCGCGGTCCGGCTGGCCCGCCGCCCCGAGCAGCTGCCCGACCTTCCGTGGGGGCTCGCGGTCCTCGTGGCCGTCTCCGCGGCGACGTACTTCGCAGGGAAGTACGCCGAGGGCGGCCGGCCGGTCATCCTGTCGGTCGTCCGCGCCAGGGAGGCCGGCGACCTGGACGCCCCGATCCGCACCGGCGACGACATCGAGATCCGCGGCGCGGGGTTCGTCCCGCCCGGGTCCGGCAGCCCCGACCGGCTGGCGCGCGTGGTGGTCAGGATCGGGCGCGTCCACGTCCACGTACCGCTGATCCCGGTCACCGGCGGCTTCGCCAACCCGTCGGACACCGTGCTCACCGTGCCCGTGCCCGTGGAGGTCGAACCAGGCACCGTCGATGTCCAGGTGATCACCGCGGCCGGCGTGGAGACCGACCCCTGCCCCATCGACGTCACGGACTGAGCCGCAGACCTGGTGAGCGGCGCCGGACCGGCGTACGTATGGTCTGTCGAAGGTCCGAACGGAAGGCGGGGCAGTCATGCACGGGTACAGGGGCGGTTCGTACGGGCTGGACGAGCCGAGGAGTCTCAGGGACCGGGCGCGGCGGTACGCCCTGCTGCCCCTGCGGATCTTCCTCGGCGTCACCTTCGTCTACGCGGGCCTGGACAAGCTGACCGACAGCGCCTTCCTGTCGGCGAACGGGGCCGGGTCCATCGGCGAGATGATGCGCGCGGTCCGCGACGGCGCGGCGATCCCGGGCCTCGTCGACCTGGCCCTCAAGAGCCCCGAGGGCTTCGGCTACGCCATCGCGATCGGCGAACTCCTCGTGGGCCTCGGCACGCTCGTGGGGCTCTGGTCCCGGCTCGCGGCCCTCGGCGGCGCCCTGATCTCCCTGAGCCTGTGGCTCACCGTCAGCTGGCAGACCGAGCCGTACTACTACGGCAACGACCTGGTCTACCTCATGGCCTGGCTCCCGCTGCTGCTCGGCGGCGCCGCCGACTTCTCCGCCGACGCCTTCCTCGCCTCGCGGCGACGGCGCAGCCGGTAGTTCACCCAGGCGGCCGTGGCCGCCAGCGACAGCCCGCCGACGAGCACGGGCGCGAAGAGCGTCAACGGGGCGTTCCAGACGCCCGCCGCGTCCGCCGCGTAACCGCCGGCCAGAGCCAGCATGACCAGGCCCGCCACCGCTCGCCCGGGACGGAAATCATGACGCAGCACGGATGACCTCCAGTTGTCCGATGCCGACTTCCATGCCCAGTTCCAGGGTGCCCGCGGGCCGTCCGTCCCCGGGCGGCGCGAGGGTCCGCCGCACGTGGCGGTCGGGGGCGACGTCGACGTCCTTGTGCGGGTCGGAGGGAAGCGTGATGTCGCCCAGGCCCGCCTCGGCGTCCACCTTCACGGTCACCCCCGCCGGTACGACGACGCGTGCGCGGCCCGCCCCCACCTCGATACGGGTCACCAGGGTGCCGCCCCTCGGCACGGCCACACCCGACAGGTCCAGCGTCGCCGCCCCGGTGCCCAGCTTGTACGCCGGCCGGACCTCGGCGGCCGAGGCGGGACTCCACTCCTTGCGCACCCAGTCGGTGCCGATGCCGTGCGGCACGGCGGAGGCGCCGGCCAGCAGCCCCGCCGTCACCATGGCCAGCACGATCGTGCCGAAGCCGGTCCGGCCGATGACCGAGGCCACCAGCAGGCCGAGGCCGAACACCCCGAGCGCGGCGGCGAGCCCGATCTGCAGGCTCGGCCCGAGCGGACGGCTCTCCCAGCTCAGTCCCGTACCCAGACCGCCCGCGACCAGCGCGAGGAGGAAGACGAGACCGCTGATCGAACGCGGCCCACGGGTTCCCGGCGCGCGGTAGGGAGGGCGGAAGGGGGCATCGGGCGTCGCCCGGTGTGCCCGGAGCTCCGCCGCGTCGGTCGCCGCGCTCGCCGGGCCCCACAGATAGCCCGTGCCCGCCGGGCCCGTCGTCCCGTCCTTCACGATCGGGTCCCGCCACCAGGACGGACCGGCGGGCGTGGGCGGTGCCTTGACCTCGGGCGGTGCCCCGTGGCCCGGGGCGTGCGGGGCGCCGCCGGGAGCATGCGGCGCCGTACCGGGCACGTCCTCGGGGGGAGCCGTCCTGCGGTGCTGGGTCCAGACGGCGAAGCCGACCGTGGTCACCGTCAGCATCGCGGCGAAGGCGAGCATGCCCCCGTTGTGCAGCATCGACAGCAGCAGGCCGCAGCCCACCAGCGCCAGCAGCAGCGCGATCAGCGACGGGCCCTCGACACGGCCCGACAGCAGCCTGCGCGCCTCGTTCTCGTCCTCGCCCTCCAGGGGGAGCAGCAGCCACGCGAAGCCGTAGAAGATCAGGCCGATGCCGCCCGTCACCGCCAGGACGCCGAGCACGATCCGGAAGATGACCGGATCCACGTCGCAGTACCGGCCGAGCCCGCCGCACACCCCGGCCACCACCTTCTGGCGCGGGCTGCGCTCCAGGCGCGGCGCCGGCGCGGCGGGCGGAGTGACACCGGGCGCGGCGTCCTGGGGAACGGTCATGGCTCCATGGTGACGGTCCGTGCGTCCCCGCGGGACCCGCGACGACCCTGGCCGGTCCCTGATATTGCGCGCCGGGGCCCCCTGGGGGCACGCCCCCAGGGGCCGTGCCGCCGATCCGGACCGGCGCGGGGCAATCAGGGTCGCGTCCGGGGCCGACCCTGATGCCACGACCCGCCGGGACGTGTGACGATCGGTCCATGCCAGCAGCCACGACCCGCGCCCCGGGCCCGCACGCCCCGGACCAGGAGGAGCCGGCGCCGCGCAAGCTCTACCGCAGCGCCGACGGCCGCATGCTCGGCGGCGTGGCACGGGGGCTCGCCGGACACATGGGCCTGCCCGTCGCCTGGGTCCGGTTCGTCTTCCTCGGGCTGTTCTTCGCGGACGGCCTCGGCGCGCTGCTCTACGCCGTGTTCTGGATCGTCGTCCCGCTCGGCGTCGGCGGGGTCGAGTCCACCCGGTCCGTCTTCGAGACCGCCCCCGACGGCCGCCGCAGGCTCCGCAAGCCCGACAAGGGCCAGGTCTTCGCCCTGATCGCGCTGCTCGTCGGCGCCGTGATCTTCGTGGGCAACGTCGACATGGGCAGCAAGGCGGACCGCTACGTCTGGCCCGCCCTCCTGATCGGCGCGGGCTCCGTCCTGGTGTGGCGCCAGGCCGACAACGCGCGGCGGGCCCGCTGGATCGAGGTCGGCCGGCGGCGCCGCGTGCTCCACTTGGCCCGGGGACTCGCGGGGGTCGCCCTGGTCGGCCTCGGCCTCGCGGCGTTCCTGGTGGTCCGCGGCTCCGCCGCCCAGCTCGGCAACGCCCTGACCGCCGCCGTCGCCGTACTCACCGGCATCGCCCTGCTCGCGGGCCCCTACCTGGCCCGCATGATGCAGGACCTCTCCGAGGAACGCCTGATGCGCATCAGGGCGCAGGAGCGCGCGGAGGTCGCCGCCCACGTCCACGACTCCGTCCTGCACACGCTGACCCTGATCCAGCGCAACGCCGACGACGCCGGAGAGGTCCGCCGGCTCGCCCGCGCCCAGGAGCGTGAGCTGCGCAACTGGCTGTACGACCCGTCCGGCACCGGCCGCGACGAGGACGACGAGCCCACGAACCTGGCCGAGGCGGTCAAACGCGCGGCCGCCGAGGTCGAGGACAAGCACGGCGTCCCGCTGGAGGTCGTCGTCGTCGGCGACTGCCCGCTGGACGAGAAGCTGGCGGCACAGATGCAGGCCGCACGCGAGGCGATGGTCAACGCCGCCAAGTACGGTGGCGAGGGCGGGGCCGTCCAGGTCTACGCGGAGGTCGAGGGCCGCACGGTCTTCGTCTCCGTGCGGGACAGGGGGCCGGGATTCGACCTGGACGCCGTCCCGGACGACAGGATGGGCGTACGGGAGTCGATCATCGGCCGGATGCAGCGCAACGGCGGTACGGCGCGCCTGCGTTCGGTGCCCGGCGGGGGCACGGAAGTCGAGCTGGAGATGGAGAGGGCGAGCGAATGACCGAGAACACCGAAGCGACCGGGGGGCCGGAGCGCCGGGTACGGGTCGTGCTCGTCGACGACCACCGGATGTTCCGCACCGGGGTGCAGGCCGAGATCGGCCGCACCGAGGAGACCGGCGTCGAGGTCGTCGGCGAGGCCGCCGACGTCGAACAGGCGGTCACGGTGATCACCGCGACCCGCCCCGAGGTCGTCCTCCTCGACGTCCACCTTCCCGGGGGCGGCGGCGTCGAGGTGCTGCGGCGCTGCGCCCCGATGATGGGCGCCGTGGAGAACCCGGTGCGCTTCCTGGCGCTGTCCGTGTCGGACGCCGCCGAGGACGTCATCGGCGTCATCCGCGGCGGCGCCCGCGGCTACGTCACCAAGACGATCACCGGCACCGACCTGGTGGACTCGGTCTTCCGGGTCCAGGACGGCGACGCGGTGTTCTCCCCGAGGCTGGCCGGATTCGTCCTCGACGCCTTCGCCTCGACGGACGCGCCACCCGTCGACGAGGACCTGGACCGGCTCACCCAGCGTGAGCGGGAGGTGCTGCGGCTCATCGCCCGGGGCTATGCCTACAAGGAGATCGCCAAGCAGCTGTTCATCTCGGTGAAGACGGTCGAGTCCCACGTCTCGGCGGTGCTGCGCAAGCTCCAGCTCTCCAACCGGCACGAGCTGACCCGGTGGGCGACGGCGCGGCGGCTGGTCTGACGGTCGGCAGGCGCGCGGGTGACCGGGTGTCTCAGGCGGGATCGAGCGAGATGTTGAGCTTCTCGCCGGCCCTGCGGTAGCCGATGCCCGCGTAGATCCGCTCGACGTCCGGGCCGCCCGGCTCCAGCCAGACGGCGTCGAAGCCCCGGGCGAAGGCGGTGCGGGTCAGCCAGGCGGAGAGCGCGGCGCCGACACCCCGGCGGCGGAAGGCGCCGGCGACGGCCAGGCCGGCCAGTTCGCCGATGCCGCCGACCGGGACTGAGCAGCCTCCCGCACCGGCGGGCACACCGTCCACGGTGGCGAGGGCCGAGACGCCGCCGCCCTCGGAGGCCGCGCGCAGCCAGGCGATCTCTCCGTCGTCCGGTCCGCCCTCACCGCCGAAACCCGTGTGCTGGACGGCCGCGGCCGCGGTGAACTCGGCGTCGGTGACCGGTTCCGCGACGCGGAGTCCGTCCACCGGCTTGGGCATGAGCAGTCCCTCGGCTGCGCAGGCCATGACCGGGGCGCGGTTCTCCACGGTGAATCCGGCTGCCAGCAGCGCCGGTTCGACGGCCGGCGCCCAGGCGGGAAGGAACTCCAGCCGGGGCAGCCGGTCGCGCTCGCGGAACGCCGCGACCAGGTCGGCGAGGTCCTGAGCGGTGGGTTCGGCACCTCGGTCGGGAATGGCGTAGTTCGCGAACTTCAGTTCCCAGCCCGGGTTGTGGCGCACGGTGAACGGCCCCACGCGGTAGTGGTCGGGGGACCGGAGGGTGAGTGTGCGCGCGTAGTCCTGAATGGCGGTGTCCATAGGCCCGGGAGCCTAGGCGACACGGGTCGCCCCGGCGAAAGGCATTTCCGAGATCGGCGCGATACGTACGGGTGCGCCCGGGCGCGGGGCGTGGATCATCTGCCCGCCGCCGATGTAGAGCCCGACATGGGTGACCCCGGAGTAGAAGAACACCAGGTCCCCCGGGGCGAGTTCGGAGCGGGAGACGCGCTGTCCCGCGTTGATCTGGGTGTACGTCGTGCGTGGCAGGGACACGCCCGCGGCACGCCAGGCGGCCTGGGTGAGCCCGGAGCAGTCGTAGGCGGACGGGCCGGTCGCCCCCCAGACGTACGGCTTGCCCAGAGCGCCGTAGGCGAAGTCGACGGCCTGCGCCGCGCGGGCGTTGGGGGCGTTCACGGAGCCGCGCGGGGTGCTGCGGTCCGCGCGGACGGGGCCACCGCCGTGGGAGGCGTCGGCGGAGCGCTCGTAGTCGGCGCGCTGCGCGGCGGTGAGGGTGGCGAGGAGCGCGCGGGCGTCGGACAGCTTGGTGCGGACCGCGTTCTTGTGCTTCTCCAGATCGGCCCGGCGGGCGGCGAGGACGGAGAGCTCGTCCTCCGCCTCGGCCCGCAGTTGCGCGATGTCGTTGATCTGCCGGCGTACACCGTTGAGGGCGCCGGCCTGACGGTCGCCCGCCCGGTCCTCGAACGAGGCGCGTTCCAGGTATTCGTCCGGGTCCGAGGAGAGCGCCAGCCGCACGGCGGGGTCGACGCCGGCGCTGCGGTACTGGGCGGCGGCGAACGAACCCAGTGCGTCGCGGGCGGCGTTGAGGCGCTCGGTCCTGCGGGCCGCCTCGTCGCGCAGGGCGTCGAGGGACTTCTCCGAGGCCGCGGCCTTCTCCTTCGCGCCGTTGTACCGCTCGGTGGCGGCCTCGGCGTCGTGGTACAGCCGGTCGACCTTGCTCCTGACCTGGGCCGGGGTGAGCTGGGGATCGGCCTGGGCGGCACCCTCGAAGGCGGTGGCGGACGCCGCGCCGGCGAGAGCGAGGGTGGCGGCGGTGCGGGCAGCAGGCCCGGTGAACAGGCGCTGCTTGGGCTTGCGGTGAGCGGCGGTGCGATGGGCGGCCACGGGGGTGGTGCGTCCTTCCGTTCGACTGCCCGCCGGGGAAACCGGCGGGCCCGCCCGGGTCCGGCGGCGGGCCACCACAGGGGGAGTGGCCCGCCGCCGGATTTCCTGGCGGGGCGACCGGGGTGCCGCCCGGTACGGGGGCGGCGGTAACGAATCGGTCACCTGGGACGTGACGCTAAACCCGGGGCACGGGGAAGAGGCGTAATGACAGCTATTGCCCTCAGATGCAGTTTCGTTTCCATGGGATGACCGGGAAATTCAAGCGGAGTCCGGCAATTCGCGCAGTCCTCGCGCCAACTCATCGTTAAGTCATACCTGGCCGAAGAGTGCTGATATGGCCGCGGCTAGGCTGCGGCCATGGACGTACTCATCAATGTCTTCGTGGCCTTGCACATCATCGGGATCGCCTCCCTGCTGGGCGGATTCCTCACCCAGATGAAGGCCATGGGCGCGGGCACGGCCCGTTTCGTCCCCGCCATGCTGCACGGCGCGCTCACCATGCTCGTCACCGGTATCGCCCTCGTCGGGCTGAACCAGGCCGACGACCAGCACGTGAACAACGTCAAGATCGGGATCAAGCTCCTGATCCTCGTCGTGATCCTCGCGCTGGTCTACGTGAAGCGCGACGACGAGAAGGCCGGCAAGGGCGCCTTCGCCGCGGTCGGCGGGCTCACCGTCGCCAACATCTTCATCGCCACGCTCTGGACCTGAGCGGCCCGCGCGGACGGAGGAGGGGCCCGGGGATCTCCCCCGGGCCCCTCGCGCGTGTGGGGCCTCCGTGAGCCGTGCGCCCGCCGCGCTCCCGGAGGGAGCGGGTCTCAGGCCGGGCGCACGCTTCCGTAGATCGGCATGTAGTAGATCGACTCCTCGCGGACGTTCGCACCCGGCTTGGGCGCGTGGATCATCATGCCGTCGCCCTTGTAGATGCCGACGTGGCTGATGTCGTCGTAGAAGAACACCAGGTCACCGGGTTTCAGGTTCGCCGTCGCCACCCGGGTGCCCACCTCGACCTGGTCCCACGTCGTGCGGGGCAGATTCACCCCGGCCGCCTTCCAGGCTGCCTGGGTGAGCCCGGAGCAGTCGTACGAGGACGGGCCCGTCGCCCCCCAGACGTACGGCTTGCCGATCTGGGCGCGAGCGAAGGCCAGGACCTTCTCGGCCTTCGAGGCGTAGCCGCTGTCCGAGCCGGTGCCGGAGCCCGAGCCGGTCGTGGTGCCCTGCCCCGCGGTCCCCTCCTTGGCGCGCTCGGACTCCGCCTTGTCGGCGGCGGCCTGCTTCCGGGCCAGGTCCTCGGCCTTGCGCTTGGCCTCCGCCTCCTTCTTGCGTTCCAGCTCGGCGAGCCGCGCCTTCTCCTCGGCGGTCAGCTTCGACAGCAGCGAGCGCGCCTCGGTGAGCTTCGTCTGCACCTGCTGCTTGCTCGTGCGCAGCGAGGCCTGCGACTCGGTCAGCTTCTCCAGGCTCTTGGTCGCCTCGACGCGCTTCGTCGCGGCTTCCTTCTGCTGCGTGCGGAACTCGTTGACCGTCTTCTGCTGCTGGCTGGTCATCCGGGCCATCAGCTGGTCCTGGTCGAAGTACGACTGCGGGTCGTCCGCCAGGAAGAACGTCGCCGTCGGGGCGATCGCGCCGCTGCGGTACTGGGCGGCGGCGTAACTGCCCAGCTCGCGGCGCGTCTCGTTCAGCTTGTCGGCCCGCTGGGCCGCCGCCTCCAGGAGCGCGTCCACCTTGGAGCGCTGCTCGGCGGACGCGGACTTCGCCCGGTTGTATTCCTGCGTCGCGGTACCGGCCTGCCGGTAGAGGGCGTCTACCTTCTTCTGTACTTCCTCGATGCTGGGCTTGGGCTCCGCCGGGGCCGCCGTCGCGCTCTGGGTGGAGAGCAGGGTGACGGAGGCGAGCGCCGCGGTCGTGAGACCGACGGCAGGGGTGGTCGTGCGCACCCGGGTGCGCGGCTTGCGATGCGACGCCAAGGCCGGCATCTCCTTCCGTGGACCGCCTACCGGGTTAGCTGTCGGGTTCGGGCGGAACGGAAGGCTGCCCTACGGCCCGGTGGAGACGGGCCGATTCACCCCGGTGATGCGTGTGGGTCCCCGGTTCCGGGCACCTCGCGGAGCACGGATTCGGCGGGGGTGCCCGTGCGGCGTGGTTCGCCTGAAGTGGGTTCGGGACACCCGTCGGAGCACGCTAACCAACCCGTGGTGCTCCTGTGAAGGTTGATGGCCGATATGCCCGATACATTTCCGTGACCTTCTGCGGCAGCCGGTCCGTCGGGCCGGTACAGCCCTCCGGAACTCACGCACCGTGGGCGAACCGTGCCGGTGAGCGCACAGTGGGGGTCCGTGCGGCCGATCCGGCCCGGGCTGTCGGTGCGGCCGCCTAGACTCGTGAAGCGATGAGCAGCCTCTTTGACGACAGTTTCCTGACCGGCCTCCAGAACGCTGAGGAAGGCCCCCCGCCGCCCCCCGAGGAGCACGCGCCCGAGGCGGTGCCGGAGGGCCTGTTCCAGGACGTCTTCGACAGCCCGCCGCCGCCCCGTGACGCGTACTACCGCGACGGTGCCCCGCGTCCCGTCGTCGACTCCGCGGCGCTGCTCGACGGGCTGAACACCGAACAGCGTGCCGCCGTCGTGCACGCCGGGTCCCCGCTGCTCATCGTCGCCGGAGCCGGTTCCGGCAAGACCAGGGTGCTCACGCACCGCATCGCGCACCTGCTCGCCGAGCGCGGGGTGCACCCGGGCCAGATCCTCGCGATCACCTTCACGAACAAGGCCGCGGGCGAGATGAAGGAGCGCGTCGAGGACCTCGTCGGCCCGCGCGCGAACGCCATGTGGGTCATGACCTTCCACAGCGCCTGCGTGCGGATCCTGCGCCGCGAGTCCAAGCTCCTCGGCTTCACCTCGTCGTTCTCGATCTACGACGCCGCCGACTCCAAGCGGCTCATGGCGCTGGTCTGCCGTGATCTCGACCTCGACCCGAAGCGCTACCCGCCGAAGTCGTTCACGGCGAAGGTCTCGAACCTCAAGAACGAGCTGATCGACGAGGAGACCTTCGCAGGTCAAGCGACCGACGGTTTCGAGAAGACGCTGGCCCAGGCCTACGCGCTCTACCAGGCGCGGCTGCGCGAGGCCAACGCCCTGGACTTCGACGACATCATCATGACGACGGTGCACCTGCTCCAGGCGTTCCCCGACGTCGCCGAGCACTACCGCCGGCGCTTCCGCCACGTCATGGTCGACGAGTACCAGGACACCAACCACGCCCAGTACACGCTGGTGCGCGAGCTGGTCGGCCCGGCCGGAGAGGCCGACGCCCCGGGGGAGCTCTGCGTCGTGGGTGACGCGGACCAGTCGATCTACGCCTTCCGCGGCGCGACCATCCGCAACATCCTCCAGTTCGAGGAGGACTACCCGGACGCGAAGACGATCATGCTGGAGCAGAACTACCGCTCCACCCAGACGATCCTCTCCGCCGCCAACGCCGTCATCGAGCGCAACGAGAGCCGCCGCCCCAAGAACCTCTGGACGAACGCCGGAGCAGGCACCCGGATCGCGGGCTACGTCGCCGACACCGAGCACGACGAGGCGCAGTTCGTCGCCGACGAGATCGACCGGCTGACGGACGCCGGGGAGGCGAAGGCGGGCGACGTCGCCGTCTTCTACCGCACCAACGCCCAGTCCCGTGTCTTCGAAGAGATCTTCATCCGTGTCGGGCTGCCCTACAAGGTCGTCGGCGGAGTGCGCTTCTACGAGCGCAAGGAGGTCAGGGACGTCCTGGCCTACCTCCGGGTCCTCTCCAACCCCGAGGACACCGTCCCGCTGCGCCGCATCCTCAACGTGCCCAAGCGCGGCATCGGCGACCGGGCCGAGGCGATGATCGACGCGCTGTCCATGCGCGAGAAGATCTCCTTCCCGCAGGCCCTGCGCCGGGTCGACGAGGCCTACGGAATGGCGGCCCGCTCGGCCAACGCCGTGAAGCGGTTCAACACGCTCATGGAGGAGCTCCGCACGATCGTGGAGTCCGGCGCCGGACCGGCGGTCGTGCTGGAGGCGGTCATGGAGCGCACCGGCTACCTCGCCGAGCTCCAGGCCTCCACCGACCCGCAGGACGAGACCCGCATCGAGAACCTCCAGGAGCTCGCCTCCGTCGCCCTGGAGTTCGAGCAGGAGCGGGCCGAGGACGAGGGCTCCGGGACACTCGCCGAGTTCCTGGAGAAGGTCGCGCTGGTCGCCGACGCCGACCAGATCCCCGACGAGGACGAGGACGGCTCCGGCGTCGTCACGCTGATGACGCTGCACACCGCCAAGGGCCTCGAATTCCCGGTGGTCTTCCTGACCGGCATGGAGGACGGCGTCTTCCCGCACATGCGCGCGCTGGGGCAGGTGAAGGAGCTGGAGGAGGAGCGCCGGCTCGCCTATGTGGGCATCACGCGCGCCCGCGAGCGCCTGTTCCTCACCAGGGCGGCGATGCGGAGTGCCTGGGGCCAGCCCTCGTACAACCCGCCCTCGCGCTTCCTCGAGGAGATCCCCGACCAGCACCTGGAGTGGAAGCGCAAGGGGCCGATGGCCGCTCCGGCGGGACCCACCTCGGGGATCACGTCGTCGCTGTCCTCGTCGCGCTCGAAGTCCGGGCCGTCGGGATTCGCGACCCGGCGGACGTCCGAGAAGCCCGTGGTCACCCTCGTGGCGGGGGACCGGGTCACCCACGACCAGTTCGGGCTGGGCACGGTGACCGCGGTCGAGGGGTTCGGCGACCAGGCCAAGGCGACGGTCGACTTCGGCGACGAGCGGCCGAAGAAGCTCCTGCTGCGTTACGCGCCGGTCGAGAAGCTCTGACTCAGTTCGGGTTGAGGCCGTGGCTGCGGAGCCACGGCATCGGGTCGATCGCCGAGCCGCCACCGGGCCGTACCTCGAAGTGCAGGTGCGGGCCGGTGGAGTTGCCGGAGCTGCCCGAATAGGCGATGACGTCGCCCGCCTTGACCGAACCCGACCGGATCTTGGTCGTGCTGAGGTGGCAGTACCAGGTCTCCGTGCCGTCGGCGGCGGTGACGATGGCCATGTTGCCGTAGGCGCTGTTCCACTGGGTGCGCACGGTGCCGTCGGTGGCCGCCATCACGGGCGTGCCGAAGGTCACCGGGAAGTCGATACCGGTGTGCACCGACATCCAGTTCACCCCGGCCTGGCCGTAGGTGGCGCTGAGGCCGTGCTGCGAGACGGGCAGCGCGAACTTGGGCCGCAGGGCCTCGCGGCGGGCGGCCTCCTCCTCGCGCTTCTTCTTCTCGGCCGCCTGGCGTTCCTTGAGGTCGAGGCGCTCCTGGGTGCGGCTCGCGCGGTCCGCGAAGTTCTCGGCGTCGGCGTTGAGGGCGGCCAGCTGGGTGTCCAGCGCGTTGTTGGCGACGGCGGTCTTGGTGGTCGCGGCGTCGGCGGCCGCCATCGACGTGGTCTCGTCCTTCGTCTCGTCGGCCCCGCCCACGCCGCCCACGGAGGCCGCGGCGATGCCCGCGACGCTCATGACGCAGGCGGAGGGCACGGCGACGGTGAGGAGGGCGGAGCGCTTCGCGGGCGTGCGACGGCGTCCCCGGCCGCCCCCGCGCGTGGCGGAGCGGGTCACGGGGCGCACGGCGGCGGAACTGGCGCCGGTGCTCAGGCCGACGACGTCCGGGATCTGCTCGGCGCTCTCCGCGCGGAGGGCTTCGTCGTGGTCGTCGGTGTGCGCGGACCCGGCGTCGTGCGCGGCGGCCTGCGCGAGGTCCTCGGTGTAGGCCGTGGGCATGTCGTAGACGTCGGGCCCCACGGGCTCCGGGCCGTACGGGTCGTCCTGCCCGCCGTGCGCCGCCGCGGGCTCGTCGTGCGATCCGGGCACGTCGTACGAGACGGCCGTGTCCTGCGCCCCAGCGACGTCGTGCGCGGCGAACTCGCCGGTCTCGTAGGCGTCGTAGGAGGACGTCTGCTGTTCGTACAGGGGATACGACGTCTGTTCGGATGCGTACGCGGCAGTCTCGGGCGTGGCGCCGGTGTTCCAGGCGGTGGCGTCGTACGTGCCGGTCTCGGGTGTCGCGTAGCTCTCGTACCCCGCGGTCTCGAAGGCGGGGGCGCTGTACGTCCCGGTGGTGTAGGCCGTGCTCTCGAAGGTCGTGGTGGCGAAGGCGCCGGTGTCTCCCGCGGCCCACTGGCCGGCGGCGCCGGTGTGGTCCCAACCGGCCGTGTCCCACTGGCCCGTCGTGTCGGCGGAGCCGTACTGGGCGGGGGCCGCCGCTTCGGAGGGCCAGGCCGCGGTGGTGTCGTAGCCCTGCGGCGCCTGCGGGTGACCCTGGACGCCATAGGCGTCGTACGCGGCCTGTTGGTGCGCCCCGGTGTCCCAGGCGCCCGAGTCGGTGCTGCCGTAGCCGCCGTCGTAGGCGGGGAAACCGCCGCCGTACGTCTCGTGGCCGGCGTCGTGCGGGCCGGGCAGGTTCCCGAAGAGCGGGTCGGTGTCGAAGCTGCCGGTGGGGGTGTCGTAATCGACGTACCCGGCGTGGGGGTGCTGGTCGTTCACCAACTTCTCTCTCGCCTCGGCAGCAGGACCTGTTCCGGGGGCCGGTGAGGGGACCCCGGGGTGAGCAGTGGCCGCGACTGTACCCGGCGGTATGCGAGGACGACAATCTTCGGCGGTCTCCGGCCGCACAGGAAACGGGCAATCGGCCGTCTTTCGGCGGACCGTCCACCGATGTTTGGCTCTATGTTCGAAAGTCGTTCTATTCGGTGGGGGAGTTGGTGACCATTCGTCACTCCGGGTCAGGCGGCGGAGGCCGTTCCGGGGGTGCCGATGACCGCCCCGTCGGACTCCAGCGCCTGCCGGATCGCGGACGCGACCGCCGGATGCACGGGCAGCGCCAGATGGCCGATGCCGGTGACGCGCACGTTCACGGCGTCGAGGTCCGGATGGTCCACACAAGCGGTCTCCACGGGCAGGATCACCCTGTCGAGCTCGCTCCAGAAGCTGACGAACCGTGTACGGCAGCCGGGAGCGGGGTGGCGCAGCTCCTCGATCAGGTCCGATCCGCTCCGCATCTGCCGGACGATGGGGTGCGCGCCGGCCAGCGGGGCGGCGGCGGTGCCGCCGTGCGGCGTGCCGAGGGTGACGAGGGTGCGCACCCGCCGGTCACCGCCCAGCCGCTGCACGTAGTACCGCGCTATCAGACCGCCGAGACTGTGGCCGACGATGTCGACCTCGTGGTGCCCGGTGCGGGCGCAGATCTCCTCGACGTGTCGGTCGAGCAGCTCGGCGGCCGTACGGATGTCACAGGTCAGCGGCGAGTAGTTGAGTGATTCCAGATGGTGCCAGCCGTGCCGGGCCAGGGAGCGGCGGAGCAGCACGAACACCGAGCGGTTGTCGATGAAACCGTGCAGCAGGACCACCGGCGGACGCTCGCCGATCGTCGAGGTAAGGGTGGTCGTTCCGGCCGAACGGGTGATCTGCTCGGATGCCGGTCCGGGATCCGGCCCGCCGGTGCGCCGGTCCGGAGCGGCGACGCCGGAATCCGGGCCGGGAGCGACGCCGGAATCAGGGCCGGGTGCGGCGCTGGTGGTGGAGCCGGTGGCGGTTGTGCCGGCGGAGTCGGGGCCGGAGCCGGGGTCGGCGTCGGCGTCGCATTCGGCGCCGGCGGCGGAGTCGGGGGAGGGCGCACGGCCCGCGTCCGCACGGGATCGCGCCGTGGGCGTCCTGCGCTCGGGGGTGAGCCCCGAGGGGTAGATGAGTACGTGCCCGGCCAGGATCACCAGCTCCAGCGCCGTGGCTCTGACCAGCGCAGAAGTGAGCCAGGCGGGGCGCGGGCAGAGTCTGCGTGACAGTAGGGGTAGGAAGGACAGGACCTTCATTGGCCGACCTCCTGCACTGGCATGCGGGGGAGGCGGCTCGCTGCCCCGCACACCCTCACGGGGACCGCGGCCGAGGCGCCCGGCGGCCCGGTGACGGGGCCGGGGGTCGCACCACCGTGCCGTGCGGCTGACGGCGCGGTGGTACGACGACCTCGAAGCGGCTCCCCCGGCGCCGTGCCCGCGCGGCCCGCAGGCCGCTCGATGCTCGGAACGACGCCTGGTGAACATGTCCCATGTGTGATTTCCCCCTCCCGGTCCACCGCGAAACGACGCTGTGCGGGATGCTGTGGATAACGTTCGTTCACATCCCCGGCCCTTCAGGCACGGGAGACGCATGTGGAGGCAGTGATGGGTGTGACCGGTCCGATCCGTGTGGTGGTTGCCAAGCCGGGCCTCGACGGCCATGACCGAGGCGCCAAGGTGATCGCACGGGCCCTGCGGGACGCGGGCATGGAGGTCATCTACACGGGGCTCCACCAGACCCCCGAGCAGATCGTGGACACGGCGATCCAGGAGGACGCCGACGCCATCGGGCTCTCGATCCTCTCGGGTGCGCACAACACGCTCTTCGCCAAGGTCATCGAGCTGCTGAAGGCACGCGACGCGGAGGACATCAAGGTGTTCGGCGGCGGCATCATCCCCGAGGCGGACATCGCACCGCTGAAGGAGCAGGGTGTCGCGGAGATCTTCACACCCGGTGCGACGACGACCTCGATCGTCGACTGGGTGAACGCCCACGTCCGCCAGCCCGCGGAGGCCTGATCGCGCGACCGTGCGGCAGGGCGCGTGGCCGGCTTTCGTTCCCGACTCTGCTCCGGGCGCGGGGGGCCGGCTCTGTTCCGGGGGCGCGCCCGGCGTTGCTCCGGGCGTCGGGGTCCGGCTCGGCTCCGGGCGTGGGGCGCCCGGCTCTGCTCCGGGCGTGGGGGCCGGGCGAACCGGAGCGCGCAGTTCAGCCCGCCTTCCCCGGTGCGAGCTCGGCATCCATGGCTGCGCGCAGACGCAGCGTGGACACCAGGCGCTGGAACGCCTCCGACCAGTAGCCGCCCGCGCCCGGTGACGCGCCCTCCGGTTCGTCCGGGGTGGTGGTGAGCACTTCGAGACGGTCCGCCTCGGCAGGGTTCAGGCAGCGCTCGGCGAGGCCCATCACCCCGCTGAAGCTCCACGGGTAACTCCCCGCGTCCCGGGCGATGTCGAGCGCGTCGACCACCGAGCGCCCGAGCGGTCCGTCCCAGGGCACCGGACAGACACCGAGCAGCTGGAACGCCTCGGACAGGCCGTGCGCGGCGATGAAGTCCGCGACCCACAGCGACCGTTCGGCCGGGGGGAGAGTGGACAGGAGTGTCGAGCGCTGGGCCAGTGATGCCGTCCCCGGACCGTTCGCCGGAGGAGTCGAGGGGGTGCCGAGCAGCGCTCGCGCCCATTCCGGGTCCCGTTGCCTGACAGCAGCCCGGCACCACGCCGCGTGCAGTTCCCCGCTCCAGCCGTCTGCCACCGGGAGCCCCACGAGCTCGCGCGCCCCGCGGCCCCCGAACCTCTCGGACCAGATGCCCAACGGGGTGGCCTCCACCAACTGACCCAGCCACCATGAGCGTTCGCCGCGGCCCGAGGGCGGCACCGGTATGACGCCGTCGCGTTCCATCCCCGTGTCGCACTCGTGGGGCGCCTCCACGGCTATGGACAGCGCGTCCCCCGTGCGGTCGGGGTTCACGCACGTCGTGGCGCGGGCGGCCATCCGCCCGGCGAGTGCCGAACCGGGAAGTGCCGACAGCAGCTCCGCAGCCGTGGCACGGACGTTGCGACTCCGGTCCGTCAGGGCTTCCTCCAGGAAGGTCTCGTCGGCACCCGACAGGCCGGCCCGCAAGGAGTCGAGGAACATCAGCCGGTCCTCGGCCCGTTCCGTGGGCCAGCTGCCGGCGAGAAGGGACCTGGCCGCTCCGGGATCCCGTTCCCTGAGCGCTCCGAGCAGCGCCACCCGCTCCGCGAAGAGCCCGTCCGGCCAGAGCCGGCGTACCGCCTCCGGATCGGTGGTGTCCGGCCGGTGCGCGCCCCGGGACGTGGCGCGCAGGGCGAACCTCCACTCCGGATTCAGGCCGGCCAGCCAGAGCCCGCGCGGCCCCGCGAACGCCAGGACGCGGGGGCGCAGATCCGTGCGCGCCCGCGCCGCGTCCAGCAGAGCGGGCAGCAGTTCCGCCGGTGCCCGGTAGCCGTGCGCCCCCGCCAAGGCCAGCCACTGGGGGATGAGTTCGGTGAGATCGGGAGTCGCTCCCCGCCGTCCGACGCCCGAGGGCGCCGACCGGTCGGCGAGCAGTTGGGCGAGCCGGCGCCGGGCTGCCGGGGGAAGGGGCGGCCGGGGATCGACGGGCGCGGGGGCCGGTGGGGCGGCTCCGGCGGCCGGACGAAGAGCGGCCCGGCGCTGCACGGTGTGCAGGGCTGCCAGGTCCAGCAGGGCCTGCGGCCCGGCGGGGCGTCCACTCTCCGCTGTCAGGGGACGACGGTCTGTGCCGAGCAGCGCCGAGGTGACGAGGTCGTCCCAGGAAGGGCCCATCGGCGTACGGGCCGTCGTCTGTGTGGTGGACATCGAGGTCCCCTCCAGTCCAGTCCAGTTGTCCGGGAATCGCGGATCGGGAGCACGGGGTGCAGCCGGGGTTCGGCACCACCCGTATGAGTTCCGGCCCCGTACGGGCTTGGCCTCCCTACGGGTTCGGGCCCCGTACAGGTCCGGCCCCCGCACGGCATGGGCGGCCTGGGAATCAGAGGAGTGCCACGGGCCCCCTCGTGCCGACGTCGTCCGAGGCGTGTGAGGTGTGCGGGATGTCCGAGGTGTGCCGGGTGTCCGAGGTGTCCGAGGTGTCCGAGGTGTGCCGGGTGTGCGAGGTGTCCGGGGGCCAGGCCGCGAGCGGCTCGAAGCCCCGATGCCCGCACAAGCCGAAGACCGTCAGCGGTCGGCCTCCTGAGAGCGCCACGAGCTTCCACAGGCCCGGCCGGGACAGTGCTGATGCGGTGACCGGTACCGCGGACGTGTCCGCGCCGACCAGTCGCCAGCCCTCCTCGGACGGTGCGGGTATGACGCCGCACAGCACGGCCGGCCAGGCGTCCAGCCAGGGGTCGTCCCGCAGTGCCCGGCCGTACGCGGTGAGTGCGTCGGCCGTCGTAGTGCCCGGAGGAGGGGACGGATCGGCGCCCGGATCCCCGAACTGCCGCCCGAGCTCGCCCCTGAGCCGGCCGCCTCCGGGATGGAACGTGACCTCCGCGTCGATCACGGTGCCCACCGGAAGCGACCGGTCCGGAGCGCGTCCCGCCGCACCGTAGGACAGCAGCAGCGCCGTGCGCCCGGAGGCCCTGCCGTGCAGCCAGATGCGGCGGGTGACGACCCTGCCGTCCGGCACGTCGTACTGGGCGAGGACCAGCCAGTGGTCACGGACGGCCGGTCCCTCGGCGGACGCCGTCAGTCCCACCCGCGTGCGCACGGTCGCGGCCAGCGGCGCGGGGAGTCCGCCGATGCCGAGCCAGGCGGTGTCCAGCAGGTGCAGCAGAGCGCACTCCTCCAGCAGCCGCACGGGCCAGCCGGCCCCCGAAGCGGCCACCTCGCCCAACTGACGCACCCGGCGCGCGAGCCCTGGGGCCTGGGCGTCGACCATGCGGGCTGCCGTCTCCTCCCACAGCGGGTGACCGGGATCCCCGACCGACGCGAGCCCGACGCGCAGCAGATCGGTGAGTCGCTGCTCCAGCTCCTGAGTCCCGCCCGTGATGCGCTCGGCCCTGCGGACGGCGCGCCGCCGCGCCGCGAGTGCCCGGTCGGCGGCTCCGCCGTCCACCGCGGGCCCCCCGCCCGTCGCGGCGCCGTCCGCCCCGGCCGCCGTGGTGTCGGCGCGGACGTCCGACAGCCACTCCGCGACCCAGACGGGCGGCTCCGCGCTCCGCCGCAGCACGGGCCGGTCGCCGACATGGAGGAGCAGCAACTCCAGGGTGTGCGGGCAGGGAGGTCTCACCGGGGCGCAACTGCACGTGTACAGGCCTTCGTCCAAAGCGGCCGCCGTGCGGTGCGGTGCGCCGTCATCCGTCGCCCGCAGCCCCCACACCACCCCGGGACCGGCGGTCCCCGCGCCGGACCACAGACGCTCCGACGCCGTCATGCGCACGGCATCGCGCGACGCCCCGTCAGGAGCCAGAGCCAGCACGTCGTCCACGGTCCAGCGCGCCACTGGCCCTGCGGTGCGCGCTGATTCCTCCCCCTGTGAAAGCAGCATGGCACCGACGGTAGGACGTACCACTGACAAAGGGCTCCGACCTGCGCTTCTCCGACAGCCCTCAGCCGCGCGAGCGTGTCCGGGACCGGCCCGCGAGACCGCCGGACGAGCCGATGAGATGTGAGGCCGGGACGACCCGCCCCGGCCCCGCGACCTGCCCGGAACCGGTCCCGGTCCGACGGAGCGGGCCGATTGTCAGTGCCATGGTGCACGGTGGAAAACGCATCGGTTCGACCGATTCGGAGGGGGATCCATGACCGTGTCCGCGCAGCCCGGCGCAGCCGGCGGCCAAGTGCTGAGACCGCATGCCGAGCACGACTTCGCCGACGAGCTGAAAGCGCTCGCGGCCGCCGACGACCGTCCCAGACCGGCCCGTTGGAAGCTCTCGCCCTGGGCCGTCTCCACCTATCTGCTGGGCGGGACGCTCCCCGGCGGCGTGGTGATCACCCCGAAGTACGTGGGTCCGCGCCGTCTCGTCGAGGTCGCCGTGACCACGCTCGCCACCGACCGCGCCCTGCTGCTCCTCGGAGTGCCGGGCACCGCCAAGACCTGGGTCTCCGAGCATCTCGCGGCGGCCGTCAGCGGGGACTCGACCCTGCTGGTCCAGGGCACGGCCGGCACCCCCGAGGAAGCCGTCCGCTACGGCTGGAACTACGCCCAGCTGCTGGCCGGCGGACCGAGCCGCGAGGCGCTGGTGCCGAGCCCGGTCATGCGGGCCATGACCGAGGGCATGACCGCCAGGATCGAGGAACTCACCCGTATCCCGGCCGACGTGCAGGACGCGCTCATCACGATCCTGTCGGAGAAGACGCTTCCGGTGCCCGAGCTCGGACAGGAGGTCCAGGCCGTCCAGGGGTTCAACCTCATCGCCACGGCCAACGATCGCGACCGGGGGGTCAACGAGCTGTCCGGGGCGCTGCGCCGCCGTTTCAACACCGTCGTCCTGCCGCTGCCCGCGACCGCCGAGGCCGAGGTGGACATCGTGTCGCGGCGCGTCGCTCGGATCGGACGCTCCCTCGAACTCCCGGCGGCCCCTGACGGCATGGCCGAGATCCGGCGCGTCGTCACGGTCTTCCGCGAACTGCGCGAGGGCGTCACCACGGACGGCCGCACGAGGCTCAAGTCCCCTTCCGGCACGCTGTCCACCGCCGAGGCCATCTCCGTCGTGACCGGAGGTCTCGCCCTGGCGGCCCACTTCGGCGACGGCGTGCTCCGCCCCCACGACGTGGCGGCCGGGATCCTCGGCGCCGTCGTCCGCGACCCCGCCGCCGACGGTGTGATCTGGCAGGAGTACGTGGAGACCGTGGTCAGGGAGCGGGACGGCTGGAAGGACTTCTACCGTGCCTGCCGGGAGGCCTCCGCATGACGCCCCGCGCGCCGGTGCCGACCGCGTCCCGGGGGCCGTTGCTCCTGGGCGTGCGCCACCACGGCCCGGGTTCCGCCCGCGCGGTCCTCGCGGCCCTGGACGCCGCCCGCCCGCGGGCGGTGCTCGTAGAGGGCCCTCCGGAGGGCGACGCGCTGCTGCCGCTCGCCGCCGACGACGGCATGCGCCCGCCCGTCGCGCTGCTCGCCCACGCCGTGGACGACCCGGGGCGTGCCGCGTTCTGGCCGCTGGCCGACTTCTCGCCCGAGTGGGTGGCGATCCGCTGGGCACTGGAGCACGGCGTCCCGGTGCGTTTCGTGGATCTGCCGGCGGCCAATTCCCTTGCGTTGAGTGGAGATCCCGAGGGTGGGCCGGACACCCCGGAGGAGCCGAGCGGGAGCGAACGGGGGATCGATCCGCTCGGGATCCTGGCCGCGACCGCGGGTCACGACGATCCCGAGCGGTGGTGGGAGGACGTCGTCGAACACCGTGGGCAGACCGGCCCCCAGGCCGCCGACGCGCGCGCCCCGCTCGCCCCGTTCGCCGCGCTCGCCGAAGCGATGACGGTGCTGCGCGAGGCGTACGGCGACGGGGGACATCCCCAGGACGCGGTCCGGGAGGCCTGCATGCGCCTTCAGCTGCGGGCCGCCCGGAAGGAGTTCGGCGACGACATCGCCGTGGTGTGCGGTGCCTGGCACGTCCCCGCGCTCGCCACGAGGACGACGGTCGCCGCCGACCGGTCCCTCCTCAAGGGGATCCCCAAGGTCAGGACCGAGCTGACCTGGGTGCCGTGGACCCACCGCAGACTCGCCCGGCGCAGCGGATACGGCGCGGGCATCGAGTCCCCCGGCTGGTACGGGCACCTCTTCGGTTCCCCCGACCGGCCGGTCGAACGCTGGATGACGAAGGTCGCCGGCCTGCTTCGCGAAGAGGACCGGCCCGTGTCACCGGCCCATGTCATCGAGTCGGTGCGGCTCGCGGAGACCTTGGCGGCCCTGCGGGACCGGCCCGCCGTGGGTCTGGCGGAAGCCACCGACGCGGTGCGGGCCGTCATGTGCGAGGGCTCCGACGTGCCGCTGGCCCTGGTGCGGGACCGTCTCGTCGTCGGCGCGATCCTCGGCGAGGTGCCGGAGGGCGCCCCCGCTGTTCCGCTCCAGCGGGACCTGGCCGGACAGCAGCGCTCGCTCAGGCTCAGGCCCGAGGCGGAGCCGCGCGACCTCGAACTCGATCTGCGCAAGGACAACGACGCGGCCCGCAGCAGGCTGCTGCACAGACTGCACCTCCTGGGAGTGGCCTGGGGCGAACCCGTCGCTGGCCGGGGCAGCACGGGCACGTTCCGGGAGACCTGGCGGCTGAGCTGGGAACCCGAGCTCTTCGTACGGGTCGCCGAGGCCGGGGTGTGGGGCACCACCGTGCTCGCCGCCGCGACGGCGAAGGCCGAGTCGGACGCCGTGTCGGCGCCCTCACTCGCCGCGGTCACCGCGCTCGCCGAGCGGTGCCTGCTGGCCGGCCTGCCCGCTGCACTCACCGTCGTGATGCGGGCGTTGTCCGACCGGGCCGCCCTCGACGCCGATGTCGGCCACCTCGCCGACGCCCTGCCCGCCCTGGCCCGCTCCCTGCGCTACGGGGATGTCCGGTCCACCGGCACCACGGCTCTGGCGGCGGTCGCGGCCGGCATCGCCGAGCGCGTCTGCGTGGGCCTGCCGCCCGCCTGCACCGGCCTCGCCCCGGAGAGCGCGGCGAAGGCGCACGACCGGCTGGACGCCGTGCACGGCGCGATCGGACTGCTCACCGACGTCTCGCCGACGGACGGGCTGAAGGGCGGGCCGACGGACGGGTTGAAGGACGGGCCGGCGGACGGGCTGAAGGACCGGTGGACCGTGACCCTGCGCAGGCTCTCGTCGAGGGACGCCGTTGCCGGCCGGGTCCGGGGACGCGCTGCCCGGCTGCTCCTCGACGAAGGACGGGCCTCCGAGGACGGGACGGCGCGGCTGGTGAGCCTGGCGCTGTCCCCGGGCACACCGCCTGCCGAGGCCGCCGAGTGGATCGAGGGCTTCGCCGGGGGACCGTCCGGCGGCATGCTGCTCGTCCACGACGAACGGCTGCTCTCCCTCGTCGACACCTGGCTGACGGGCATACCGGCGGAGACGTTCGTCGGCGTGCTGCCCCTGCTGCGCCGTACGTTCGCGGCCTACGAGCCCGCTGTGCGCCGTGCGCTGGGCGAACTCGCCCGGCGGGGGCCGGACCGCGGGGGAGCGCACGGGGAGAGCGGTGCCTTCACACCCGGCTTCGGCCGCTCGGCCGACGAGGCGCGGGCGGACGCCGTGACGCCGGTGGTGCGACAACTCCTCGGCCTCGCCACCCCGGAGGGGCGGGTGGCGGCGGGATGACCGGACAGTGCACGCGTCCCGGACCGGAGCACCGGCAACAGGACCGGCATCGGGATCAGCAACAGGACCGGCATCGGGATCAGCAACAGGAACAGGAGCAGTCCGTGGTGGCGTCACCGGAGGAGGACGAGAGGCTGCGGCGCTGGCGTCTGGTGCTGGGCGCGGACGGCACCGAGGGCACGGGACACCCGCTCACGGGCCGCGACGCGGCGATGGACGGCGCGCTGACCTCGCTCTACGGCGGCGGGAGACCCGGTGGCCGTGGCGGATCCGAGCGTTCCGCGGGCCTCGGGGCGTCCGCCCCGTCCGCGGCCCGGTGGCTCGGTGACATCCGTACGTACTTCCCGGTCCCCGTCGTCCAGGTCATGCAGCGTGACGCGATCGATCGGCTCGGTCTGTCCGCGCTGCTGCTGGAACCGGAGATGCTGGAGGCCGTGGAGCCGGACGTCCACCTCGTCGGCACCCTCCTCTCGCTCGGCAAGGCCATGCCCGAGACGACGAGGGAGACCGCCCGGTCGGTCGTTCGCAAGGTCACCCAGGACCTGGAGCGCCGGCTCGCCGCCAGGACGAGGGCCGTGCTCACCGGTGCTCTGGACCGCTCGGCGAGGACCCGTCGGCCACGCAGGCCCGACATCGACTGGGACCGCACGATCCGGGCCAACCTCAAGAACTACGTCACGCTTCCCGGGCGGGGAGGGGCCGGCACGGTGATCCCCGAGCGTCTGGTCGGATTCGGGCGCACCGGCCGGTCGGTGGGGAAGGAGGTCATCCTCTGCGTCGACCAGTCGGGTTCCATGGCGTCCTCCGTCGTCCACGCCGCGGTCTTCGGCGCGGTCCTCGCCTCCATGCGCAGTCTGGCGACGCGGCTCGTCGTGTTCGACACATCCGTCGTCGACCTCACGGACGAACTGGATGACCCCGTCGACGTCCTGTTCGGGACGCGGCTCGGCGGCGGTACGGACATCAACCGCGCCCTCGCGTACGTCCAGTCGAGGATCACCCGGCCCGCCGACACCGTCGTCGTCCTGATCAGCGACCTCCACGAGGGGGGCATCAAGGACGAGATGGTCCGGCGCGCCGCCGCGATGAAGGCGTCGGGGGTGCGCTTCGTGACCCTGCTGGCGCTCTCGGACGACGGTGCGCCCTCCTACGACCACGAGCACGCGGCCGCGATGAGTGCGCTGGGCACCCCCGCGTTCGCCTGCACCCCGGACCTCTTTCCCGAGGTCATGGCCGCGGCGATCGAGGGACGGCCGCTGCCGGTACCGGAGGGCGGCGGGTGAGGGGCCATGGAGCGTCCGTCCGGACGGACCCCCTTCCGGGCGGGCCGCCGTGGCGCCGGCGCGTCCTACCGGCGGCGCACCCCGGCCGTGCTCCCTCACGCGGGGCGGTCCCGGAGGTCCTGCGGAGGAGGCGTTTTGTCCTCCGGACCCCGGTCACCAGCGCGATCTGTGACCGTTATCACCGTTCAGGTGTGATCTGCAATTTAGGGTCCGACGTGGCGCGGGGATAACCTGCCGGATGGACATGCCGCGTACCCGGTGACCGTGTGCGCCTCCCTAGTGACTGCGCAGTCACGTTGCCCTCGCGGCACGCCCACGCAGATAACGAACCGCGAGACCACTAAAAGGGACGGACGCGCGTGGACCTGTTCGAGTACCAGGCGAGGGACCTCTTCGCCAAGCACGGTGTACCGGTGCTGGCCGGTGAAGTGATCGACACGCCTGAGGCAGCCCGCGAGGCGACCGAGCGGCTGGGCGGCAAGTCCGTCGTCAAGGCGCAGGTGAAGGTCGGCGGCCGCGGCAAGGCCGGCGGCGTCAAGCTGGCCGCCGACGCCGACGAGGCGGTCGCCCGTGCGACCGACATCCTCGGCATGGACATCAAGGGCCACACGGTCCACAAGGTGATGATCGCCGAGCTGTCCCCGGAGATCGAGGCGGAGTACTACGTCTCGTACCTCCTCGACCGCACCAACCGCACCTTCCTCGCCATGGCGTCGGTGCAGGGCGGCATGGACATCGAGGAGGTCGCGGAGAAGACCCCCGAGGCCCTCGCGAAGGTCCCGGTCAACGCCGTCGACGGCGTCGACATCGAGAAGGCCCGCGAGATCGTGGCCCAGGCGAAGTTCCCGGCCGACGTGGCCGAGGGTGTCGCCGAGGCCATGGTGACCCTGTGGGACACCTTCGTCGCCGAGGACGCGCTCCTCGTCGAGGTCAACCCGCTGGTCAAGACGAAGGACGGCCGCATCCTGGCCCTGGACGGAAAGGTGTCTCTCGACGAGAACGCCGACTTCCGCCAGCCCGGCCACGAGGCGCTGGAGGACAAGGCCGCGGCCAACCCCCTCGAGGCCGCCGCGAAGGCCAAGAACCTCAACTACGTCAAGCTCGAGGGCGAGGTCGGCATCATCGGTAACGGCGCCGGTCTGGTCATGTCGACCCTGGACGTCGTCGCGTACGCCGGTGAGAACCACGGCAACGTGAAGCCCGCCAACTTCCTCGACATCGGTGGCGGCGCCTCCGCAGAGGTCATGGCGAACGGTCTCGAGATCATCCTCGGCGACCCGGACGTCAAGTCCGTCTTCGTCAACGTCTTCGGCGGCATCACCGCCTGCGACGAGGTCGCCAACGGCATCGTCCAGGCCCTGGAGCTGCTCAAGTCCAAGGGCGAGGACGTCACCAAGCCGCTGGTCGTGCGCCTCGACGGCAACAACGCGGAGCTGGGTCGCAAGATCCTCTCCGACGCCAACCACCCGCTGGTTCAGCGCGTGGACACCATGGACGGCGCGGCCGACAAGGCCGCCGAGCTCGCCGCGGCTGCGAAGTAAGGGACGAGGGACTCCAACACCATGGCTATCTTCCTCACCAAGGACAGCAAGGTCATCGTCCAGGGGATGACCGGCGCCACGGGCATGAAGCACACCAAGCTCATGCTGGCCGACGGCACCAACATCGTCGGTGGCGTGAACCCCCGCAAGGCGGGCACGACCGTTGACTTCGACGGCACCGAGGTACCCGTCTTCGGGTCCGTCGCCGAGGCGATGGAGAAGACCGGCGCCGACGTGTCGGTCCTCTTCGTGCCGCCGGCCTTCGCGAAGGCCGCGGTCGTCGAGGCGATCGACGCCGAGATCCCGCTCGCCGTCGTGATCACCGAGGGCATCGCCGTCCACGACTCGGCCGCCTTCTGGGCGTACGCCGGTTCGAAGGGCAACAAGACCCGGATCATCGGCCCGAACTGCCCCGGCCTGATCACCCCCGGCCAGTCCAACGCCGGCATCATCCCGGGCGACATCACCAAGCCCGGCCGCATCGGTCTCGTGTCCAAGTCCGGCACGCTGACCTACCAGATGATGTACGAGCTGCGTGACATCGGCTTCTCGTCCGCCGTCGGCATCGGTGGCGACCCGGTCATCGGCACCACCCACATCGACGCCCTCGCGGCGTTCGAGGCGGACCCCGACACCGACCTCATCGTGATGATCGGCGAGATCGGTGGCGACGCCGAGGAGCGTGCCGCCGACTACATCGCATCGAGCGTCACGAAGCCGGTCGTCGGCTACGTCGCGGGCTTCACCGCCCCGGAGGGCAAGACCATGGGCCACGCCGGCGCCATCGTCTCCGGTTCCTCCGGCACCGCCGCGGCCAAGAAGGAGGCCCTCGAGGCCGCCGGCGTCAAGGTCGGCAAGACGCCGACCGAGACCGCCAAGCTGGCCCGCGAGATCCTCGGCGGCTGACCGCCCGAGGCGGCGTCACCGCGCATCGCGGAACGGCGCGGGCCCGCACCCTGTCCTCGACGGGGTGCGGGCCCGCGCCGTTCGCGTGTCGGAGGGCAGCCGCCCCACTCTTCCGGGTGCCGGGCGGGCGGCTCGGTCAGGGGATCCGCGGCACCAGCCGCTCCGGCCCGTGCACGAGCTTCTCCCGCAGCGCCTTCTGCAGTTTCAGGTCCTGGGGCGTCAGCCGCTCCGGTCCGCCCCTCGGTGGGACACCGCCCACGCGCTGGGGAGGCGAGAGCGGTTGTTCGTACTGCGTGGGGGCCGTGTGCAGGGTGAAGCCCGTCGCTCCGATCAGCAGCGCACCGAAACACATCGCCGCCCGCGTCCAGAGTTCCGCGACGCGCTCGCTGCCCCTGCGCACCGACGGGGCGCTGGGCGGTTCGGGCACGTCCTCGGCCAGCGCGAGAGCGCCGAGCCGCTCCTGGAAGAGGGCGGTCCGGCCGCCGGGATCCCCCGTGGGTCCGGCCAGCTCGGGGACCGACTCGGCGAGGGCCGCCCTGGCGTTCAGCAGACGGTTCGCCGCGGCGGGCGTGCTGGCCTCGGTCTCGGCCGCCGTCTCCGGCAGCCCCAGCCCGACACCGTCGTGGAGCAGCAGCGTGCGGCGGTACGAGGGCGGCAGCGCGAGCAGCGCGGCCAGCAGCGCCTTCCTCCCGGGCTCGTCGGGCAGGGTGTCGGGGTGGCGGTGGGTGCGCCGCGCGCGGTGCCAGGGCGACATCGCGTACTCGTACGCCGCCGCCCGTGCCCAGCCCGCGGGGTCCCGGTCCCTGGCCACCTCGGGCCAGCGCTGCCAGGCGATCCGGAAGGCGTGCTCGACGGCCTCCCGGGACAACAGCCGACGGCCGGTCAGGAGGTACATCTGGCGCGTCAGTCCGGGCGCCGTGAGGTCGTACAGGCTGTCGAACGCGGCCTCGGCCGTGAGGACCGGCCGCGTCGGTGCCGGGCCGGGGACACCGCCGTCGGGCGCTACGGGTGCCGGGGCGGCCTGCGTGGTGGCCGTCGGCCGGGGTGGTGCGGCGACCGATGGTCCGGTGCCGTCAGCCCCTGGACCGCGCTCCGGCGCCGCGAGGCGCGATGACGGCGCATCAGCTGCCGTCGCGTCAGGCGCCACGTCCGTGGCGGGGTCGGCCGGGGCGCTCGCGGTGGCGCCGGTGCCGGGCTCTGTCGGGGACATCGTGCTGCTCCCGGTGGCTTCGACGGCGGAGGGGTGCGGCGTGGTGCGGGGGTCGGCGGAGCCGATCAGCCGGGCGTACGCCGCGCGGCGGCGGCCGCGTGGCGTCGTGCGCCCCGTCTCCCAGGCGCGGACGGTGGCCGGCGTGACGCCCATGGCCGCCGCGACCTGCTCCTCACTCAGTGACCTGGCCTCGCGCAGCCTGCGGCGCTCCTTGGGGGAGGGCAACGGGGTGGCGCAGGACGGGCCCGTGACGCTCCGTGTCATGTGCGACCTCCGTCCCCGATGACACTGCACCGGGTGAAAAAGTACATAAGCGTATATTGAGCGACACAGCGGCCATTCGCCCGTTACACGGAATAAGCGCGTGTCGTTGGCAGCATGGCCGCGTGACCCAAGTGACCGAACGCAGCCCGATGTTGCCTGCCGAGCGGAGCAGGTCCGCCGCACTCGCCTCCGCGTGCGCGCGCGGAGCCATCGCCGCAGGGCTCGGACTCGGCTCGCTGGCCGTCCTGGTCATGGTGCTGTGGATCAGCTCGCCGTACCCCGACAGCGGGCCGGACGGCGCCTTCCACGTCGCCACCGGTCTCTGGCTGCTCGCTCACGGTGCCGAACTCGTCAGGACCGACACGCTCGGCGGGCACCCCGCACCCGTGGCCACGGTGCCCCTGCTGCTCGTCGTGCTGCCCGTGTGGCTCGTGCACCGGGCGGCCCGGGACTCCGCGGAGACGGACGGGAAGGCCACGGACAGGCACTCGGCGGTCGGGGCGTTCTGCGCGGTGAGCGCCGGCTACCTGCTGGTCGTGCTCGCCGCAGCGGCCTACGGGCGGGGCGGCGGACTGCCCGTCGACCGTGCCACGCTCGCCTTCCCCGTCGTGTTCGTGGTGACCGGCTCCGCGGCCGCGGGGGTCTGGGCGGCGCGGGGGCGTCCGATGGCCTCCCTCCTGGTGTGGGCGCCGCTCAGACTCCAGGAGGCCGCGGCCCGCACCGGATTCCGGGCGGGGGCCGCCGCCGCGCTGCGCTCAGCGGCCACCGGAGTGCTGGTGCTGCTCGCCGGCGGGGCGCTGCTGGTCGTCGCGGCGCTGGTGTGGAACGCGGGGGCCGCTAAGGGGTCGTTGCTGGGGCTGTCCGGCGACTGGGCCGGAAGGTCCGCCCTGCTCCTGCTGGCCGTGGCGCTCATGCCGAACGCGGCGATGTGGGGGGCCTCGTACGGCATGGGACCTGGCTTCGCCCTCGGTACGGCCTCCACGGTCACGCCGTTCGCCTTCGCCGGGCACCCCGCCCTGCCGGACTTCCCGCTGCTCGCCGCGATGCCGTCGCAGGGCCCGGGAACGGCGGTGAACTGGGTGGCCGCCGCGGTCCCGGCCGTGGCCGCCCTGGCCGTCGCCCGCAGTGTCGCGCGCAGTGCCGCCCCCTCGCCCGCCGGCGACGAGGAGCCGTGGGGCCAGGCGCGGACCGCGCTGGTCGCGGGGCTCGCCGCCCTGGGCTGCGGAGCCGGTGCGGCGGCCCTGGCCGCGGCGTCCGGCGGACCGCTGGGCGCCGGAGCGCTCGCCGAGTTCGGCCCGGCGTGGTGGCTGGTGGGCCCCGCCTCGCTCGTGTGGACGACCGTGATCGGCGTACCCGCGGCGCTGTTGCTCAGGGCCTGGCGGCTGCGGGAGAACCGGTGGGGATGGCGGCGTGACGTCGCGGCCGGGGTCAAGGACGCCGGTTCGACGGCGCCGGAGCAGAAACCGGCGAAGGCAGCCCCGGACCTGCGGTCGCTCCTGGAGAAGGGCGACGCGGAGGCCGGTGTGGGGAAGGCGGACGAGGAGGAACCGTACGACTTTCTCTCGGCCGGTTCCTGGCATGAGGACGGGGCGAGAAAGGCGCGCTGGGCAGCGCTCCGGAGGAGTTCCGGCGGGCTGATGGCGGCCTTCCCCACCGCGCCCGGCCCCGGAGCCGGTGCGGAGTCCACACCCGGTGAGCCCGAGTCGGGTGCGAAGGAGCGGGGCGCGGAGGCAGTCGACCCTGCGGTGCTCGCACGCACCGCCACCGCCGGGGCCGGTTCCACCGCCGGGTCCGGCCCGGAGGGAGGCCCCGGGGCGGCAGCCGGGCCGGCACCGGCACCCGAGCCCGTACCCGGGCCCGTGGTGACGTCCGTGAGCGGCCCCTCCGCCGCCGGATCCGGTGCTTCGTCCGCCCGCGCACAGGACCCGACCCCCGTGGAGCCGCCCACCGAGCCGCCCGTGCCCGGGCCGGACAAGACTGTCGGCCCGGTTGGGGACGCCGACCGGCATCCGGACCCGGGCCAGGAGGGTGCTCCGTAGCCGTTCTGCCGAGAACCGGTGCGACGTGTCGACGGAGTTGCGTCGTACGGTGCTGGTGCTGCGTCGTGACGGTGGCGGTGCTACTTCTTGACGCCGAAGAAGGGTTCCAGCGGTTCGGGCAGCTTGTCGTTGCACGCCACGGCGCCGGACTTGGTGAGCGCGTCGTTCACGCAGGTGTAGTAGTCGCGGTAGACGAGCTGAACCGTGTAGCCCGTGGCGACGATCGCCAGAGCCAGCAGGGCTGTCACCAGACCGCTCACGGCCGCCGTCGTCTGCTGGCGGCCGGTGCTCTGTGCGGCTCCCGGCGCGGCGGCCGGTGGTTGCGGTGTCGTCGCCCGCTCCGGGCCGGCGCCGGTCAGCGCGGCGGTCCGGGCGTCGGGCGCCGGGGGCTTGCGCGGGCCGCCGCGCAGGGCGCTGATCGACCAGTAGACGGCCAGTGCCCCGAGCAGCAGCGCGATCTCGGGGAGGTCGAACAGGGCGAAGAAGAACGCCCACATACCGCCGAGCACCGCATAGCGCGCTCGGCGCTGGGCCGGGTCGGTCGGGTCCCAGCGCAGTCCGCCGGGATTGCCCTCGGGCCCGCCGCCCTGGCCGCTCGGGGTGTTGCCGGGGCGGCCGCCGAAGCCGCCGCTCTCCCGCCCGGGCTGGCGGTCGCTCCACTGGCTTCCCCAGACGGGGCGGTCGTCGGGACGGCCCTCGCCGCTGCCTTCGCTCCCGTCGCCTCCGTTCTGCGGCCGGGACGGGTGACGGGGCTGCCAGGGCTGGTCGGGCCTGTCCTCGGGCGGCGCGGCGAACGGATTGTCGTCCGACGACCCGGACGACGAGCCGGAACCCGAGTTCGAGGACGACGAGCCGGAACCCGAGCCCGAAGAGGAACCTGACCCTGAGGAGGAACTGGACCCCGAAGAGGAACCCGGGCCCGAAGAGGAACCCGAGCCGGACGAGGAGTCCGGCGAAGAGGAATGGCGTTCCCGCATCAGCATGGAGGCGGCCCGCTCGGGCAGCGGGTGGCCAAGGGCGGTGCGGAGGCGGTCCGGCATGTGGTGAACGTCTTCCCCATCTCGTCATTTCCGCCCGGGGGCGGTTCCCTGTCCCCTGACGCTACCTCCCGGTCGCGCCCCCGTCCCGTGGGGGCCGCCGGGAGTGCCGGTATCGTTGCTGACGGTCGGACCGTTCGTAGAGTTCCCCGTATCGCGGGGCGAGCTTCTTTCGTACGACCATACAAACGCTCTCCCGTACATCGCGTATCCGCTCCACCACGCGAGAAAGGGCCCTGCTGTGGCCTCCCCGCCCCCCTCCGCCGCTCCGGCCCGTCTGGTCGTGCTCGTTTCCGGCTCAGGCACGAATCTGCAAGCGCTCCTCGACGCGATCGGTGACGATCCCGAGGGCTACGGCGCCCGGGTCGTCGCGGTCGGTGCGGACCGCCACGGCACCCTCGGTGCCGAGCGTGCCGAGCGTGCGGGGCTCCCCACCTTCGTCTGCAGGGTCGGTGACCATGCGAGCCGCGAGGAGTGGGACGCCGCGCTCACCGCGGCCGTGGCCGAGCACCGTCCGGACCTCGTGGTCTCCGCCGGGTTCATGAAGATCGTCGGCAAGGCGTTTCTCGCCGAGTTCGGCGGCCGCGTCGTCAACACCCACCCCGCCCTGCTCCCCAGCTTTCCCGGTGCTCACGGCGTCCGCGACGCGCTCGCCTACGGCGTGAAGGTCACCGGGTGCACCGTCCACTTCGTCGACGACGGCGTCGACACCGGTCCGATCATCGCGCAGGGCGTGGTCGAGGTGACCGAAGAGGAAACCGTGGAGGGCGAAGCAGCCCTCCACGAACGCATCAAGGAAGTCGAGCGCAAGCTGCTCGTCGAGGCCGTAGGGCGGCTCGCCCGCGACGGCTATCGCATTGAGGGACGAAAGGTTCATCTCGGTCATGTCGGTGAATAAGCCCATCCGCCGCGCCCTGGTCAGTGTCTACGACAAGACGGGGCTCGAAGACCTCGCCCGCGGTCTGCACGAGGCCGGTGTCGAGCTGGTCTCCACCGGCTCCACCGCCGGGAAGATCGCTGCCGCCGGAGTGCCGGTCACGAAGGTCGAGGAGCTCACCGGCTTCCCCGAGTGCCTCGACGGCCGCGTCAAGACGCTCCACCCCCGGGTGCACGCCGGCATCCTCGCCGACCTGCGTCTGGACACCCACCGCGAGCAGCTCGCCGAGCTCGGCGTGGAGCCGTTCGACCTGGTGGTCGTGAACCTGTACCCGTTCAAGGCGACCGTCGCCTCCGGCGCCTCCGACGACGAGTGCGTGGAGCAGATCGACATCGGCGGGCCGTCGATGGTCCGCGCCGCGGCCAAGAACCACCCGTCCGTGGCCGTCGTCACCAGCCCGGAGCGCTATGCCGACGTCCTCGCGGCCGTCAAGGCCGGCGGCTTCGACCTGACCGCCCGCAAGCGGCTCGCCGCCGAGGCCTTCCAGCACACCGCCGCGTACGACGTGGCCGTGGCGTCCTGGTTCGCCGACGGCTACGCCGCCGCGGACGACTCCGGCTTCCCGGACTTCACCGGTGCGACGTACGAGCGCAAGAACGTCCTGCGCTACGGCGAGAACCCGCACCAGCCGGCGGCGCTCTACACCTCGGGCGAGGGCGGTCTCGCCGAGGCCGAGCAGCTGCACGGCAAGGAGATGTCCTACAACAACTACACGGACACCGACGCCGCGCGCCGCGCCGCCTACGACCACGCCGAGCCGTGCGTCGCGATCATCAAGCACGCCAACCCGTGCGGCATCGCCATCGCCGACGACGTCGCCGAGGCGCACCGCAACGCGCACGCCTGCGACCCGCTGTCCGCCTTCGGCGGCGTGATCGCGGTCAACCGCCCCGTGACCGTCGAGATGGCCGAGCAGGTCGCGGAGATCTTCACCGAGGTCATCGTCGCCCCGGCCTACGAGGACGGCGCGGTCGAGGTCCTCGCCCGCAAGAAGAACATCCGCGTGCTCCGCTGCCCCGACGCCCCGGCCTCCGAGGTCGAGGTCAAGCCGATCGACGGCGGCGCGCTGCTCCAGGTCACCGACCGGCTCCAGGCCGAGGGCGACGACCCGGCCAACTGGACCCTCGCCACGGGCGAGGCCCTCGGGGCCGAGGAGCTCAGGGAGCTCGCCTTCGCCTGGAAGGCCTGCCGGGCGGTCAAGTCGAACGCGATCCTGCTCGCCAAGGACGGCGCCTCCGTCGGCGTCGGCATGGGCCAGGTCAACCGCGTGGACTCCGCGAAGCTCGCGGTCGAGCGGGCCGGTGAGGAGCGGGCGCGCGGTGCGTACGCCGCGTCCGACGCGTTCTTCCCCTTCCCCGACGGCCTGGAGATCCTGACCGCCGCGGGCATCAGGGCCGTGGCCCAGCCGGGCGGCTCGGTCCGCGACGAGCTGGTCGTCGAGGCCGCGAAGAAGGCCGGTGTGACCATGTACTTCACGGGCACCCGCCACTTCTTCCACTGACACCACCCCGGTGACACCGCCGCGCACTGCCCGCGCGGCACAGCACGGCACCGACGTCACCGCGGTCCCGGACACAGCGCCGGAGACAGCGCCGCAGGCCGCACCCGCCCGGGTGCGGCCTGCGGCGCGTCCCGGCCTACGGCTTCCGGTCGTCCCTCTGTTCTAATGAATGGCCCGGCGGGCCGTGGCGGGCGGGACCGGTCCGGCCGGCAGTGACCAGTGGGCAATTCCGTTGCGGGGGCACCGTGCTTGACCTGAAAAAGAGCGAGACCGACGCGGCGGAGAAGCCCTCCGAAGGGGAAGCCGGCGAGGCCGCCCTCCCGCTCCACCCGGCATCGCTGCGCCCCTACCTGATCGCCGCCGTCCTTCTGTGCGCGGTCTACTTCCTGTACGCGTACATCCGGTTCAGCCACTTCCAGTCGCCGTCCTGGGACCTCGGCATCTTCGAGCAGGAAGTGCGCGCCTACGCCGGTCTGCACGCCCCGGTCGTCGACATCAAGGGCCCCGGCTATCTGATCCTCGGCGATCACTTCAGCCCCGTGGTGGCGCTTCTCGTCCCGCTCTACTGGATATGGCCGTCGGCCGTCGCCCTGCTGTTCGCCCAGGCCGTCCTGTTCGCCCTCTCCGCCGTCGTCGTCGGGCGCACGGTCCAGCAGATCCTGGGCGGTCGCACCGGCCTCTGCGCCACCGCCGCCTACGGGCTCTCCTGGGGCCTCCAGGAAGCGGTGAAGGCCGACTTCCACGAGATAGCCTTCGCCGTCCCGCTGATCGCGCTCCTGTGCCGCGCCCTTCTCATGGAGCGCTGGCGGGCCGCCGTCCTGTGGGCGCTGCCCCTGGTCCTGGTCAAGGAGGACCTCGGAGTCACGGTCGCGGTCGTCGGGGGTCTCCTTGCCCTCAACGGGCGCAGGCTCCAAGGCCTGTTGCTGTCGGCCTTCGGCGTGTTCTCGTTCGCGCTGACCGTCCTTGTGCTCATACCGGCGGCCAGCAGTGCGGGGACGTACGACTACTGGAAGAAGCTCGACGAGAACGGCGGACAGCAGGTGTCCCTGCTCGACTCCGTCCTCGGCGTCCTCGACTCCTCGGTCAAGGTGGAGATGCTGGTCTTCCTGGTCGGTATCACCGCCTTCATGGCCCTGCGCTCCCCACTGATCCTCCTCGTGCTCCCCACCCTCGGCTGGCGCCTGCTCTCGCAGGACTCCAACCACTGGGGCATGGTCTGGCACTACAGCGCGATCCTGATGCCGGTCGTGTTCCTGGCCATGGCGGACGGCATCCGGCGCAGCCGGGACTCGAAGCGGCCCTGGCTGGTCTCGTACGCGAACGTCGCCGTCCCGGTCGCCGCCGCGATCGCCGTCGCGCTGACCCAGCACCTCCCCTTCCGGGAGCTGCTCCGTCCCGAGACCTACCGCGCGGACGCGCGCACCCATGCCGCCGAGGAAGCACTGCGTTACATACCCGTCGGCGCGCGGGTGGAGACCGACATCACGCTGATGGCGCACCTGACCGCCGACCGCACGGTCTACTGGATCGGCGGGGCGCCCGGCACCGCACCCGACGTCGTCGCGATCAACCTGGACTTCGGCTGGTCGCGCCCGATCGACGATCCGGTGAAGTACGCCCAGCAGCTCCACCCCGAGGCGCGGTACCGCATCACCCGCGAGGCCGGGCCGTTCGTCGTCATGGAGCGGACGACCAAGGCGCCCTGAAACGGCCGAAGGCCGTAAGACCCGGGGCGCGGGTGTTACGGCCTTCGTGCGCGTGCGGAGCTCAGTACTGCGGCTGCCGCCCGCGGTTGAACCAGGCACCGCCGTCGGCCTTCGCCACGAAGACGATGATCAGAACGGCGAGGACCGTGTGCACGAGGCCGATCACGAGGAAGGGGTAGAGGCCCAGGATCGCCGTGATCACGCCGAAGACGATGGTCGTGATGCGCAGCCCGTTCCCGCCCTTTCCGAACTTGGCGGCGAGGACGACGGCGAAGACGCCCCACAGCACGGCGAAGACGACGAAGCCCCACAGCGCGCCGCCCGAGTAGTCGGCCAGCTGCTGGAACTGGACGTCGTCCTTGAGGGTCTCGTCGTTCTTGGCGGCGTTCACGGCGGCGGCGGCGATCGCAAAGATGATCGCACCGATGACCTGCAGGCCGGCTATCACGTAGAGCATCACGCGGGCGGACTTCACGCCGCCGGGCATCTCGGTGGGTGCGCCGGGGAAGCCGTAACCGCCCGGAACCGGCGGCGCCTGCGGGTAGCCGTAGCCCTGCTGCGGGACACCCTGGGGCGTCTGCTGCGGGTAGCCGTAGCCCGGCTGACCGCCTTGCTGCTGCTGGCCGTAGGGGTTGTTGGGGTCGCCGAAGCTCATGGCGGGTTTCCTCCGTTGCGGAAATGCGGGGACGACCACGGCCGTGCGGAGGAACGGTGCGCGATCCGAGCGGTGGTCCCCCCGACACTGTCCGCGGTGATGCGCCCCTCATCGTCGCCCTGACCATCGCTGCGTGTCCAGCCGATTGCCCGATGTGTTGTGCAAGTGCAACCTCGTGTCCACGTGGCAGGCCAGGATTGGTACGCGGGCGGGGTCATCCGCGAGGATGGGTGTCATGACTGCCCAGATTCTCGATGGCAAGGCCACCGCAGCTGCGATCAAGTCCGATCTGACCGTCCGCGTGGCGGCCCTCAAGGCGCAGGGCATCACACCCGGCCTGGGAACCCTGCTCGTCGGCGACGATCCGGGCAGCCGGTGGTACGTGAACGGCAAGCACCGCGACTGTGCCGAGGTCGGCATGGGATCCATCCAGCGCGAACTCCCGGACACGGCCACGCAGGAGGAGATCGAGGCCGTCGTACGGGAGCTCAACGACAACCCCGAGTGCACCGGTTACATCGTGCAGCTCCCCCTTCCCAAGGGCATCGACACCAACCGCATCCTCGAACTGATGGACCCGGCCAAGGACGCCGACGGGCTGCACCCGATGAGCCTCGGCAAGCTCGTCCTGAACGAGACCGGCCCGCTGCCCTGCACCCCGCAGGGCGTCGTCACCCTGCTCCGCCGCCACGGCGTGGAGATCAACGGCGCCCACGTGGTCGTCGTCGGGCGTGGCGTCACCATCGGCCGTCCGCTGCCGCTGCTGCTGACGCGCAAGTCCGAGAACGCGACCGTCACCCAGTGCCACACCGGCACCCGTGACCTCTCGGCGCATCTGAAGCAGGCCGACATCATCGTCGCGGCCGCCGGAGTGCCCCACCTGATCAAGCCCGAGGACGTGAAGCCGGGAGCGGCCGTGCTCGACGTCGGCGTGAGCCGCGACGAGAACGGCAAGATCGTCGGAGACGTCCACCCCGGTGTGGCCGAGGTCGCTGCCTGGGTCGCCCCGAACCCCGGTGGGGTGGGCCCCATGACCCGCGCCCAGCTGCTCGTCAACGTGGTCGAGGCGGCCGAGCGCGCCGCCGCCGAGGCCTCCGCCGAATCCGCCGGCTGACCCGGGCCGGAGGAATCCATGGGTGCTGGTACGAGTCCTGGTACGAGTCCGGCGGGCGGTACGCACACCGACGGTCCGGCGGAGGAGGCAGTGATGTCCGAGCGGACCGGGCCGGCCGGGGAAGCCGGGAAGGCGCGTGACGCGGAAGCCGGGTCCGGCGAGGCCGCCGAGGCCGGGGTGCGGGCGGAGGCCGGGGGCGCCGACGCTGACCAGACCGCAGGCAGTGACGGCGGGTCTGCCGGTACGGACGGGTCTGCCGGTACGGACGGGGCCACCGACGCCGCCGTGACCGACGGGGCCGCGGTCACTGACGAGGCCGCGGTGGAGGGCGGGAGCAGTGGTTCGACCTGGGTGCCCCCGCGGCGCTTCTCGCTGACCCGGGACACCGCCCGCCCCGAAGGGGGCGGCCGGGCCGCGCCGGGAGACGCGCCCGCCCCCGCCCGCCAGTGGCCCCTGCTCACGGTGCTCTGCACCGCCGGGGTCGGGCTCCTGATCGTGGGGACCGACCCGTTCGAAGAGGCCTTCCGGTACGGCTCGATGCTGGTGGGCATCGCGCTCCTCGCCGGCGCGGTGCTCCGCTGGGTGGTTCCGTCGGTCGGCATGCTCGCCGTGAGGTCCCGCTTCACCGACCTCGTCACGTACGGGCTGATGGGCATCCTCATCGTGTTGATCGCGATGATGGCGCAGCCCAAGCCGTGGCTGAGCGTCCCGTTCCTGCAGGACGTGGTCCACTTCACGATCCGTTAGCGGAGTCGTGCGACGCGGGGAAGACCTGCGCGGTGTCCGTCCCCACCCCCGAGAAGGGACGGACACCGGACCGGGCGTGACGGCACGAGAAGCACCGGAATGCGGCGACTTGAGCGGCCCCGCCCTGTCCTGATCCAAGCGTCATGGACATGAAGGGCCGGTTCAAGGGACGCCTGGCCCCTGTGGCACGGAAGTGACCATTCCGCCACGCCGTGAAGGTCACGCGCCGGCACACGCCGTGATGGTCATGCGCCTAAAAGCGGACCGGTTCGACGGGTACTACGGCGCACAACGGATCCCGCGCTCATACCGAAGGCCCCGGTGCGCCGCTCCACCCAGAACTGACGGCCCGGACCGGGCATCCTTCTGGGTAGCCCGAGACGCGGGACCGGCCGTTCCGGCGACAGGGCCACGACACGGCGCCGGCGACGGAGGCGCGCCGGGCGCGTCCCGGGGGGAATCGACTGGGGGAAGCAATGCCTCGTTGGAAGCCGTTGCCGGAAGAACTCGATCCGCAGTTAAGGGAGTTCACCGTCCAGCTGCGCAGACTCGTCGACCGTGGCGGTCTGAGCATGGCCGCCGTCGCCGACCGCACGGGTTACAGCAAGACGTCCTGGGAGCGTTATCTGAACGGCCGGCTGCTCGCCCCGCGAGGGGCGGTCATCGCGCTCGCCGAGGTGACGGGCACCCAGCAGAACCATCTGACGACCATGTGGGAGCTGGCCGAGCGAGCCTGGAGCCGCTCCGAGATGCGCCACGACATGACCATGGAGGCCATCAGGATCTCCCAGGCGCGTGCGGCGCTCGGCGAGGCGGGCGTGGCCCCCGCCCCCGTGGGAGGCGCCCGTCGCGCGGTGTCCGGCACCGGTGCCTCCACCGCCACCGGACCGGGAGCGGGGACTCGCGACGCGCTGCGGCCGGCCTCCGTGCCCATCCAGCGCGGGACCCTTCCGCGGATTCCGGAGCAGCCACGAGCGGGGGCCGTGCCCGACGCGCAGGGCGGCCACTCGGCGGGGGGCCGCCACGCGGACGGTGATCCGGGGGACGCGGGCCTGTCGAACGGCGCCCGCCCGGACCCGGTCCCGGCGACCGTCACCGTCATCGCGGCGGATGCGGCTCGTCCGGGCGCCGCTCGGCCGGACGCGCTCCCGCCGGACGCGGTCCCTTCAGGCACGGATCCGTCGGACGTGTACCCGGCGTGCGGGGAGAAGGCGCGGGGCGGACGTCGCCGGTCGGCCGCGCTCGCGGCGGTGGCGGTCGGCGCGCTCCTGCTGACAGCCGCCGCCGTGCTGCTCACCGACCGGGGCGGCGACCGGGGCAAGGAGGGCGACGGCCCCGGCGCCGTCGCCGCGGCACCCTCGACCGGGTCGGCCACCACCACCCGGGCGCGGTTGCCCGCAGGGGTGGAGTGCAGTGGCGACGCGTGCACCGGACAGGACCCCGAAGCGATGGGCTGCGGTGGCCGGTTCGCCGACACCGTGGCGAGGGCCGCGGTGGGCCCGGCCCTCGTCGAGGTCCGCTACAGCGCGACCTGCGGTGCGGCGTGGGCCCGCGTCTCCCGGTCCGCCGCGGGTGACACCGTACGGATCACCGCCGGGCCGGCCGAGGAGACCGGGACCGCGGACGCCGACGCCGACGCGTACACCCCCATGGTCGCCGTGCGACAGCCGTCCGACGCCAGGGCCTGCGTGACGCTCGCGTCCGGGACGAAGGGGTGCGCCGCGCCGGATTAGACGGCTGCGGTACGTAACCGGCTGTGTGCGGTGCCACAGGGGGGCGGGCGGTCGGGGCGGCGCGGGTCGGATAGCCTGATCGCCGGATATCTCTTCACATCAAGATTCAAGGGATGTTCAGCATCAGGGGCAGGGACCCCTACCGCCAGCTGTCTAACGGAGATCGCCATGACCCGCACTCCCGTGAATGTCACCGTCACCGGCGCGGCCGGCCAGATCGGCTACGCGCTGCTCTTCCGCATCGCCTCCGGCCACCTGCTCGGCCCGGACGTGCCGGTCAACCTGCGACTCCTCGAGATCCCCCAGGGTCTCAAGGCGGCCGAGGGTACTGCCATGGAGCTCGACGACTGCGCCTTCCCGCTCCTGCGCGGCATCGAGATCACGGACGACGCCAACGTCGGCTTCGCCGGTGCCAACGTCGCCCTCCTCGTCGGCGCCCGCCCGCGTACGAAGGGCATGGAGCGCGGCGACCTGCTGTCCGCCAACGGCGGCATCTTCAAGCCGCAGGGCAAGGCCATCAACGACAACGCCGCCGACGACATCAAGGTCCTCGTCGTCGGCAACCCGGCCAACACCAACGCGCTCATCGCGCAGGCCGCCGCCCCGGACGTACCGGCCGAGCGCTTCACCGCGATGACCCGCCTCGACCACAACCGCGCGATCTCGCAGCTGGCCGCCAAGACCGGCGCCGCCGTCTCCGACATCAAGCGGCTGACGATCTGGGGCAACCACTCGGCGACCCAGTACCCGGACATCTTCCACGCGGAGATCGCCGGCAAGAACGCCGCCGAGGTCGTCAACGACGAGGTCTGGCTGGCCGACACCTTCATCCCGACCGTCGCCAAGCGCGGCGCCGCGATCATCGAGGCCCGTGGCGCGTCCTCGGCCGCCTCGGCCGCCAACGCCGCCATCGACCACGTCCACACCTGGATCAACGGCACCGCCGAGGGTGACTGGACCTCGATGGGCATCCCGTCGGACGGCTCCTACGGCGTCCCCGAGGGCATCATCTCCTCCTTCCCCGTGACCACGAAGGACGGGAAGTACGAGATCGTCCAGGGCCTGGACATCAACGAGTTCTCCCGCGCGCGCATCGACGCGTCCGTGCAGGAGCTCACCGAGGAGCGCGACGCGGTCCGCGAGCTCGGCCTGATCTGACCGGCTCACGGCCACCGGCCGGACCCGGGAACTGAGGGGGCGCCCCCGGCAGCGAGTGCTGCCGGGGGCGCCCCCTCACGTGCTCCTCAGTGACCGCCGGCTCAGTGACCGCCGGCTCAGTGACTGCCGGGGGTGTAGTGCCCGGGGGCCAGCCGGCAGGTCACGCCGAAGCGGTTCCAGGCGTTGATCACCGTGATGGCCGCGATCAGCTGGGCGAGCTCGGCCTCCTCGAACTGCTTGGCAGCCTTCGCGTAGACCTCGTCGGGGACGAATCCGTCGGTCAGGACCGTCACGGCCTCCGTCAGCTCGATCGCCGCCAGCTCCTTCTCCGTGTAGAAGTGCAGCGACTCCTGCCAGGCGCTGAGCTGGACGACGCGCTCCACGGACTCTCCGGCGGCGAGGGCGTCCTTGGTGTGCATGTCCAGGCAGAACGCGCAGTGGTTGAGCTGCGAGGCACGGATCTTCACCAGTTCGAGCAGCTTGGGCTCGATGCCCTTACGGGACGCGGCGTCCAACCTGACCATGGCCTTGTAGACCTCGGGGGCGAGCTGGGCCCACTGCAGGCGGGCGGGGTGCTCGGGGGCGTACTCGGAGGTCGCGAGCTGCTGTGTGTTCGTCGTCATGAGTACGACGCTACGCGGCGGGTGGCGCAGCGGTATGGTCCATTTCCATGACGGATTCCTGGGCCGCTTTCGGCGCCGACCTGCACATCGAACCGCTCGGCCCGGGTCTGCGCAGCGGGCTGACGAACGCGCTGCGGGAGGCCGTCCGCACCGGCCGGCTGGCGCCCGGCACCCGGCTGCCCTCCTCGCGGACGCTCGCCCGCGACCTGGGGATCGCCCGCAACACCGTCGCCGACGCCTACGCAGACCTGGTCGCGGAGGGCTGGCTCACCGCGCGGCAGGGCTCGGGGACGAGAGTGGCCCGGCGTGCAGGCACGGCCGGGCCCGAAGTGCCTCGTGCCCCGTCCCGGCAGCTGCGACGGAGCCCCGTCCACAATCTGATGCCGGGATCACCCGACGTCTCGACCTTCCCGCGCGCCGAATGGCTCAAGGCGTCGAAGCGCGCCCTCGCCGCCGCACCGGACCAGGCCTTCGGATACGGCGATCCGCAGGGCCGCGTCGAGCTGAGAACGGTCCTGGCCGACTACCTGGCACGGGCACGCGGGGTGTACGCCGTCCCGGAACGCATCGTGATCTGCTCCGGGTTCGTCCACGGGCTCGCCCTGATGGGCAAAGTGCTGCGGCAACGTGGTGTGCGGGAGGCGGCCGTCGAGTCGAGCGGGCTCGACATCCACCGGAACCTGCTGACCGCGGCGGGCCTGTCCACCCCGTGCGTTCAGGTGGACGAGCTGGGGGCCAGGACCGGCGACCTGGGCGGAATGCGCCGCGTGGGAGCGGCTCTGCTGACCCCGGCCCACCAGTTCCCCACCGGTGTCCCCCTGCATCCCGACCGGCGGGCGGCGGCGGTCGACTGGGCACGCTCCTCGGGCGGTCTGATCCTGGAGGACGACTACGACGGCGAGTTCCGCTACGACCGGCAGCCGGTGGGCGCACTCCAGGGGCTCGACCCGGAACGGGTCGTCTACATGGGCACGGCCAGCAAGTCCCTGGCTCCAGGCCTGAGGCTGGCCTGGATGGTGCTGCCGGAAGGGCTCGTCCGGGAGGTGTGCGACGCCAAGGGCGGCCCCGAGTGGATGACCGGGTCGCCGGACCAGCTGACCCTCGCGGAGTTCATCGCGTCCGGTGCCTACGACCGGCATGTGCGCGCCATGCGCCTGCACTACAGACGGCGGCGGGACCAGCTCGTCGAGACGCTGGCCGAGCGGGCCCCGGGCTTCCGGGTGAGCGGCATCGCGGCCGGGCTGCACGCCGTGCTGGAACTCCCGCCGGGAGCCGAGCACTCGGTGGTGCAGGCGGCCACCTGGCAGGGGCTGGCGCTGGAAAGGCTCTCCCGCTTCGGCCACCCGGACGCGGAAGCGCGGCGGGACGGCCTCGTCATCGGCTACGGCACCCCGTCGGACAGCGGATGGGCGGGGGCACTGGACGCGCTCTGCCGGGTACTGCCCTAGGAAGCGCCGAGGAGGAGCGTGGAGACCTGGACGAGCGGAGGCATGAAGGCTTGGACTGGTTGGGCACGGAGGTATGAAGGTGCGCACTGGTGGAGGCGCGGACTGGCGGAGGCGCGGTGGACTCCCGCACATCGGGACATGTCGGAGGAGTCGACGGGCCGGTTTCAGCCGAGGGCGTCGGGCATCTAATCTGACTGACGGTTCGCATACGACGGGGGAGAAGAGACCATGGACAAGCGCAAGCTCAGGTCCGGCACTGTGGTGCTCGGTGGCATGGGTGTCCTCGCGGCCACGCTCACGGCCTGCAGTTCGGAGCCGGACGAGCGGTGTGTCGACCGAGTGACCCAGGAGATCCTGCCGAGCTACGAATGCACGGACAGTGACGGCCACGGTACGTACTACTACGGCGGCAGCAGCCACAACAACAGGGTCTCGGGCGGCAGTTTCAACCGGTCAGCGGTCGAACGCGACGGATTCGGCTCCTCCAGTTCCAGCGGCGGCTGACCGGCATGGAACGCCGCACCACCGAGCCGCGTCCAGGCTGGCAGCAGACCGTCGAGGAACAGGGACTGATCTACCCCCTCACGCGCTATCCGGACGGCTCTGCGCCCGTACTGGGACGAGAGCGCCTACTACGTCTTCTCGCTCCCCGAGGTCGAGGCGCTGGAGGAGGTCGTGGAGGAGCTCCACGCCATGTGCCTGGCCGCCGCCGCGCACATCGTCGAGCACGACCGCTTCGCCGCTCTCGGCATCACCGACGCACGCCTGGCCGGCCTGATAGCCGAGTCCTGGCGGCGCCGCGCCGAACTCCCCTCCCTGTACGGTCGTTTCGACCTCCGGTACGACGGGACCGGGCCGGCGAAGATGCTGGAGTACAACGCCGACACCCCCACGTCACTGGTCGAGGCCGCCAGCCCCCAGTGGTTCTGGATGGAGGACCGCTTCCCGGGCGCGGATCAATGGAACTCCCTCCACGAACGCCTCGTCGAGGCGTGGAGGAAGCAGGCCCCGCTGCTGCCTCCCGGCCCCCTGCACTTCGCCCACTCCGACGGCGACGAACTGGGCGAGGACCTGATGACGGTCGCCTATCTGCGGGAGACCGCAGCCCAGGCCGGCATCGACACCCAGGCCCTCTCGGTCGAACGGATCGGCTGGGACCGGCTGTCCGGCCGGTTCGTCGACGAAAGGCTCCGCTTCATTCGCAGCTGTTTCAAGCTCTACCCCTGGGAATGGCTGGCGACGGACCGCTTCGGGCCGCATGTGCTGGACACCCTCGACAACGGTGGTGGCACCGGAAGCACCTGCTGGATCGAACCCGCCTGGAAGATGCTCCTCTCCAACAAGGCACTCCTGGCCATCCTCTGGGAGCTGTACCCCGGCCATCCCAACCTTCTCCCCGCCTACCTCGACGGCCCCCGCGAGCTGGCCGGGGCCGACGGCGCCGGATACGTCGCCAAGCCCCTGCTGGGCCGAGAGGGCGCCGGGGTCACCGTTCACGACCCCGGCAGCGCACCGGTACGGCGGGACGAACCCTGCTGCTACCAGGAACTGGCACCGCTGCCCGACTTCGCGGGCAACCGTGTGGTGCTCGGCGCCTGGGTGGTGGGCGACGAGGCCGCAGGGCTCGGCATACGGGAATCGGCGGGACTGATCACGGACGAATACGCCCGGTTCCTGCCCCACGTCATCCTCTGAGCACGGTCCTCCGCCGGGCCCGGCCGTCCCCCGAGCCTGGCCGTTGCGACCGGTCGCCCTCCGCCGCCCGGCTCACCCCGCCAGCACCCCGCGCAACTGGTCCAGCCCCCAGTCCAGGTCCTCCTTGCTGATGACCAGCGGCGGGGCGATACGGATGGTGGAGCCATGGGTGTCCTTGGCCAGGACGCCGCGGTCCATCAGCTTCTCGGAGATCTCCCGCCCCGTGCCGAGAGCAGGAGCGATGTCGACGCCGGCCCAGAGTCCCCGGCCGCGCACGGCCTCCACCGCGCCGCCACCGGTCAGAAGCCCCAGCTCGTGGTGGAGATGGTCACCCAGCTCCGCCGCCCGCTGCTGGAACTCGCCGGTGCGCAACATCGCCACCACCTCCAAGGCCACCGCGCACGCCAGCGGGTTCCCCCCGAACGTCGACCCGTGTTCCCCGGGCTTGAACACACCCAGGATCGCGGCGGACGACACCACGGCAGAGACGGGAACGACGCCGCCGCCCAGTGCCTTCCCCAGCACGTACATGTCAGGCACCACGCCCTCGTGCTCACACGCGAAGGTCCGGCCCGTACGGCCGAGGCCCGACTGGATCTCGTCCGCGATGAACAGCACATTCCGCTCACGGGTCATCTTCCGCACGCCCGCCAGATAGCCGGGCGGTGGCACCAGCACCCCGGCTTCGCCCTGGATCGGCTCCATCAGCACGGCCACGGTGTTGTCGGTCATCGCCTCGGAGAGCGCTGTCAGATCCCCGTACGGCACGACCTCGAACCCCGGGGTGTACGGGCCGAAGTCCGCCCGCGCCTCGTGATCGGTGGAGAAGCTGACGATCGTGGTCGTCCGGCCGTGGAAGTTGTCGGCGGCAACGATGATCTTCGCCGTCCCCTCCAGGAGCCCCTTGACGCGGTAGCCCCACTTGCGGGCCGTCTTCACCGCCGTCTCCACGGCCTCCGCGCCCGTGTTCATGGGCAGGACCATCTCCATGCCGCAGAGTTCGGCGAGCTGGGTACAGAAGTCCGCGAAGCGGTCGTGGTGGAAGGCACGGGACGTCAGCGTCACCCGTTCGAGCTGGGCCTTGGCGGCATCGATCAAGCGCCTGTTGCCGTGACCGAAGTTGAGCGCGGAATAACCGGCCAGCATGTCGAGGTAGCGGCGCCCCTCCACGTCGGTCATCCAGGCCCCGTCCGCCGAAGCGACGACGACGGGCAACGGGTGGTAGTTGTGCGCGCTGTGCGCCTCGGCGGAGGCGATGGCGGTATCCGTGGTCGACACGGGATCTCCGTTCGTCGTGCGGCGTGGGCGGGGGTGGTGCCCACTTTGTATCGTCGGTCGGATCGGAGGCGGGGAAACATTCACTCTGCGGCGCGCCTCACGAGCGCTGACGGCGCACGTGAGCCCCGATAGTGCCGCCTGCCGCCTGCCGCCTGCCGCCTGCCGCCTGCCGCCTGCCGCCTGCCGCCTGCCGCCGCCCGCCTGCGGGCACGTCGGCCATCTCGTTGCTCAACTGTCCGTCAGTTCCTCACGGTGCGGTGCCCGGAGCTCCGGCGATCGGACCGCCGTGCCCGCAGCGCGACCAGAGTGAGCAGCGAACCCGCAGCGAGTCCCGGTATCGCCCACCACCAGTGGTCCAGCCGCCCGGGTGTCCCCAGAGTGCCGACGTCGCGGGATGCCGGCGCCCCCGCAGGCTGTGATGCCGGCCCCGGTCCCGTCCGTCGGAACAGGCCCTCGCTTTCCCACGGCTCCGGAAAGAGGGCCGGGGCCGCCTTCGCGCCGTCGATCCTCCCCATCAGGCCCAGCTCCTTGAGGAGCCTTCCCAACTCACGCGGTTCCGCCGCCCGGTGCCAATACCCCTTGTACGAGTCCGGGACTCCGGTGGCCGTGTGGATCCAGAGCGTGTCCCCGTCCTTCCCGGGGAAGAGCCGATCCGTCCTGACCGGCCGCAGATCGAGCGCCATCCAGGTGACGTTGACCTGCCGGGTCTCCACCGAACCGTCCAAGGAAGAGGGCCGGGTGCGTTTCCCCCGCCCACCAGGGCCGAGAAGCCTCTCCAACGAGCGGTACCTCGCGTCGGAGCCGGGCAGTGCGGCCACCTCTCCGCTGGATGGGGAGGTGATCAACACACTTGTCGGCCCACCTGCCGAGGCCTGCGGGGCCGGCAGGAGACCCAGCCCCAGGACCACCGCGAGCACGGTGGTCCTGCGCGCCGACCCAGCAGTCCTGACCGCCCCGTCCGTTGCCGCACCCGAATCAAGTCGCCGTCGCTGCCACCACTGCTGTCGCTGCCAACGTTGCCGTCGCATGCCGCCCCCGCCCGACCCGTCCGGCCTTCCCGGACAGCCTCACCTCGGATACACCGCCCGCGGCCCATCGGTTCCACCCTGTCGCCGGACTTTCACCGGACCTGCTTGACGAAGTACGGATCGAGTCCCGCCCCGAATTCGTCGAGCCGTATCGTCCGGCCGTCCTCATGCCAGCAGAGCGTGATCATCGACCGGCTTTCGGGGAGTCGCGTGACCGCCACCGAGTCCGGCGTCCCGAGCGCGCGCGGCACTACCGGTCGGACGTCCGCCAGTCCGACGACCTCCGGCATGGACACCGGGGCCCCGCAATCCGGAGCACCGGTCTCCCGACGGCTCTGCGACCCGCCCGGAGCGCCGGGCGCATACCGCACCTGGACCCCGCCGAAGTCGAACCACTCGACGACGGCTGCGCGGACCGGCGGGGTGAGCACGAGCACGACGAGCAGTCCCGAGACGGCCGCCGCCAGCAGCCGGACCCGCCGCCGGAGCCAGGCGGAGACCAGCTCCCGGCGCGTCACGGGGCGGCGTACCGGCACGGGTACCGCCTCCGCAACGATCCGGGCCAGGACCCGCTCGGCCATGGTCGAGCCGTCGGTCTCCGGTACGTCGAGCCCGTCGCGCAGAGCCATCAGATCCGCCCGCAGCCGCTCCCGGCGCCGGTCGCCGTCAGCGGGACCTCCATGCCGGCCGTCGTCCGCTGCGGATCGCTCCCGGTCACCCTCGCTCGTCGCCCTTTCCATGCCTCCCACCCCCTTCCCCATCCGGTCCCAGCTGACCGCCGAGCCGCCGTTCCAGCTTCTTCAGCGCGCGGTTCAGCCGGGACTTCACCGTCCCCCGCGGCCAGCCCAGCGCCTGTGCCGTCTCCGCCTCGTCCATCTCCAGCAGATAGCGGTACGTGACCACCTCGCGCTGCACCTCGCTCAGCTCGTCCAGCGCCTCCGTCAGCAGGGCCTTCCGCTCCCCGGCCAGGGCGGCCACCGCCGGATCGGCCGACTCGGGTATCACCGGATCCGCGCCATGGCAGCGCGCCTCCCTTCCGGCCACCGCCCGTGCCCTGCCCGCCGAGCGCAGCGTGTTTCTCGTCTCATTCATCACGATGCGCAACAGCCACGGCCGGAAGGACGCGTCGTCCCGAAACCGGCCCAGGGCCTGATAGGCCTTGAAGAAGGCTGACTGCACCACGTCCTCGGCATCCGCGCCTGCCCCGAAGGCGACTGCGGCGCGCATCGCGACACCGGTGTGCGCGCGCACAAGCTGCGCGTATGCCTCCGCATCCCCGCCGCGCACGCGCGCGATCACCGCGGACTCGCCGTCGGCCGTGCCCGCCGGCACCGCCGCGGCACGCCCGACGGCGCCGCCGTCGCCCCCGTCATCGATGGCGCGGCCCCCCTCCAAGCCGGGCTGCGCAGCCCCTCCCCGCGTCCTCACATCTTTCCTACACCGGCTGCCGGAGATTGGTTCCACACCTGAGACAATGAAGACATGGCCTCTGATCGACCCCGCGTGCTCTCCGGAATCCAGCCCACCGCAGGCTCGTTCCACCTCGGCAACTACCTCGGTGCGGTCCGCCAGTGGGTGGCGCTGCAGGAGTCCCACGACGCCTTCTACATGGTGGTGGACCTGCACGCGATCACCGTCCCGCAGGACCCCCGTGAACTCCGCGCGAACACCCGGCTCGCCGCCGCGCAGTTGCTGGCGGCGGGGCTCGACCCCGAGCGCTGCACCCTGTTCGTCCAGAGCCATGTCCCCGAACACGCCCAGCTCGGCTGGATCATGAACTGCCTCACCGGCTTCGGCGAGGCGTCCCGCATGACGCAGTTCAAGGACAAGTCCGCCAAGCAGGGCGCGGACCGGGCGACCGTGGGCCTCTTCACGTATCCGGTGCTCCAGGTCGCGGACATCCTGCTCTACCAGGCGAACCAGGTCCCGGTGGGCGAGGACCAGCGTCAGCACATCGAGCTCACGCGCGACCTGGCCGAGCGTTTCAACGGCCGTTACGGCGAGACCTTCACCATCCCGGCGCCGTACATCCTCAAGGAGACGGCGAAGATCTTCGACCTGCAGGACCCGGCGGTCAAGATGAGCAAGTCGGCGTCCACGCCCAAGGGCCTGATCAATCTCCTGGACGACCCGAAGGTCACGGCCAAGAAGGTGAAGAGCGCGGTGACCGACACGGACACCGTGATCCGCTTCGACGCGGAGAAGAAGCCGGGCGTCAGCAATCTGCTCGGCATCTACTCCACGCTCACCGGCACGACGGTCGCCGACCTGGAACGCAAGTACGAGGGCAAGGGCTACGGCGCGCTCAAGACCGACCTCGCCGAGGTCATGGTGGAGTTCGTCACCCCGTTCCGGACCCGGACCCAGGAATATCTGGACGACCCCGAGACGCTGGACTCGCTCCTGGCCAAGGGGGCGGAGAAGGCGCGGGCCGTCGCCGCCGAGACGCTCGCCCAGACCTACGACCGGATGGGTCTACTGCCCGCGAAGCACTGAGTCCAAGGACCCTGGCGAGATTGCGGCCGGAGGGGTCACACTGACCTCGGCACGACCGGGGCATGACCGAGAACAGACCATCGACGATTGAGGAGAACGATGTGGGGACCGTAACGCTTGGCGTTTCGATCGCGGTCCCGGAGCCTTACGGCAGCCTGCTCCAGGAGCGGCGCGCGAGCTTCGGGGACCCTGCCGCGTACGGCATTCCCACCCACGTCACCCTTCTCCCCCCGACCGAGGCCGAGGCGGCCGACCTTCCGGCGATCGAGACCCATCTCTCCCAGATCGCCACGGCGGGCCGTCCCTTCCCCATGCGGTTGTCTGGCACAGGCACCTTCCGGCCACTCTCGCCGGTCGTCTTCGTCCAGGTCGTCGAGGGCGCTTCCGCCTGCTCCTGGCTCCAGAAGCGGGTCCGGGAGGCGTCCGGACCGCTCGTACGGGAACTGCAGTTCCCCTACCACCCGCACGTGACCGTGGCGCACGGCATCGCGGAGGAGGCGATGGACCGCGCGTACGAGGAACTGTCCTCGTACGAGGCCGCCTGGACCTGCGGTTCCTTCGCGCTGTACGAACAAGGCGCCGACGGTGTGTGGCGCAAGATCAACGAGTTCCCGTTCGGGGCGGGCGGCGGCGCGCCGGCCGTACCCGCTCAGGGCGGCAGCGCGGTGGACCAGCCGTCCCTCCGTCCCTGATCCGGTCCGGAGGACGGCGCAGTTCCGGTCCGGAGTACGGCGCACAGGGCACGCACCGGGCCGTGACGCGCTCGCGTGGGTGTCCGCCCGGCCGATGCCGGAGGCGGGGCCCGGCGGAGCACCGGGCCCCGCCCGCCGGCCTCACGGTCTAGCGGACCGGCAGCCGCCGGAACAGAGGGCGGGGGACGTGCCGCAGGGCCGACATGACCACCCGCAGCGCGCCGGGCACCCACACCGTCTCCGAACTCCGCCTCAGACCCGTCACGATCGCGTCCGCGACCGCGCCGGGGGTCGTGGCGAGCGGTGCCTCCTCGCGCCCCGCCGTCATGCGTGAGCGCACGAATCCGGGACGTACGACCATCACATGCACCCCGGTCCCGTGGAGTGCGTCGCCCAGGCCTTGGGCGAAGGCGTCCAGGCCCGCCTTGCTGGAGCCGTAGATGAAGTCCGCGCGCCGTGCGCGTTCGCCGGCCACCGAGGAGAGCACCACCAGCGAGCCGTGCCCCTGCGCCTGCAGTGCGCCCGCGCACACCAGGCCGGCGGAAACCGCCCCCGTGTAGTTCGTCTGTGCCACCCGGACCGCGGAGAGCGGTTCCTCCTCGTCGCGTGCCTGGTCGCCCAGGACGCCGAAAGCCATCAGCACCATGTCGATGTCGCCCTCGGTGAAGAGCTTTCCGAGCACCTCCTCGTGGGAGGCGGAGTCGAGCGCGTCGAAGTCGACGGTTCGGACGTCGGCCCCCAGCTCGCGCAGCTCGGCTGCGGCCCGCTCCAGGGCAGGGGAGGGCCGTCCGGCCAGCCGCACGGTCCGGGTGCGGCGGGCGATCAGCCGCCGCGCGGTGGCCAGACCGATCTCCGACGTGCCGCCGAGTACGAGCAGGGACTGCGGGGCACCGAAGGCGTCCTTCAAAGGAAAACTCCTAGCGGGAGACGGGTGAGGAGAGGGCACCGGCGGACGGGGGACCCGGACAGGACCCCGCCGGGGCGGCCGGCCCGCCGGACCGCTCAGAGCGCGAGCCGGCGGGACAGGTCGGAGGTGAAGGCGCCGGAAGGGTCCAGGTCCCGGCGCAGGGCCCGGAACTCGGCCAGCCGCGGGTACATCGCCTCGGTCAGCTCCGGTCTCAGCCGCGCGTCCCTGGCCAGGAAGACGCGCCCGCCCGCCGCCGCGACCTCGTCGTCCAGATCGTCCAGCAGACGGGCGAGGCCGGGCAGCCCGGCGGGCAGCCCGAAGGAGAGCGTCCAGCCGGGAACGGGGAAGGACAGCCAGCCGGGACCGCTGTCGCCGAGGCGTTCGAGCCTGCCGTGGAAGGCCGGGAACCGGCGCAGGACGAGCCGTCGGACGATGCGGTGCAGGGTCTCCTCGTGGCCGTACCCCACGGCGAACTGGTACTGGAGGAAGCCGCCCGTGCCACGCAGGCGGCGCCAGTCGGGCACGGCGTCCAGGGGGTGGAGGAAGGCGGACACGCTGCGCAGGTCCCCGGTCCGCGAGGGGAGGGCGGCGCGGTGGCGCAGCTCGTTCAGGAGGGTGCCGGCGGTCCGGCCGAACAGCCCCTCCGGGACGAGGGCGTGGGCTGCGGGGCGCCTCCCGGGGCGGAGATCCAGCGGTGTGCGCCGGGCGCGCGCGGGTAGCGCTTCCAGGGGTGCGTGCTCCCCGCGTGTGACGACGGCCCGCCCCGTCGCCCTGCCGCTCGCCAGGAGGTCGATCCGGGCCGTCGCATAGGGGGCGGCGTCGCCCGAGGTCGCCAGCCGGGCCATCGCCTCGTCCAGGTCCGCCGCCTTCACCGTGTCGACGGTCATCAGCGACGTGCTGACGGGACGCAGGGCCAGCGTCGCGGAAAGGATCACCCCGGTCAGGCCGAGACCGCCCGCGGTCGCGTCGAACAGATCGGTCCCGGGGAGCACCGTGCGCACGTCACCGTCGGCGGTGAGCAGTTCCAGGGCGCGCACGTGCCGGGAGAAGGAACCCGCCGTCCGGTGGTTCCTGCCGTGGACGTCCGAGCCGATGGCTCCGCCGACCGTGATCGTGCGGGTGGCGGGGGTGACCGGGAGGAACCAGCCGAGCGGGAGCGCCGTCTCGATCAGGCGGTGCAGGCTCACCCCGGCGTCGCAGACGACCGTGCCCGTCGCCGGGTCGACCGAGCGGATCCGGTCCAGGGCGGTCATGTCGACGACCGACCCGCCGGCGTTCTGCGCCGCGTCGCCGTGCGCCCGGCCGAGCCCCCGGGCGACGACCCCTCGCGGGCCACGGCCCCGGACGGCGACCACGGCTTCTTCGTACGTACGGGGGCGGAACCGCACAGCGGTCGTCGGGGCGGTGCGGCCCCAGCCGGTCAAGGACACCGTGTCGACAGACATGAACGTGACGGTATCGCCAGAGAAAACCCTTTTGAGGGATTTGTTACAGCACTCACCGAAATGGGTGATTGGTTGTGCGGGCAGCCTCCGGCACCGGTTTTCCGGCCCGGGAGGGGTACGCGTAGGTCATGGACTGGCTGAAAAGACTCCCCGTCGTCGGGCCGCTCGTCGCACGGCTCATGGAGACGCACGCCTGGCGCTCCTACGAGACGCTGGAACGGGTGCACTGGGCCAGGCTCGCGGCGGCGATCACCTTCCTCAGCTTCCTCGCGCTCTTCCCGCTGATCGCGGTCGGCGCCGCGGTCGGGGCCGCTCTGCTGTCGAACGAACAGCTGGACAGGATCGAGGACAAGCTCGCCGAGCAGGTGCCGGGCATCTCCGACCAGCTCGGCATCGAGAACCTCGTGGCCCACGCGGGCACCATCGGCGTCGTCGCCGGTCTGCTGCTGCTCTTCACCGGCATCGGCTGGATCGGTTCGATGCGCGACTGCCTGCGCGCGGTGTGGGAGAAGGACGACGTGGACGAGGGCAATCCGGTCGTCCGCAAGCTCAAGGACGCCGGACTGCTGCTCGGCCTCGGCGGCGCGGCGCTCGCGACCCTCGCCGTGTCCACCGTCGCCTCGACCGCCATCGGCTGGACGGCCGACCGGCTGGGCATCCCGGAGGACGGTGCGGGAGGCGTCCTGCTCCAGGTGGCCGCCGTGGCCGTGGCGGTCTGCGCCGACTTCCTGCTGCTCCTCTATCTGCTCACCCTGCTGCCGGGGGTCGAGCCCCCGCGGCGCAGGCTGATCGTCGCCGGCCTGGTCGGCGCCGTCGGCTTCGAGCTCCTCAAGCTGCTGCTGGGCAGCTACATCCGGGACGTGGCGTCCAAGAGCATGTACGGCGCCTTCGGCGTGCCCATCGCGCTGCTCCTGTGGATCAACTTCAGCGCCAAGCTGCTGCTCGTCTGCGCCGCCTGGACGGCGACGCCGAGCAAGGGCGGTGTCGAGCCGGCTCCCGAGGAGGTCAGCGGCGGGGAAGGCGGCGCACCAGGTCCGGCAGGGGCCAGCGCCGGTTGACGAGGAACACCCCGGCCGCCAGGACCACCAGCAGTCCGCCGACGATCGACAGGGCCGTCCAGACCCCGCTGGAGCCCGATGCCGCGGCGGCCGTGGAGGCCGCGTGCTTCTTCTCCGCCTTGCCGGCGCCCGCCGCGGGCGCGGAGTCCTTCGCGGGCCCGGTCACGGCGGACTTCGGGGGGACGAGCTCGCCGACCGGGGTCACCTTGCCGTCCGCCGCGAAGCCCCAGTCGAGCAGGTGGGCCGCCTCCTTGTAGACGGCGTGGCTCTCGTCGGCCGACGGGTTCATGACGGTGACCAGCAGGACCTTGCCGTCGCGTTCGGCGATGCCCGTGAAGGTGTTGCCCGCGTGGGTGGTGTAGCCGTTCTTGACCCCGGCGATGCCCTTGTACGGCTCGACGCCGATGTCGCCCGTGATCAGCCGGTTGGTGTTCTGGATCTCGAAGGTCTCGCGCTTCTTGCCCTTCTTCTGCGCGCCCGGGAAGTCCGCCGTCGCCGTCGCGGCGTACTCGCGGAAGTCCGCCTTCTGCATGCCGCTGCGGGCGAACAGCGTCAGGTCGTACGCGCTGGAGACCTGGTTGGGGGAGTCGTAGCCGTCGGGGGAGACGACGCGGGTGTCGAGGGCCTGCAGTTCCTCGGCGTGGCGCTGCATCGCGGCGACCGTGGCGGGTACGCCGCCGTACATCTCGGACAGCACGTGCACCGCGTCGTTGCCCGAACGCAGGAACACGCCGAGCCACAGGTCGTGGACCGTGTAGGCCTGGTCCTCCTTCACGCCGACCAGGCTGCTGCCCTCACCGACCCCGGCCAGCTCGTCCTCGGTCACCATGTGGGTCAGCGACTTCGGCTGCAGGGCGGGCAGGACCGTGTCGGCGAAGAGCATCTTCAGCGTCGAGGCGGGCGGCAGCCGCCAGTGGGCGTTGTGCGCGGCGAGCACCTCCCCGCTCTCCGCGTTCGCGACGATCCACGACCGCCCGGTGAGCTTCTTCGGCAGGACCGGGGCGCCGGGGCCCAGCTGGACCTGGGTGCCCGCCTCGCCCAGCCGTTTGCCGCCCACGGTCGACATGGGACCGGTCGGCTTCGGCTGTTTGTCGTCGGTCTTGTCCTTGTCGGCCGCCCCCGCGGGACCGGCGACACATACGGACAGCAATGCGGCAGAGAGGACCGTCATTACGGTCTTTTTCAGAGCAGGCACGGTCGGAAACGTACATGGCGTTGCTGAGGATCGGGACCCGGATGCCCTGACCCGCCGTGCATTCCGCCAGGACAGCCCACCCCGGGCGACCGGCCCGGAGGGCGGCGGAGATACTGATCGCATGAAGCTCAGCCGCCCCGTGTCCTGGTTCCTGCTCGTGTTCGGGGTGTGGAGCTGGTTCATCTGGATCACCTTTGCAAAGAACCTGTGGAAGGACGGCAGCGGGCTCGCGTTCGACGACGCCGGCGGACCGACCGCCTACTTCTGGGTCCATCTCCTGCTCGCCATCACCTCGTTTCTTCTGGGGACGGCCGTCGGAGTCATCGGGTTCCGTGGTGTCAGGGCTTTGCGTCGCGACAGCAGATGAGGGGCCGGGCGCCCACCGGCGCCGGGACGGGATTTCAGCGGGGGAGCGTTCGTGGTTGTGGTCTTCGTGCTCGTGGCGGTGGCGGTCCTCGCACTGCTCGTCCTGGTGCACCGCTACGTCTGGCGGCGGCTGATCGGTGACACGACCGAGCCGGGCGGTCTCGCGCGCCGCGCCGGCACCGGCGCGGCGTTCGTGCTGCCGTTGCTGTCCGTGGGCGCCCTCGTCTCGGGCCGGACCGGTTTCCCCTTCGTCGTGCAGCAGGTGCTGGCCTGGCCGGGCTACCTGTGGCTGGCCGCCCTGCTCTACCTGACGCTGGCTCTGCTGGTGGGCGAAGCGGTGCGCCCCGTCCTGCGCCGTGTGCTCGCGCACCGGGCGGGGTCCGCCGAACCGGCCGGGGGAAGCGCCGGGACGACGGAGCGGGCCGCCGTGGCGGTCTCCGGAACGCACCCGGCGGGCGGCGTGCGCACGGACGCAGCAGGCGCGCCCGCAACCCCTGCCGCGACCGGCACCGCCGCGGCTCCGGAAGCGAAAGAAGCCCCTGAGGTCACAGAAGCCCCTGAGGTCACAGAAACCCCTGACCTCACGGGAACCGCTGAGGCCACGAGAACTCCTGAGGCGACAGGGACCCCTGAGGCCACGGGAGCCGCGGAAACCCCTGCGTCCGCGAAGGCCGTCGACCCCTCCCGCAGACTGTTCGTCGCCCGGGCCGTCGGCGGGGCCGCGGCCCTCGCCGGCCTGGGCACGGTCGGATACGGCACGTACGGGGTCCTGCGCGGCCCCCGGGTCAAGCGCGTCACCGTGCCGCTGGCCGGTCTCCCGCGCTCCGCACACGGCTTCAGGATCGCCGTGGTCAGCGACATCCACCTGGGCCCGGTCCTGGGCCGCGCGCACACCCGGCGCATCGTGGACACGATCAACGCCACCGGCTCGGATCTCGTCGCGGTCGTCGGGGACCTCGTCGACGGCTCGGTCGCGGACCTCGGCTCCGCCGCCGAACCGCTCGCCGGTCTGGAGGCCCGTCACGGCAGCTACTTCGTGACCGGCAACCACGAGTACTTCTCCGGTGCGGCGCAGTGGGTCGATCACGTACGCGAACTGGGCCTGCACCCGCTGGAGAACGCCCGCGTCGAGATCGGCGGCTTCGATCTCGCGGGGGTCAACGACATCGCCGGTGAAAGCGAGGGGCAGGGACCGGACTTCGCCCGCGCCCTCGGCGACCGGGACCGCAGCCGCGCCTCCGTCCTCCTCGCGCACCAGCCGGTCGTCATCGACGACGCCGTCGAGTACGGGGTGGGGCTGCAGCTCTCCGGCCACACCCACGGGGGCCAGCTCTGGCCCGGCAACCTGGTGGCCGAGCTCGCGAACCCCACGGTCGCCGGCCTCGAACGCTACGGCGACACGCAGTTGTACGTCTCCCGGGGCGCGGGCGCGTGGGGCCCGCCGGTGCGCGTCGGCGCGCCGTCCGACATCACCGTGGTGGAGCTCGCCTCCCGCCAGGCCTGAGTACCCGCCAGTACTTCGCCGGGCACGGAAATCACACACGGACGTCACATCCGGCGACGAAATCACTGTGGGAATCCTGTGTGAGGCCCAATTCGATGCCGGTACAGCGCTTTTGGTGAGCGAGTCACTGCCGGCACCGCTCCTCGACTTCCAGATGTGAATATCGTGTGATTGGGTGAGGTCGAACATGCGGCGATGTGCGCGATTCCCGCACATGAGCCGAGATGGGGCTGGTAAGGGAGAGCACGGCACATGCGGTCGATCCGAATACGGATTCTCGCGATAATCGCGGTACTGGCCATCGTCGGATTCGGCGGCTGGCAACTGCTCCCCTCGGACGAGGTGAACGAGGACGCCATCAAGGTCGGCACGTCCGACGAGGTGACCTCGCTCGACCCGGCCGGCGCCTACGACGCCGGTTCCTGGGCCATCTACAGCAACCTGTACCAGTCGCTGCTGACCTTCAAGTCCGGGGCCATCGTGCCGGAGCCGGACGCGGCGGAGAGCTGCGGGTTCGTCGGGATGAAGCTCCAGACCTACCAGTGCACGCTGCGGGACGACCTGACGTTCTCCAGCGGCCGCAAGATCACCGCGGCGGACGTGAAGTACTCCTTCGACCGCATGCTCAAGATCAAGGCGGACGTCGGTCCCTCGGTGCTCTTCCCTAATCTCGCCTCGGTCGTGACCGAGGGGCGCACCATCACGTTCAACCTCTCGGCCCGTGACGCGACCTTCCCGCAGAAGCTCGCGACGGGCGCCGGGTCGATCGTGGACCCCAGCACCTATCCGAAGGACAAGCTCCGCAAGGGGAACCAGGTCGACGGATCGGGGCCGTACGTCCTGAAGGCCTACGAGCCCGGGGTGCAGGCCAAGCTGCAGCCGAACCCCGCGTACAAGGGCGCGCTGAAGAGCACCGGCGTGGCGGTCGACATCCGCTACTTCGAGGGATCCGACCAGCTCCAGGCCGCGTGGCAGGCCGGCGAGGTCGATGTGACACACCGTCAGCTCCCCGCCGACAAGCTCGCCGCGCTCGATCCCGGCGCCACCGAACAGCGCGTCACCGAGGCGGACAGCGCCGAGATCCGCAACCTGGTCTTCAACGTCCGTTCCGACTCGCCGCTCGCGGACAAGCGGGTCCGCCAGGCCCTCGCGTGGCTCATCGACCGCGGTCCACTGGTCGGCGACGTCTACCACAGCACCGTCGAGCCGCTGTACTCGCTGATCCCGCAGGGCTACATCGGGCACAGCACCCCCTTCTTCGACGCCTACCCGCAGCCGGACGCGAAGCGCGCCAGGGCCCTCATGCAGGAGGCAGGGGTGAAGATCCCGCTGCCCATCGTCTTCGCCCACCGCGACGACGACGCGAACAAGGCGGAGAGCGCCGAGCTGGTCCGCCAGATGGAGAAGGACGGGCTGTTCAAGGTCACCGAGAAGGCCGTGGAGTGGCAGGCCTTCCAGAAGGGCTACGCGGCGGGCGACTACGACGCCTACACCGTCGGCTGGCTTCCCGACTTCCCCGACTCCGACACCTTCAGCCAGCCGCTCGTCGGCCGCGACAGCAGCCTCCACAACGGCTACGTCAGCGCGAAGATGGACCGGCTGATCGCGTCCACGCAGCAGTACAGCGACCGCGGCCGGACGTCCTCCGACTTCAAGGAGCTCCAGCAGCTGGTCGGCGAGGACGTGCCGCTGATCCCGCTGTGGCAGAAGAAGGACTACGTCGTCGCCACCACCGAGGTGTCGGGCTCCCAGTACCTCTCGGACGGCACCGGGATCTGGCGTCTCTGGGAACTCAGCTGGATCTGACGTCCAGGGCGTCCAGGACGTCCGGGACATCCCCGGCGTTCAGGGCGGCCAGTGCGTCCCCGGCGTTCAGGCGTCCTTGGTGTCCCGGACGCCGGGCATGAACTCCACCAGCACGTCGTGAACCTGCCGCACGAGCGGTCGCAGCACCCGGAAACGGGAGAGCGCGATCGCCCGTGCGGCAAGTGGCGCGGTGCGCTCCACCAGCCGGCGGCTGCGCTCGGTGTTCTCGGTCCGGTCGTAGACCCAGAACAGCACCAGTCCCATCTGCATCAGCCACATCAGCTGCGGCAGCAACCGGTCCAGCTCGGGGTCGCGCTTGACGTCCGACCCGGCCAGGCAGCGCCGGTGGATCGAGATCGCCGCCTCACGGGCGGCGACGGAGTCCTCCGAGAACGGCGAGAGCGGGCTCTCGGGGTCGGCGGCGTTCTTGAAGAACTGCGCGGCGAAGCGGTGGTACTGCTGGGCCACGTCCAGCCAGCCCAGCAGTACGCCCCGGATGCGGACGGCGAGATCCGCGTCCCCCTCCAGGACCGGCTGGACGGCGACCGCGTGCTCGGCGGCGATCCGGTCGTAGAAGCCCTGAACCAGATGCTCCTTCGAGGAGAAGTAGTAGTAGGCGTTCCCCACGGAGACGCCCGCCTCCTGGGCGATGGCCCGCATCGTGGTCCTGTCGTACCCGCGCTCCTCGAAGAGCCGGAGCGCGGTCTCCAGGATCAGCGTGCGGGTCTGCTCGCTCTTCGAGGCGCTGGACGCCCTGGAGCCCTTGCCGGTCCCGGACGGCTTCGCCGCGTTCGCGTCAGCCACGTTCTCCTCTTCCCTCACCACGGGTCCAAGGCTATCCGGGAGATCCGCCCACGGAATCCGGCAGCCGGCAGGCCGCCCCGGCGGAGGTGCACGGCTCCGTGGTGACGGACCGGATCTTCGCGGCGGCGAGTACGGTCGCCCTCGCGAAGGGCCGCCCCGCCGGGGTGGTGAGCCAGTGGGCCCTGGGGCGGTGCTCGGCGAGGGCCCAGAGGCAGACGATCCAGGCGGAGGTGCCCCGGTAGACCTGGCCCCCGTCACCGACGACGGTGATCTCGTCGAGCGTGGCCGCGTGGTCGAGTCCGGGGAAGCGGTGCCGGGCCTCGGGGGAACCGGCCGGGACGAGGTCGAGGGGGACGAGCTGCCGCTGTCCGCCGAGCCACTGCCGCAGATGGACGCAGAGGGGGCACCGGTCGTCGTAGAGGACCGTGAGGCGGCCGACCGGCGGCTCCGCGGAGCGCGTACGGGCCATGTCGCTCACTTCCCGGCGGCGGGTGCGGCCCAGGGGCCCTGGCTGCCGGGGCCGGTCCAGCCCTGCGGCGGTACCGGCGGAGTCTGCTCGCGCTCCATCAGGCTCCGGCGGCGGATCCTGTTGAGGACGTAGACGTTGACCAGGTGCATGGCGCCCAGGACGAGCAGGACGACGCCCGTCTTCACCGACAGCGCCTCGAAGAGCTGCCTGGCGTCGGCGACCCCGTCGGCGTTCTTCAGGTAGAGGGCCACGAAGCCCAGGTTCAGCAGGTAGAAGCCGACCACCAGAAGGTGGTTCACCGCGTCGGCCAGCTTCTCGTCGCCCCGGAGCACGTCGGCGAGGAAGATCCTGCCGTTGCGGCTCAGCGTGCGGGCGACCCAGACGGTGAGCGTCACGCTGACGAGCAGGTAGATGACGTAAGCGAGCACAGTGAGGTCCATGCCCCACCCTCCCTTGAACGCGTTCAAAATGTTGACACGCTGACTGTAGGCCCATTGTTGAACGTGTTCAAGTGGGGTGAGGGGGGCGGCTGGACAGCCACGTGGGAGGCGGGCGACGCGAGGTGACCGGACGTCAGGGTGGGTCGCTCGCCCGCACGGTGACCGGCGCGGGCGTGCGCCGGAAGAACCCGGAAACGGGAAAGCCGGGGACCGCTGGTGCGGTCCCCGGCGTGAACCAGGGGTGATCGGCGGCCGCGGCGGCGGTCGCGTGATCCGGGCGGCGGCCCGGTGCGGGCCGCGCCGGCCCTCAGGCGCTCATCGAGCGCGCGGTGTTGACCTGTGACATGACCATCTGGAAGGTCTCGGGTCCCGTCGCCGGGATCATCGTCGAGTGGTGGCGGCCGGCGCTGGTGACGGTGACCTGGATGAAACCGGTCGTGCGCTTCTCCTTCATCAGGAGGAACAGCAGACCGATCAGGCAGAACAGCGCGAAGACGATCGCCAGCACGATGCCGACGGTGGGGATCTTCTCCTCCGTGCGCGACATGTCCGTCGCGGTCCACACCGCGCCCTTCAGCGGCATGGTGCCGGACGGCGTCACGATCCCGTCGTTCATCACCGTGATGTCACCGAACGAGAGCATGGGCACCCCGCCGGTCCCCCCGTGCTGCGCCGGGAGGTTGAAGCCGGGCTGCGTCGCCTGGCCCGGCCCGGGGTAGCCGTAGCCGGGGCCGGGCTGCGCCGCGGACTCCGGCAGCGGCTGCGGGTAGCCGTACGCGGGGGCGGCGCCCGGCGCCGGATAGCCGTAGCCCTGGCCGTCCGGCATCGTGGGCGGATTGCCCGGCGGCTGCGGCGGGCCCCACTTGTATGAGTCGTCCGCGTACGGATTCGGATCGCTCACGACGTTCCCCGTTCTCCCTCAAGCCATCTGCTCCCGTGCTGTGCTGCGCCGGGAGAGGCGAGCCGGTCGGGCTCCGCACGACCGTACCGTCCCGGCCCGCCCCGACGCACCAACAGGCCCCGTTCCCCGCGCGGTCGGTGCGGGGAACGGGGCCTGTGGAGGTGACGCGTGGGTCAGAAGCGACGCGTGATCAGCGCACGCTTCACTTCCTGGATCGCCTTGGTGACCTCGATGCCACGCGGGCAGGCGTCCGTGCAGTTGAACGTCGTGCGGCAACGCCACACACCGTCACGGTCGTTGAGGATCTCCAGCCGCTGCTCGCCGCCCTCGTCGCGCGAGTCGAAGATGAAGCGGTGCGCGTTGACGATGGCCGCCGGACCGAAGTACTGGCCGTCGTTCCAGAACACCGGGCACGAGGACGTGCACGCGGCGCACAGGATGCACTTGGTGGTGTCGTCGAAGCGCTCGCGGTCCTCGGCGGACTGCAGGCGCTCGCGCGTCGGCTCGTTGCCCTTGGTGATGAGGAAGGGCATGACATCGCGGTAGGCCTGGAAGAACGGGTCCATGTCGACCACGAGGTCCTTGAGGACCGTGAGGCCCTTGATGGCCTCGACCGTGATCGGCTTCTCCGGGTTGATGTCCTTGATCAGCGTCTTGCAGGCGAGCCTGTTCTTGCCGTTGATCCGCATCGCGTCGGAGCCGCAGATGCCGTGCGCGCAGGACCGGCGGAAGGTCAGAGTGCCGTCCAGCTCCCACTTGATCTTGTGAAGGGCGTCGAGAACACGCTCCTTCGGGTCGATCGAGATCTGGAAGTCCTGCCACTGGACCTCGTCGGAGACCTCCGGGTTGAACCGGCGGATCCGGAACGTGGCGGTGATGTAGGGAGAGTCTCCGAAGCCGGCCTCGGCCTTGTCGGTCTTCTCCAGGGTCGGGGTAGCCATCAGTACTTACGCTCCATCGGCTGGTAGCGGGTCGTGACGACCGGCTTGTAGTCGAGCCGGATCGACTCGGTGCCGTCGTCCGCGACCTCGCGGTACGCCATGGTGTGGCGCATGAAGTTGACGTCGTCGCGGTTCGGGTAGTCCTCGCGGTAGTGACCGCCGCGGGACTCCTTGCGGGCCAGCGCGGAGGCGGCCATGACCTCGGCCAGGTCGAGCAGGTTGCCCAGCTCGATGGCCTCCAGCAGGTCGGTGTTGAACCGCTTGCCCTTGTCCTGGATGGACACGTTCAGGTACCGCGCCCGCAGCTCCGCGATCTTCTCGACCGCGGTCTTGATCGTCTGCTCGGTGCGGAACACCATCACGTTGGCGTCCATGCACTCCTGCAGCTCCAGGCGGAGCGCCGCGACGCGCTCGGTGCCCGTCGAGTTGCGCAGCCGCTCGACCTGCTCCTCCACCAGCTTCGCCGGGTTCTCGGGAAGCTCGACGAAGTCGTTCTTCGCGGAGTACTCGGCGGCCGCGATGCCCGACCGGCGTCCGAAGACGTTGATGTCGAGCAGGGAGTTGGTGCCGAGGCGGTTGGCGCCGTGCACGGACACGCAGGCGACCTCGCCGGCGGCGTACAGGCCCGGGACGACGGTGGTGTTGTCGGCCAGCACCTCGCCCTCGACGTTGGTCGGGATGCCGCCCATGGCGTAGTGCGCGGTCGGCTGGATCGGGATCGGGTCCGTGTAGGGCTCGATGCCGAGGTAGGTGCGCGCGAACTCCGTGATGTCCGGGAGCTTCGCGTCCAGCTGCTCCGGCGGGAGGTGCGTGAGGTCGAGGTAGACGTGGTCGCCCTCGGGACCGCAGCCGCGGCCCTCACGGATCTCCGTGTAGATGGAGCGGGACACGACGTCACGGGACGCGAGGTCCTTCATGACCGGCGCGTACTTCTCCATGAAGCGCTCGCCGTCCTTGTTGCGGAGGATGCCGCCCTCACCGCGGGCGCCCTCCGTCAGCAGGATGCCCATGCGCCAGATGCCCGTCGGGTGGAACTGGAAGAACTCCATGTCCTCCAGCGGCAGACCGCGGCGGTACGCGGCGGCCTGGCCGTCACCGGTCAGGGTGTGCGCGTTGGAGGTCACCTTGAAGAACTTGCCGGTGCCGCCGGAGGCGAAGATGATCGACTTCGCCTGGAAGACGTGGATCTCGCCGGTCGCCAGTTCGTAGGCGACGACGCCCGCGGACTTCTTGACGCCGTCGACCTCCTGGAGCAGGAGGTCGAGGACGTAGAACTCGTTGAAGAACTCCACGCCCTCCTTGACGCAGTTCTGGTACAGCGTCTGGAGGATCATGTGGCCCGTGCGGTCCGAGGCGTAGCAGGACCGGCGGACCGGGGCCTCGCCGTGGCTACGGGTGTGACCGCCGAAGCGGCGCTGGTCGATGCGGCCCTCGGGCGTCCGGTTGAACGGCAGGCCCATCTTCTCCAGGTCGAGGACGGCGTCGATGGCCTCCTTCGCCAGGATCTCGGCGGCGTCCTGGTCGACCAGGTAGTCGCCGCCCTTGATCGTGTCGAAGGTGTGCCACTCCCAGTTGTCCTCCTCCACGTTCGCCAGCGCGGCGGCCATGCCGCCCTGCGCGGCGCCCGTGTGGGAGCGGGTGGGGTAGAGCTTCGTCAGCACGGCGGTGCGGCTGCGCTTGGTCGACTCGATGGCCGCGCGCATGCCGGCGCCGCCGGCGCCGACGATGACTGTGTCGTACTTGTGGATCTGCATGGTTTCCTCTGGTCCCTCTGTCCCGGCGCCTAGCGGATGTTCGGGTCGAAGGTGAAGATCACCAGCGTGCCCAGCAGGACGGTGAACACCGTGGCGGTGTACAGGAGCATCTTCAGCCAGAACCGGGTGTTGTCCCGTTCGGCGTAGTCGTTGATGACCGTACGGAGGCCGTTGGCGCCGTGGAGCATGGCGAGCCACAGCATCCCCAGGTCCCAGAGCTGCCAGAACGGCGAGGCCCAGCGGCCCGCGACGAACGCGAAGCCGATCTTGGACACGCCGCCGTCGAGCACCAGCTGGATCAGCAGGTGGCCGATGACCAGGACGACCAGCACGATGCCCGACAGGCGCATGAAGAGCCAGGCGTACATCTCGAAGTTGGTGCGCGAGGCCTTGGGGGTCTTGCCCGTGCGCTGGCGCGGGGGCTCGATCACGGGTGCCGGGTTGTCGACGTCGAACAGGCTCACGGCCTCGACGTCGCCGATCGCCGACGAAGGAGTCTCGGTGGACATTGGCCTCAGCTCCCGAAGACTTCGCGTACGGCGTGGCCGAGGACGGGGTACAGGGCCCCGACCATCAGCACGATCCAGATGCCGAGGACGGTCCAGAGCATCTGCTTCTGGTAGCGCGGGCCCTTGGCCCAGAAGTCCACGGCGACGATCCGGAGACCGTTCAGCGCGTGGAACAGGATGGCGGCCACCAGGCCGTACTCGAGCAGCGCGACGAGCGGGGTCTTGTAGGTGGCCACGACCTCGTCGTACGCCTCGGGGGAGACACGCACGAGAGCGGTGTCCAGGACGTGTACGAACAGGAAGAAGAAAATGAGGACACCGGTGACTCGATGAGCCACCCAGGACCACATGCCTTCCCGGCCGCGGTACAGCGTTCCAGCCGGCACGGAAGAACCCTCCGGGAGCGGGGATTGGGGTCGGCCGGCTTGACTGTCGGTCTGACCCGGCCGGGTACGGTCCACCGGCCCCGGCCATCGTAGCGACGCTTTGTCGGTTCCATGGCGGCGGGGCCCGTCGGTGTGATCAAAGTGGCAATCAAACAGGCACGGACGGGCTACCGGGGGTCGTACGCCGGCGGGGAGCCCGGGCCGGACGGACGTCCGGCCTCCGTCACCAGCTCGATGATGCGGCCCCGGGCGAGTCGTCGCATCTCCTCCGCGGTCAGGGCCCGCTCCTCGTCCGGTTCGTGGGCCAGCCGGGTGCGGATGGCCGCGAGCACCTGGTCGACGTGCTGGGAGGGTCGCAGCCCGTCCAGGCAGATCACGAAGACGTGGCCGAAGCGGCTCTCGTAGGCGGCGTGCGCCGCGCGCAGCGCCAGGTGGGCCGCGCGGGGTGCGGCGTGGTGCAGGCAGGGGGCGCACTCCGTCGCGAGCGCTTCGGCGATGTCGGAGGGCGCGAGGTCGTACCCCGCCTCGTCGGAGGCGGCGAGCAGGGTGTCCAGGTCGGGGTAGGGGCGGTGGGCCGCCATCCGCTGGGCCCAGCGGCCGCTGCCGCAGCACTCCAGCAGCGCGGCCTCGGCGAGCTCGCGCGGCCAGGCGTTGAAGTGACGGATCCCGTTCGAGTGGGCATTCTTGCGACCGCTCCCCGAGACTGGTTCCGGAACAGGGGCCTCCGCCGGTACCTCGCACAGGGCCGGAGCGGGGCCCTGGCCCTGGACGGGTACGGCGGCCCGCCCTGCCTGCCGAGGTTGTTCCGGCAGGCCGGCGTGGGACTCGCTGGACCTGGACAGCGGGACTCCTCGGACGAAAGGCATCTGTGACCCTGCAGACGGGTCTGAGAGCGACGAGGTTGCTCAGGGGGCGGAAGTGAGGACTGGGATGTATGTGCCGCAACGCTAGCGAGACCGAGCGGCCGGTAACCGAATGATGCGAGAAATTCACCCGCACGGGAGAGTTTCGGAACGCTTGATGGACGAATTGAGCAGGGGAATTGTCCGGCTTCCTCGTCTTATTTGAACTGTTTCTCCCCCGATCCGGAGGATTCTGACCGATGTCGCCCTCACGCGGAACCATGGTGGCCGGCGCGGCCGTCGCCGTAGCCGCCGCCGTCACACTCACCGTCGTCGCCTGGCCCGACGGCTCCGGCACCGGGACCCAGAACGGCGGTGCCGCCTCGGCCCGCACCTCGCCGTCCCCGTCCCGGAGCTATCCGCTCTCCACGACGCCGCGGACGATACCCGCCGTGCGCGAGCACACCCCCGCGCGCGGACCGGGCTGGAAGCCGTCCGCCGACAGCTCGGTCGTCGTGACCGACCCCGGACTCGCGGACGAGGCCAAGCTGCTCGCCGGGGAGCTGAAGATCGGCTATCGGGGTGAGAAGTCCGCCCGGGCGGGTGACGTCGAACTGGCGCTCTCCGCCGCCGGCAAGGGCGGCCCCGAGTCGTACACCCTGAAGACGGCGGGTGGCCGCGTCACCATCAGCGGCCCCGGGCAGGCGGGCGTGTTCTACGGAACCCGCACCCTCAAGCAGTCGCTGAACGCCGACGGCACCGTGCCCGAGGGCGTCGTGCGCGACACCCCGGACCGCCCCCAGCGCGGGTTCAACCTCGACATAGCGCGCAAGTACTACTCCGTGGACTGGATAGAGGACCGGCTGCGCGAGATGGCCGACCTCAAGCTCAACCAGCTCGGCCTGCACTTCTCCGACGACCAGGCCTTCCGGATCGAGTCCGACACCCACCCCGAGGTCGTCTCCGGCGAAGCCCTGAGCAAGGCCGACGTGCGCCGGATCGTGAAGCTCGCGCAGAGCCTGCACATCACGGTGGTCGGCGAGATCGACTCCCCCGGACACCTCGGTGCCGTCCTGCGCGCCCACCCGGACCTCCAGCTCCGCAACACCCAGGGCGTGGCCAGGCAGGGTGCCATCGACATCTCCCGGCCCGAGTCGGCTCGGATCGTCGACGACCTCCTGACCGAGTACGCCGAACTCTTCCCCGGCGACTGGTTCCACGTCGGGGCGGACGAGTACCAGGCCCTCACGGTGAGCAGCCCGCAGGCGTCCTACCCGCAGCTCGCCGCGGCCGCCCGGGAGAAGTACGGCGCCGACGCCACCGTCCAGGACCTGGCCGAGGGCTGGCTGAACGACCGCGCCGCCGTCATCCGCGAGGCCCGGAAGATTCCCAAGGCGTGGAACGACGGCTTCTTCAGCGGCGGCAGCGTCACCGCGGACAAGGGCATCGAGGTGGAGTACTGGACGGGCAAGGAGATCGGCGCCCGGCCGCCCCAGGACTACCTGGCCGAGGGCCGCGAGGTCGTCAACCTCAACGACGAGTTCCTCTACTACGTGCTCGGCGAGCCCAACGACTTCACGTATCCGACGGGCAAGCGGATCTACGAGAAGTGGACCCCGTTCGTCCTGCGCGGCACCGAGCCGGTGTCCGAGCGCTACTCGAAGCAGATCCTCGGCGGCCGGTTCGCGGTCTGGGGCGACTTCCCGAACGCGCAGACGCAGGCACAGGTCGCCGCCGGCGTCCGGATGCCGCTCAACGCCGTCTCCCAGAAGCTGTGGGACCCGGGCACACCGGAGCTGACCTGGGCCGACTTCAAGTCGCTGGCCGACGAGGTCGACGCGTCGAACTGATCGCCAACTCCGTGGACATCGCCGCCGGGAAGGCTTAGGTTCCGCTGGCCGCGCGCCCTGGGGAGGGACGCGCGGCCGACGTCCGAGAACCGGAACAGGTCGCGACCAGGAACTACGACGCGACCGAACTCCCGCCCGCTCTCGCGGACTCCGTGACCCTGATCATGGCCGGCGGCGTGCTCGACATCGCGGCGGCCGTCGCGGCGATCGTCTTCGTGCGCAAGCTGACCCGGATGCAGGGCGAGCGGGCCGCCCGGGGGACGTATCCGTGGTCCGCCGCCGTTCCGGCCGGGGTGCCGCAGGCCTGACTCGGCCCGTTTCGCGCACCCGCCGCGGGTCCGGCGGGCAGAATGGCAGCCCGGACGCGGGGGGAGCGCGACATGGGTTTCTGGGGTGTGTATTTGGTGGGCCGCAGCGGCGAACCACTCCCGGAACACCCCGCGTTGAGGGACGCGCGCGGCCTGCTGACACTGCGTGAGTACCGCGCCGACGGCTGGCAGGTCTGGTGCCACCCCGGCCATCCGCCCCCCGGCCCCATGGCGGCGCTCGCCGACGCCGCGCGTGCGCCCGTGCTGCTCGGCTTCGTCATGGACGGCGTGTGCGTGGCCGTGGAGGCCGCGGGTCCGCACAGCGGATCCTGGTACGCCTGCCTCGGCCGCGCTCCCATGGCCTCGCGACTCGGCCGGGACGGCACGACGTTGGAGGACCTCTTCCTGCCCCCCGAGGACGCGGCGGCACGGGCGGTGCGATGGGCGGCTGAATCCGGCCGCGGTGTGCTGGAGGGCCCCCTGCTCGAACTGCTGCGCATCGAGGAGCCGGAGTGGTCCGCCGATGAACTTTTCTTCGCATTCCTGGACCGTCTGGGCATTGAGGGCCTCCATGGCTGAGCTCCGACGAGTTCGTTCCCGGGGGCCGGGTGACGCTTTTCGGCCATCCGACGCTGTACGCGGTAACAGGCAGCACAGCCCTCGTCACTGAGCGGGGGAGCGGCCGAGAAACGAGGGGAGGCATCGATGACTCTGATGGAGCAGATCGCCCGTGCCGACGAGCGGAGCCTGGCGGCGAGTGCGCTCGCCTGCCTGGACCGCTGTCTCATGCCGCCGGAGGACGGGGGAGATCCCGAACCGCTGCGCCCGCTGTGGGTGAGCTGCGACACCGGCGAGGAGTGGGCGGAACGCCTCGACGCCGTTTGCGCGGCGATGGAGCGGGCCGCGGCGGACGGCGGCACGGCATCCCGGGTGCGCGCGATGCTGGGTGACGCGCCGCGGGAGTTCGAGGCCGGGCCGCTGAGGTCCTGGGCCGACGCGTGCTCACTCCTCGCGCTGGACGTCCACCGGGAGTTCGACTTCCCGGCCGGGGACGCCCACGCGCTGGAGCTGTGCCGCACGGGCGGGGCGGCCGACGGCGGACCGCTCGTCACCGGTGAGGTGCTGCGCCAGGCCGAGATCCTGGACGTGCTCGCCGAGCACGCCGGTGCGGCCGGTGCGGGGGCGGGCCTGCGGCGGGTGCTCGACCTCTCGGCCGAAGGGCGGCGGGTCCTGCGCGCGGTGATGTCGAGGCGCGCCCGCGGGCGCGTGCGGTGATGTCCGGCGGGCCCCGGCCGCGCCCGGTCACGTGGGATGCCCCGCCGCCGTGACCGGGTCAGGGCTGCCCGGGCCGCCGTTCGGCGCGGACCGTGGCGGCGGTGGCGGGCACCACGACAAGCCACTCGTGTGCTGAACGGGCTCGTGGAGGCGAAGACGTCGTGCGCCCACGCCTCGGCCCGGCGGAGGGAGCGGAAGGACGACCGGGGCCGCCACCCCCCACAGGAGAGGCCCCGGCCGTCTTTCACGGGACCGCAGTGCGGCCCCGTACTCATCTCAGCGCCATGAGTGCGTTTTCTGTCACACCGCAGCGCGTCAGGAGACAGTTGCGGGTTGTACAAGTCATGGACGGCGCACCGTCCGAGCACGTAGCGTGCTGATTCGCGCAGGGCTGCGCGGCAGTGGTGACCAGCTGCGATCGAGATCAGCGGGGCGGGTTGAGGGAGTGCTGGGGGACGACGCGGAGCTGACCGCCGCGGTGCTCGCGGCACAGGACGGGGACGAGGACGCCTTCCGTACTGTGTACCGCGCCGTGCAACCGCGGCTGCTCGGCTACATACGGACGCTGGTCGGTGAACCGGACGCCGAGGACGTGGCGTCCGAGTCCTGGCTGCAGATAGCGCGGGATCTCGACAGCTTCAGCGGCGACGCCGACCGGTTCCGCGGCTGGGCCGCCCGGATAGCGCGCAACCGTTCGCTCGACCACATCCGGATGCGGGGCAGGCGCCCCGCGATCGGCGGCGACGAGAGCGAACTGGCCGGGGAGGCCGCCGAATCCGACACGGCGGGGGAGGCGCTGGAATCCCTCGGCACCGGCCGTGCCATGTCCCTCATCGCCCAACTGCCGCAGGATCAGGCCGAGGCGGTCGTGCTGCGCGTGGTGATCGGCCTCGACGCCAAGAGCGCGGCCAGGACCCTGGGCAAGCGCCCCGGCGCGGTGCGCACCGCGGCCCACCGCGGTCTGAAGAGGCTCGCCGAGCTGGTGGGGGGCGACAGCGGCCAGGAGGACGAGATTCCGGCGGCCGGGGCGGGGCTCGGCGCGGTGCCCGCGCAGCGCCCCATCCGCAAGGGCGGGGCGGCGCCCGCCGGTGTGACGCATTCGCGTCCGTGGACGCAGAGGGACATGTGATGGCCGACGAGCAGCACGAGTGGCTTGACGCGGACGCTGTGGAGAAACTCCTCCGCGGTGCGCCCGTCGAGTCCGTCGACGATCACGGACGGACCGGACTGCCGGAGCTGGAGGCCGCGCTCCGGGCGGTACGGACCCCCGCCCCCGCCGGGGGCGAACTGCCCGGTGAGGCCGCGGCGATGGCGGCCTTCCGCGAGGCCTCCGGCAAGGGGAGGCGGGCCGGCGCCGCACACTCCGCCACGGCCGCCGGAACCGGCGGCGCCCTCCACACCGTACGGATCGGGGCCGCGCCCCAGGCGTCGTCCCGGCGTCCGCGCTGGACCCGGCCGGTGCGCTTCTGCCTGGCCGTCTCGCTCGTGGGAGGTGCGCTCGGCGGGGTGGCCTTCGCCGGTGGCGCGGGCATGCTGCCCGGGCCGTTCGGCAGCCACGGCGCACCGGTGCCCGCCGCTTCCGTCTCCGCGGCCGCGTCCCCCGAGGAGATGGGGGAGGAGGCGCCCGAGGTGGCGCCCTCCGCGCCTTCGCCGTCCGCGACGCCCCGGGCGCCCGGGGCGTCGCGGACGGCGAAGGCGCCCGATGGTGCCGAGGAGAAGAAGCCGGCCGACGGTGTGCCGCCGAGTGTGCCGGACGGCGTCGGTCCGCCCGCCCCGGAGGACCGGAGCCGTGACAGGGGCACGGTCGACGGCGGTGCGCGGGACGGCACGGACGGGCGCGAGCTGCCCGGGGGCTCCGCGGGCGGGGTGTTCGCGAAGTCCGTCCGTGCGTGCCGGGATTACCGCGCCCACGCCCTGAGCGAGGATCAGGAGCGCAGACTCCTTGAACTGGCCGACGGCGAGGACAACCTGGACCGCTTCTGTGACCGTGTCCTGGCGGCGGACGGCCGCGACGGCGGCGGCGATGGTCAGCCAGGCGACGGTCAGCCCGGCGGCGGCCAGGACGGCGGCGAGGGCGCAGGCCCCCTTCCGTCCGTCACCTTCCACACGCGGGACGCGCCCGGCGATGGGCCCGGCACGCGGCCGACGGCCTTCCCGTCCGCCCTGCCGGCGCGCTGACCCTACCTTCGGGTACGCCTCTGACCTGCATGAACGCGTCGGCTGTAACGTTCTTCGACGCCACGGCGCAGTAGTGAGTGCCGACTGGTCATCGGCCGCGCAATGAGCCGGGGTTCCCCCCGTACCTTCGGCTCGGCGCATCCGGCGCGGGCGGGACACGTTCCCCCGGTCCCGCCCGCGCCCCCGATCGCCGGTCCGCCGTCTACCAGTAGACGACGACCTTGTCGCCGTTCTTCACCTGGGCGAACAGCGACGCGATCTTCGCCTCGTCCCGCACGTTCACGCATCCGTGCGACGCGCCGTCGTAGCCGCGGGCCGCGAAGTCCGGTGAGTAGTGCACCGCCTGGCCGCCGCTGAAGAACATCGCGTACGGCATGGGGGTGTCGTAGAGCGTCGAGACGTGGTGGCGGGACTTCCAGTACACCGAGAAGGAGCCCTCACGGGTGGGCGTGTAGCGGGAGCCGAACCGCACGTCCATCGCCGAGACCACCCGGCCGTCGATCATCCAGGCCAGCGTGCGGCTGTTCTTGCTGATGCACAGCACCCGGCCCGTCATGCACCGCGCGTCGGGACGGGCGACCGGCCTGTCGGTCGGCGGGTCCAGTTCCCGGGCCGTCGGCTTCCTCGTCATCGCCAGCAGCCGACGCCACGTCACCGTGTCGGTCCCGCCCGTCCGGGGGAGGTCCCGCTTGCCCTGGAAGGACCGCACCGCCGCGGCGGTCAGGGTGCCGTAGTACCCGGTGGGGCTGCGGTCGAAGTGGCCGGTCTGCCGCAGCCGGGCCTGGAGTTCCCGTACCCGCTCGCTCCGGTCGCCGACGGACATCAGCGTCCGGGGCCGGTCCGCGGGGCGGGCACCCGGTGTCGCCGATGCCGATGCCGAGGGCGACGCGGAGGGTGACGGGACGGCCGGACCGCCGCCCGGTTTGGCGTCGTCCGGGGAGGGCGCGGCCGTTCCGGGAGGGGCGGCGGACCCGGCGGACGGGTCCGTGCATCCCGCCGTGAGGGCGGCCAGTACGACCAGACCGAGGGCCGCCGCGGCCGACGCACGCGCCCCACCCGTCCGGCTGCCGGCCCGTACGCGTCCCATCATCGGCCCCCTGGCTGTCCCGCCGCCGTCCGCGTGGCGCGGACGTCTCATGAGACGGATTCCCGTCCTGCCCGGTTGCCGAATCCTGCGCATGATGGGAGTGGCCCGCGCGAGGCGCGGGCGCGCGCTGTGAGCAAGGTCCCAGCGGAGGGCTCCCGACAGGCCGGGGCGCCGCCGCTAGAGTCCGTCGCGAGATTTGTTACCGATAAGTAGCTTGAGCGGGAGGCACAGCACATGACGCGTGAGTCCGAGTCAGGACTGCCCATCGAGCCGGTGTACGGGCCGGACGCCCTCGACGGCTGGCGGGCCGACGAGAAACTGGGCGAGCCCGGGGCGTACCCCTTCACACGCGGTGTCTACCCGACCATGTACACGGGCCGGCCGTGGACCATGCGGCAGTACGCGGGATTCGGCACCGCCACGGAGTCCAACGCCCGCTACAAGCAGCTGATCGCCAACGGCACGGCGGGCCTGTCCGTCGCGTTCGACCTGCCGACCCAGATGGGGCACGACTCGGACGCCCCCATCGCGTCCGGCGAGGTCGGCAAGGTCGGGGTCGCGATCGACTCGCTCGACGACATGCGCGTCCTCTTCGACGGGATCCCGCTCGGCGAGGTCTCCACCTCGATGACCATCAACGCCCCCGCGTCGCTCCTCCTGCTGCTCTACCAACTGGTCGCCGAGGAGCAGGGCGTGCCTGCCGGCCGGCTGACGGGCACCATCCAGAACGACGTGCTCAAGGAGTACATCGCCCGGGGCACGTACATCTTCCCGCCGAAGCCGTCGCTGCGGCTGATCGCCGACATCTTCAAGTACTGCCGGGACGAGATCCCGAAGTGGAACACCATCTCGATCTCCGGCTACCACATGGCCGAGGCGGGCGCCTCGCCCGCGCAGGAGATCGCGTTCACGCTCGCGGACGGCATCGAGTACGTCCGGACCGCCGTGGCCGCGGGCATGGACGTGGACGACTTCGCACCCCGGCTCTCCTTCTTCTTCGTCGCCCGCACGACGATCCTGGAGGAGGTCGCCAAGTTCCGTGCCGCGCGCCGGATCTGGGCACGTGTGATGAAGGAGGAGTTCGGCGCGCAGAACCCCAAGTCCCTGATGCTGCGCTTCCACACCCAGACCGCCGGCGTCCAGCTCACCGCCCAGCAGCCCGAGGTCAACCTGGTCCGGGTCGCGGTGCAGGGCCTCGGCGCGGTCCTCGGGGGCACGCAGTCGCTGCACACCAACTCCTTCGACGAGGCCATCGCCCTGCCGACCGACAAGTCGGCCCGCCTCGCGCTGCGCACCCAGCAGGTCCTGGCGTACGAGACGGACGTGACGGCCACGGTGGACCCGTTCGCGGGCAGTTACGTCGTCGAGAGGATGACCGACGACGTCGAGGCCGCGGCCCTGGAGCTGATGCTCAAGGTCGAGGACATGGGCGGCGCGGTCGAGGCCATCGAACGCGGCTTCCAGAAGGGGGAGATCGAACGCAGCGCCTACCGCGTCGCACAGGAGACGGACAGCGGCGAGCGCGTCGTCGTCGGCGTCAACCGCTTCCGCCTGGACGAGGAGGAGCCGTACGAACCCCTCCGCGTCGACCCGGCGATCGAGGCCCAGCAGGCGGCCCGCCTGGCGAAGCTCCGCGCCGAGCGGGACCAGGGTGCGGTGGACGCGGCGCTGGCGGAACTCAAGAGGGCCGCCGAGGGCACGGACAACGTGCTCTACCCGATGAAGGACGCCCTCAGGGCGCGGGCCACGGTCGGTGAGGTCTGCAACGCACTGCGGGAGGTCTGGGGCGCGTACGTCCCGACGGACGCGTTCTGAGCGGGGCACCCGCACGCGGTACGGTCCCGGCCAGGCCGGGGGCCGCGCCGGGGGCGGCGTGCCGGTCCGCGTCCCGGCCGTCCGCCCGAGGGCGGCGAGGGCCGAATCTCCGTGATGTGAACACCTGGACGGAGTGGCGCACCTCCGTGCGACACTCCGTCCATGCTGGGTGTCACCGATCTTCCGACCTATCTCGCCGGCCTGGTGCTGATCATTCTGCTGCCGGGGCCGAACTCGTTGTACGTGCTGTCCGTCGCCGCCCGGCGCGGGGTACGCACCGGTTACGTGGCGGCCGCCGGTGTGTGGACCGGGGACACGGTCCTGATGACCCTGTCGGCGCTGGGCGCCGCCTCGCTGCTGCAGACGACGCCGCTGTTGTTCGCCGTCGTCAAGTACGCGGGCGCCGGCTACCTGACCTGGCTGGCGATCGGGATGATGCGGGCGGCCGCGTCGATGTGGCGCGAGCGGCACCGGCGGGCGGCCGAGCTGACCGAGGAGGACACCGCGCCGTCGGCGGCGGCGGAGCACCCCTACCGGCGGGCGCTCGTGGTCAGCATCTTCAACCCGAAGGCCATCCTGTTCCTCATCTCCTTCTTCGTGCAGTTCGTCGACCCCGGGTACGCCTACCCGGCGCTGTCCTTCCTCCTGCTCGGCACGCTCCTGCAGATCGGCAGCTTCCTCTACCTCTCGACGCTGATCTTCGGCGGCACCCGGCTGGCCGCCGTCTTCCGGCGCCGCAAGCGGCTGTCGGCTGGTGCCACCACGGCGGCGGGTGTCCTGTTCCTCGGGTTCGCGGCGAAGCTTTCGCTCAGCGGGGTCTGAACCGGCCGGACGGCCGGGGACCGGGCTCAGTGGTGCCAGGCCTTGCCGCCCACGTTGTGGATCATCCGCTGGAGCACCTTCAGGGCGGCGACGAACTCCTCGTCCGGGATTCCGGCGTGGATCTCCGCGCTCGCCCTGCCGACCCGTTCGAACGCCGCGGCGCGCAGGGCGTGCCCTTCGGGTGTGAGCCGGAGGCGGGTGGTGGGGTCCTCCGTGACCAGGCCCTCGGCGACCAGGGTGTCGATCTCCGGTTCCAGCGAGTCGCCGGCGTTCAGGTAGCCGCGGAGCAGCGCGACCACCTCGGCGCGCGGGCGGCCGTCCTCGTCCGCCTCGGTGAGCTGGTTGAGGACCCACCAGGGTGGCTGGGTGAGTCCGTGCTCCGCCAGCGCGGCCCTGATGTGGGTCACGGTCGCTTCGTGCGCCGCCCAGCTCCAGTAGCCGATCGGCTGCCGTGCGAGTCCCGCGTCGTCATGTGAGTAATCCATGTCCTGGACCGTAGGAGCTCAAGCGGACTTGAGGTCAAGGCCCAGCGGTCCGGCGTACTCCGCGAGCCCCTGGGGTCCGTCGCCCGCCCAGCCGACGTAGCCGTCGGGCCGCACGAGGAACAGGCCCGTGCCGTACGCCTCGTTCGCCGGCGCACGGAAGACGCGCAGCATCGCGCCGTCGTGAGCGGGAAGCGCGACGTCCGTGCCGACCGCGAGCAGGGTGAAGTGCGGCCCCCTGAAGACGTCGAAGAGGCGCCCCGCCTCGCCCGCGGGGCCGTCGGGTGCGCGGTCGCCGGACTCCAGGACCCCCGCGCGGCCGGATGCCAGCGGGCCGCCGCGATAGCCGAGCCCCAACTGCTGGGCGGCGCTGCCGCGTTCCTGTTCGCCCCGGTGGATGCGCGTGGAGAGGCCGAGCATGTCCGCGGCGACCGGGCGACGCTCCTGTTCGTAGGTCTCCAGCAGCGCGGCGGGCGCGCCGTGCAGCAGCACCTGTCCGAGCTTCCAGCCCAGGTTGTAGGCGTCCTGGACGCTCGTGTTCAGCCCCTGGCCGCCGGCGGGGGAGTGGACGTGCGCGGCGTCGCCGATCAGGAGGACCCGGCCCTCCCGGAAGCGTTCGGCCAGCGCCGCGCGCGGCCGGAAGTCCGACGCCCAGCGCACCTCGGTGACCGCGTCCGCGGCCAGGTGGGTGCGCGAGGCGACCAGTGCCCGCACGGCGTCGGGGGTGAGGCCGGGGGCGCCGGTCCGGAACTGGGCGACCAGCTGGAAGTCCGCCGTGCCGGGCAGCGGGCACAGGGTGGTGTATCCCGCCCCGCCCGTGAAGACGTGCCAGTTCCGCCGGTCGAGCGCGGACTCGGCGATCCGGACGTCGGCCACCAGCACGGGAGCGGGGTCGACGGTCTCGCCGTCCATCGTGATGCCGAGCGCGCGCCGGACGGTGGAGCGCCCGCCGTCCGCCGCGACGAGGTAGGAGGCGCGGACCTCGCCGGTGGTCAGCTGTGCCGTCACCCCCGCGGTGTCCTGGGACAGGCCGGTGAGGGCCGAGGAGAAGAGGACGTCGCCGCCCAGTTCGCGCAGGCGCGCCAGCAGGATCTCCTGGGTCCGCCACTGCGGCATCGTCCACGGCTCCCCGTACGGCTCGGCCTCGGTGGGAGCCGCGCGGCGGAACATGTCGTACTCGCCCCGGCGCTCGCCTCCGCTCCACGTCATCCCGATGGGGGCCGGGCCGCCGTGCTCCCGTACCGCGTCGCCCACGCCGAGGTCGTCGAACACCTCCCGGGTGCGGGGCTGGATGCCCTTGCCGCGTGAGCCCGGGAAGAGCGACGGGGCCTGTTCGACGACGAGGGCGCGCACACCGCGGCGGGCGAGGTCGCAGGCCAGTGCGAGGCCGCTGGGGCCCGCGCCGGCGATCAGCACGTCCGTTTCCTTAACGCTGTTAAGTTCCATGGCCGGGAGTCTCGGCTTAACGCTGTTAAATTGTCAAGGTGGGTACGACGAAGATCGATCGGGCGCGGGTCGCGGACACCGCGCTGAGGCTGCTGGACGAGGTGGGCCTCGACGGGCTGACCCTGCGTGCCATCGCCAGGGAGCTGGACGTCAAGGCGCCGGCGCTCTACTGGCACTTCAAGGACAAGCAGGCGCTCCTCGACGAGATGGCGACCGTGATGTACCGCCGGATGCTGGCGGAGGAACTGCCTGATCCGGCGCCCGTCGGCTGGCAGCGGCAGATGGTCGCGTACCAGACCGTCCTGCGCCGCTCACTGCTGCGCCACCGGGACGGCGCCAAGGTCTACAGCGGCGCCAGATTCACCGGCATCGACCACGCCCCGGGGCTGGAGGCCCACCTCCGCACCATGGTCGACGCGGGCTTCGACCTGCGGCAGGCCGTGCGCGCGGGCACCACCGCGAACGCCTACACGATGGGCTTCGTCACCGAGGAACAGGGCGTCCTGCCCATGCCCGGTGAGCGCCGGGAGGGCTACGACGTCGACGAGCGGGCGGCGCGCATGGAGGGCTACCCCCTCGTGGCCGCCGCCGGGGCCGAGATCTTCGGCAACTACGACGAGCGCTTCGAGGACGGCCTGTGGATCGTCGTCGCGGGCATCGAGGCGCGCTACGGGGTGAAGTAGCCCCCCTCCCGGCCGGAGCCCGCGCGGAGGAGGCGGCGGTGCGCGCTCAGCCCGTCCGCTCCCGCCAGGGGATCCGTGCCGCCTGCGCGGTCATCGCCCGCTTGAGGCGGGAGCCGAGCGGCTTCTCCACCAGGCGGTGGAGCAGGTGGGCCAGGATCAGGACGGACGACACCGAGGCGGCCAGCGTCACGTACGGCGGCAGATGCAGTGCGCGGTTCATGATGCGGATCGCGAACCAGCCCAGGTGCTCGTGCAGCAGGTAGAAGGGATACGTGAGCGCGCCGGCGACCGTCAGCCAGCGCCAGTCGGCCCGGTCCAGCCAGCCCAGGGCCACCGCGGCGACGGCGAGGAACGCCAGGGCCGTGATCGCCTGGATGACATACGGGGAGCGGGCGAAGTCGCCGTCCATGCCCGGGTGCCAGAGCGCCGTGACCGAATAGCGCTGGCCGAGGAGCCAGCTGGTGAGCACGATGCCCCACAGCAGCAGGTCGCTGCCGTAACGGTGGATGAGGTAGAAGGCCAGGCCGGCGATGAAGTAGGGCGCGTGGTCCCGCATCACCAGGGCGTCGGTGAGCGGCGTGTGCGCGATCCGGGCGAAGACGCCCGCGAAGGTCCACGCGACGCAGAAGACGACGACCCGGCGGTACGTCACGCCCCGCCAGACCACGAAGACGGCGAACAGCAGGTAGAACCGCATCTCCACCCAGAGCGTCCAGCACACGCCGAGGACCCGGTCCACGCCCATCGGCTGCTGGAGCATGGTGAGGTTGACGAAGAACTCGTCCAGCGGCAGCGGCCGCACCACCACCGGGAGCAGGACCGCGGCGGCGGTGACGATCACGATCGCCGCCCAGTACGCGGGGTAGAGACGGGCCACCCGGGAACGGAAGAAGTCCCCCGGACTCCTGCCCCAGCTGCTCATGCAGATCACGAAGCCGCTGATGACGAAGAAGAACTGGACCCCGAGGCAGCCGTACGTCGCGACCGACGACAGCGTGGGGAACATGAGCCCGGGCGACTGCCCCCAGGACTCGGCGACCTCGCCGTTCTTGCCGGCGTAGTGGTAGAGGCAGACCATCAGGGCCGCGAGGATGCGCAGCCCGTCGAGGGCGCGGAGACGGCCTCCCGCCCTGGGCGCGGTGGGCTGCTGCGGGGCCGCCTTGCCGGGAACCGCCGCCTCGGCAGGCAGCGGTGGCGCGCTCGTCACGTCGGGTGGTCCTTCCACGTCGTCCACGGTCTTCCCCCGGGGAAGACGGAGGGTCACAGGGTGCTTCAGCTGCCGTTGACCCGGCCGGCCCCCGGCAGGCGGCGGCTCGCCGCCCGCTGCCAGGTGCGGGCCTGCCGTGCGAAACGCCGCACGGTGGGGTTGCGGGGGATGAAGTCGAGCTGGGAGGGCAGCGCCCCGGGCAGGGCGAGTGAGGTCAGGCGGCGGCGCCTGAAGTAGCGGTCCCTGACGGACGCGGGCTGGACCGAGAGGAACACCTCGGCCGCGGAGCGCAGTCCGGGGTAGATCTTCGGCTGCATCGCGAAGCCGACGGCGGTGACGAGACCGGTGAGCTCGCGCCGGACCGTCGCCTCGTCCGGCATGCTCCACGCCGTGACCGCGGGCGCGTCCTCCAGATCGGGCAGCAGCGTGTCGACGATCGTGACGGGCACCCGGTTGCTGTTCTGGTACGGGGTCAGGCCGCTGAGCAGCGTCTCCGTGCCCAGCCGGGCCACCGGGAGGCCGTAGAAGGCCGCGGCGGTGAGCAGGGCCGTGGAGAACGCCCCGACGACGAGGGCCGGTTTCAGCCGCTGGTAGACCACCTCCGCGATCACCGGGGCGTCCAGCACCGTCAGTTCGGAACCCAGACGTGCCGCCTCCTCCTCCAGGAGGCGCGACCAGCCGGCCGGCGCGGAGGGGTGCGGCTTGAAGACGACGTGCCGGTGCCCGAGGGCGACGGCGCCGCGCAGCATCCGCACGTGGAGGGCCTCCTCCTCGGCGGGCGTCAGGACCTCGATCGCGGAGAGGTACTGCCCGAGCAGCAGGGCGGGCGCGTCACCGGCCGGGGAGTCCTGGCCCGGAAGCCCGGTGAACGCGGGTGCGGCGTCCGCGAGTTCGGTGAGCACCTTGAGGAATTCGGCCGTCGGGACGACTTCCGCCTCTACGTCGAACTCGGACAGCAGCAGGGGCCGCAGGCCCGGGACGAGGTCCAGGTGCAGCAGTCGCGCCACCCGGGTGCCGATCAGCGGATCGATCTTGCTCCGGGTGGGTCCGTAGCTCATCAGCCCGTCGGCGTAGACGTGGACGGGACTCTCGCTGAAGATCTTCGCCACGGCGTTGGACGGGTTCGCCTGGATCGACTCGCAGGCGATCTCCACCGGGCCGTCACCGAGGTCCCAGGCCAGGCGCAGGTACCGCTCCCAGAGCAGGGTGTCCTGCTCGCGGGGGAACCAGCCCGCCGGGTGGAAGGGCTGGATGAACTCGTTCCAGGAGAGCACGGTGTCGTAGTCGGGGCGCAGGCACTCGAAGCCGTCCATCCGGTCGAGCGGCGTGCCCACCTCGGGGGCGTACGAGGTGTCGCTGACGACCAGGATCCGGCGGTGCGCGTCGCGCGGGCCGAACTGGCCCGCCCGGATCGCCGCGGTGACCGTGGCTGCGGCGTACTGCGAGCACGCGAAGAAGAGCTGGGTGGAACTGCGGCCGGACATCAGGCGGTTGCTCCTGTGGTGACGGAGGGAAGGGTCCCCGTGGGGACGGCGCGGCGACGGAGCCGGCGGAGCCGGGCCGCCCGCTGGTCGCCGAGCGAGTCGAGGGTGTCGCTGAGGAGGTCCTGCGGAAGCCGCTGGAGTGCCGCCGCGCTCATCGAACGCAGCTTGCGCGCGACGAGCGGCTCGAACCTGTCGATGGATTCGAGGTGGTGCGCCATGACGGCCGCGTAGGTGCGTACGGCCTTCGGCAGCAGCCTGTCCGCCTCGGGGTCCCGGGAGGTCTCCTCGATGACCTGGTCGAAGGCCTTGATGAAGTCGAGCTGACGCACGTCGCCGATCTGGGTCAGCGAGGAGGCGACACCGCGCCGGTAGAAGACTCCGAGCAGCCCGACGGCTGCGAAGGACTCCGCCTCCCGGTGCAGCCGCCAGATCCACGGCCGGTCCTCGGCCGTCCGCAGGCCGTGCGTGAAGTGCAGCAGCCCGCGGTCGGCCAGCCGGCGGTGGTAGATGCCGGCCCAGGCGTACGGATAGTCCACGGACGTGGTGCGGTCCGGCGGAAGGATGGCGTCGCGGGGGCTGAACGGCACGCCCCGCAGGCCGTGCGGCACCCGGTGCACGGTCCGCGCCCGGCCGGTGACCTGCACGTGGTCGGCCCGGACGAAGTCGCAGCCCAGGTCCTCGGCCGCGGCGAGGAGCCGTTCGTAGTAGCCGGGAGCGAGCCAGTCGTCGCCGTCGAGGAAGGTGATGAATTCACCGCTCGCGGCGTCCAGGCCGGTGTTGCGCGCGGTGGCAAGCCCGCCGTTCCGTTCGTGTCTGATGACGACGGCCCCCGGAATGTCGTCCCGCGCGCGGTTCAGGATGTCGGCCGTCCCGTCGGTCGAACAGTCGTCGACGAGAATGAACTCGAAATCCTTGCGGGCGTTCGCGCGAAGGCTTCTGAGGGTGTCGGGCGCGTATGTCTGCACGTTGTAGAACGGCACGATGACGGAGAGCTTAACCACGTCGATCAGGCTAGGCGCGGGCTTGTCATGCGGCTTGTCCCCGGAAAGGACGGGACATGAACGGGCCGTGTCGGATCAGTAAACCTGCCCGGATCCGACTGCCTTTGCCGGAGCGATAGGGCCCGCGAAATGCGGGATAGCCAAGCGTCGGTGGGCTGTTAACCATCTGTTGCATCTGCGTTGGGCTCCCCATCGGAATGGCTTCCTAGCTTTTTGGACGTGCCTCCACGTTCCAGTAATTCGGCCGGCCCGGCCGACCACGCAACAGCCGCAGCCCCGGCTCTCAGGGTCGCCGTGCTCGCGGACTCCGACACCCGCTGGAAATGGGGTGCGCTCACCGCGCGCCGCCTGTCCGGGGCGCCGGAGTCCGGTGCGGCGGGACACCCCGTCGAGATCAGCGGGTTGCTGCTGCGCGGCCGTGCCACCCCGACGCCCCGGCAGCTCGCCGAGGTGGGCGAGGTGGGGGTCGACGCGGCCCGGGTGCGTGAGGTGACGGCCGTCGAGTTCCTGCACACCGTGCGGGACGAGGCGTACGACGTCGTCGTCCTGGCCCTCGTCGGCGGCGCCGTGCAGGCGATGCTGCACGGCCTGGCCGCACTGGACCTCCCCCGCAGGCCGGTCGTCGTCACGGGCTACGTCGGCGTCGTCTACGAGAAGCTCGCCGACGGGCTCCTGCTGCGGCACGGAGCCGACGTCGTGCTCGCGAACTCCCGCCACGACGCGGAACGCTTCCGCGCCGTCTACGAGGGCGTCGGGGCCGACGCGTCGTCCGTCACCGAGGCCGCTCTGCCGTTCCTCGGCGGAGAGCCGCACCGGAAGCGGGAGGGCCGCGACACCGTCGTGTTCGCCGCCCAGCCCTCCGTGCCCGCGTCCCGCGCCGAACGCACCTACCTGCTGCGCCGGCTCGTGGAGCACGCCCGCCTGCACCCGGGCCGCGACGTCCTGCTGAAGCTGCGTTCCAAGCCGGGCGAGCACACGACGCACATCGAGGAGCTGCCGTACCAGCGCCTCGCGGAGCGTCTCCCGGGCGGGCTGCCGCCCAACTTCAGCCTCGTGTACGGGCACATGGGCGAGGTCCTGGACCGCACCGACCTGCTGGTCACCGTGTCCTCGACGGCCGCCCTCGAATCCCTGCACCGGCGTATCCCGACGGCGATCCTCTCCGACCTCGGGGTGCGCGAGGCACTCGGCAACCACCACTTCATCGGCTCCGGGCTGATCACGTCCTGGGACCACCTCGACGGCGGCCTCGCCCCGGAACCCGACGAGCAGTGGCTGGCGGGCCAGGGAGTGGCCGCCGACGGCACCTACGCGGCGGCCTACGACACCGCCCGCGCCCGGGTCGGCGAACTGCTCGCGGCCGGCCCGCTACCCCGCCTCACGCCCTACTACACACCCGCCACCGCCCCCGGTTACCTGCCCGGCATCCTCGCCCGCCACCACCTGGGCCCGGACGGACACCCGCTGCCCGGCGCCGTCGCGCCGAAGGACACCGGCCGCGTCCGGGGCGCGGTGCGCGAGACCGTGCGCAACGCGGCGCGCGGCGCCTACCGCCACGGCGTCCAGCGGGTCGCCCCCGTGATCCGGCGGATGGGCGAGCTGTGACCACCGATTCAGGAGCCTCCATGACCCCGCCCCCCACCGTGCTCGCCGTGATCCCCGCCCGCGGCGGATCCAAGGGCGTGCCGGCCAAGAACCTCGCCCAGGTGGGCGGTGTGCCGCTCGTCGCCCGGGCCGTCCGCGCCTGCCTCGCCTCGCCCGAGGTCACGGACGTCGTCGTCACCACCGACGACCCGGCCATCGCCGACGCCGCCCGGTCCGCCGCCGAAGCGCTGGGCGAGGCCGCCCGGCTCCACTGCGTGCAGCGCCCCGCGGCCATCTCGGGAGACACCGCGACCAGCGAGGCCGCGGTCCTGCACGCCCTGGACGCGTACGAGGCGATGGGGCACGGCCGGACGGCCGACGTGGTCCTCCTGGTCCAGTGCACGAGCCCCTTCATCACGCGTGAGGACATCGACGGGGTCGCCACGGCGGTCGCCCGCGACGGGGCCGACACCGCCCTGACGGTGGCCGCCTTCCACGGGTTCGTGTGGCGCGACGGCAGCGCGGCCGAGGACGGCACCTACGGCGTCAACCACGACAAGGCCGTACGCCCCCGGCGTCAGGACCGGCCCCAGGACCACCTGGAGACCGGCGCCGCGTACGCCATGGACGCCGTCGGCTTCCGCACCCACCGCCACCGCTTCTTCGGCCGCACCGCGCTCGTGCCGACCGACCCGGCCCGGGTCCTGGAGATCGACGACCCGCACGACCTGGCCCGCGCCCGCGCCCTCGCCCCGCTCCTGGACCCCTCGCCGCTGCCCACCCGGGCGGACATCGACGCCGTCGTGCTCGACTTCGACGGCACGCAGACCGACGACCGCGTCCTCGTCGACTCCGACGGCCGCGAGACCGTGGCCGTGCACCGCGGCGACGGCCTCGGCATCGCCGCCCTGCGCAAGTCCGGCCTGCCGCTCCTGATCCTGTCCACGGAACAGAACCCGGTCGTCGCCGCCCGGGCCCGCAAGCTCCAGGTCCCCGTCCTGCACGGCATCGACCGCAAGGACCTGGCACTCAAGCAGTGGTGCGAGGAGCAGTCCATCGCTCCCGACCGCGTGCTCTACGTCGGCAACGACGTCAACGACCTGGCCTGCTTCGGACTGGCGGGCTGGCCCGTCGCCGTGGCGAGCGCCCACGACTCGGTGCGTGCCGCCGCGCGCGCCGTGACCACCAACCCCGGTGGTTTCGGGGCCATCCGCGAGATCGCGGCCTGGCTCCTCGGCCCCACCCTCACGACCGACTCTCCCAACGCCCCCGCCAAGTAAGGAAGCACCACCATGACCAGCACCTCGCGCCTCCGCACGTTCGGCCCCCGCATCGCCGGCCCCGGGCAGCCCGTCTACATCACGGGTGAGATCGGCATCAACCACAACGGCGACCTCGACAACGCCCTCGCGCTGATCGACGTGGCCGCCGAAGCCGGCTGCGACGCCGTCAAGTTCCAGAAGCGCACGCCCGAGATCTGCACCCCCCGCGACCAGTGGGACATCGAGCGCGACACCCCCTGGGGCCGGATGACCTACATCGACTACCGCCACCGCGTCGAGTTCGGCGAGGCCGAGTACACGACCATCGCCGAGCACTGCGCCAAGCGCGGCATCGACTGGTTCGCCTCCCCGTGGGACACCGAGGCCGTCGCCTTCCTGGAGAAGTTCGACGTCCCGGCCCACAAGGTCGCCTCCGCCTCCCTCACGGACGACGAGCTGCTGCGCGCGCTGCGCGCCACCGGCCGCACCGTGATCCTCTCCACCGGCATGTCGACGCCGAAGCAGATCCGTCACGCGGTCGAGGTCCTCGGCAGCGACAACATCCTGCTCTGCCACGCCACTTCGACGTACCCGGCGAAGGCCGAGGAGCTCAACCTGCGGGTCATCAACACCCTGCAGCAGGAGTACCCGAACGTGCCGATCGGCTACAGCGGCCACGAGACCGGCCTCCAGACGACCCTCGCCGCCGTCGCGCTCGGCGCCACCTTCGTCGAGCGTCACATCACCCTGGACCGCGCGATGTGGGGCTCCGACCAGGCCGCCTCGGTCGAGCCGCAGGGCCTCACCCGCCTCGTCCGCGACATCCGCACCATCGAGGCGTCCCTCGGTGACGGCGTCAAGAAGGTCTACGAGTCCGAGCTCGGCCCGATGAAGAAGCTCCGCCGGGTCGCGGGCGTCGTCTCCGAGACCGAGAACGCGCCGGCCGCCGAGCCGGTCGCGGTCTGACGGGCCGACCGGTGAACCTCGCCTTCGTCGAGAGCCCGGTCCAGCTCCTGAACGTCCTGGAGTGGACCCACACCCGGGGAGGAACCGACGCCACCACGATCGTCGTCCTCCCCCCGGTCGACCCGATGTCGCGCGGACAGCTGCGCAGGATGGCGGAGCTGGCCCGCGACGAGGGCGTCACCGTCCGCTGGCAGGAGGCGCGCGGGGAGACCGGCGCGCCTCTCAGGGCCCTGCGGGCGCTCACCGGCCTGATCCGCAAGGCCGACCGCATCGTCATCGGGGACCCGTTCTCCCGGTACGTGCACCTGCTCCTCAGCCTGGTCCGCGCCCGCCGGATCACGGTGGTCGACGACGGCACGGCCACCATGGAGTTCGTCGCCCAGCTGGCCCGCGGCGAGCGCCTCGTGCGCTGGCACCGGAGGGGCAGCGGGGGCCCGCGCGAACTGCTGATGGCGCCGGTCGCCTCCGCGGCCCGCCGCAGCTTCACGCCGTCGGCCTCCCGCACCGTCGAGGTGTTCACCGCCATGCCCGTCCAGGCGCCCGAAGGCGTCGAGGTCACGGCGAACACGTTCGCCTGGACCCGGGAGCGCTTCGGCCCGCCCCGCATCACCAAGGGCGCCGACCTGGTCGGCACCTCCCTGGTCGAGACGGGCGTCGTCGACCCCGTCCCGTACCAGGAGGCGGTGAGCACGCTGGCCCGTACCCACGGCGCGACCCGCTACTTCGCGCACCGCCGCGAGTCCGCCGACAAGCTCCACGCACTGGAGGCCGCCACCGGTCTGGAGATCGTCCGCCCCGACCTCCCCCTGGAACTCATCGCCCGCCGCGGTCCCATCGGCCACACGGTGCTGAGCTTCCCGTCCACGGTGGTGCACACGCTGCCGCTGGCCCTCGCCGGCACGGGCGTGAAGGTCGCGGTGTGCGACATAGCGCCGGAGTGGCTGCGCGACACGGCCTCCCCCCGCGCGCAGGGGTTCCTGAGCGGGGTCACGGAGACCGCCCGGGACGTGCAGCGGCTGGCACCCTGGCGGGTCACGGCGGTGGCGGAGGGCTGAGGGAGGCCCTTGACACCGGAACGCCGGTCCCGCACCTCAGTCCCCGTCGGCTCACCCGTTCGGGTGTATCCGGCGGGGAACGCGCCGGGGACGGCGGCCGCCTCTCGCGCGATGCACGGCTCCGTCCCGTGCTCTCGTCTCGCGCTTCACTCGCACTGTGGTGGAAAATCGGGCGAGTTTACCCATCGCCCCGGTCCATCACACCCTTCGAGGCGCTTTTTGTTCCCCTGAGCGGCTGAACTTTTGGTGATCTCCAGCCAGTTGAGTGCTCCGGGGGCCTACCCTTGACTGGGTGAACCAGTTGAAGACGCGTGTGCCCCAGGCCGAAGCCCAGCCGACAGACGGAGCCGCACTGCCCGGCTCGCTGTCCGACGAGCTGCGCGCCGAGCTGATCGCCTTCCGGCGTGACCTCCACATGCACCCCGAGCTCGGCAACCAGGAGTTCCGCACCACGGCGGCCGTCAAGGCGCGGCTGGAGCGCGCGGGACTCCGGCCCAGAGTGCTCGCCTCGGGGACCGGGCTGGTCTGCGACGTGGGCGAGTGGGACGGCGTGACGCCCATGCTGGCCCTGCGCGGGGACATCGACGCCCTGCCGATCCCCGACACGAAGGCGGGCGTCTCCTACCGGTCCACCGTGCCCGACCGCGCGCACGCCTGCGGGCACGACGTGCACACGACGACGGTGCTCGGCGCCGGCCTCGTCCTCACCGCCCTCGACCGGCAGGGGCTGCTGCCCCGCCCCGTGCGGCTGCTCTTCCAGCCCGCCGAGGAGGTGCTGCCCGGCGGTGCGGCGGACGCGATCGAGGCCGGGGTGCTCGACGGGGTCGGGCGGATCCTCGCCGTGCACTGCGACCCGAAGGTGGACGTGGGGAAGATCGGGTTGCGCATCGGTCCGATCACCTCCGCCTGCGACCGCCTGGAGATCACCCTCGACGGCCCCGGCGGGCACACCGCCCGGCCCCACCTGACCACCGACCTGGTCACCGCGGCGGCCAGGGTGGCCACCGACGTGCCGGCACTGCTCGCCCGGCGGGTCGACGCCCGGTCCGGGCTCGCCCTCACCTGGGGCCGTCTGGAGACGGGACACGCCCCCAACGTCATCCCGCAGCACGCCGAGCTGTCCGGCACCGTGCGCTGCCTCGATCTGGCCACCTGGCGGCAGGCTCCCGACATGGTGCACGCCGCGGTCGACGAGGTGGCCGGAATGCACCGGGCGAAGACCGTGATCAACTACATCCGCGGCGTCCCGCCGGTGGTGAACGACGCGGAGTCCATCGGCCTGCTCGACGCCGCCATGACGATCCGCCGCGGATCGTATGCGATCGAGGACACCGAGCAGAGCCTCGGCGGAGAGGATTTCTCCTGGTACCTGGAGCGGGTCCCGGGGGCCATGGCCAGGCTCGGAGTGCGGACGCCCGGCGACACGCGCGGTCTGGACCTGCACCGCGGAAACTTCGACGTGGACGAGGAAGCGATCACGGTCGGGGTGGAGCTCTTCACCGCCGCAGCGTTGCTGGACGGCAACGGCTCGTAACCGGCCAGGACACCTCCTGTTCGCGACGATCCGATAACGGCTTCCGTACAGGGGCTTAACTGACATCTACGCGCGTTACGATCGCGGCGAAACCAGCGCCGGAAGAGGCGCTTCGGTCAGGTTTGAAGGAGCCTTCCCTTGCGCCGGATCACTAGGATTGCCACCGCGGGCGCCATGTCCGCGGCACTTGCGCTCAGCGTCAGTGCGTGTGGCGACTCGTCGTCGGACAGCGGCAGCAGCACGTCCGACTCCAAGGGCAACAAAACCGCCCTCGCCTACGACATCGGTGGCCGCGGCGACCAGTCGTTCAACGACGCCGCCTACGCGGGTCTCGTCAAGGCCGAGAAGGACCTCGGCGTCAAGGCCACCGAGGCCGAGCCCTCCGAGGGCGAGTCGGACGCGGACAAGGTCCAGCGTCTGACCTCGCTCGCCCGCGCCGGCAACAACCCGGTCATCGGTGTCGGCTTCGCCTACGCGCCCGCGATCAAGAAGGTCGCGCCGAAGTTCCCGAAGACCACCTTCGGCATCATCGACGACGCCTCGGTCACCGGCGCCAACATCGCCAACATCGTCTTCAACGAGGAGCAGGGCTCCTACCTCGCCGGCGTCGCCGCCGCCAAGGTCACCAAGACCAAGAAGGTCGGCTTCATCGGTGGTGTCGAGACCCCGCTGATCAAGAAGTTCGAGGCCGGCTTCATCCAGGGCGTCAAGGACACCGACTCCTCGGTGAACGTGCTCCCGCAGTACCTGACCCAGCCGCCGGACTTCTCGGGCTTCTCCAAGCCCGACCTCGGCAAGGCCGCCGCCCAGGGCCAGCTCGACAAGGGCGCCGACGTGGTCTACTCGGCCGCCGGTCTGGCCGGTACCGGTGCGATCGAGGCCGTCTCCAAGGCCGGCAAGTGGAACATCGGCGTCGACTCCGACCAGTACCAGCAGAAGGGTCTCGCCGCCTACAAGGAGTCGATCCTGACCTCGGTCACCAAGGACGTCGAGGACTCCGTCTTCAACCTGATCAAGTCGGTCAAGGACGGCAAGCCCGAGTCCGGTGAGGTCCGCTACGGCCTCGACAAGGACGGCGTCGGCCTGGCCATGTCCAACCCGGCCTTCACCGGCATGACCGATGTCATCGCCGCCGTGAACAAGGCGAAGCAGGAGATCATCGACGGCAAGATCACCGTCAAGACCACCCCGTAACGACCCCGGTCGTCACGCTGGTTTCCCGTGGGCCCGGAGCGCACCGCCGCTCCGGGCCCGTGGGGTGCTCCAAGACGAAGTTGTGCCCGTCGCAGTGCCCTGCTCGCACAGGCTCGTACCCCGTATTCGGGCCGTGCCGTGCGCCTACGCTTCACGATTCGGCAGCGCTACGCGTGTAGACAGCTCTCAGGCGCGATAACTTCACCCCGCCCCCCTGCCCCTGTGCTTTCGCTCCTGTCCGGTCAAGGAGAGTGCGTCATCAACGCGTCCAGCAGTCCCCCTGCCGTAGAACTGCACGGCATCACCAAGCGCTTCCCCGGCGTCGTGGCCAACCACGACATCGCCATCACCGTACGCAAGGGCACGGTCCACGCCCTCGTCGGTGAGAACGGCGCCGGCAAGTCCACCCTGATGAAGATCCTCTACGGCATGCAGAAGCCGGACGAGGGCACCATCGCCGTGGACGGCGAGCAGGTCTCGTTCGGCAACCCCGGTGACGCCATCGCGCGCGGCATCGGCATGGTCCACCAGCACTTCATGCTCGCGGACAACTTCACCGTCCTGGAGAACGTCGTCCTCGGCGGCGAGAAGCTGCACGGCATCGGACCCGCCGCGCGCAAGAAGATCATGGAGATCTCCGACGCGTACGGCCTCGGGGTCAGGCCCGACGCGCTCGTCGAGGACCTCGGCGTCGCCGACCGCCAGCGCGTGGAGATCCTCAAGGTCCTCTACCGCGGCGCCCGCATCCTCATCCTGGACGAGCCGACCGCCGTGCTGGTCCCGCAGGAGGTGGACGCGCTCTTCGCGAACCTCCGCGAGCTGAAGGCCGAGGGCCTCACCGTCATCTTCATCTCGCACAAGCTCGGAGAGGTCCTCTCCGTCGCCGACGAGATCACGGTGATCCGGCGGGGCACGACGGTGGGTACGGCCGATCCCGCGAACACCACGACCAAGCAGCTCGCCGAGCTGATGGTCGGCAGCGAGCTCCCGTCGCCGGAGACCCGCGAGTCCACGGTGACGGACGTGCCGATGCTGCGCGTCCAGAACCTCTCCCTCAGCCTGACCGACCCGGACGGCGTCGTGCGTGACGTCCTGGCCGACATCGGATTCACGATCCACAAGGGCGAGGTCCTCGGCATCGCCGGGGTCGAGGGCAACGGCCAGACCGAGCTGATCGAGGCCCTCATCGGCATGCGGGCCCCGGACAGCGGCGTCATCACGCTGGACGCCGACGACATCTCCCACGCCCCCACCCGCAAGCGGCGGGAGGACGGCATCGGCTACATCCCCGAGGACCGTCACCGGCACGGGGTCCTGCTGGACGCCCCGCTCTGGGAGAACCGCATCCTCGGCCACGTCACCGAGAAGCCCAACAGCAGGGGCTGGCTGCTCGACCCCAAGGCCGCCCGCGCCGACACCGAGCGGATCGTGCGCGAGTACGACGTCAGGACCCCCGGCATCGAGGTCACCGCCGCTTCCCTGTCCGGCGGCAACCAGCAGAAGCTGATCGTCGGCCGCGAGATGAGCCACGCCCCGAAGCTGCTGATCGCCGCCCACCCCACCCGAGGGGTGGACGTCGGCGCCCAGGCGCAGATCTGGGACCAGATCCGCGCCGCGCGCCGTGAAGGACTCGCGGTCCTGCTCATCTCGGCGGACCTGGACGAGCTGATCGGGCTCTCCGACACGCTGCGCGTCATGTACCGCGGGCAGCTGGTCGCGGACGCCGATCCCGCCACCATCACCCCCGAGGAACTGGGCTCGGCCATGACCGGTGCCGCCGCCGGTCACCTCGAAGCAGCACCGGAGGACGAGGCCCGATGAAGAAAATCGACAAGGACCGGCTGATCCTGGGCTTCGCCGGCCCGGTACTCGCCCTGGTCGTCGCGTTCGTGCTCAGCACCGTGGTGCTGCTCATCTCGAACCGCGACCCGTTCGAGCTGTACCGGCTGCTGTTCGAGCAGGTCTCGTACAGCGACGTACAGGTCCTGATCGTCAACCAGGCCGGTACGTACTACCTCGCCGCTCTCGCGGTCGCGGTCGGCTTCCGGATGAACCTCTTCAACATCGGCGTCGACGGGCAGTACCGGCTCGCGGCGATGATGGCCGCCCTGGTCGGCGCGAGCGTCAGCCTCCCCGGGCCGTTCCAGATCGCCCTGATCGTGGTCGTGGCGATGCTGGTCGGCGCGTTCTGGGCCGGTATCGCGGGCATCCTCAAGGTCACCCGCGGAGTGAGCGAGGTCGTCGCGACGATCATGCTCAACTCGATCTCGACCGCGCTGATCGCCTGGCTGATCCTGCCGAAGAACTTCGGTGAGCAGGCCGCGGGCTCCAACAACCTCACCACGGGCGACATCCCGGAGGCCGGCTGGTTCCCGGGCCTCTCCCTGGGCGCCGAGGCCGGTGAGATCTACGGATTCACCTTCGTCGCCATCGGCTGCGGTCTCGTCTACTGGTTCGTCCTGAACCGCACCCGCTTCGGCTTCGACCTGCGCGCCACGGGCGCCAGCGAGAGCGCCGCCCAGGCGTCCGGCGTGGACGCCAAGAAGATGATCATGACGTCGATGCTCATCTCCGGAGCCATCGCCGGTCTGGTCGGCATGCCGACGCTGCTGGGTGACACGCACACCTACAGCCTCGACTTCCCCGTCGGCCTCGGCTTCACCGGCATCACCATCGCCCTGCTCGGCCGTAACCACCCGGTGGGCATCGCACTCAGCGCACTGCTGATCGCCTTCCTGGACAAGGCGTCCTCCCCGCTCGACCAGTACGGCTTCGAGAAGGAGATCGCCACGATCATCCAGGGCCTGATCGTGATCTCGGTCGTCGTCAGCTACGAACTCGTCCGGCGTTACGGGACCCGCCGCCAGCAGCAGAAGGTCGGCGAGGAACTCGCCGCCGGCCACGCCCTCACCACCGAGAAGGAGGCGGCCCTGTGAGCACCCAAGTCCCCGCCGCACGTGTCGCCCCCCAGAAGGGCGGCGGCCGCCACAAGCTCTCCCTGCCCGTCATCCTGCTGATCATCGCGGGCGCGCTGGCCCTCGTCTCGCTGGTCCGGGTGATCAGCGGCGCGGACGACGTGACCTCCGTGGGCCAGGTGAGCGGCGCGCTGGAGCTGGCCGTTCCCATCGGCCTGGCCGGTCTCGGCGGACTGTGGGCCGAGCGGGCCGGTGTCGTCAACATCGGCCTCGAAGGCATGCTGATCCTGGGCACCTGGTTCGGTGCCTGGGCCGGATACCAGTGGGGCCCCTGGGTGGGCGTCCTGTTCGGCATCATCGGCGGCGCGCTCGGCGGCCTGTTGCACGCCATCATCACCGTCACCTTCGGCGTGAACCACATCGTCTCCGGTGTGGCCGTCAACATCCTCGCCGTCGGCGTCACCCGCTACCTGTCGAACTTCACCTTCGCCCAGGAGCCCGGCGGTTCCTCCAAGCAGTCACCGCGGCTGGACGAGATCGACAGGATCACCATTCCAGGGCTCTCGGACTGGATGCAGGACCTGCAACAACACCACTGGTTCTTCATCTCCGACCTCGCCGGCATCATCGGCGGCCTGGTCACCGGCCTGTCGCTGCTGACCGTCGTCGCCCTGCTGCTCATCCCCGCCACCTGGTTCCTGCTGTGGCGCACGTCGTTCGGCCTGCGGCTGCGGTCCTGCGGCGAGAGCCCGATCGCGGCGGAGACGCTCGGCGTCAACGTCTACAAGTACAAGTACATCGCCGTGACCGTCTCGGGCGGTCTGGCCGGACTCGGCGGTGCCTTCCTGGCCATCGTCGCGACCAGCATCTACCAGGAGGGCCAGACCGGAGGCCGCGGCTACATCGGTCTCGCCGCGATGATCTTCGGTAACTGGATGCCGGGCGGCATGGCCCTGGGCGCCGGGCTCTTCGGCTTCACCGACAGCCTCAAGCTGCGCGGCGGCGCCGAGAACGTCCACGCGATGCTGCTGCTCCTTGCCATCCTGCTGGTGATCGTCGTGTTCTGGCAGCTGTACCGGAAGAAGTACCTGCCCGCGCTGATCTCGGCCGTCCTCTCCGCGCTGCTGTTCATCTGGTACGTCATGACGGACCAGGTCCCGAGCCAGTTCGTCGACGCCGCCCCGTACATCACGACGCTCCTGGTGCTCGCCCTGTCCGCGCAGCGGCTGCGGCCGCCGAAGGCGGACGGTGTGCCGTACCGCAAGGGCGAGGGCAAGTGACCGCCCTCCCGGTCGACTGGGAAGCGCTGCGCGAGGCCGCCCGGGACGCGATGTCCCGGGCGTACGCCCCGTACTCGCACTTCCCGGTCGGTGCGGCGGCCCTCGTCGACGACGGCCGCGTGCTCACGGGGTGCAACGTCGAGAACGCCTCGTACGGCATCAGCCTGTGCGCCGAGTGCGGCCTGGTGTCGCAGCTCGCCGCTACGGGCGGCGGCCGGCTGACCCACTTCACCTGCGTGGACGGTTCCGGCACGGTGCTCGTGCCGTGCGGGCGCTGCCGTCAGCTGCTCTACGAGTTCGGCGGCCCCGAGCTCGTCCTGGAGACCCCCGACGGGCTCCGTACGCTCGACGAGATGCTGCCGCAGTCGTTCGGGCCGCAGCACCTGGGGTAGTGCCCCCACACCGCTCCGTTCCTCCGGCGCGCCGCACCGGCCCGCCGGGGGAACGGAGCGGCGGAACGTTTCCTCTCTATGCGCGTAGAGTCAACAGGACTCCCGCCCATCCCTCCGGCCGGAAGGACTCCCCTCCCATGGACGCCATCTCCGTCATCCGCACCAAGCGGGACCGGGGCGAGCTCAGCCCCGAGCAGATCGACTGGGTCATCGACGCGTACACGCGCGGCGAGGTCGCCGACGAGCAGATGTCCGCGCTGGCCATGGCGATCCTGCTCAACGGCATGAACCGCACCGAGATCGCCCGCTGGACCGCCGCGATGATCGCCTCCGGCGAGCGCATGGACTTCGGGGCGCTCTCCCGCCCCACCACCGACAAGCACTCCACGGGCGGCGTCGGCGACAAGATCACCCTGCCCCTCGCCCCGCTGGTCGCCGCCTGCGGCGCGGCCGTGCCCCAGCTCAGCGGCCGGGGCCTCGGCCACACCGGCGGCACGCTCGACAAGCTTGAGTCCATCCCCGGCTGGCGCGCCCACATCTCCAACGCCGAGATGCTCGACGTCCTCGACACCACCGGCGCCGTCATCTGCGCGGCCGGTGACGGCCTCGCCCCCGCCGACAAGAAGCTGTACGCGCTGCGCGACGTCACCGGCACCGTCGAGGCGATCCCGCTCATCGCCAGCTCGATCATGTCCAAGAAGATCGCCGAGGGCACCGGCGCCCTGGTGCTGGACGTCAAGGTCGGCTCCGGCGCCTTCATGAAGACGATCGAGGACGCCCGCGAACTGGCCTCCACCATGGTCGCGCTGGGCACCGACAGCGGTGTGCGCACCGTCGCGCTCCTCACGGACATGGCGACCCCGCTCGGCCTGACAGCGGGCAACGCCCTGGAGGTCCGCGAGTCCGTCGAGGTCCTGGCCGGCGGCGGCCCCAAGGACGTCATCGACCTGACCCTGGCGCTCGCCCGCGAGATGCTCGACGCGGCCGGACTCAAGGACGCCGACCCCGAGAAGGCCCTCGCCGACGGTTCCGCCATGGACGTGTGGCGCCGCATGATCTCCGCCCAGGGCGGCGACCCGGACGCGCCGCTCCCCGTCGCCCGTGAGCAGCACGTGATCAGCGCCCCCTCCTCGGGCGTACTGACCCGGCTGGACGCCTACGACGTCGGCGTCGCCGCCTGGCGGCTCGGCGCGGGCCGCGCGCGCAAGGAGGACCCGGTGCAGGCGGGCGCGGGCGTCGAGATGCACGCCAAGCCCGGCGACACCGTGACCGAGGGCCAGCCGCTGATGACCCTGCACACGGACACCCCTTCGAGGTTCGAGTACGCCCTGAAGGCGCTGCCCGGCTCGTACGACATCGCGCCGGCCGGCACCCCCTTCACCGCCACGCCGGTGGTGCGGGAACGCATCGCCTGACCTGCTGCTTTCCCTTTCGGGTGAACGGGACCGGTGGACCACCACCGGTCCCGTTCGGCATGCTGGACTCGGTGACGCACCGATAAGAGGAGACCGCCATGAGCGCACTCACCGGCGGTCCGGGGCCGGGCCACGGCCAGGACTGGGACGACCTCGTCCGGATCTGGGAGGAGACGGACGCGCCCGAGGGCTGCAAGGTGGAGATCATCGAGGGGATCGTCACCGTGTCTCCACCTCCGTCCAAGGACCACAACACCACCGCGGCACTGCTGCAGCGCAGGCTGTACGCGGTCATCCCCGAGGAATGGGGGATCTACCAGACGCTCGGGGTCTCGGTGCCGGGACGCGCGGGTGTCTACATCCCCGACCTCCTCGTGGTGCCGCGCACGGTGGCGACGAGGCCGGGGAATCGTGTGCCCGCGGAGGAGGCCCTGCTGGTCGTCGAGATCACCTCGCAGGCCAACGCCGACCACGACCGCGTCAAGAAGGCGCACGGATACGCGAAGGCAGGCGTCGGACTCTTCCTGCTGCTCGATCCGTGGCATTCGGGCCGCCCGACCGCCACGCTCCACGGCGACCCCGACAACGGCACCTACCGCGTCCTCGACGTGGTCGAGTACGGGGGGACGCTCACCCTTCCCGAGCCGTTCGAGCTGGATCTGGACACGGGGATCCTCCCGGTCAGCTGAGGTGCGAGCCCGGCCGCCGATGAGTTTCCGGCATCCAGCCGGTCTCTGTGGTGTGGATGCCATGACTCCGAGCGCCGCCCTCGTCGTCACCGGCCGCGTCACCCGCGCCGATGTGCCGGGCCTGTGTGCCGAACTTGAGGCCCTGCTGACCTGCCGCCCCGATGCCGCGGTGATCGACTGCGACGTCGGCGGGGTGACGCACGCGGACCTGGCGCTGGTGGAGGCGATAGCCCGGCTCGGTCTGGTCGCCCGCCGGACCGGTCGGGCCCGGCTGCGCCTGCGCCGTCCCTCCGCCGAACTCGGGGCGCTGCTCGACCTGGTCGGGCTGGCCGACGTGGTGGCGCTCCTGGGGCCGGACGAGGAGTGACCCGGCCCCGAGCCGCTACCGGGACTCGCTGTAGCTGCAGAGGACCAGCAGAGCGCGCCCGTCGGCGTACTCCGCGGGTATCTCCTCACCCGGCGGGAGGGATGCGACGGCCGAAGGGGACGGCATCGCGCACGAACCCTCCGGCTGGGGCCCGGGAGACGTGTCGTCGGCCGGGGCGCCGGAGACGGCGGCGGGGTCGGGGCCCGCGGTGGCGGACGGCTCGCCCAGCCACAGCGTCGCCGCCCAGCCGCCCGCCACCAGGAGGGCCCAGCCGATCACCACGGGCCGTGTGAGCCTCATGACTGATCCGCGTCCAGGTGGTCGGGAAGCCCGAACAGCGGGAACCAGCGCGGGGTGTCGAGGAAACAGTGCATCCCGGTGATGGCACCGTCCGAGATGTCGATGACCTGCACCGCCCACGGCACGAACCCCGGACCGTCCGGATTGGGCTTGTAGTGCGCGAAGGCCGGGGTCCCGTTGGCCTCGGTCGCCACCAGACGGGAACCCGCGCAGCTCGCGCCGATGCTGAGCATGAAGCCGGTGATGTCGTCGTGCCCCCGCAGCCAGAGGTCGAACGGCGGCATGGTCATCACGGCGTCCTCATGGAGCAGGGCCGTCAGCGCCGCCATGTCGTACCCCTCGAACGCCGCGACGTAGCGGTCGAGGAGCTTGCGCTGCTCCTCGTCCAGCGGGTTCGCCGTGTCGGGCGCGGTGCCCTCCGTGTCCGACAGGGTCGCCCTGGCCCGCTGCAGGGCGCTGTTGACCGAGGCGACCGAGGTGTCGAGCAGCTCCGCGACCTCGCTCGCCTTCCAGGCCAGCACCTCACGGAGGATCAGCACCGCCCGCTGCTTGGGCGGCAGGTGCTGGAGCGCCGCGACGAACGCCAGGCGGACCGACTCACGGGCCACGGCGGCCTCGGCCGGGTCGGCGATCGACGGGAGGATGCGCCCGTCGGGCATCGGCTCCAGCCAGGTGTTCTCGGGAAGGGGGTTGAGCGCCGCCTGGGCGAGGGGGGTGGGTCCGGTCAGATCCACCGGTCTGGCCCGCTTGTTGCCGGCGTTCAGCATGTCCAGGCAGACGTTCGTCGCGATCCGGTAGAGCCAGGAGCGCAACGAGGAACGGCCCTCGAACTTGTCGAAGTTCCGCCAGGCACGCACCAGCGTGTCCTGGACGGCGTCCTCCGCCTCGAAGGCCGAGCCGAGCATCCGGTAGCAGTAGCCGGTCAGCTCGACCCGGTGTCCCTCCAGACGGCTGTCCACGTCGGCCGCCGCCGTCAGATCACTCATCGCTCCACCCCTGTTGCGCTGTGACACCGATCACCCAGCACTGTGGAAGCTACCGCAGGGCACTGACAACAGGGGCGGGAAGCGGGGAAAGCGCTGCTCAGGTGCCGGGCTTGCGCCCGTAGACGAAGACGTCGTCGCCGTCCTTCAGCAGTTTCCAGTACGACTTCGCGTCGGCGGGGCGCATGTTGACGCAGCCGGCCGATCCCGGGTTGTTGTACATGGACTTGGTGACCGAGTGGAACGCCTGGCCGCCGTCGAAGAACTGGGCGTACGGCATGCTGACGTCGTAGAGCGTCGACCAGTGGTCGATGTTGCGCCAGTAGATCTTCTTCGATCCGGTCCGCGTCTCCGCGCCGTTGCGGCCCGTGCGCACCGGCACGGGACCGTACTTCAGCTTCGACCCGTCCTGGATCCAGCTCAGCTGCCTGGTCAGGTCGACGCAGGCGATCCGGCCCTTGTTCGTCGGGCAGTTCTTCGCCGCGTTGGGGTTCTTCCCCGCAGCCTTCTGCGCGGTGATCGTCTTCATCGTGCGCCAGGTGACCGGACCCGCGTAGCCGGCCGCCGGTGTGATGCCCTTCGCCGTCTGGAACGACCGGATCGCGGTGCAGTCCGCAGTGGACTGCCGCCCGTCGACGGGCCGCTTCAGGTACTTCTCGACCTGCTTCTGGTACGGACCGGTCCCCGCCGAGCAGGACGCCGCCTGCGCGGCCGTCCCGGTGCCCAGCACCAGGGCGGGTGCCGCCACCAGTCCCGCGACCGACAGGACGGCACCGCGCCGTGTCCGTATGCCGCCCGTCTTCCCCATGATTCCCATGTACGCCTGCTCCCCTTCGCGCCGTCCGCGGTAAGTGACTCCGCTTGTTGGACGTGCGCCGGGGCGCCGCGGTTGTGGCCGGAAGGTCTCAGTTGTGCATAGCCGGTACGGTTCCGGCCCTCATGCGCTCGCTCCGCGCCGCCCGGGTGCCGAACAGGGTGATCGACAGCACACCGAGGACCGCCAGGAGACCCAGTGCGACCGTGCCGGCCCAGCCGCCGGCGTGGAAGGCGACCGCGCCGAGCGTGCCGCCCGCGCTGGAGCCGAGGTAGTAGGCGGACTGGTACAGCGCCGAAGCCTGCGCCCGGCCCGTCGTCGCCGTGCGGCTGACCGACGACGAGGCGACCGCGTGTCCGGCGAAGAACCCGGCCGTGATGAGGACGAGGCCCGCCAGGACCGCGGCCAGCTCGCCGGCGAGCGTGAGCAGCAGGCCGGCGGCCGTCGTGGACACGGCGAGGTAGAGGGCCCCCCGGCGGCCCAGCCGGGCCACCAGCCTGCCGGCGGCGGCGGAGGAGACCGTACCGACGAGGTAGACCAGGAAGACCGAGCCGACGATGCCCTGCGGAAGGCCGAAGGGCTCGTCGACGAGCCGGTAGCCGATGACGGTGTAGACCGCGCCGAAGACCGTCATGAACAGCGCGCCGATCGCGTACAGCCGCCGCAGCAGCGGATCGGACAGGTGGCCGGTGACCGTCTTCGCCAGGGCCTTCGGGTTGAGCGAGGAGGGGGTGAAGTGCCGGGCGGCCGGGATCATCAGGTGGAAGACCAGCGCGCAGGCCACGGCGAGCAGCCCGATCGCGCCGAGCGCCACGCGCCATCCCCACAGCTGGGCGACCCAGCCGGAGAGGATGCGGCCGCTCATGCCGCCGATGCTGTTGCCCGCCACGAAGAGCCCGATCGCCGCCACGAGTGCCTTGGGCCGCACTTCCTCGGCCAGGTAGGCCATCGCGGACGCGGGCAGTCCCGCCAGGGCCGCGCCCTGGACCGCGCGCAGCGCGATCAGCCAGCCGAGCGACGGCGCGAAGGGCACCAGGAGCCCGATCACGACGGCGACGGCCAGCGAGGCCGTCATCATCTGCCGCCGCCCGACGCGCTCGGAGAGCGCGCTCAGCGGCAGGACGCACAGCGCCAGCCCGCCGGTCGCCGCCGAGACCGTCCAGCTCGCCTGCCCGGCCGTGGCGTCGAAGGACGCGGAGACGGCCGGCAGCAGCGCCTGGGTCGAGTAGAGGAGGGCGAAGGTCGCGATCCCCGCGGCGAAGAGCGCGAGACTCATGCGGCGGTAGCCGGGACCACCGGGAGAGAGGCGGTCCGGAGCGGTCGGTGAGGCGGCTGCGGCGGAAGACGGAACGGCGGCGTCCAGCGCGACGGTGGACGCCCCGGTACTGGCAGGAGGCATACGTCGAACGTAGAGCGCGAGGTTTCATGCGTCCAATGCATGAAACCCTCATAATCGTTCCCATGGCGCATCAACACAGCTCACAGCCCCGGCTGTCACCCGGCAGTTACGAAGAAGACATCCGCGCCGTGCTCGCGCCCCGCCTGGCGTACTTCGAGGCGGTGGCCCGGCACGAACACGTCACGCGCGCCGCGCAGGAGCTCGGAGTCCCGCAGTCGACGCTGTCGCGCGCCATCGTGCGGCTGGAGGAGGACCTGGGCGTCGCCCTGTTCGCCCGCAGCGGCCGCACCGTCTCCCTCACCCCCGCGGGCCGTACCTTCCTCGGCTCCGCCGAACGCGCCCTGGCGGAGGTGGAGAAGGCCGCCGACTCGGTGCGCGCCGACGCCGATCCCACGGCGGGCAAGGTGGCCTTCGGCTTCCTGCACACGATGGGTTCGGAGACCGTGCCCGCCCTGATCCGGGCCTTCCGCGCCGACCACCCCGGGGTCCGCTTCCAACTGGTGCAGAACTACGGCGAGGCGATGATCGAACGACTGCGGGCGGGCGCGCTCGACCTCTGCCTCACCTCGCCCGTACCGGACGCCCCCGACCTCGTCACCCGGCGCCTCGACGAGCAGCGGCTGCGCCTCGTGGTGCCCGACGACCACCGGCTCGCGGGCCGTCGCCGCATCCGCCTCGCCGAGGCCGCCGACGAGACGTTCGTGACGCTCGAAGCCGGCTACGGGCTGCGGCGGATCACCGACGACCTCTGCGCCGAGGCCGGCTTCAGCCCGCGGATCGCCTTCGAGGGCGAGGAGGCCGAGACCTTGCGCGGTCTGGTCGCGGCCGGTCTCGGCGTGGCCCTGCTCCCCCCGCCCGCCGTCGCCAGGCCCGGAGTGGTCGAGCTGACGGTGACCTCGCCCCGCGCGGCCCGGGAGATCGGGGTCGCCTGGCTGGACGGACACCCCGACACGCCACCGGTCGCCGCCTTCAAGCAGTTCCTGCTGTCGCGCAGGGGAAGCCTGCTGCCGGACTGAGCCCCCCGTGCCGCCGCGCCGCCCGGGCTCAGTACCGCAGCGACCGCCCGAACCCCGCGGCGAGCGGCATCCGCAGGCCGAGCGGCGGGGGAGCGGCGAAGGCGTCGGCGACCGGGCGGGCGTAAGACCGGGCGAACAGCGAACCCCGTATGAAGTCCGCGGCCAGCGCCATCACCTCGGAGCGGTGCTGGCGCAGGGCGTGTCCGTCGGAGTGGACCTCGAATCTGCAGGTGTCCCGGTTGGCCTTCTTGGCCCGCTCGGCCAGCCGGTAGGAGAGCTCGGGATTCGACCGGGCGTCGTTCGTGCCGTGCACGATCAGCACCCGGCGCCCGGCCAGGTGCTTCACCGGTTCGGGTTCGCCCGGGCCGTCGGGAAGCCAGGGTGCCATCGCCAGCACGGAGTTGACGGCGGTGTGCCCCGCGCCCCGCAGGGCGGCCCGGCCGCCCATCCCGTGCCCGACGAGGCAGACGGGGACGTCGCCGTAGCGGCGCACGACCTCGTCCGATGCCCACTCGGCGTCGGCCACCGGATCGGCGCCGGCGTTCCAGCCGCGGCTGCGGTAGCGCACGACGTGCACCGCGAGCCCGTCCTCGCGGCCCGCCCCGGCCAGGGTCCGGGCCAGTGGCAGCTGGGCCGCGTACGACAGGGGGGAAGGGCGGCGCCGGGAGTCGGTCTCGCCGTCGGGGAGCAGCAGGACCACTCCGCTGACCTCGGGTGTTGCTCCGGCCGTGTGAACGGCCCGTCCCAGCCTGGCGGCAGGCAGGGGAAGTGCGCGCTGTGCCATGACAGAACAGTGTCAGAAGGGCGGGTGTACGCCACCCGGCTTCGCGGTCACTGTTACGCATCGGCGCTCGGCAATCTACGCGCGTAGGCGCTAGAGTGCCCGAATGACGAGCCAGACCCGGAATGTCCCCGGCCCCGAACAGATCCGCCGCGCGCCCAAGGTGCTGCTCCACGACCATCTCGACGGCGGCCTCCGCCCCGGCACGATCGTCGAACTGGCGCTGGCGCAGGGCTACGACGCACTCCCCGAGACCGAGCCCGACAAGCTGGGCCTCTGGTTCCGCGAGGCGGCCGACTCCGGTTCGCTGGAGCGCTACCTGGAGACCTTCGCCCACACCTGTGCCGTCATGCAGACCCGTGACGCGCTGTTCCGGGTGGCCGCGGAGTGCGCGGAGGACCTCGCGGAGGACGGAGTCGTCTACGCCGAGGTGCGCTACGCGCCCGAGCAGCACCTCACGGACGGCCTGACCCTGGAGGAGGTCGTCGAGGCGGTCAACGACGGCTTCCGCGAAGGCGAGCGCCGGGCCCGCGAGAACGGCCACCGCATCCGCGTGGGCGCTCTCCTCACCGCCATGCGGCACGCCGCGCGCGCCCTGGAGATCGCCGAACTCGCCAACCGCTACCGCGACATGGGCGTCGTCGGCTTCGACATCGCGGGCGCCGAGGCGGGCTTCCCCCCCACCCGGCACCTGGACGCGTTCGAGTACCTCAAGCGCGAGAACAACCACTTCACGATCCACGCGGGCGAGGCCTTCGGGCTGCCGTCCATCTGGCAGGCCCTGCAGTGGTGCGGCGCGGACCGGCTCGGCCACGGTGTGCGGATCATCGACGACATCGAGATCGCCGACGACGGCAGCGTGACCCTGGGCCGCCTCGCCTCCTACGTGCGCGACAAGCGCATCCCGCTGGAGCTCTGCCCGACCTCGAACCTGCAGACGGGCGCGGCCGCCTCCTACGCCGAGCATCCGATCGGGCTGCTGCGGAAGCTGCATTTCCGCGCCACCGTGAATACGGACAACCGGCTGATGAGCGGTACGAGCATGAGCCGGGAATTCGAGCGGCTGACCGAGACATTCGGATACACGCTCGACGACATGCAGTGGTTCACAGTCAATGCGATGAAATCAGCGTTCATTCCTTTCGATGAACGTCTGGCGATGATCAACGACGTCGTCAAGCCCGGTTATGCGGAGCTGAAGTCCGAGTGGCTCTTCCGTCAGACGGCTGTCACCAGCGGTTCTTCCTCGTTCGCCGGCTGAGCGGACCAAAAGGGGAACGGCCGGGATCATCCGGTCCCGGCCGTTTTCCGTGTCCCGGCATGTTTGCGGGAGGGGTATCGGCCTGACTAACTTGCAGAGCCGCTCACATCCCCTTCCCCAAGGATGAATTCCTCATGAAGAAGTCTGCTGTCAGGACCCTCGGTGTCGCCGCTCTCGGTGCCGCTTTCGCCGCCGCCGGTGCGGGCAGTGCCTCCGCCGTCGGTGTGCCCCTCGACGCCGCGGCCGGCGCGCTGCCCGCCGACATCGCGCTGGACTCCGTGACCGACGCCCTGCCCGCCGTGCAGAAGGCGGCCGGCGGACTCCTCGACCAGCAGCAGCAGCGCGGCAGCAGCAACGACCTGTCGGCCCCCGGCACGAACCTGCTCGGCGGTCTGCCCGCCGGCGGCCTGACCGGCGTCCTGCCGATCGGCCGCTGAACCTCCCGTACACGCATGTGGGGCGCGCACCCGGTCAGGGTGCGCGCCCCACAGGTCGTGCCCCCGTGGTCCCGCAGGTCACCAGGCCGTCGCGGCCGGGGACTTCTCCGACGGGAGCAGAATCCACAGGGCGAGGTAGAGCAGGAACTGGGGCCCGGGGAGCAGGCACGAGACCAGGAAGATGACACGCATCGTCCCTGCGGAGGTGCCGAAGCGCCGTGCCAGCGCTGCGCACACCCCACCGATCATGCGTCCCTCGACGGGGCGGACAAGTGCGGCCATGGTGGGCTCCTTCGTCAACCGTTCGGGGAGCTGCACCGTCGCGCTCCCGGTACCTCCATAGTGACTCCGCGAAGGGGTGCGAAGCGTCGCTCTACGGGGCGATCCCGACCCCGGTAATCGTCGGGGTCGATCCCTGAGGGGCCTCGCTCCGGAAGGTCCGGGTGCCGTTCCCGATGCGGGACAGGTCCCCGGCGCCCGCCCGGTTGCCCCGGCGCAGCCGCACCCGGCACAGCGGGACGACCAGCAGATGGGCCAGGGCGACCCCGACGGTGTTCAGCAGCAGCGAGTCGACGTCGACGACCTGCCCGGGCACTCCGGTCTGTCCCAGTTCGATCGCCATGGAGATCAGCGCGCCGGCGGCGACGGTACGGGCCAGCGAGGCCCAGGGGGACACCAGCAGCCGGCCGCCCGCCATCGGCAGCAGCACGCCCAGCGGTGCCAGCAGCAGGAGCCCCTTGCCGATGCGCCGCGCGGCCTCGGCCGGGCCCATGGCCAGATCCGCCCTGATCCCGGCGAAGGGATGGAGGTTCGCCGCCGTCACCCAGGGCACGTCCAGCGGGCGCAGCGTCAGCCAGCCGACGAACAGGAGATGCGCGAGGAGGAGGAATACCCCCGCCGCGCGGAAGCGGATGACGGCCCGGCCGTCCGAACTGTGACGCACGTACACCGAGACGCCACGAGCGGCAGGATCGGTTCCGCCGTTGTCCGGGAAGGCTCTGTGACGGGCACCACGGGCACCACGACCGGACCGACGGCACGGGCACCACGGGCACCACGACCGGATGGAGGGCGCGGACACCACGACCGGCGCCGAGAGCTCAGGAAAGCCCGGTCGCGCCCAGCGTGGGCACCTCCGCGGGGCGTGCCTTCGTCTCGGCGGTGCACAGATAGCCGCGCGGGGCGTATCTCCCCGGCCCGCCGAGCAGCACCGAGCCGCCCGATCCGATGCCGTCGCTCTCCGTGAACGTGCAGACCACCTGGGCGAGCGCCTCCGAAGGAAGGTCCTCCGGCTGCTCGCTGAGGCGCAGCGCGCCCTCCGGGTCGCCCTTGCGGGCCGCGGAGACGCGCAGCCCCACCGGGACGTCGCTGGAGAAGCCCGCCCGCCGCTCGTCGGCCGACGGCTCGCGCTCCAGCTCGTCCAGCAGCGCCTGGGCGACCAGGAGCCGGCCGGACCGTGACTCGTCGAGCGCGACCGTGCGCTCCACCGTCGCGAGCTGCGAGGCGCAGAGCAGATGGATCCGCACCGAGACGCTCCCCGGCGGCGGCGCGGACGCACCGGAGGCGGCGGTACGGCACGGCATCCGCGACGGTGCGGCGCCCGCGTCGACCGGCACCGAGGTGCTGCGGATCCCGCAGCCCGACGCCAGGGCCGCGCAGGCCACGAGGACGGCCAGTGCGCCGGTCCGGCGCCGGCCGCCCTTCGGGCGGGCCCCTCGTGGCGCACCGTACGCCCGCTCGCTGCGCGTCACTTCGCGTCGCCCTTCTCGTCCCGGCCGCCGTCGCCCGGCGGGCCCGTCAGTCCCTCGGCGTCGCGCGGGAGCCGCAGCACGAACATCGCACCCTCACCGTCCGGGAGGTTCGAGGCCGTGATGTCGCCACCGTGGATGTGCGCGTTCTCCACCGCGATGGACAGGCCGAGACCGCTGCCCTCGGAACGCGGCCGGGAGGCACTGGCCTTGTAGAAGCGGTCGAACACGTGGGGCAGCACCTCTTCGGGAATGCCCGGGCCGTGGTCGCGCACCTCGATGACCAGTTCGTCCTCGTCGGTCCGTACCGACACCCGCACGGGCGAACCACCGTGCTTGAGGGCGTTGCCGATCAGGTTCGCCAGGATCACGTCGAGCCGCCGCGGATCGAGCCGCACCATGATGCCGCGCTCCGCGTCCAGATCGACCGCGTCCAGCCAGGCACGGGCGTCGATGCACGCCGTCACCTGGTCGGCGACGTCGACCGTGTCGAGGACGAGCCGGGCCGTGCCCGCGTCGAAACGGGTGACCTCCATGAGGTTCTCGACCAGGTCGTTCAGCCGCCGGGTCTCGCTCACCACCAGGTGCACGGCCGGGGCGATCATCGGGTCGAGGCTGTCCGCCTCGTCCTCCAGCACCTCGGCGACCGCGGTGATCGCGGTCAGCGGCGTACGCAGCTCGTGCGACATGTCGGCGACGAATCTGCGGCTCGACTCCTCCCGCGCGCTCATGTCGGCGACCTTCTTCTCCAGGGAGCTCGCCGCCTTGTTGAACGTGTGGGAAAGATCGGCGAGTTCGTCGTTGCCGGAGACCACGAGACGGGTGTCGAGCTTCCCCTCGCCCAGCTTGCGGGCCGCGTCGCCGAGCCGCTGCACCGGCCGCAGCACGGTCGTCGCGGACGCCTGCGCGAGGAGCGCGGAGCCCACGAGGGCCAGCGCCGTGGCGATGCCCAGGGACCAGGCGAGGGAACTGAGGTCCTCGCGCTCCTGGTCGAGCGACTTCAGCATGTAGCCGGCCGGACCACCACCGATGATCTTCGTCCCGGCCACCAGGTAGGGGGTGCCGCCCATCGTCGTGCGCTGCCAGAACAGGTGGTACTCGAAGGTGTTGCTCGACGTCAGCGGCTGCTTCTTGTTCACCTGCTTCTGCAGGGAGGCGGGCACGTCCACCTTGGTGAAGGCGTCGATGTCGGACGACCCGGTGACCGGCTTGCCGTCACGCGTGCCGACGAGCAGCACCTGATAGCCCGGGCCGCTGCTCGCCATCTGCTCGGCGGCGGCCCGGAGGTCCTCCGACGGGGGCTCCAGCGGCAGCGAGGCGGCCTGGTTCTGCATCTGGCGGCGGAAGTCGCCCAGCGCCGAGTCCTGGGTGCGGGTCAGCACGGCCTCGCGGTTGAGCCAGTAGGCGATGCCGGAGGCGGACACCGCGGCCGTCAGGGCCACCAGCGCGAACACGATCAGCAGCCGCAGCCGCAGGCTGGTCCAGCGAAGACCCGCGAGTATGGAGCGCCCGGCGGAATCGCTCACTGAGGCGAGTCCAGCCGGTAGCCGACGCCGCGCACGGTACGGATGAGCGTCGGCGAGGACGGCACGTCCTCCACCTTGGCCCGCAGCCGCTGCACGCAGGCGTCCACGAGCCGCGAGTCACCGAGGTAGTCGTGCTCCCACACCAGGCGCAGCAACTGCTGCCGGGACAGGGCCTGTCCGGGCCTGCGGCTCAGTTCGAGCAGGAGTCGCAGCTCGGTCGGCGTGAGCTGCAGGTCCTCCCCGTTCTTGGTGACGGTCATCGCCGAACGGTCGATGACGACGCTCCCGAACGTCGCGGAGTCGGTCGACTCCCTCTCGCCGCGCCGCAGTACCGCGCGGATGCGGGCGTCGAGCACCCGGCCCTGTACGGGTTTCACCACGTAGTCGTCCGCGCCGGACTCCAGTCCCACCACGACGTCGATGTCGTCGCTGCGCGCGGTCAGCAGGATGATCGGCAGCTGGTCGGTGCGCCGGATGCGCCGGCACACCTCGAAACCGTCGATCCCGGGCAGCATCACGTCCAGCACGACCAGGTCCGGCCGCTGCTCCCGGAGCAGCTCCAGGCCGTCCTCTCCCGTCGCCGCGGTGGCCACACGGTGGCCCTGGCGAGACAGTGAGAGTTCGAGGGCCGTGCGGATGGCGTCGTCGTCCTCGATCAGCAACAGGAAAGGCACGGGGGTCATTCTGGCCCATGGTGCTGCCACCTTTCGACAATCCCGCCGACTTGATCCCCGGCTACCTCCCCGGCCCCCTCCCCGGCACGAGGGGACGGGGAGCCCTGTGACAGCCCTGTGACAGTCGGGGGACAGCGCCATGAAACTGCCCCGGCAAGCTCAATGGCACACGGAACGAACGGACTCCACCGATGGGGGGCGCCAGATGAACGCACTGCACAGCACCACCTCAAGCGCAGTTGTCACGCGCCTCCACGACGTCGGCAAGGGCCCGGAGAAGTCCGGCACCGGAGCACGGGGGTGTTACCGGAACGCCGGTCGTCAGCACTCGTCGTACCTGACGATGGTTGACGCGTCCACGGGGGACAACGGGGGGAAGGCGTACGGGGAGGGCCCGGGGGAGCGGAAGGTCCCGGCGCAGGCCGAGAGCGCCGAAGCGGCGTTCACGGCCTACGTCCAGGAGCGCCGCGCCTCCCTGTACGCGACCGCCTACCACCTGACCGGCGACCGGTTCGAGGCCGAGGACCTGCTGCAGAGCGCCCTCTTCTCGACGTACCGCGCATGGGACAGGATCAGTGACAAGGCCGCGGTCGGCGGGTACCTCCGCCGGACCATGACCAACCTGCACATCAGCGCATGGCGCAGGCGCAAGCTCAACGAGTACCCGACCGAGGAGCTGCCGGAGACGGTGGGCGACACGGACGCGATGCGGGGCACGGAACTGCGTGCGGTGCTCTGGCAGGCGCTGGCGCGACTGCCCGAACTCCAGCGCACGATGCTGGTCCTCCGCTACTACGAGGGCCGCACGGACCCGGAGATCGCATCGATACTCGACATCAGTGTCGGCACGGTGAAGTCGAGCATCTGGCGGTCGCTCCGCCGGCTGCGCGAGGACGACGTCCTCAGCTTCGGCCGTGACGAGGAGGAGTCCTTCGGCGAGCTGGTGGCCTGAGGTCTACGGGGGAAAACGGGGGAAGAACGCCGCGGCTCCGGGGGGAGCGGCGGTACGGGGGTGATACGCAGCGGGGGCGGACGGGCCGGGGGGTCCTGTCCGCCCCCGCTGTCGTGCCGTACGACGGCCCGGACGGTCCCGGGTCCGGCGGGCAGGGCTCAGTTCGGTACCCGGCTCCGGGGCGCGAGGCAGCGCCCCGCCGCGGCGGCGGCCAGCCTGCCCAGCGCCTCCTGCTTGGCGCAGGGATACGCACCCAGCGCGGTCTGGCGGGCCACGATGCGCCGCTCGGCCCGCATCAGCCGCCACCCGCGCCGCAGCAGGAACGGTACCGACTTCCGGCCCTCCCGCAGATCCCGCAGCAGCCGCCGCCGGAACGTCGTGGACGGCCGCCCGCGCAGGCACAGGGCGTCGGCCAGCAGCCCGAGCTCCTGGCAGCGCTCGACTATGTCCGCCGCGAAGATGCCCTCGGCGACGAACAGGGGCGTGCGTTCGATGTCGAGCGTCTCCCGGCCGACCCGCGAACTCGTGGCGATGTCGTACAGCGGGACGTCCGTACGCCCCGTGCGGCACAGCTCGGCCACGGCCGCGACCGCGCCGTCCGCGTCCCAGGACAGCGCCGAGTCCCAGTCGATGTCGGTGCTGCCGGTGACCCGGGGCAGTGTCGGGTCGTTTCCCTCCTTGTAGAAGTCGTCCAGGCGCAGCACGGGCAGACCGCTGCGGGCGGCGAGGGACGACTTGCCGGAGCCGGAAGGACCGGCGAGCAGCACGACGCGAGTGGGGATCGGTTGGGAACTCACAGAACAGAAGTGTGAGGCATTGACCCGCGTAGGGGATCCCCCGGAGGTCCTGTTGGTATCGAGCATCACACCTCAACTACTCTGCGCGCACGGATGATTACTCAACACGTCCCGATCAGGTGGGAAAACATGGCACGTCACGCACTGTCCAAGCCCCGGCACCGCGCTCTGCTGCGCGCCGGTCTGACCCTCACCGCACTGGGTGCGGCGCTCGGCGCGGGAGGCACGGCGGCCCAGGCCGCCGTGCTGCCCGCCGCGCCCGCCACCGGCGCGGACTCCGCGGACAGCACCCTGGGGGCGATCGGCGAGGCGGCGTCGCCCGCGGTGACCAGCGCCCTCGGCTACGGGCTCGCGGGGGCCGTCAAGCCCATCACCGACCTGCAGCTGGATCCGCTCGCCGGCACGGGAGTGGATCCGCTGGACAACGCGGTGGGCACCCAGATCGCCGACTTCAAGCCGGTGACCACGGCCCTCGTCACCGACCCGCTGACCAGCGGGGCGGCGCTGGGCGACCTGCCCGTGATCGGTCAGGTGACCGGTCTCATCACCGGCTGAGGCGCCCGCCGGCATGCGTGCGGGGCCGCTCGGGGCGGCCCCGCACGCATGTCCCGACGGGTCAGTACGAGGAGCCGGAGGTCCCCAGGGCTCCCGTCGGGTGCCAGACCGTCTTGGTCTCCAGGAACGCCGTGAGGCGGTGGGTGCCGGGATCGGCCGACCAGTCCGCTCCGTCCACAGCCTGTGGACGCACGACTCGCTTCAGGTTGTCCGCCGCGGCGATCTCCAGCTCCGTCGCCAGTTCGGCGCCGGCGCCGGTGAGGTCGACGGCGTTGACGTCCTGGTGGGACGCCAGCGGAGCCGCGAGCTCGGCCGTCTTCCCGGACAGGATGTTCACCACACCGCCCGGCAGGTCGGAGGTGGCCAGCACCTCGCCGAGGGAGAGCGCGGGCAGGGGGGCGTCCGCCGAGGCGACGACGACCGCGGTGTTCCCGGTGGCGATCACCGGGGCGATCACCGAGACGAGGCCGAGGAAGGACGACTCCTGCGGTGCCAGGACCGCGACCACGCCCGTCGGCTCCGGGGTGGAGAGGTTGAAGAACGGTCCCGCCACCGGGTTCGCCCCGCCCACGACCTGGCCGATCTTGTCGGTCCAGCCCGCGTACCAGACCCAGCGGTCGACCGCCGCGTCGACGACGGCCGCGGCCTTTGACTTCGACAGCCCCTCGGCGTCCGCGACCTCGCGCACGAACTGGTCCCGGCGGCCCTCCAGCATCTCCGCGACGCGGTAGAGGACCTGGCCGCGGTTGTACGCCGTCGCGCCCGACCAGCCGCCGAACGCCTTGCGCGCGGCGACGACCGCGTCACGGGCGTCCTTGCGTGAGGACTGCGGCGCGTTGGCGAGCCACCTGCCCTTGGAGTCCGTCACCTCGTACACCCGGCCGCTCTCGGAGCGGGGGAACTTGCCCCCGACGTACAGCTTGTAGGTCTTGAAGACGCTCAGACGGTTCTGCTCAGACATCGAGGTACGCCTCCAGGCCGTGGCGGCCGCCTTCGCGGCCGAAGCCCGACTCCTTGTAGCCGCCGAACGGCGACGTCGGGTCGAACTTGTTGAACGTGTTGGCCCAGACGACGCCCGCGCGGAGCTTGTTCGCCACCGCGAGGATGCGGGAGCCCTTCTCCGTCCAGATGCCGGCCGAGAGGCCGTACTGACTGTTGTTGGCCTTGGCGACCGCCTCGTCCGGGGTCCGGAAGGTGAGGACGGACAGCACCGGGCCGAAGATCTCGTCACGGGCCACGGTGTGCGCCTGCGTGACGTTGGTGAACAGGGTGGGGGCGAACCAGTAGCCCGACGACGGGAGCTCGCACGGAGCCGACCAGCGCTCCGCGCCCTCGGCCTCACCGGTCTCCACCAGGGCGGTGATCCGGGCGAGCTGCTCCGCGGAGTTGATCGCGCCGATGTCGGTGTTCTTGTCCATCGGATCGCCCAGCCGCAGCGTGGACAGCCTGCGCTTGAGCGCGTCCAGCACCTCGTCGTGGACGGACTCCTGCACCAGCAGCCTGGAGCCCGCGCAGCAGACCTGGCCCTGGTTGAAGAAGATCCCGGTGACGATGCCCTCGACCGCCTGGTCGATCGGAGCGTCGTCGAAGACGATGTTCGCGCCCTTGCCGCCCAGTTCGAGGGTGGCCTTCTTGTCCGTGCCGGCGATTCTCCGGGCGATGGCCTTGCCGACCGCGGTGGAGCCGGTGAACGCGACCTTGTTCACGTCGGGGTGCGCGACCAGCGCCTCGCCCGCGTCGCCGTACCCCGTCAGGATGTTGACGACGCCCTTGGGCAGTCCCGCCTGGCGGCAGATGTCCGCGAAGAACAGGGCCGACAGCGGCGTCGTCTCGGCGGGCTTCAGCACCACGGTGTTGCCGGTGGCGAGCGCCGGGGCGATCTTCCAGGCCAGCATCAGCAGCGGGAAGTTCCACGGGATGATCTGGCCGGCCACCCCGAGCGGCCGGGGGTTCGCCCCGTAGCCCGCGTGGTCCAGCTTGTCGGCCCAGCCCGCGTAGTAGAAGAAGTGCGCGGCGACCAGCGGGAGGTCCGCGTCGCGGGTCTCCCTGATCGGCTTGCCGTTGTCCAGGGTCTCCAGGACGGCCAGCTCCCGAGAGCGCTCCTGGATGATCCTGGCGATCCGGAACAGGTACTTGGCGCGCTCGGAGCCGGGCAGCGCCGACCACTTCTCGAACGCCTTGCGGGCGGCCTTCACGGCCCGGTCCACGTCCTCGGCGCCGGCCCGCGCGACCTCCGAGAGCACCTCCTCGGACGACGGGCTGACCGTCTTGAAGACCTTGCCGTCGGCGGCCTCGGTGAACTCACCGTCGATGAACAGGCCGTACGAGGGAGCGATGTCGACGACGGAGCGGGACTCCGGAGCCGGTGCGTATTCGAATGCAGATGCCATGGGGATCAGTCCACCGTCACGTAATCGGGGCCGGAGTAACGGCCGGTGCTGAGCTTCTGGCGCTGCATCAGCAGGTCGTTCAGCAGGCTGGAGGCGCCGAAGCGGAACCAGTGGTTGTCCAGCCAGTCCTCGCCCGCGGTCTCGTTGACCAGGACCAGGAACTTGACGGCGTCCTTCGTGGTGCGGATGCCGCCGGCGGGCTTCACGCCGATCTGCACGCCCGTCTGCTGCCGGAAGTCGCGCACGGCCTCCAGCATCAGGAGGGTGTTCGCCGGGGTGGCGTTCGTGCCGACCTTGCCGGTCGACGTCTTGATGAAGTCCGCACCCGCCAGCATCCCGAGCCAGGAGGCGCGCCGGATGTTGTCGTACGTCGACAGCTCGCCGGTCTCGAAGATCACCTTGAGGCGTGCCGGGCCGCACTCGGCCTTCACGGCGACGATCTCCTCGTACACCTTGAGGTACCGGCCCGAGAGGAAGGCCCCCCGGTCGATCACCATGTCGATCTCGTCGGCCCCGGCCGCCACGGCGTCGCGGACGTCCGCGAGCTTGACGTCGAGCGCGGCGCGTCCGGCGGGGAAGGCCGTCGCCACGGACGCCACCTTCACCCCGGATCCCGCCAGCGCGGCGACGGCGGTCGCCGCCATGTCGGGGTACACGCAGACCGCGGCGGTGCGCGGGGTCGTGCGGTCGGTCGGGTCGGGGTTGACGGCCTTGGCGGCGAGCGCCCGGACCTTGCCCGGGGTGTCCGCGCCTTCCAGCGTCGTCAGGTCGATCATCGAGATGGCGAGATCGATCGCGTACGCCTTGGCGGTCGTCTTGATCGATCGGGTGCCGAGGGACGCGGCGCGCGCTTCGAGGCCGACGGTGTCGACGCCGGGCAGCCCGTGCAGGAAGCGGCGCAGCGCACTGTCGGACGCCGTCGCGTCGGCGAATGCTGGAGCAGTGGTGGGCATGGTCACCACACCAGCATATCTACGCGCGTAGCGACATGTACAGGGCCGGACCCTCTCCTCTCCTCCCGCCACCCCCGCGAGGCCGGGCCACACCTGCCCTGTCGCTTCAGGCAGAATCGGGAGCATGACGAGCCCCACACCTCCCGCCGAGCCCGCCCACGCCGACCGGACCTACCGGTCGGGCGCCGGCATCGTCGGCGGCGTCCTGCTGATCCTGCTGGTCGGCTGGATCGGCGGGGACGCGGTGGCCCAGGGCAAGGGGTGGGTTCCCTGGCTGGCGCTGGCCGCCCTGCTGACCGTGGTCCCGCTGATCATCGCGTTCACCCTGAGGCCCGCGGTGTTCGCCGACATCGAGCGGATCCACATCCGCAACCCGTTCCGCACGATCGTGGTGCCGTGGACCGACGTCTCCACGGTACGCGCCACCTACTCCAGCGAGATCTTCACCCACGACGGGGCGAAGTACCAGCTGTGGGCGGTGCCGGTCTCGCTGCGCGAGCGCAAGCGGGCGGCCAGGAAGGCCTCCCAGCAGGCGCACGACGACCCCTACGGCCGCACGTCCGTGCACGCCGACGTCCGCGACTCCCAGGCGCGCACCGCCGCCGCGGACCAGACGGTGGGCGACCTGCGGGAGCTCGCCGAGCGTGCCGCCGCCCGTCCGGAGAAGCCCACGACGACCGCGTCGGTGCGCTGGGCGTACGAGGTGATCGCCCCGGCCGCGGTCGGCCTGGTGCTGCTCGTGGTCCTGTTCGCGATCAGCTGACGGGCCGCGGGCACCGCGCCCGCCCGCCGAGCACCCCGCGCCGACGGCGCGCACGGAGGGGGCCCCGGAGCCGGGGCCCCCTCCGTGCGCGCGCTCAGATGCCGGCCGCGGCGGCCAGGTCGCGCTTGACGGCGGCCAGGAGTCCGGCGCCCTTCGCGGCGGCCGCGGGCAGCTCGCCGGCCGAGGCGACCGGGACGACTACCTCCAGATAGCACTTGAGCTTGGGCTCGGTGCCGCTCGGGCGGACGATGACCCGGGCGCCCGTGAGGCGGTAGCGCAGGCCGTCGGTGGGCGGCAGCGCCCCGGTCCCCAGCGAGAGGTCCTCGGCCGAGACGACGGGCAGGCCCGCCAGTTCGGCCGGCGGGTTCTCCCGCAGGCGCCGCATGGCGTCGGCGATGACCGAGAGGTCCTCCACCCGGACCGACAGCTGGTCCGTCGCGTGCAGCCCGTGCTCGACGGCGAGGTCGTCGAGCAGGTCGAGGAGGGTGCGGCCCTTCTCCTTGAGCGCGGAGGCCAGTTCGGTGATCAGCAGGGCGGCCGTGATGCCGTCCTTGTCGCGCACTCCGTCCGGGTCGACGCAGTAGCCGAGCGCCTCCTCGTAGCCGTACCTCAGGCCGTCGACACGCGCGATCCACTTGAAGCCCGTCAGGGTCTCCTCGTGGGCGAGTCCGGCCTTCTCCGCGATGCGGCCCAGCAGCGACGAGGACACGATCGACTCGGCGAACACGCCCGTGACGCCCCGGTCGACCAGGTGCGCGGCGAGCAGCGCGCCGACCTCGTCGCCCCGCAGCATCCGCCAGCCGCCCTCGGCCGAGGGGTCGGGCACGGCGACGGCGCAGCGGTCGGCGTCCGGGTCGTTGGCGATGACGATGTCCGGCCCGGCGGTGCGGGCGGTCGCGAAGGCCAGGTCCATGGCGCCCGGCTCTTCCGGGTTGGGGAAGGCGACGGTGGGGAACGCCGGATCGGGCTCGGCCTGCTCGGCGACCAGCACCGGCTCGGGGAACCCGGCCCGTGCGAAGGCCGCGGTCAGGACGGACGCGCCGACGCCGTGCATGGCGGTGTAGACGGTCCGGGCGGTCCGGGGCGAGCCGGGGCTGAGCACCGCGTCCGTACGTTCGAGGTAGGCGGCCAGGACCTCGTCGCCGAGGACCTCCCAGCCGGACTCCGGGCGCGGCACACCGTCGAGCGGGCCGACGGCCTCGATCGCGGCGGCGATCTCCACGTCGGCCGGGGGCACGATCTGCGAGCCGTCGCCGAGGTAGACCTTGTAGCCGTTGTCGCGGGGCGGGTTGTGGCTGGCCGTGACCTCCACACCCGCGACGGCCCCCAGATGCCGTATGGCGTACGCGAGGACGGGGGTGGGCAGCGGGCGGGGGAGCACCGCCGCACGCAGGCCCGCCCCGGTCATCACGGCCGCGGTGTCCCGCGCGAAGTCGGCGGACTTGTAGCGGGCGTCGTACCCGATGACCACGAGTCCGCCGGACCGCCCCTGCGCCTTCAGGTAGGCGGCGAGGCCCGCGGCGGCGCGGATGACCACGGAGCGGTTCATGCGCATCGGGCCGGCGCCGATCTCGCCCCGCAGTCCCGCCGTGCCGAACTGGAGCGTGCCCGCGAAGCGGTCGGCGAGAGCGGTGAGGTCACCGGCTTCGACGAGACCGGCGAGCTCCTCGCGGGTCTCGGGGTCCGGGTCCTCGGCGAGCCAGGTCCTGGCCCGCGCGATGAGGTCCTGCTGCACGGTGTCCGCCTTTCTGCGGTGCGGTTGTGTGGGGCGGGGGCCGGGGCGCCGCCCGCCCGGGCGGCCACCCCGTCCGCGTCCCCCGGGGGTCGGGGGCACCGGCCCCGGAGGCCGTGCCCCGAGCGCCCGAGGGGCTGATTCTGCCGGGCCGCGGGGCCGTCAGATGCGGTCGAGCACCCGTGCCAGCAGGGCGCCCATCCGAGTGGCCGAGTCGCGGCCGGCCTGGAGGACCTCCTCGTGGTTGAGGGGTTCCCCGCTCAGGCCCGCGGCCAGGTTCGTGACCAGCGAGATGCCCAGGACCTCGGCACCGGCCTCACGTGCGGCGATGGCCTCCAGGACCGTCGACATGCCGACGAGGTCGCCGCCCATGACCCGGACCATGCCGATCTCGGCGGGCGTCTCGTAGTGAGGGCCGGTGAACTGCACGTACACGCCCTCTTCGAGCGTCTCGTCGATCTCCTTGCACAGGGCGCGCAGCCGCGGCGAGTACAGGTCGGTCAGGTCGACGAAGTTCGCGCCCACGATCGGCGAGGCCGCCGTGAGGTTGATGTGGTCGCTGATGAGGACCGGCTGGCCGGGGCGCATGCCCTCGCGCAGCCCGCCGCAGCCGTTGGTCAGGACGACGGTCCGGCAACCCGCGGCGACGGCCGTGCGCACGCCGTGCGCCACCGCCGCGACGCCGCGGCCCTCGTAGTAGTGCGTGCGGCCGAGGAAGACCAGGACGCGCTTCTCGCCGATCCGGTACGAGCGGATCGTGCCGCCGTGCCCCTCCACGGCCGGGGCCGGGAAGCCCGGCAGCGCGGTGACGGGGAACTCGGCCTCCGGGGCGCCGAGCGCCTCGCCGGCGGGGGCCCACCCGGAGCCCATCACGAGGGCGACGTCGTGGGTCTCGACCCCGGTCAGCTCGCGCAGGCGGGCGGCGGCGTCGGCGGCGGCGGCGAGGGGGTCGCCCTGGACGTGGTCCGGAATAACAGATGCGTTCACGCGGATGAGGGTAACCGTTGATTCCCTACGCGCGTAGATGCGGCTGCCGAGAGTCTGGCCGATCCTCTTCGTATGTTCGTACAGAAGCCGTGCGGCGCCTGGGTTCAGCAGGGGTGCTTGCGCACGTTCATCACGTAGTCGTGGGGTGCCCCGGCGGATTCGGCCGCGTCCGCCACCTCGCCCAGATACCTGGCGGAGGGCAGTCCGCCCTCGTACCCGTTGAGCACGTACATCCAGGCGGGTTCGTCGCCGTCCAGCGTGTGGACGCGCACCCGCATGCGCCGGTAGATGTCGAGACCTACGCCCTCCCAGCGGTCCATGGACTCCTCGTCCATGGGTGCCAGGTCGTAGAGCGCGACGAACACCTGGGAGCGGGGCGCCTCCACCACCGTGGCCAGCGCACCCTCCCAGCCCATCTGCTCCCCACCGAACGTCAGGCGCCAGCCGTTGAGCCAGCCCGTGCCGCGCAGCGGGGAGTGCGGTGCGCGGCGCGTCATCAGCCGCGCGTCGAGGTTGCCGGCGTACGCGGCGTAGAGCGACATGGGGTCGAGGGTACGGGAGGTGACGCGCGGCGGGGCGGTTCCGGGACGCGGGACCGGTCGCGGTGGCCGCCCCCGCGGCGGCCGGTGGAACCGTGCCCCGACCGGGCACATGCCCGTATGGAGGGCCCCGGGGCGAAGCAGTTTGGCGCGTGCGGGACAATGAACTACGTACTGCAGACGCCGGGGCGGCCCCCCGGACCCCCGGCCGGGGCGGCAGACGGCCGCGGGATGACACCACGCGAGGCGGACTTTTCGTGACCCGGATCGTGATCATCGGCGGCGGCCCCGGCGGCTACGAGGCGGCACTGGTGGGCGCCCAGCTCGGCGCGGAGGTGACCGTCGTCGACTGCGACGGCCTCGGCGGCGCGTCGGTCCTCACCGACTGCGTGCCCTCGAAGACCCTGATCGCGACGGCCGAGGTGATGACCACCTTCGACTCCTCCTACGAGGAGCTGGGCATCATCGTCGCCGACGACACCCCGCACATCGAACAGGCGGCGCGGGTGGTCGGGGTCGACCTCGGCAAGGTGAACCGGCGGGTGAAGCGCCTCGCGCTCGCCCAGTCCCACGACATCACCGCCTCGGTCACCCGGGCCGGTGCCCGCGTCATGCGCGGCCGGGGGCGGCTCGACGGGCTCCAGGCCGCCGACGGCTCCCGCCAGGTCGTCGTCACCGCCGCCGACGGCACCGAGCAGCGGTTGACCGCCGACGCCGTGCTGATAGCGACCGGCGGCCACCCCCGGGAGATCCCGGACGCGCAGCCCGACGGCGAGCGCATCCTGAACTGGACCCAGGTCTACGACCTCGACGAGCTCCCCGAGGAGCTCATCGTGGTCGGCTCCGGTGTCACCGGTGCCGAGTTCGCCGGTGCCTACCAGGCACTCGGCTCCCGCGTGACCCTGGTCTCCTCGCGCGACCGGGTGCTCCCCGGCGAGGACCCGGACGCGGCGGCGGTGCTTGAGGACGTCTTCCGCCGCCGCGGCATGAACGTCATGGCCCGCTCGCGCGCGCAGTCCGCCAAGCGCGTCGGCGACCGCGTCGAGGTCACGCTGGCCGACGGCCGCGTCATCTCAGGCACGCACTGCCTCATGGCCGTCGGCGCGATCCCGAACACCGCGGGCATGGGCCTGGAGGAGGCCGGGGTGCAGCTCAAGGACTCCGGGCACATCCGCACCGACCGGGTCTCCCGCACCAGCGCCCCCGGCGTGTACGCGGCGGGTGACGTCACCGGGATCTTCGCGCTCGCCTCGGTCGCCGCCATGCAGGGCCGGATCGCGATGTACCACTTCCTCGGCGACGCCGTGGCGCCGCTGAACCTGAAGACGGTCTCCGCGAACGTCTTCACCGACCCCGAGATCGCCACCGTCGGTTACAGCCAGGCGGACGTCGACTCCGGCAAGATCGACGCCCGTGTCGTGAAGCTGCCGCTGCTGCGCAACCCGCGCGCCAAGATGCAGGGCATCAGGGACGGCTTCGTCAAGATCTTCTGCCGCCCGGGCACCGGCATCGTGGTGGGCGGCTGTGTCGTCGCACCGAGGGCCAGCGAGCTGATCCACCCGATCTCGCTCGCGGTCGACAACAACCTGACGGTGGAGCAGATCGCGAACGCCTTCACCGTCTACCCGTCCCTGTCGGGCTCGATCGCCGAGGTCGCACGCCAGTTGCACACCCGCAAGGCGGCCGGCGAGGCGTAGCGCGGGCCGCTCCGCGTGAGGCGGGGCTCCCTATATCACCAGGGGGCCTCGTCCATGTACAACTTCTCTTATTCGGCGCAAACTGCTGAAAAGCAACGTACGGCCAGGTTACTGTCAGTTTCGTGTTCGCTGCAGAACGTCGTCAATTGATCCTCGAAATGGTGCGTGCCAACGGAGCGGTGTCGCTCCGTGAGCTCGCCCGCGTCGTCCAGACCTCCGAAGTGACCGTACGGCGGGACGTGCGGGCGCTGGAGGCAGAAGGACTCCTCGACCGCCGGCACGGCGGTGCGGTCTTGCCGGGCGGTTTTACGCGGGAGTCCGGCTTTCCGCAGAAATCCCATCTTTCCACCGCGGAGAAAACGGCCATCGCCGATGTGGCGGCCGGCCTGGTCGGTGAGGGCGAGGCCATCGTGGTCGGCGCCGGAACGACCACCCAGGAGCTGGCCCGCCGGCTCGCCCGCGTGCCCGGCCTGACCGTGGTCACCAACTCGCTGCTCGTCGCCCAGGCGTTGGCCCATGCCAACCGGGTGGAGGTGGTGATGACCGGCGGCACGCTGCGGGGAAGCAACTACGCCCTCGTCGGCAGCGGGGCCGAGCAGTCCCTGCAGGGGCTGCGGGTCTCACGGGCCTTCCTGTCCGGGAGCGGGCTGACCGCGGAGCGCGGGCTGTCCACCTCCAACATGCTCTCGGCCAGCGTGGACCGGGCGCTGGTGCAGGCCGCGGCCGAGGTGGTAGTGCTCGCGGACCACACGAAGCTCGGCTCCGACACCATGTTCCAGACGGTGCCCACGGAGCTGATCACCCGTCTGGTGACGGACGAGCCGCCGGTGCACGACGAGCGTGCGGCCACCGAACTCCAGGCCCTGGCCGACCAGGGGGTGGAGATCACGGTGGCGGGACCCGACGCGGAGTCCGCGGCCGCGGAACCCCTGCCGCCGGGCCGCCAGCCCAGGCAGGAGATGCCGCTGCCAGGTCAGCGGCGTACGCAGGGAGGGCACGGTGGGCCGGGGGGGCTCGGCCCGCAGTTGCGGAGCGCGGCGGCGCTGTCGGACGGGCCGGTGGGCCGCGTCGCGGACATGCGACGCCGGTAGGGACCGGGCGGTGGGCGCCGGAGGGCGCCCTCAGTCGCCGGGGGACGGCGGATCGGCCGGGTCCGCCTTCAGGCCGTGCAGCGTCAGCCGCAGCAGCCGGCAGGCCAGGTCCGGATCGGCCGGCGTCTGCTCCGTGGCCAGCGCGATCGCGTTGGTGAGCCGCAGCAGGTCGTCGATCGACACGTCCGCCCGCACCGAGCCGTTCGCCCGGGCCCGCGCGAGCAGCCTCTCGCCCGCCTGGCGCAACGGCACATGACAGGACGTCAGTGCGGACGTCTCGTCACCGGACGCTGACATGAGGGCCCTCGCCAGGCCTCGGTATTCACCCGCATGAGTGACGATCGCACCCAGCCACTCGACGAGTGCGGTGCACGGCTGTTCCGCGTGCGCCAGTTCGGCGGAGCGGTCGAGAAGGTCGGTCAGCGCGTCCTGGAACACCGCGTTCATCAGGGCGTGGCGGTTCGGGAAGTGCCGGTAGAGCGTGCCGATACCGACGCCCGCGCTCCGGGCGATGTCCTCCAGCGAGGCGTCCGTGCCGTGCGCCGCGAAGGACGCCCGCGCCTCGCGCACCAGCCGGTCGCGGTTGCGGCGGGCGTCGGCGCGCAGCGGCCGGGCAGGTGTGGGTACCGCGCTCATCGCCATGGCGTGTCCTCCTGGTGTCCGCTCCCGCGTCCCAGGATGCCACTGGGGGCCCGGCGGATGCCGGGCCCCCAGTGTGCGAGGACGAGCGTCAGTCCTTGATCTCGCAGATCGCCGCGCCGGAGGAGATCGACGTGCCGACCTCGGCCGCCAGGCCCTTGACGGTGCCGGAGCGGTGCGCGTTGAGGGGCTGCTCCATCTTCATCGCCTCCAGCACGACGATGAGGTCGCCCTCCTTGACCTCCTGGCCCTCCTCGACGGCGATCTTCACGATCGTTCCCTGCATCGGGGAGGCGAGGGTGTCACCGGAGGCCGCGGAGCCCGACTTCTTCGCCGCGCGGCGCTTGGGCTTCGCCCCCGCCGCAAGGCCCGTGCGGGCCAGGCTCATGCCCAGCGAGGACGGCAGGGACACTTCGAGGCGCTTGCCGCCGACCTCGACGACCACGGTCTCGCGGCCCGACTCCTCGTCGGCGTCCTGGTCCGCGGGGACCGAGAACGGCTTGATGTCGTTGACGAACTCCGTCTCGATCCACCGGGTGTGGACCTGGAAGGGGTCCGAGGTGAACGCCGGGTCGGTGACGACCGCGCGGTGGAAGGGGATGGCGGTGGCCATGCCCTCGACGGTGAACTCGCCCAGCGCACGCGCGGCGCGCTGCAGGGCCTGCTCACGGGTCGCGCCCGTCACGACCAGCTTCGCCAGGAGGGAGTCCCAGGCGGGGCCGATGACGCTGCCGCTCTCGACGCCCGCGTCCAGGCGGACGCCCGGGCCGGTGGGCGGGGCGAACAGGGTGACGGTGCCGGGGGCGGGGAGGAAACCACGGCCCGGGTCCTCGCCGTTGATCCGGAACTCGAAGGAGTGGCCGCGCACGGCCGGGTCGCCGTAACCGAGCTCCTCGCCGTCCGCGATGCGGAACATCTCGCGGACGAGGTCGAGGCCGGTGACCTCCTCGGTGACGGGGTGCTCCACCTGCAGGCGGGTGTTGACCTCCAGGAAGGAGATCGTGCCGTCCATGCCGACGAGGAACTCGACGGTGCCGGCGCCGACGTAGCCGGCCTCCTTCAGGATGGCCTTCGAGGCCGCGTACAGCTCGGCGTTCTGCGCCTCGGACAGGAAGGGCGCCGGGGCCTCCTCCACGAGCTTCTGGTGGCGGCGCTGCAGCGAGCAGTCACGCGTCGACACGACGACGACGTTGCCGTGCTGGTCGGCCAGGCACTGGGTCTCCACGTGGCGCGGCTTGTCGAGGTAGCGCTCGACGAAGCACTCGCCCCGCCCGAACGCCGCGACGGCCTCGCGGACCGCGGAGTCGTACAGCTCCGGGATCTCCTCCAGCGTGCGGGCGACCTTCAGGCCGCGGCCGCCACCGCCGAAGGCCGCCTTGATCGCGACCGGCAGGCCGTTCTTCTCGGCGAACTCCACGACCTCGTCGGAGCCCGAGACCGGGTCCGGTGTGCCGGCCACCAGCGGGGCGCCGGCGCGCTGCGCGATGTGGCGGGCGGCGACCTTGTCACCCAGATCGCGGATCGCGTGCGGCGGCGGGCCGATCCACGTCAGGCCCGCGTCGAGCACGGCCTGGGCGAACTCCGCGTTCTCCGAGAGGAAGCCGTAACCCGGGTGGATCGCGTCCGCCCCCGAGTCCTTGGCAGCCTGGAGCACCTTGGCCATGTCCAGATAGCTGGCGGCCGGGGTGTCACCGCCCAGAGCGAACGCTTCGTCGGCCGCGCGCACATGCAGAGCGTCCCGGTCCGGATCGGCGTAGACGGCTACGCTCGCGATTCCGGCATCCCGGCAAGCCCGAGCAACACGGACAGCGATTTCGCCACGGTTGGCGATGAGCACCTTGCGCACGATGACTCCCTCCTTGAGAACAAGCTGAGTTTAGGGACTACCGACACGGCCGTACGACCCGTCCCCAATAGTGAACTTGCCCACACGGAGTGTGATTCGAGGCTTGCTCGAGTCGCGAAATCCCTTGTCGCACCACGGTACGCCGCCATCCTCAACGGCACAGTAGCCACGAAGTGTGGCCCAAGTCTCTGTCCGGACGGTCAACGGCGCGCGGCGTTTCTTTGTGGACTCCCTACGAACGGCCGAGGGAATCTTTGCCCCGGCGCGACCGCGGGCACGGCGCGCCCCCGCCGAGGGACGCGTGAGCGGTGCGGGCGGGCGGCCGGAGGCGTCCGACCCCTTGTCCGGTGCGTTACCCGTTAGTAGGGTCCGCGCTATCGCACGTACTACAGGTAACAGGGGGTGGCGCCGTGGTGCGCAGACCAGTGGCCTTCGTGACCGCGGTCGTTCTGTTCGTGGAGGCCGTGGGCATCGTGCTCGTCAACGGCATCCTGGCGACGGTCGCGGACAACCAGAGCATGTCGCTCGCGGGGATGGATCCCGACGCCATGGTCACCGGCACCTGGGTGATGGGCGGGGTCTCGGGCGTGCTGCTCGTGCTGTGCGGGCTGATACCGCTGCTGGCCGGGATACGCGACCGGGCACCCGGCCGCTTCGGCAGGATCGCCCTCATCGCCTGCGCGGTGGTCCACGGGGTGCTGGGCGCCCTGGCGGTGGGGCTGATCGGCTGGGCGGCCTTCGCGTTCCTGATGGCCGTCCTCGCGCTGATCGTGCTGACCCTGGTGGCGTTCGACCGGCGTGGACCGCAGGACACCGCGGCCGGTCCCGGCGGGGCCCCGGCCGCGGTGTGAGGCACCCGCCGCCGGTCAGACCCAGAAATCGGTGACGGAGAAGCCCAGTTCGCCCAGCAGCCGGCGCAGCAGGGGCAGCGAGAGACCGATGACGTTGCCGTGGCTGCCCTCGATCGCCTCGACGAACGGAGCCGAGCGCCCGTCCAGCGTGAAGGCTCCCGCGACGTGCAGCGGCTCACCGGTGGCGACGTACGCCGCCACCTCGGCGTCGGTCGGCTCGCCGAACCGGACGACGGTGGACGCGGTCGCCGACGCCGTGCGGCCGGTCGCCGTGTCGATGACGCAGTGGCCCGTCTGCAGGATGCCGGGCCGGCCGCGCATCGACTTCCAGCGCGCCGTGGCCTCCTCGCCGTCCGCGGGCTTGCCGTACGCCTCGCCGTCCAGCTCCAGCACCGAGTCGCAGCCGATCACCAGCGCACCGGACGCCTCCGGGCGGGCCGCCACGGCGGCGGCCTTCGCCTCGGCCAGCACGAGGGCGAGCTCTCCCGGAGTGGGGGCGCTGACCGCCTCCTCGTCCACACCGCTGACGATCACCTCGGGGGCGAGGCCGGCCTGCCGGAGGAGACCGAGACGGGCGGGGGAGGCGGAGGCGAGCACGAGGCGGCGCTGATCAGTCATACCCGCCATCGTAGGCGGGGCCGGAGACCTCAGCGGGTGCCCAGGACGAACATCGCCACGACCATGGCCAGGGCCAGCAGCAGCCCCGCGCGGCGCATCATGTCCTGGGCGTCGCGGAGTTCCTTCGGGGGCTTGTTCTCGGGGTCGGACCACAGCATGCGTCCGATGGTGCTCCGGGCACGGCCGCGGCGCCTGAGTACGGGTACTCAAGCGCCGCTCGCGGGCCCGTGGGGCCGCCGTGCCTCAGGAGGGCCGGTACGTCGACTCAGGAGGGCCAGTACGTCCGGGCCCACGACCGGGGGCCCGGCCGCAGCGTGCCGCCGCGGGCGATGCGTCCCGGGTCCGACCACTGCTCGGGCGGCAGCGGGGCGCCCGACGGCGCCGCGACGGCCGCCGCCGCGCGCGCCCGGACCACGGCGAGGGCCGCCGCGAGCTCCTCCGGGGTCGGATTGCCCCGTACGACCTTGATCATGGTGGCTCCCGTGGCTAGAGGGGGATGTTGCCGTGCTTCTTCGGCGGCAGGGACTCGCGCTTCGTGCGGAGCTGGCGCAGGCCCTTCACCAGGTGCGCCCGGGTGTCGGACGGCATGATCACCGCGTCGACGTAGCCGCGCTCGGCCGCGACGTACGGGTTGAGGAGCGCGTCCTCGTAGTCGGTCATCAGCTCGGCGCGGGTGGCCTCGGGGTCGTCCGAGGCCGCGATCGTGCGGCGGTGCAGGATGTTCACCGCGCCCTGGGCGCCCATGACCGCGATCTGCGCGGTGGGCCAGGCCAGGTTGAGGTCGGCGCCCAGGTGCTTGGAGCCCATGACGTCGTAGGCGCCGCCGAACGCCTTGCGGGTGATCACCGTGATCAGCGGGACGGTGGCCTCGGCGTAGGCGTAGATGAGCTTGGCGCCCCGCCGGATGATGCCGCCGTACTCCTGGTCGACGCCCGGGAGGAAGCCCGGCACGTCGACGAAGGTGAGGACCGGCACGTTGAAGGCGTCGCAGGTGCGGACGAACCGCGCCGCCTTCTCGCTCGCGTTGATGTCCAGACAGCCGGCGAACTGCATCGGCTGGTTGGCGACGATGCCGACCGGGTAGCCCTCGACGCGCCCGAAGCCGGTGATGATGTTGGGCGCGAACAGGGCCTGGGTCTCCAGGAACTCACCGTCGTCGAGCACGTGCTCGATCGCGGTGTGCATGTCGTACGGCTGGTTCGCCGAGTCCGGGATGAGGGTGTCGAGCTCGCGGTCCTCGTCCGTGGTCCCCAGGTCCGCCTCCTCCGGGAAGGCCGGCGCCTCGGAGAGGTTGTTGGACGGGAGGTAGGACAGCAGGGACTTGACGTACTCGATGGCGTCCTTCTCGTCACCCGCCATGTGGTGCGCCACACCTGACGTGGTGTTGTGCGTGCGGGCACCGCCCAGCTCCTCGAAGCCGACGTCCTCGCCGGTGACCGTCTTGATGACGTCGGGTCCGGTGATGAACATGTGCGAGGTCTGGTCGACCATCACCGTGAAGTCCGTGATCGCCGGCGAGTAGACCGCACCGCCCGCGCAGGGGCCGACGATCAGCGAGATCTGGGGGACCACGCCGGACGCGTGCACGTTGCGGCGGAAGATCTCGGCGAACAGGCCCAGGGCGACGACACCCTCCTGGATGCGGGCCCCGCCGCCGTCGTTGATCCCGATGACCGGGCAGCCGGTCTTCAGCGCGAAGTCCATGACCTTGACGATCTTCTCGCCGTAGACCTCGCCCAGCGAGCCGCCGAAGATGGTGAAGTCCTGTGAGTACACGCAGACGGGACGGCCGTCCACCGTGCCGTAACCGGTGACGACACCGTCCCCGTACGGGCGGTTCTTCTCGATGCCGAAGTTGGTGGAGCGGTGCCGCGCGAACTCGTCGAGCTCCACGAAAGACCCTTCGTCGAGCAAGAGCTCGACGCGCTCCCGGGCGGTCAACTTGCCCTTGGCGTGCTGCTTTTCGACGGCACGGGCGGAACCTGCGTGTGTCGCCTCTTCAATACGGCGCTGCAGGTCCGCGATCTTGCCCGCGGTCGTGTGGATGTCGCTCTGCGGCTCGGACATCGGGTGGCGGCTCCCTGCCTGGTCACGGGGACGGCTGGTACATCCAGCAGCGTGTTCGACGGCACGCTGCTCGTCGGCGGTCTTGGCTACTGACCCGTAGCGTATCGGCGCGGATACGGTTCGGCAGTGCGTCGTTGGCCACACCTAATGTGGGTTGCATGACACCTTCCGATGCGCCGCACAACCGCTGGTCGGACCTCGACAGGCCGCCCCTCAACGTCACGGCGCTGCGCCGCGGACTGCTGAGGCCGGGCGGGCTGTGGAGCTCCCTCGACGTGGTCGACTCGACCGGCTCCACCAACTCCGACCTCGCGGCGCGGGCCGCCGGCGAGGGGCTGGCCGAGGGGACGGTGCTCGTCGCGGAGGAGCAGACCGCGGGCCGCGGCCGGCTGGACCGGAGCTGGACCGCACCGCCCCGCTCGGGCCTCTTCCTCTCGGTCTACCTGACCCCCGGCGACGTGCCCGCCGAGCGGTGGGGCTGGCTGCCGCTGCTGACCGGCGTCGCGGCCGCGACGGGCCTCGCACAGGCCGCGGGCATCGACATGGCACTGAAATGGCCCAACGACCTCCTGGTGACCGTGGGAGGCATGGAGCGCAAGACCGGAGGCATCCTCGCCGAGCGTGCCGGGGACGGCGTCGTCATCGGCATCGGACTCAACGTGTCGCTGCGCGCGGCCGAGCTCCCCGCCCCGCACGCGGGGTCCCTGGCGCTCGCCGGGGCGGTGTCCACCGACCGCGAGACCCTCCTGCGGGCCGTCCTGCGGTCGCTCGAACAGTGGTACGCGTCCTGGCGCGACGCCGACGGCGACGCCGCGGCCTCCGGTCTCCAGGCGGCCTACGCGGCGGGCTGCGCCACGCTCGACCGCACGGTGCGTGTCGAGCTGCCGGGTGACCGGTCGGTCGTGGGCGAGGCCGTCGCCATCGACGGCGACGGCCGGCTCGTGCTGGCCACGGGCGAGGGCGTGCAGGAACCGGTGTCGGCGGGCGACATCGTGCACCTGCGCGGAGAGGAGGGAGGACTGACCTGATCCGGGGCCCGGGCACATACGGGTGATGTCTCGCGGGACGCACCGCGCAACCGCGTGACCGGGACGTGAGCCAGGGCACACCTGCCGTATCGTTGAGGCGATCCAGCGACAGATCGGCAGGGCAGTGCGCACGGAACGGGCAGGAGGCGGCCGGTGACCGTCGACGACGCTATTCCCGGCGACGGCGCGGACGGCGCGGAGCCCTCGTCGGCACGGCCGGTCCACTCGACCCCGCACCACGAGGTCGACCACACGGCCGAACCGACCGACGACCCGCTCGCCATCCGGCTGGAATCCCTGATCCTCGGGGCCGACCGCCGCTACACGCCCTTCCAGGCGGCCAGGACCGCCGGGGTCTCCATGGACCTGGCGTCCCGGTTCTGGCGGGCCATGGGCTTCGCCGACATCGGTCAGGCCAAGGCGCTCACCGAGGCCGACGTGCTGGCCCTGCGGCGGCTCGCCGGGCTCGTGGAGGCCGGACTGCTCAGCGAGCCGATGGCGATCCAGGTCGCCCGGTCGACCGGTCAGACCACCGCCCGGCTGGCCGAGTGGCAGATCGACTCCTTCCTGGAGGGGCTGACGGAGCCGCCCGAGCCCGGCATGACGCGTACCGAGGTCACGTATCCCCTGGTCGAGCTGCTCCTGCCGGAGCTGCAGGAGTTCCTGGTCTACGTGTGGAGGCGCCAGCTGGCCGCCGCCACCGGCAGGGTCGTGCAGGCGGCGGACGACGAGGAGATGGTCGACCGCCGGCTCGCGGTGGGCTTCGCCGACCTGGTCGGCTTCACCCGGCTGACGCGCAGGCTGGAGGAGGAGGAGCTCGGCGAACTGGTCGAGGCCTTCGAGACGACCTCGGCCGATCTGGTCGCCGCGCACGGGGGACGGCTCATCAAGACGCTGGGCGACGAGGTCCTCTTCGCCGCGGACGACGCGGGCACGGCCGCCGAGATCGCGCTCCGGCTGGTCGAGGCGATGGCCCAGGACACCACGATGCCCGCGCTGCGGGTCGGCATGGCGTTCGGGACGGTCACCACGCGCATGGGCGACGTGTTCGGCACGACGGTGAACCTGGCCAGCCGGCTCACCTCGATAGCGCCGAAGGACGCCGTGCTGGTCGACGGCGCGTTCGCCCAGGAGGTCGTGCGGACCGGCGACGCCCCGGCCTCGGAGGCGCAGGCCGCCGAGGAGATCAACGCCGCGGCGGAGCGGGCCCGGCTCGCGGAGAAGGAGGGGCGGAGCCCCGGCGATGAGCCGCCGCTGCCGACGTACCGCTTCGGGATGCAGCCGATGTGGCAGCGGCCGGTGCGGGGGCTCGGCGTGGTCGAGCCCTGGCTGCTGGCGCGGCGGGGCAAGCCGTCGTCCTGAGGCCCGGTGTTCCGACGCCTGACGCCTGACGCCCGACTTTCCGGACTTTCCGGCGCCCGCGCGCCGGCCCGGACCCGTGCCCGGCCGCGGCCCGCCCTGTCACGGCCGCCCCGGCCGCACCTAGGATCCCGGTAACGCTCGTTAACCGGAGGGGTGCAGTCATGGGTGTCGCGTCGGAGCAGAGGTTCGGGGAGTTCGTCGTCGTGCGGCGGCACGAGGGCCTGGAGCACGTGGCCGAGCTGGTGCTCGACCGGCCCAAGGCCATGAACGCCGTGAGCACCGCCATGGCCGTGTCCATCGGCGAGGCCTGCGCCGCGCTCGGCGCCGATCACGGGGTGCGGGCCACCGTGCTCACGTCCAGCCACGAGCGGGCCTTCTGCGTGGGCGCGGACCTCAAGGAGCGGAACTCCTTCAGCGACGCCGAGCTGGTGAGGCAGCGGCCGACCGCCCGCGCCGCCTACACCGGGGTGCTCGAACTCCCCATGCCGGTGGTCGCGGCCGTGCACGGCTTCGCCCTCGGCGGCGGCTTCGAGCTGGCGCTGGCCTGCGACGTCATCGTGGCCGACCGTACGGCCGTGGTGGGGCTGCCCGAGGTCTCCGTCGGCGTGATCCCGGGCGGCGGGGGCACGCAGCTGCTGCCCCGCCGGGTCGGAGCCGCGCGCGCGGCCGAGCTGGTCTTCACCGCGCGGCGGGTCGAGGCCGCCGAGGCGCGCGAGCTCGGCCTGGTCGACGAACTGGTCGACGCCGGCCGGGACCGCGAGGAGGCGCTCGCCCTCGGCGGCCGGATCGCGGCCAACTCCCCGGTGGGCCTGCGGGCGGCCAAGAGGGCCCTGCGGCTGGGCCACGGTCTGGACCTGCGGGCCGGGCTGGAGGTCGAGGACGCGGCCTGGCGGTCCGTGGCCTTCTCCGGCGACCGTGCCGAGGGTGTCGCCGCGTTCAACGAGAAGCGGAAGCCCAGTTGGCCGGGGGAGTGACCCGCGAACGGCTCCGGCGGCTCCGGCGGACAGGGTCGATTCGAAGATCATCAGCGCCGTCAACTGATCAATTCGCTGCAAACCTACATAAGCTGTAGCGATGGGCGGTGATGATGCGCGGCTGCGTGCCGTGGTTGCGCTGGCGCAGACGATGGCGGCGGCCTACACGCCGCGCGAGTCGTGGCATGCGGCGGCCGTGGGAGCGTGCGAGGCGCTCGGAGGCAGCTTCGCGGCCCTGTCCGTGTGGGAACGCGAACAGGGCCGGCTGCGGGTGCTGGTGAACGCGGGGGAGCGGGCCGAGGGGGAGGAGGAGTTCCCCGAGGACGAGTCCTATCCCGTCCATCAGTTCCCCGAGATCACCGAGTTCCTGCACGAACGCTGGGCGGGCGGCGGAGAGCCGGACGCCTGGGTGGAGACCGCCGCCGGCGCTCCCGCCGCCGGTGCCCCGGCGCGCGGTGCCCGCCCGTACTGCCACCAGCGGGTCGCGGCGCTGCGCCGGCGCGGGCGGGGCTGCTGCGTCGTGGCGCCGATCGTGCTGCACGGCCGGGCGTGGGGCGAGCTCTACGTGGCGCGCCGGGCGGGCGTGCCGGTGTTCGACCGGGACGACGCGGACTTCGCGACGGTGCTGGCCGCCGTGGTCGCGGCGGGCATCGCGCAGACCGAGCGGCTGGAGGAGGTGCGCAAGCTCGCCTTCACCGACCCGCTGACCGGGCTCGCCAACCGCCGCGCCGTCGACATCCGGCTCGACGAGGCGCTGGAGCTGCACCGTGCCGAGGGCGCGGTGGTCAGTCTGGTGGTCTGCGACCTGAACGGCCTCAAGGCCGTCAACGACACGCACGGGCACGCGGTCGGCGACCGCCTGCTGGAACGTTTCGGCTCCGTGCTCTCGCTCTGCGGGGCGATGCTCCCCGGCGCGCTGGCCGCCCGTCTCGGCGGCGACGAGTTCTGCCTGCTGACCGTGGGACCCCCGGCCGACGACGTGGTGCGGGTGTCGGAGGAGCTCTGTGCGCGGGCCGTCGCCATGGAGGTCGGCGACGGCGTGGCCTGCGGGATCGCGTCCACCGGTGACGAGATCGGCCCGGTGCTGTCCGCGCGCCGCCTCTTCCGCCTGGCGGACGCCGCGCAGTACCGCGCGAAGGCGGCGCACAGCACGAAGCCCGTGGTGGCTGGGCGTGACGGCGACGTGATCCGGCTCGCCGACTCGCCGCCGAGGTCGCCCCACGACCGCCGCAGGCTGCGCGGCAGTCCACCCGCGGACGAGGGGTAAGGGGTCACCCCCTCGACCACTGGTGACATAGAGGGTTTCAGTCCGTACGCTTCTGAATATGGATATGCACACAGTCGTGGTGGGGACGTCCGGTACCACCGCCGAGGACGTCGTCGCCGTGGCCCGCCGGGGCGCCCGGGTCGAACTCTCCCCGGCGGCCGTCGAGGCCCTCGCCGCCGCCCGCGCCGTCGTCGACGCCCTCGCCGCCAAGCCCGAACCGGTCTACGGCGTCTCCACCGGCTTCGGCGCCCTCGCCAGCCGGCACATCAGCACCGGCCTGCGGGCGGAGCTGCAGCGCAACATCGTGCGCTCCCACGCGGCGGGCATGGGGCCCCGTGTCGAGCGCGAGGTCGTGCGCGCCCTGATGTTCCTCCGCCTGAAGACCCTGGCCTCCGGCCACACCGGCGTACGCCCCGAGGTCGCGCAGACCATCGCCGACGTGCTGAACGCGGGCATCACCCCCGTCGTCCACGAGTACGGCTCGCTGGGCTGCTCCGGCGACCTCGCCCCGCTCTCGCACTGCGCCCTGACGCTGATGGGCGAGGGCGACGCGGAGGGCCCCGACGGGACCGTGCGCCCGGCCGGCGAACTCCTCGCCGCGCACGGCATCACCCCGGTCGAGCTCCGTGAGAAGGAGGGCCTCGCCCTCCTCAACGGCACCGACGGCATGCTCGGCATGCTCGTGATGGCCCTGGCGGACCTGAAGAACCTCTACACCAGCGCCGACATCACCGCCGCGCTCTCCCTGGAGGCCCTCCTCGGCACGGACAAGGTCCTCGCCCCCGAGCTGCACGCCATCCGCCCCCACCCGGGTCAGGGGACGTCGGCCGACAACATGCTGCGGGTGCTCGCCGGGTCCGGCCTCACGGGGCACCACCAGGAGGACGCCCCCCGGGTCCAGGACGCCTACTCCGTGCGCTGCGCGCCGCAGGTCAACGGCGCCGGGCGAGACACCCTCGCCCACGGGCGGCTCGTCGCCGACCGCGAGCTGGCCGCAGCCGTCGACAACCCGGTGGTCCTGCCGGACGGGCGTGTGGAGTCCAACGGCAACTTCCACGGCGCGCCCGTCGCCTACGTCCTCGACTTCCTGGCGATCGCCGCCGCCGACCTCGGCTCGATCACCGAGCGGCGCACGGACCGGCTGCTGGACAAGAACCGCTCGCACGGCCTGCCGCCGTTCCTGGCCGGCGACGCGGGGGTCGACTCCGGGCTCATGATCGCCCAGTACACGCAGGCCGCCCTGGTCAGCGAGATGAAGCGGCTCGCGGTCCCGGCCTCCGTCGACTCGATCCCGTCCTCCGCCATGCAGGAGGACCACGTCTCCATGGGCTGGTCGGCCGCGCGCAAGCTCCGTACGGCCGTGGACGCCCTCGCGCGGATCGTCGCCGTCGAGCTCTACGCGGCCACCCGCGCCGTCGAACTGCGCGCCGCCGAGGGTCTGACGCCCGCGCCCGCGTCGGTGGCCGTCATCGCGGCGCTCCGGGCCGCCGGTGTGGAGGGCCCGGGACCCGACCGGTTCCTCGCCCCCGACCTCGCCGGTGCCGACGCGTTCGTGCGGGAGGGCCGGCTGGTCGCCGCTGTGCAACCGGTCACCGGGCCGCTGGCCTGACGGCCGGGAGGGCTGCCGCGTCCCCCGGGGGACGCGGCAGCCCTCCCGTACCTCAGAAGCCGGTGCCCGGCGTGCCGCCCCGGCGTACCGCGTGGGCGACGTAACCCGCCCCGAGGCACAGGACGACCGTGCCGCCGACGAGGTACGGCGTGGTGTCGATGCCCGTACCCGTCTCGGCGAGGGGGTTTCCGGACGTGGAAACCCCCGTGACGGACGCCTGGCGTACCTCGGTGGAGGAACCGGCGGAGGAGCCGGTGGAACCGCTTCGTGCCGCTGATCCGTCGGTCGCGTTGGCGGACGGGACGAACCAGAGGGCACAGAGCAGGGTGCCTGCCGCTGTGGTGGTCAGCAGCGTGCGACGAGCGATGGACACAGAATCGATCCCCTTGCGACAGCCATCAGTTGACCCCCGTGCGCCGATGCTAAGCAAAGCAGCGGGTCGGAGGAAAGCCGAGGCTCCCGGGAGCCTTACGCTCCGGCATATGACTGCATCGGAGACACCCTCATATGTTCGGCTTCGCGTGGAGATGGTGCTGGAGATCAGCGACGCGGACGCCCTGACCGGCACGGCACTGGAGAGCATCGCCGCCGACTACACGGCCACCGGCGCGTCCGCCGGCGACTCGGCCGAGGAACGTACGCATGCCGAGGAGACGGTCAGGGAAGACGCAGCTGAGGCCCTCGCCTCGCTGATCGACCCGTTCGACCTGATCAGCCAGGTGCCCGGGGTCGAGCTCGCCCAGGCCTCCTGGAGCAGCGAGACGATCGACTACGACCCCGACGCCGAGGACTGGGCCGCCGGAGAGGACGGGGACGAGGCGCACTACGGGATCGAGGACAATGAGACGGACGACGAAGAAGGCGGCGGAATCACGGAACGCTGACGCCCGCGGGGCACTCCTCACGGGTGACGGGAACCACCGCGGTCGCGACCGCGTCGATGAGTGGTGTTCCCCACATCCGGGCCGGATGTGGAACGGAAGACCCGGTCGCGGTGTTCTTGGAGCATTGACGGGTGTTCGCCGTCGGGCGACCCCGTCCGGGGATGTTGGGGATTCGGCAACGATGGAGAAGCGTGTGATGACGGACAGCAAGCGGCGCCGGGGCCTCGTGGCCGCCTCCGCACTGCTCGGCGGCGTACTGGTGCTTTCTGCCTGCAGCGACGGCGGCGGTAACACGGGCGCAAGCGCGGACAGCTCGAAGACGTCACAGGCGCAGGTCGACGAAGCGGCGGCCAAGGACACCTCCGAGGCACAGATAACGATCGCGCCGAAGAACGGTGCCACCAACGCGAGCATCAACAACGCCGCACTGGTCACCGTCGCCAAGGGCAAGCTCACCGAGGTCACCATGACCACGGCCGAGGGCGACGCCGTCGAGGGCACTCTCGCCGCCGACGGCTCCAGCTGGAAGCCCAGCGGCCAGCTGGAGCGCTCGACGACGTACAGGATCAGCGCCACCGCGTCGGACTCGAAGGATCGCCAGGCGCACGCCAACAGCTCCTTCACCACGGTCTCGCCCGAGAACAGCTTCATCGGGAACTTCACCCCCGAGGACGGTTCCACCGTCGGCGTCGGCATGCCGGTCTCGATCAACTTCAACAAGGCGATCACCAACAAGAAGGCCGTGCAGGACGGCATCACGGTGACGTCGAGCAGCGGCCAGGAGGTCGTCGGTCACTGGTTCAACAACCAGCGACTGGACCTGCGCCCCGAGAACTACTGGCAGGGCGGCTCCACCGTCACCCTGAAGCTGGCCCTGGACGGTGTCGAGGGCGCCGACGGCGTCATAGGGGTCCAGCAGAAGACGGTCACCTTCAAGGTGGGCCGCAACCAGGTCTCGACCGTCGACGCCAAGTCGCACACGCTGACCGTCACCCGTGACGGCAAGACGGTCAAGACGATCCCGATCTCCGCCGGATCCCCGGACAACCCGACGTACAACGGCCAGATGGTCATCTCCGAGAAGTTCAAGGAGACCCGGATGGACGGTGCGACCGTCGGCTTCACGGACGACGACGGCAAGGGCGAGTACGACATCAAGGACGTCCCGCATGCCATGCGGCTGTCCACGTCGGGCACCTTCATCCACGGCAACTACTGGGGCGCGAAGTCGATCTTCGGCAGCGTGAACACCAGCCACGGCTGTGTCGGCCTGTCCGACACGAAGGGCGCGGGCGACCCCAACACGTCGGCGGCCTGGCTGTACAACAACTCCCTCGTCGGCGACGTGGTCGTGGTCAAGAACTCCCCGGACAAGACCATCGCCCCCGACAACGGCCTCAACGGCTGGAACATGGACTGGGCCCAGTGGACGGCGGGCTCCGCCGCCTGATCCTGAGCGCGCCCCCTCCCCGTACGAAGGCGGCGGTACCCGGACGACCCGGGTGCCGCCGCCTTCGGCGTGTGCGCCGCCCGGGTTCTCATGCCGATCTCATCGGAGACTTAACTCCTCATCACACCCGCTCCATAGCTTCACGCCATGTTCTTCACCTACCTCCGGCGCGAGCTGCGCCGCCGCAGAAAGGCGGCGCTCGTCGTCGCCTCGGGGCTCGCCCTCGGCATCGCGCTGGTCATCATCGTCAGTTCGGTCTCCTCGGGCATGAGCAGGGCCCAGGACAAGGTCCTGGAATCGCTGTACGGCCTGGGCACGGACATGACGGTCACCAAGGCCGCCGCCGCCCCGGGTTCCGGCGGCGCCGAGCGGCCCCGGTTCGAGTTCGACGCCAAGGACGACGAGGACGCCACCCAGAGCACGGACCGGGTCATGGTCCAGGGGTTCCAGACGCTCGCCGCCGACACCGTCGGCAAGGTGGGCGGCCAGGCGGGCGTGGCGGACGCCGTCGGCGGGCTGAGCCTGACCGTCCTGAAGGTCGACGGCCAGTTCAAGCGGGGCGAGTTCAAGCAGGAGGAGGGGGCCACCGGACAGGGCGGTCCCGGTGGCGGCCCGCCCCGGGGCGAGGTCCGGGGCGGCGGGGCCTCCTTCGACGTCAACTCCTTCACCGTGTACGGCACCGACGTCACCCAGCAGGACCTCGGCCCGCTGACCTCCTCCAGGATCACGAAGGGGCGGACCTTCGAGACGTCCGAGACCGACGCCCAGGTCGCGGTCGTCGACTCCGCCTACGCCAAGGAGAAGTCGCTCGCGGTCGGCAAGTCCGTCACCGTCTCCGGCACCGCCTACAAGATCGTGGGTGTCTCCACGGCGGACAGCGGTGACGCGGCCGCCAACGTCTACATCCCGCTGAAGCAGGCCCAGACCGTCGCGGATTCCGAGGACGAGGTCACCACGGTCTACGTCCAGGCCGCCGACTCCCAGCAGATCGACACCGTCAAGTCCGCCATCCAGAAGAACATCCCGGGCACGACGGTCACCACCTCCGCGGACCTCGCCGACACCGTGTCCGGCTCCCTCTCCACCGCCTCCGGCCTGGCGTCGAGCGTCGGCACCTGGCTCTCCGTCGCCGTCCTCGTCGCCGCGTTCCTCGTCGCGGGTCTGCTGACCTCCTCCGCGGTCAGCCGCCGCGTGCGCGAGTTCGGCACCCTCAAGGCCCTCGGCTGGAAGAGCGGACGCGTCACCCGCCAGGTCATCGGCGAAGCCCTGGTCAACGGCCTGATGGGCGGCGTCCTCGGCATCGCCGTCGGCCTCGCCGGCGCCTACGCCGTGACCGCCGTCAGCCCCACCCTGACCGCCCAGCTGGGCTCCTCGGGCGGTGGAACGGGCGGCCCCATGGGCGGCGGCGGTCCCGGCCGCCGGGCTGCCGCCAAGACCCTCGACATCGCGCTCACCGCCCCGGTCTCGCTCACCACGATCGCCGTCGCCGTGGCCCTGGCCGTGGCGGGCGGTCTGGTCGCGGGTGCGTTCGGCGGCTGGCGGGCCTCGCGGCTGCGCCCGGCGGACGCGCTGCGACGCGTCGCGTAGTACCGCCCCCCTCCCCTCTCGTACGTAACGCAGGAGTCCACACGTGTACCAGCTCAAGGGCGTCACCAAGCGCTACATGCGCGGCAGGAACCCCGTCGACGCGCTCGCCGGCGTCGACCTGACCATCGAGGACGGCGGGCGGCTCGTCATCCAGGGGCCGACCGGCGGGGGCAAGTCCACGCTCCTCCAGATGCTCGGCGGCCTCGACCGGCCCACCTCCGGCACCGTCGAACTCGACGGCGTCGACCTGGCCGTGCTCCCCGAGTCCCGGCTCACCAAGGTGCGGGCCGAGTCCATCGGCTTCGTCTTCCAGAGCTTCAATCTGATCCCCACCCTCACCGCGCAGGAGAACGTCGAGACCGCGCTCGTGCCCCTCGGCCTCGGCGCGAAGGCCCGCCGTGAACGCGCCGCCGAGGCACTGGAGTCGGTGGGCCTGGGCGACCGGCCCACCCACCTGCCGGGCGAGATGTCCGGCGGCCAGCAGCAGCGCGTCGCCATCGCCCGCGCACTCGTCAAGCGCCCCAAGGTGCTGCTCGCCGACGAACCCACCGGAAACCTCGACGAGTCCATGCGCGACGAGATCATGGAACTGCTCGACGGGCTGTGGAAGGAACACGGGCTGACCTTCGTGATGGTCACTCATGACAGCTCCCTCGCACGCAAGGCGCCCAGAGTGGCCACCATCCGCAAGGGGAAGGTCACGGTGACGGAGAACGCCGCCGCCTGAACGCCGCGAGCGGACCTCACGGCCACTCCTCCCCGGCTGTGAGGTCCGCCACCCGCGAACCCCGCCGGGCCCGCGCCCACGACGTCCCCGATGCCCGGTGGGAGCGGGTGTGCGGGCACCGCGTCACGGGGAGCCGGGACGACAACCGCGGTCACTGTGCGGATGTCGTCCCGGCGGCACGCCGTCGCGCTGGGAGACTTGCCGGGTGCAACGGCCCGCACGGGCCCGCAGGTGCCTCCGGCGACCGGGGGCGCCGGCGCGCACGAGTCCACCCACGGAAGGTCTTGATCTGATGCCTGCCCGTTCCGATTCCCTCGCCCCGCGCACCGCCGAAGACCGTGTCATCGAGCCGCTCTACGCGGAGATCCTGCGGCGCAACCAGGGGGAGCTCGAATTCCACCAGGCGGTGCGAGAGGTCCTCGAAACCCTCGGCCCCATGCTGGCGCGGCGGCCGGAGTTCGTCGACGCCCGCATCATCGAGCGGATCTGCGAACCCGAACGCCAGCTCATCTTCCGGGTGCCGTGGGCGGACGACTCCGGCGACATCCACGTCAACCGCGGCTTCCGCGTCGAATTCTCCAGCTCGCTGGGCCCGTACAAGGGCGGACTGCGCTTCCACCCCTCGGTCAACCTCGGGATCGTGAAGTTCCTGGGCTTCGAGCAGATCTTCAAGAACGCCCTCACCGGCATGCCGATCGGCGGCGGGAAGGGCGGCGCGGACTTCGACCCCAAGGGCCGCTCCGACGCCGAGGTCATGCGCTTCTGCCAGTCCTTCATGACCGAACTCCACCGCCACCTGGGCGAGTACACCGACGTCCCCGCCGGTGACATCGGCGTCGGCGGCCGGGAGATCGGCTACCTCTTCGGCCAGTACAAGAGGATCACCAACCGCTACGAGTCCGGCGTGCTCACCGGCAAGGGCCTCGGCTGGGGCGGCGCCCAGGCGCGCACCGAGGCCACGGGATACGGCTGCGTGCTGTTCACCGCCGAGATGCTGCGCGTGCGGGGCGAGTCCCTCGACGGACAGCGGATCGCGGTGTCCGGCTCGGGCAACGTCGCGATCTACGCCGTCGAGAAGGCGCAGCAGCTGGGCGCGACCGTGGTGACCTGCTCGGACTCCGCCGGTTACGTGGTGGACGAGAAGGGCATCGACCTCGATCTGCTCAAGGAGATCAAGGAGAGGGGCCGCGGCCGTGTCTCCGAGTACGCCGAGCGGCGCGGCGAGCACGTGAAGTACGTCGAGGGAGCGGGTGTCTGGAGCGTCCCCGTGGACGTGGCCCTGCCCTGCGCCACGCAGAACGAACTCCACGAGGCCGATGCGCTCGCCCTCGTGCGCAACGGGGTGAAGGCGGTCGCCGAGGGCGCCAACATGCCCACGACACCCGAGGCGGTCCAGGTCTTCCAGGAGGCGGGCGTGGCCTTCGCTCCCGGCAAGGCGGCCAACGCGGGCGGTGTGGCCACCAGCGCCCTGGAGATGCAGCAGAACGCCTCGCGGGACTCCTGGACGTTCGCCCACACCGAGGAGCGGCTGGCGCAGATCATGCGCCACATCCACGACTCGTGCCACACCACCGCCGAGAAGTACGGCAGCCCGGGCAACTACGTGGTGGGCGCGAACATCGCGGGCTTCGAGATCGTCGCCGAGGCCATGCTGGCGCAGGGCCTCATCTGACCCCGTCCCGCCCGCCGGCATGACGGCCCGGCGGCCGGGTCCCGCTGCCCGGGGGCCCGTCCGTCGGCCCCGACCGCCGTTCTGCCGACAGCAGATCCGCCCGGCGCGGAGGCCTTTGCCCTCCCGCGCCGGGCGTGCGGCTCCTACGCTCGGACGATGAGCAGCCACGCGCCGAACTCCGCCCGTGTCATCCCCCTGCGCCCCGTCCCCGTGACGCCGGTCCGGGAACCCCTCTGGCGCGACGTCGTGGGCGACGTCCTGCGCCGCGAACGCGTCGGCCAGCGGCGGACGCTCAAGGACGTCGCCGAGGCCGCCCGGATCTCCGTGCCGTATCTCTCCGAGGTCGAGCGCGGGCGCAAGGAGGCGTCGTCCGAGGTGCTCGCGGCGGCGGCCCGGTCCCTCGGGCTGGGGCTGGGCGACGTGCTGTCACTGGCCCGGGACGAGCTGACCCGGCGCAGCGCGCCCTCCCGTACGGCAGCGGCGCGGAGGCCGATGGGAGAGGTCCGGCTGGCCGCCTGACCCGCGGCCGGATTGTTCGGCTGGGCGGTCTCCGCCGGCCGCCCGGCTCCCTCCCCGAGCGGGGAGGCGCCTTCCGGCGGGCCGGGGATCCGGCCCGCCGGCCGTCGCTACTTCACCGAGACCGCGTCACCGGCGGAGACGACCTTCATGGTCGTCTCCGTACCGAGGAACGCCCAGCGCCAGCTGCCCGACGCGGAGGCCTTCACCGTCGCCCGCAGGTGGCCCTTGCTGTCCGTGGTCGCCGTCCTGACCGTGTGGTACGAGCCGCCGGGCTTCTTGTACTGCAGCTTCACCACCTGCTTGGTGAAGGCGTGGTACTTCAGATCCGTCCAGTTCGCGCGCGACAGCTTGCCGGTGACGGTGAGCGTGCCGCCCTTCCTCACCGGCTCGGGCGCCGCGTCCGTCGTCAGCGTCGCGGCCCGCTTCATCCGGAACGTGGCGATGCGGTCGGAGATCCAGTAGTCCTTGTCGTTGGCCTGCACCGTGGCGTTGACCTGCCAGGTCCCGGCGACCGAATTGGCGTTCCAGCCCTCGTTGGCGCTGCCGTACGAGTCGATCCACGACGGGTCGAACTCCATCGTCGCCGTGCACACGGACGTGGTCGAGCTGCTCTTCCTGCACGAGGTGCCCAGGTACGACACGGGCCCGTAGCCGTTCGTCGCGTTGTAGGCGGACACGTCCGCCACGCCCTTCACCCCTGAGCCGTCCTTGATCGTCATGACGACCGGGAACCGCTTCACGTTCTTGACGCCCACGATCACACTGCCGCCCCCGTTCACGACGGTCTTGACGACCCTGATGTCGCCCCGGCCCTCCGCGTGTGCGGCCGGCGCCGCGACGACCGCGGTGCCCACGGCACCCACCACCGCGAGAGCGGCGATTCCTCTGCGCATGTCCCACCCCTGGTTCTGCCCGTTCTCAGCCGGGCGGGGGAACAGACTAGCGATCAAGGAGGCCTCCGGTCGCAAGCGGGCCCGCGCCTGCGCGACGCACCGGGTGTGGTTCTCAAGGCGACGCGCCGCGCGTCCGATGTATGCGGAGGGCCCGCGAACGCCGGTGAATTCGCCGATGGCACCCGCCCCCGGCGCCCCGACGCTTGTCGGGTCAGGCATCCGCAACTCCGCATCCCCGTCAGGAGTGCTCCATGCGTCGTCGCACCCCCCGCCGGCTTCTCGGCGCCCTCGCGGCCGTCACGGTCGCGTTCACCCTGTTCTCCTCCGCGCCCTCGGCCGGCGCGGTCCAGTCCCGGACCGCCGCCGCCACCTCGGCGCCGCGCGCCGCGGACGCCGCGGTCCAGCCCCTGTCGACGAGCACACCGGTCGTCTTCGTCCACGGCTACACCGGCAGCGCGTCGAACTGGGTCACGGCCATGGGCGTCTTCCAGCTCAACGGCTGGTCCAGCTCCCGGCTGTTCGCCTACGAGTACAACTCCTACGGCAACAACATCACCAACGCGCAGGGGCTGGCCTCGTTCGTCAACAACGTGAAGTCCCGGACCGGCGCGAGCAAGGTCGCCATCGTCAACCACTCGATGGGCGGCCTCGTCAGCCAGTACTACCTGAAGGTGCTGGGCGGGAACAGCAGCGTCAGCCACCTCGCCTCGATCGCCGGCGCGAATCACGGGACGACGTTCGCCTCCGCCTGCCTGATCTACACGACCTGTCAGCAGATGTACCCGGGCTCCTCCTTCATCTCCCAGATCAGCTCCGGTGACGAGACGCCGGGCGACACGAGGTACGCCACCTGGTACTCCGCCTGCGACGGAGTCATCCTCCCGTACACCAGCACCCGGCTGAGCGGCGCGACGAACAACCTCGTCGCCTGCCAGACCCACATCGGGTTCCTGGCCGACACGATCGTGCTGGGCCAGATCGCGCGCTTCGTCGCCTCCTGATACGGACGCGCCCCGTCCCCGGCACGGTGAGTGCCGGGGACTGGGCGCGTCCGGGCCCGGGGACGGCCGTCAGGCGGCCGGGGGGTCGCGGCGCTCGCCGCCCCCGTCCGTGTCCGTCCCCCGGGACGGCGACTCGTAGGAGGCCATGTACGCGGCGGTCTTCTTCCGCGCACGCAGCCAGAACCAGAGGGCGAGGGCTATCAGGACGAGCGGGATCAGTCGTGCCATGGGTGTGCCGGTCCAATCCGGAGGGGGAGTGTGCAGCGGTCAGCGCGGAAGGGTCGCGGGGCTGCCGCCGTTGGCCTCGTAGCCCGCGACGGCCAGGGCCCGGTACACCGTGTACTCGGCGGCCGGGTCGGGGTTCTCGGTCCAGGGCAGCGCCCCCACGTGACCGTCGACGTGGACGAGCTGGTGCACGGCCTCCGACCAGCGCTCCATGCGGACGAGGAACAGGACGAGCAGATGCCGGACGTGGGCGAGCACGGGATCGTCGCCCCGTGCCGCGTGCACCGCGAACATCGCGCCCCCGACCGCCTTCGTCACGGCGGCGCTCTCGTAGAAGCCCCGAACGAGGTTGACCTCGGGCAGGTGCTCGTACAGCGCGAACAGCGGAAGCGCGGCGAGCAGCGAGCCCTGCGGTGCACGGGTGGCCGCCGCGGTGGCGAAGCGGTCGGCCTCCTCGCGGGAGCCGTGCCACTTCTCGCACCAGAAGTGCAGGGCGGCGATGTGCGCGCCCATGTGCGCCGGCGCCCGGTCGATGATCTTCGCCCAGACCTGGTCGAACTGCTCGTGGGAGTAACCCAGTCCACGGGCCACGGCCAGCTCCACGATGTACGGGACGGGGTCGCCCGGTGCCAGCAGGGCGGCCTCGCCGCAGACCGTGCGGGCCTCCTCCAGGATGATCCGGAAGTCGTCGGTGCCCACGGTGCCGGTGCGCCAGGCCTGCTGCACCAGGAACTCCGCGTGCACGGCCGCGCCGCCCGCGTCCTTGGGGGCCTCCGCCCGCCATGCGCGCAGCCACGCCCCGCCGGTGCCGGGCTGCCGCGCCAGCTCCAGCGACGCGGCGCCGGCGAAGGCCTGCACCCGCTGCCAGCGGATCTCGCTCTCCTCGGGCGTCCCCGCCAGCAACTGTGAGGCGGACCGCCAGGCACCCGTCCCCTGCACCACGGCGAGGACGTCGATGAGGTCCTGGTCGGGTCCGGGCATCCGGAGGTCCAGCTCCTCCTGGCGTGCGAAGCCGTAGTCGTCCGGGTCGGCGGCGTCCGGCGAACCGGGCGCGACCTGGCGGATACCGCCCCGGCGCCGCAGCACGTACGGACCCACGACGGCACCGAGCAGGCACAGGGCGAGCAGGAACCACAGAATCTCCATGCGGTCCATTGTCCCCGGACGGGCGTCCGCGCGGCGAGTGGCCCGTAACCACCCTTCCGACGAACTACGCTCGGGCCCCATGAGCGACCAGCACAGCTTCGAGACCCTCGCGATCCACGCCGGCAACACGGCCGATCCCCTCACCGGCGCAGTGGTCCCGCCGATCTACCAGGTGTCCACCTACAAGCAGGACGGTGTCGGGGGCCTGCGCGGCGGCTACGAGTACAGCCGCAGCGCCAACCCGACCCGCACCGCACTGGAGGAGAACCTGGCGGCCCTGGAAGGCGGCCGCCGCGGACTCGCCTTCGCCTCCGGCCTCGCCGCCGAGGACTGCCTCCTGCGGACCCTGCTCACGCCCGGCGACCACGTCGTCATCCCGAACGACGCCTACGGGGGCACCTTCCGGCTGTTCGCGAAGGTCGCCTCGCGCTGGGGCGTGGAGTTCTCGGTGGCCGACACCTCGGACGTGAGCGCGGTACGGGCGGCGATCACCCCCCGGACGAAGGCGATCTGGGTGGAGACCCCGTCCAACCCGCTGCTCGGCATCACGGACATCGAGGCCGTCGCCGGGGTGGCCCGGCAGGCGGGCGCACGACTGGTCGTCGACAACACCTTCGCCAGCCCCTACCTCCAGCAGCCGCTCGCACTCGGTGCCGACGTGGTGGTGCACTCCACCACGAAGTACATGGGCGGGCACTCGGACGTCGTCGGCGGCGCGCTCGTCGTCGGCGACCCGGAACTGGCCGAGGAACTGGCGTACCACCAGAACGCGATGGGCGCCGTGGCCGGACCGTTCGACGCGTGGCTGGTGCTGCGGGGCATCAAGACGCTCGCCGTCCGCATGGACCGCCACGACGCGAACGCCACGAAGGTCGCCGACCTCCTCACCCGGCACCCCAAGGTGACGCAGGTCCTCTACCCGGGACTGCCCGAGCACCCGGGGCACGAGATCGCCGCCAAGCAGATGAGGGCGTTCGGCGGGATGGTCTCGTTCCGCGTCGCGGGCGGCGAGGAGGCCGCGGTCGAGGTCTGCAACCGCGCGAAGCTCTTCACGCTCGGTGAGTCGCTGGGCGGTGTCGAATCGCTGCTGGAGCACCCGGGCCGTATGACCCACGCCTCCGCCGCCGGTTCCCCGCTGGAGGTGCCGGCCGACCTCGTCCGCCTGTCCGTCGGCATCGAGAACGCCGACGACCTGCTGGCCGACCTGACGCAGGCACTGGGCTGACACCACGTCCCCCCGGAGGGCGGGACCACTCCCGCCCGCCGGAGGACGGCTGTACGGCCGCACTCCGGCGGCCGTACACGCGCGCCTGTCAGACGGCGACCTTCTCGTCCTCGAGCGACGCCCGGATCTGTTCGCGCAGGTCCGGGCTGTCCGTGTGCTCGTGGACCGAAACCGCGTGCTCGGTGGCCGCCCGGACCACCTCGTCCTCCTCACCGGAGATGGTGAGCGAGCAGTCCGAGACGCTCGGGTACTTGCGGCAGTCGGCGATCTTCCGTGTCATGACGGCCTCCTCGGTGTACGAGTGCAGGCCCTTCAAGGGTAGATCCGCCCCGCGCCGCCGACAGCCCCACGGACCGCCGGACCCCGTGGGAGAGGCGGTCAGCCCTCCTGGACCGGCTGGTGCGCGGCCTGCCGTGCGGCCAGCGAGCCGTTGAAGCGGGTCAGCAGGGCGCAGAACGTGTCGCGCTCCTCCTCGCTCCAGCCGTCCGTCACCTGGAACATCAGCTCACGCCGCGAGGCGCGGACCTCCTCCAGACGCGACTGGCCACGGGGCGACAGCTGCAGCACGACGGCGCGCCCGTCCTCGGGGTGCGAGGTCCGCTTGACCAGCCCGGTGTCGACGAGCGGCGCCACCTGGCGGGTCACGGTCGAGGAGTCGATCCCCATGCCCGCGGCCAGCGCCTTCACGCCCATGGGGCCTTCCACGTCGAGCCGGTTCAGCAGCAGATAGGCGGCGCGGTCCATCGAGTTGCGGACCTGGCCGACACCGCCGAGGCGGGTCTGCTCGGCACGTCGGGCGAAGACGGCCACCTGATGCTGAAGAGCGTCGAGGAGGTGGTCCGTTCCCGGATGTCCGGGGGACGCGCCCCCGGAAGGAGACGCAGCTGTCGTCATGTCCTGAGGGGGCATGGCCGGGGGCTCTCTTCGTGCGGTGTCGGATGGGTGGGGGACAGAGTACGCGGCCACGGGGCAACGTGTACCAGCGCTGCACAAACCCGTGGACACCACCTCAGGGCGCCGTGGGACGGGAGGGCCCGCGGCGCTCCGAGCTGCAAGACTTGCCGTCATGACCTTCCGTACGCCGGACCCCGTCCCGCCGCTGATCCTCGACGACGTCCGGGGAGCGCAGAAGATGCTGTCCGGGGTGGCCAGAACGACGGCGATGGAGGGCAGCCGGCACCTGACCGCCCTCGTCGGGGCGCCGGTCCACCTCAAGTGCGAGAACCTTCAGCGGACCGGTTCGTTCAAGCTCCGGGGCGCGTACGTGCGGATCGCGGGCCTCACACCGGTCGAGCGTGCGGCGGGGGTCGTGGCCGCCAGTGCCGGAAACCATGCGCAGGGTGTCGCACTCGCGTCCTCGCTGCTCGGCGTACGTTCCACGGTCTTCATGCCGGTCGGCGCCCCCCTGCCGAAGGTCGCCGCCACACGCGACTACGGCGCCGAGGTCCGGCTGCACGGCCAGGTCGTCGACGAGACGCTGGCCGCCGCCCAGGAGTACGCCGAGGAGACCGGCGCCGTCTTCATCCACCCCTTCGACCACCCGGACATCATCGCGGGCCAGGGCACCGTCGGCCTGGAGATCCTCGAACAGTGCCCGGAGGTCCGCACGATCCTCGTCGGCATCGGGGGAGGCGGCCTCGCGGCGGGCATCGCCGTCGCCGTGAAGGCGCTGCGCCCCGACGTCCGGATCGTCGGCGTCCAGGCGGCCGGCGCGGCCGCCTTCCCGCCCTCGCTGTCCGCCGGATACCCGGTGGCGCTCGGCCAGGTGCAGACCATGGCCGACGGGATGAAGGTGGGGCGCCCCGGCGACCTCACGTTCCCGCTGATCCGCGAGCTGGTGGACGAGATCCGCACCGTCTCGGAGGACGAGCTCTCCAGCGCCCTGCTGCTCTGCCTGGAGCGGGCGAAGATGGTCGTCGAACCCGCGGGGGCGAGCCCGGTCGCGGCACTGCTGAGCGACCCCGCGGCCTTTCGCGGGCCGGTCGTCGCCGTGCTCTCGGGCGGCAACGTGGACCCTCTGCTGATGCAGCGCATCCTGACCCACGGCATGGCCGCCGCGGGCCGCTACCTGAGTCTGCGGGTGCGGCTCACCGACCGCCCGGGCGCCCTCGCCACCCTGCTCGCGAGCCTCTCCGCGGCGGACGCCAACGTCCTCGACGTGATCCACGTGCGGACCGATCCGCGGCTCGGACTCACCGAGGCCGAGGTCGAACTCCATCTGGAGACCAAGGGGCCGGAGCACTGCGACGAGGTCGCCTCCACCCTGCGCGCCGCCGGATACCTGGTGTCGGTCTGAGGAACGCCCGGGGCCCGGGACACGGGCTCCGGGACAGAATCGGAAAACCGGTTGTCGGTCGCGATGTATCGCGTTAACGTGCACCGCCGAGCAGTCCGGTCCTCCCGCCGCGGGAGCACCCGCGTCTCTAGGATCTGCTCAGGAAGCACCCGAAACCACTGGGGGAATCCCGTATGCCAGGCGCCATTTACGCCGAAGGTCTGGTGAAGACCTTCGGCGATGTACGAGCACTGGGCGGCGTCGATCTCGACGTGCCCGAAGGTACCGTCCTCGGGCTGCTGGGGCCCAACGGCGCCGGCAAGACGACCGCCGTCCGCGTCCTGACGACCCTGCTCCAGCCGGACAGCGGACGGGCCGTCGTCGCGGGTATCGACGTACTCAGGCATCCCGACCGGGTACGCCGCTCGATCGGCCTCTCCGGCCAGTTCGCGGCCGTCGACGAATACCTCACGGGCCGCGAGAACCTCCAGATGGTCGGCCAGCTCTACCAGATGAGTGCGCGCGACGCGAAGAAGCGGGCCGTCGAACTCCTGGAGCGGTTCAACCTCGCGGACGCGGCGGACCGCACCGCGAAGACGTACTCCGGTGGCATGCGCCGCCGCCTCGACCTCGCGGCCGCGCTCGTCGTCTCCCCGCCGGTGATGTTCATGGACGAGCCCACCACGGGCCTCGACCCGCGCAACCGGCAGCAGCTGTGGGAGGTCATCCAGGAGCTCGTGGCCGGCGGTACGACGCTGCTGCTCACCACGCAGTACCTGGAGGAGGCCGACCGCCTCGCCCACGACATCTGCGTCATCGACCACGGCAAGGTGATCGCGCGCGGCACCTCCGACGAGCTCAAGGCCCGTACCGGCGGCGAACGCGTCGAGGTCGTCGTCCACGAGTCCGGCCAGATCGAATCCGCCCGCTCCGTCCTCGCGACGTACGGCAAGGGCGAGATCTCCGTCGTCGAGCACACCCGCAACCTGACCGTGCCGGTCACCGGCGGGGCCAAGCTGCTGGCCGAGGTCATCCGCGACCTCGACAGCCACGGCGTGGAGATCGACGACATCGGGCTGCGCAGGCCCACCCTCGACGACGTCTTCATCTCGCTCACCGGCCACGCGGCCGAGCTGGAGAAGACCGGCCAGGACGCATCGACCGAGGCCGCCCGGGGCCGGAAGGAGGACGGCAAGTGACCACCGTCTCGGACACACCACCCGTCATGCAGCTCAAGTCCCGGGGAGCGATCGGCCAGTCGGTCGTCGACTCCCTCGTCGTCGCGAAACGCAACCTGATCCGCATGGCCAGGATCCCCGAGATGGTGATCTTCGGCCTGGTGCAGCCCATCATGTTCGTGGTGCTGTTCACCTATGTGTTCGGCGGCTCCATCAAGGTCGGCGACTCCACGTCGCCGCAGGCCTACCGCGAGTTCCTGATGGCCGGCATCTTCGCCCAGACCGTCACCTTCGCCACCGCCGGAGCCGGCGCGGGCATCGCGGACGACATGCACAAGGGGCTGATCGACCGCTTCCGGTCGCTGCCGATGGCCCGCGGTGCCGTCCTCACCGGACGGACCCTCGCCGACCTCGTGCAGACCGCGCTCACGCTCGTCGTGCTGGCCGGCGTCGCACTGATCGTCGGCTGGCGCACCCACGAGAACATCGGCAAGGTGCTGCTCGGTTTCCTGCTGCTGCTCCTGCTCGGCTACGCGTTCTCCTGGATCGGCGCGCTGATCGGACTCGTCGTGCGCACCCCGGAGGCGGCGACCTCCGGCGGACTGATCTGGCTCTTCCCGCTGACGTTCATCTCGAACGCCTTCGTGGACGCCAACCAGATGCCGACGGTCCTGCGCTACATCGCCGAATGGAACCCCTTCAGCGCCACCGTGCAGGCCTGCCGGGAGCTGTTCGGCAACCTTCCGCCGGGCTTCGTCACCCCCGACGCCTGGCCGATGCAGCACCCGATCATCGCCTCGGTGCTCTGGTCGGTCCTGATCGTCGTGGTCTTCCGCACGCTCGCGGTCCGGAAGTACCGCTCGGCCACCGCCTGAGACCGCGTACGACGGAACCCCGGCCGCATGGGCGGCCGGGGTTCCGTCGTACGCCGCGAGGATCAGCCCTGGTACGGCTTCGCCGAGATGATCTTCACTGCGGCCTTCTTGCCGTTCGGGAGCTCGTACTCCGCGTCGTCGCCCACCCGCTTGCCGTTCACGCCCGTGCCGAGCGGGGACTGCGGGGAGTAGGTCTCGATGTCGGCGCTCGCGTACTCGCGGGAGGCGAGCAGGAAGGTGACCGTGTCGTCCGGGTCGCCGTCGAAGGCGATGGTCACGACCATGCCGGGCTCGACCACGCCGTCGTCGGCGGGGGCCTCGCCGACCTTCGCGTGCTCCAGGAGCTGGGTCAGCTGGCGGACCCGGAGCTCCATCTTGCCCTGCTCCTCCTTGGCGGCGTGATAGCCGCCGTTCTCGCGGAGGTCGCCCTCCTCACGGGCCGCCGCGATCTTGACGGAGATCTCCGTGCGCGCGGGACCAGACAGGTACTCCAGCTCGGCCTTGAGCTGGTTGTACGCCTCCGGCGTGAGCCAGGTGACGTTATCGCTGGTCTGGGTCACAGGGTGCTCCTCGTCGGTGCTGGGAATACAAAGCAACGCCCTACCCCAAGCATGCGCTGCCACGGGCGGGCGAAACAACGAGCCTAACAATTCCGCGCGAAAAGGGGGAGAAGGTAAATCGTCACACGCGCGTCCGCCCAGGTCGGCGGGGGCGCGAGGGTGTCGGAGGCGGCGCGCGCCCTCCGGCGCCGTCAGCTGTCGGCGGTGCAGGCCAGCAGTTCCACCGCGGTGGCCCGCGAGGTGGTGCGCAGGCTGAGGACCCTGTCGATCCGGTCGGAGCGCTCGTCGAAGCGGAAGTCCGCGCGCCCCACCTCCGCGCCGTCCTCGCTCAGGGCGCGCAGTGTGCAGTGGCCGTCGGCGTCCCGCTCCTTGCGGACCTCCAGATGGGCGTCCGCCCGGTCGTCCGAGACGACCTTCGACTTGATCAGCTCCGCGCTGATGTCCTGGCCCGCGACGTAGTCGTAGCCGAACCAGCCGATCATGGCGAGGAACGCCGCACCGAGCACCGCACCGGTGATCCTCAGCTTCCGGTCCGCGCGCTGGTCCCGGGACCGGCCGTAGCGTCCCTCGGGCAAGGCCTCGCGAACCGCTGCCATGATCGTTCCTCCAGTACAGGGGATCGTGGAATTTTCCGGCCCCCGGTTCAGTCACTATAGAAGCCGACCGACGAGACCAATCACTGAGGACCGAGTCTTGACCGAGCAGCTGAGACTGATGGCCGTTCACGCCCACCCCGACGACGAGTCGAGCAAGGGCGCGGCCACCATGGCCAAGTACGTGTCCGAGGGGGCGGACGTCCTGGTCGTCACCTGCACAGGCGGCGAACGGGGATCCATCCTCAACCCCAAGCTCCAGGGGGACGCGTACATCGAGGCGAACATCCACGAGGTGCGCAAGAAGGAGATGGACGAGGCCCGGGAGATCCTCGGCGTCAAGCAGGAGTGGCTCGGCTTCGTCGACTCCGGGCTGCCCGAGGGCGACCCGCTGCCGCCGCTGCCCGACGGGTGCTTCGCCCTGGAGGACGACGAGAAGGCCGCGGGGCGTCTCGTCGCGAAGATCCGCGCGTTCAAGCCGCAGGTGATCACCACCTACGACGAGAACGGCGGCTACCCGCACCCCGACCACATCAAGACGCACACGATCTCGATGATCGCCTTCGAGGGGGCCGCGGACACCGAGAGGTTCCCCGAGGCGGAGTTCGGCCCGGCCTGGCAGCCGCAGAAGCTCTACTACAACCAGGGCTTCAACAAGCCGCGGACGGTCGCCCTGCACGAGGGTCTCCTGGCCCGTGGGCTGGAGTCGCCCTACGGCGAGTGGCTGGAGCGCGTGAAGCAGTTCGAGCGCGCCGAACGCACGCTGACCACGTACGTCCCGTGCGCCGAGTTCTTCGAGATCCGCGACAAGGCGCTGCTCGCGCACGCCACGCAGATCGATCCGGACGGCGGCTGGTTCCGGGTCCCGCTGGACGTCCAGCGGGAGATCTGGCCGACCGAGGAGTACGAGCTCGCCAAGTCCCTGGTCGACACATCCCTCCCCGAGAGCGACCTCTTCGCGGGCATCCGCGACAATGCCTGATATGTACGCGACCCAGGCACTGACGCAGCTCGTTCCGTTCGCCGCCGACGAGCTCGACAAGAACAAGGTGACTCCCGGCGTCCTCGGCTTCCTCGTCTTCGCGGCGCTCGCCGTGGGGGTGTGGTTCCTGATGAAGTCGATGAACCGCCACATGGGCAAGGTCGACTTCGAGGAGGCCCCCGACCCGGCGGCCGAGCCGGTGACCGCCGGCGGGAAGAAGAGCGCGGCGGCCAGGGGCTGACCGCCGCGGGGCCGCGGACCGGCCCCGCGCGCCGGCCTCCCTCAGGGCCCGTGGGCGCACTCCACGGGCCCTACGGGCGTACCCCCACCGGCACCCCCATCACCTCGCGGGCGTGCCGGGACGGGGTCAGCCCGAGGCGCCAGGCCTGCCAGCCGTCGTCCAGGTCGATCCCGCGGTTCAGGACGACCCGGAACGCCTCCGCGCAGCTCTCCAGCTTGCCGTCACGCAGCGGGTGCGCGGCTGCCAGCAGGTCGGCCAGCTCCTGTTGCGCCACCGCCGTGCCCACCTCGCTGCCGCCCGGCGAGGCGTACGGCAGGAGCGTGCACCGCAGGAAGGACGCCCAGTCGCCGCCCCTGACGTCCCCGTAGGAGGCGAACAGGGTGACGGCCGCGTCGCACAGCTCCAGAGCCTGCGCCGCGCGGTCGTTGCCGCCGTCGATCAGCGCCAGGTCCAGGCAGGCCCACGCCTCGCCGTGGGGCACCCCGATCCGGCGGAAGTCGGCCCGGGCGTCGGCCAGCAGCTGGCGGGCGAAGCCGGAGTTGCGCAGGTTGCCCGTCCGCGCGGCCCGCTGGTCGCGGGTGACCCGTCCCGAGTGGTGGCGGGCGCACGCCAGGCCGTACACGTCCCGCATCCGGGAGAACATCGTGCGGGCCCGCTCCAGCTCGCGTACCGCCTGGTCCGTGTCGCCGTCCTCCTCCAGGGCCTGCCCCAGGTGGTAGCGCGTCCACGCCTCGCCCCGCGTGTCCTCGTTGCCCCGGTGCCGGGCCAGCGCCGCGCGCAGCTGCTCCACCGCCGGGGCCGGCTCGTCCTCCATCAGCCGGGCGCGGCCGAGCTGGGTCAGGGCCCAGGCCTCCCCGCGCTCGTCGCGGGTGCGGCCGTACAGGTCGAGCGCGGTGGTCAGCTCCTCCTCGGCGCGGGCCACCTCGCCCAGGCGCAGACAGACCTGGCCGAGCTGGAAGTGGGACCAGGCCTCACCGTGCAGTGACTCGCCCTCGCGGTGCAGGGTGAGCGCGGTGTCCAGCAGGGTCATGGCCTCCGGCAGGTCGGCCCGGTCGCGTTCGACGGCGGCCAGGGCGTGCAGCGTCCAGGCGCGGTCCTCGGCCTGCCCGGGCGGGGACTGAAGGGCCAGCGCCTCGCGCAGCCGGGCCGCGGCCTCCGCGAGATTACCCTGGTGGTGCAGCGTGATGCCGAGCGAGCACAGGGCCAGGGCGGCGCCCGCTTCGTTCTGCGCCTCGCGGTAGAGGCCGACGACCGAGGACAGGGTGGTGCGGGCCTTGTCGAGCTCGCCGAGCTGCCGGGCCGCGATGCCCGTACGCCACTGGACCGAACGTTCCAGCAGCCCGTGGCCGACGGCCTGCGTCAGTTCGCTGATCTCGCCCAGCCGGTAGAGGTCCCCGCGCAGCAGGCAGTAGTCGCAGAGCGCGCCCAGCAGATGGAGCACGGCTGCCTGGTCGACACCCTCCGCATGCCGGAGCGCCGAGGTGATGAAGCTCGACTCGTCGTCCAGCCAGCGCAGGGCCGCGTCCAGCGAACTGAACCCGTGCGAGCCGAACTGGCCGGCGCGGGTGGACATCTTGCCGTCCACCATGCGGATGACCGCGTCGGCGAGCTCCGCGTAGTTCTGGATCAGGCGCTCCTGCGCGGCGGTACGGTCCGCCGCCGGCTCCTCGTCGAGCAGCCGCGCCAGGGCGAAGTCCCGCACGAGGTCGTGCAGCCGGTAGCGCGCGCCCCTCACATGGACCAGGAGCCCGGCGCCGGCCAGGGCGTCCAGCAGCCGTCCGGCCTCCTGCTCGTCCGACGACAGCAGCGACGCGGCGGCCGCCGCGCCGAGGCTGGCGCGCCCGGCGAGCGCGAGCCGCCGCAGCAGCCGGCGGGCGTTCTCGGTCTGGTCGGTGTAACGCAGCCACAGGGCCCGCTCGACGGGGGCGACCGGACCGTACGCGCCGAGGGCGGCGGCGAGTTCGGCCCGGGTCCGGGAGCCCAGCGAGGAGCCCGCCGTGCGCAGGGCGAGCGGCAGCCCGCCGCACAGCTCCACGACGGCCTCGGTGGACGGGTAGTCGTACGGGCCGTCCTCCGCGTCCTGCGCGGACTCGCGCAGGAGTTCCTCGGAGCCGGCCGCGTCCAGGGCGCCGACCGGCAGGTGGTGCACCCGCGCCGGGATGTCGTCGGGCAGCGCGAGGGGTTCGCGCGCGGTGACGAGGACGAGGCTGTCGGAGCGCTCGGGCAGCAGGGTGCGGACCTGCGCGGCGTCGGTGGCGTCGTCCAGGACGATCGTGACGGGGGTGCCGGTGAGGTGCTGGTGGTACAGCTCGCCCAGGCGCCTGACCTGCTGCTCGGCGGACGTCCTCTCGCGGAACAGGAGCTGTTCGCGCGGGGCGCCCAGCCGGTTGAGCAGGTGAAGCAGGGCGTCCCGTGTCGACAGGGGGGCCTCCCCGGCCACGGCACCCCGCAGGTCGACCACGCACGCCCCGCGGAACTGGTCCCTGAGCGCGTGCGCGGCCCGTACGGCGAGCGTGGTGCGCCCGGAGCCCGGGACGCCGTGCAGCACCACCACCGTCGGCCGGGTCTCCGTGGCGGCACGCGCGGCGTGCACCCACCGGGCGATCTCGGCCAGTTCGCCGCGGCGTCCCGCGAACGGGCCGTCCGCGGCGGGCAACTGGGCGAAGGACTGTTCGAGCAGGGACCGGGTCCGGGCGGCCGCACTCCGGTCCCCGCCGCGCAGCTGCGCCACCACGGACGCGGAGGCCTTCTTCGGCGGCCTGGCGGCGGCGGTCAGCATGCGCTGCTGGTCGAGGTACGGGCGGATGCCCCGTACCTCCAACGCCGTCAGCCACTGCAGGCGCAGCTGTCCCGGGCCGCCCGGTTGGTTCAGCTCACCGGCCCTGCGGTGCGCGGCCGGCCAGTGCGACGCGGTCACCCGGGCCACCGTCGCCGTCGTCCCCGCGACGGCCACCACCGCGCCCGCCCCCGCGGCGAGACCGGCCGCGGTGCCGAGCGCCAGATCCGCGCCGAAGGCGGCGGCGGCCGCAACGCCCGTCACGATGAGGGGCGTTCCCAGTGCCGTCCGGCTGAACCGTTCGGACAGGGGCTGCCTGCCCGCCTCGGCCGCGTCGAGCGCCCGGGTGTACGCGGCGTACTCCTCCGCCGCGCCCGCCGCCATGGTGTCGAGTGCGCCCCGCGCACGCGCCAGCAGCGCGCCGGAATCCGTGCGCCCGCCCGTCCGCCGCGCTTCCTCCTCCACGGCACGTACCAACAGCCGTTCGGCTTCCGCCCGATGGCTGTCCCGCATGCGTCCCCCCAGGGTTTCGGCGACTTGCTCCGACCGGTTGTCGTGGGCACCCAGTGTCCTGCGCGCGGCGCGTCAGCGCGAGAGAGCGAGGCGATCAGGCGGCGGGGGATGCGGGTGCGCGAGGATTGGGGCACGGGACGCCGAGGTCCGGGGCCGTTCCGCGGGCGCCGCCCCGACCGGTTCGCGAAGAACCGTGATGCGGGCACCAACGGTCAAACGTCGGAAGCGGGGCGCCCTTTCGGTGCCTTACAGGATTTCGAGATCGACCGTGACGGGGAAAGGCGCAGTGGCCTTCACGGCTCCGGTGAACAACTCGCCGTCCCTGTAGGCCTTGGTGGCGGGGTCGAGGACGTAGGTGTAGACGATCGGGACACCGGTGGCGGCCTGCTCGACCCGCCAGTAGAAGGGGATGCCGGCCTTGGCGTACTGGTCCGCCTTCACGATCCGGTCGGTGGTCTCCGAACCGGGCGACACGACCTCGACGACCAGGAGCACGTGCTCGGGGCGGGTGGGCGTGAGGTCGATGGTCTCCGCCCGGTAGACGATGACGTCCGGGCGGCGGCTGGTGAGGGGGACGTCCTGCAGGCGGACGTCGAAGTCCGTGTCGGCGTTCCAGTCGGGACCGGCGGCGGCGTCCAGGGCATTGGCCAGGACCCGCGCCAGCCGGTTGTGCCGCTTGGAGGCGCTCGGGCTCACGACGACCATCCCGTCCACGATCTCGATTCCTGCGCACTGCTCCTCGGACCAGGAGTCGTACTGTTCCGAACTGATCTGCGCATGCATCCACGCGGGCGCCACCATCTCGGCGGTCATCGTGTACCTCCTTCGAGGTGCTTTCACAGTTCCGGCGCTCCTGGGCTCAGCGTACTGCCCGGTGCTGCCGGGCCGCCCGCGATCGGCAGTGGCGACCGGCACGGCCTGCCCGTTCCGAGGCGTTCGAGGAGGCCCGGAGGCGAGGTGTCCCCGTGCTGCTCAGCGTCGACTACGCCAGCTGCCACTGGTGCCAATGAACTCGCGAACCCGGTGGCCGGGGCCGTGCTCACACTTCCTTGATGATCACGCGCTTCCCGCAGAGCCTCGACCAGTCGTCACAGTCGGAGGTCAGAACGATCACGGGGGTCGGGACACGGAGCGCGAGCGCGGCGACGAGGGCGTCGATGGCGTATGTGTGTCCATGCAGCCCGCCTGCGTCCCGGAGCAGTGCCACTGCAGTGAGGGAATCCTCCTGGCTGACCGGCTCTACTCGCAGTCGGGAGAGCACCCACTTCAAGCGCGCCAGATCGGTGTTCCCGTGTACGGCTGCGACGACGGTCAGGGCGGACACGAGGACCGGGACCCCGACCTGCCGAGATGCCTCGATGCGAGCCGCCATCTTGCGGTCGTTGCGCAGCAGCAGGGAGAGCGCCTCGGAGTCGAGCACCAGCGAGCGGGCCGACCACTCCTTCACGCGGCGCCCCGCTCCGTGTTCTCGTCTGCGAACAGCTCGCGACGGGCGGCTTCGATCTCCCGCTCCGTGAGCGCGCCGTGCTCCTCCTCGTGGGAAGCCACGATCTCGGCGAGCCCGTCCATGGCGAGCTGGTGTCTGACAGCTTCGGTGACGTAGCCGGACAACCCTCGGCGGCCGGTCCTTGAGCGGAGTTCACTGACCAGCTCGGAAGGCATGGAAACGGAGATGTTCTCAGTGACTCCGGAACGACTCTGTTTCATGGCATCAGTGTAAGACCATCACTATTACATTCGCGAGATCGTCTGTGCACCCGCCTGTGCTGCGTGCTCGCGACGCGGCACGACGGGCGTGCACGGTTCCCACACTCCGTGGCGCAGGCGTGTCGTGGGGGCCGGTGCGCGAGGATTGGGGCATGGCCAACCGACTTGCGCAGACCACTTCCCCGTACCTCCTCCAGCACGCCGACAACCCCGTCGACTGGTGGCCGTGGTCGCCCGAGGCGTTCGAGGAGGCCCGGAGGCGAGGTGTCCCCTTGCTGCTCAGCGTCGGCTACGCCAGCTGCCACTGGTGCCACGTGATGGCCCACGAGTCCTTCGAGGACGACACCGTCGCGGCCTACCTCAACGCGAACTTCGTGCCGGTCAAGGTCGACCGCGAGGAACGCCCCGACGTCGACGCCGTCTACATGGAGGCCGTGCAGGCCGCGACCGGCCAGGGCGGCTGGCCGATGACCGTCTTCCTGACCCCGGACGCCGAACCGTTCTACTTCGGGACGTACTTCCCGCCCGAGCCCCGCCACGGCATGCCCTCCTTCCACCAGGTCCTCGAAGGGGTGGTGGCCGCCTGGACCGACCGGCGGGACGAGGTCGCCGAGGTGGCCGGGCGGATCGTGCGCGACCTGGCCGGCCGCTCCCTGACCCCGGCGGGAGCCGGCCTGCCCGGTGAGGCGGAACTCGCCCAGGCGCTGCTGCGGCTGACCCGGGACTACGACGAGAAGCACGGCGGATTCGGCGGCGCGCCCAAGTTCCCGCCGTCCATGGTCATCGAGTTCCTGCTGCGCCACCACGCCCGGACCGGCGCCGAGGGCGCGCTGCAGATGGCCGCCGACAGCTGCGCCGCCATGGCGCACGGCGGGATCTACGACCAGCTCGGCGGCGGCTTCGCCCGCTACTCGGTGGACCGCGAGTGGGTCGTGCCGCACTTCGAGAAGATGCTCTACGACAACGCCCTGCTGTGCCGCGTGTACGCCCACCTGTGGCGGGCCACCGGCTCGGACCTGGCCCGCCGGGTGGCCCTGGAGACCGCGGACTTCATGGTCCGCGAGCTGCGGACGGCCGAGGGCGGCTTCGCCTCGGCGCTCGACGCCGACAGCGAGGACGCGCAGGGCCGGCACGTCGAGGGCGCGTTCTACGTGTGGACCCCCGCGCAGCTGCGCGAGGTGCTGGGGGAGGAGGACGCCGCCTTCGCCGCCGAGTACTTCGGGGTGACGGACGAGGGCACCTTCGAGGAGGGGTCCTCGGTCCTGCGGCTCGCACGCACCGGGGAGGCGGAGCCCGCCGACGCCGAGCGGGTCGACGGCGTACGGGCCCGCCTGCTGGCGGCACGCGAGCTGCGGCCGCGTCCGGAGCGCGACGACAAGATCGTCGCCGCCTGGAACGGGCTGGCGGTCGCCGCACTCGCCGAGACGGGGGCCTACTTCGGCCGTCCCGACCTGGTCGAGCGGGCCACCGAGGCAGCCGACCTGCTGGTGCGGGTGCACATGGGTGACGTCGCCCGGCTCTGCCGTACGTCGAAGGACGGCCGGGCGGGCGACAACGCCGGGGTCCTGGAGGACTACGGCGACGTGGCCGAGGGCTTCCTCGCCCTCGCCTCGGTCACCGGCGAGGGCGCCTGGCTGGAGTTCGCGGGCTTCCTGCTGGACATCGTCCTGGAGCGCTTCACCGGCGAGGGCGGCCAGCTGTTCGACACCGCGGACGACGCCGAACAGCTGATCCGGCGCCCCCAGGACCCGACCGACAGCGCGACCCCGGCGGGCTGGACGGCCGCGGCCGGCGCGATGCTCTCGTACGCCGCGCACACCGGCTCCGAGGCGCACCGCACGGCGGCGGAGGGGGCGCTGGGTGTCGTCGGGGCGCTCGGTCCCAAGGCGCCCCGGTTCATCGGGTGGGGACTCGCCGTCGCCGAGGCGCTGCTGGACGGTCCGCGCGAGGTGGCGGTGGCCGGCCCCGTCGGCGGTGAGCTGCACCGGACGGCGCTGCTCGGGCGGGCACCCGGTGCCGTCGTCGCGGCGGGCGAGGTGCCCGGCGGGGCCGCCGAGTTCCCGCTGCTGGTGGACCGGCCGTCGGCGGGCGGTGCGCCGACGGCGTACGTCTGCCGCCACTTCGTCTGCGACGCGCCGACGACGGACGCGACGGAGCTGGCCGTGAAGCTGGGCGGCTGACACGGGTGCGGCGAGGGGCCCGGCCGTGGCGGCCGGGCCCCTCGCCGTGCGGGTGGGACCGCTCAGCTGTGCTGGTAGGCCACCAGCGAGATGCCGACGTAGTGCACGACGAACGCGGCCAGGGTCAGCGAGTGGAACACCTCGTGGAAGCCGAACCAACGGGGTGACGGGTTCGGCCGCTTGATGCCGTAGATGACCCCGCCCGCGCTGTAGAGCAGCCCGCCGACGACGACCAGGACCAGCACCGCGATGCCGCCGGTGCGCATGAAGTCGGGCAGGAAGAACACCGCGGCCCAGCCCATGGCGATGTAGCACGGGGTGTAGAGCCAGCGCGGGGCGCCGACCCAGAACACACGGAAGGCTATGCCGGCCGCAGCCGCCCCCCAGACCGCCCACATGAGCGGCCGGCCGGTGGCGTCGGGCAGCAGCAGGAGCGTCAGCGGGGTGTAGGTGCCCGCGATGATCAGGAAGATGTTGGCGTGGTCGAGCCGGCGCAGCACCGCCTCGCCGCGCGGGCCCCAGGTGCCCCGGTGGTAGACCGCGCTCACACCGAAGAGCAGGCACGCGCTGACTATGTAGACCGCGCAGGCCACGCGCGCGCGGGTGCTGTCGGTCAGGGCGATCAGGGTGATGCCCGCTATCAGCACGGCCGGGAACATGCCGGCGTGCAGCCAGCCCCGCATCCGTGGTTTCACGGGGACGGGGTCGGTGAGCTCGACAGGTCCGGACGCGGCCGCTGCAGAAGTCATGTCCCGCATGCTACCTACGCATCCGTAGGTTTCCGATTCGAGTGGCGATGCTCACGTGTGCGGCCCTCTGGACATATGGGCGGGATGGTCGGATGATCAAATGAGTGCGGTCGGCACCGGATGAGCGCCAGGGGGATCGGGCGGGGTCAGCATCCGGGTCGCAGCCCCCACGGGGCCTGACAACACACCCTCTGACTAGGAGCGATCGTGGCGCGCGACATCGCGGCTCCCCTCACTGTTCCCACCCAGCACCAGGAGCTCGCCTCCTGGGTAGACGAGATCGCTGCCCTGACCGAGCCCGACCGTGTGGTCTGGTGCGACGGTTCCGAGGCCGAGTACGAGCGCCTGTGCGGAGAGCTCGTCGACAGGGGGACCTTCACCGCCCTCGACCCGGTGAAGCGCCCCAACTCGTACTACGCGGCCTCCGATCCGACCGATGTGGCGCGCGTCGAGGACCGCACCTTCATCTGCTCCGAGAAGGAGGAGGACGCGGGCCCCACCAACCACTGGAAGGCGCCCGCCGAGATGCGGGAGATCTTCGCCGGCGAGAAGGGCGTCTTCCGCGGCTCCATGCGCGGACGCACGATGTACGTCGTCCCCTTCTGTATGGGCCCGGTCGGCTCCCCGCTGTCCGCGATCGGCGTCGAGATCACCGACTCCGCCTACGTCGCCGTCTCCATGCGCACCATGACGCGCATGGGCCGGGAGGTCCTCGACGAGCTCGGTGCCGACGGCTTCTTCGTCAAGGCCGTCCACACCCTCGGCGCCCCCCTGGACGAGGGCCAGGAGGACGTGCCGTGGCCCTGCAACTCCACCAAGTACATCTCGCACTTCCCCGAGGACCGTGAGATCTGGTCCTACGGCTCCGGCTACGGCGGCAACGCCCTGCTGGGCAAGAAGTGCTACGCCCTGCGCATCGCCTCGGTCATGGCCCGGGACGAGGGCTGGCTCGCCGAGCACATGCTGATCCTCAAGCTGACGCCGCCGCGCGGGGAGAGCAGGTATGTCGCCGCCGCGTTCCCCAGCGCCTGCGGCAAGACCAACCTCGCCATGCTGGAGCCGACGATCCCCGGCTGGACCGTCGAGACCATCGGCGACGACATCGCCTGGATGCGCTTCGGCGAGGACGGCCAGCTGTACGCGATCAACCCCGAGGCGGGCTTCTTCGGTGTCGCACCCGGTACCGGCGAGCACACCAACGCCAACGCCATGAAGACCATGTGGGGCAACTCCGTCTTCACCAACGTCGCGCTCACCGACGACGGCGACGTGTGGTGGGAGGGCATGACCGAGGAGCTCCCCGCGCACCTCACGGACTGGAAGGGCAACGACTGGACCCCGGAGTCCGGCACGCCGGCCGCCCACCCGAACGCCCGCTTCACCGTCCCGGCCGGGCAGTGCCCGATCATCGCGCCGGAGTGGGAGGACCCGAAGGGCGTGCCGATCTCGGCGATCCTCTTCGGTGGCCGCCGCGCGTCCGCCGTCCCGCTGGTCACGGAGTCCTTCACCTGGCAGCACGGCGTGTTCCTCGGGGCCAACGTCGCCTCCGAGAAGACGGCCGCGGCCGAGGGCAAGGTCGGCGAGCTGCGCCGCGACCCGTTCGCCATGCTGCCGTTCTGCGGCTACAACATGGGCGACTACATGAAGCACTGGATCGAGGTCGGCGCCGGCAAGGCGGACCAGTCCAGGCTGCCGAAGATCTACTACGTGAACTGGTTCCGCAAGAACGAGGCGGGGAAGTTCGTGTGGCCCGGCTTCGGCGAGAACAGCCGTGTCCTCAAGTGGATCGTCGAGCGCCTGGAAGGCAGCGCGGAGGGCGTCGAGACGCCGATCGGCATCCTGCCGGCCAAGGGTTCCCTGGACACCGAGGGCCTGGACCTCTCCGAGGCGGACCTCGACTTCCTGCTCGACGTGGACAAGGAGGTCTGGCGCGAGGAGGCCGCGCTGATCCCCGAGCACCTGAACACCTTCGGGGACCACACACCGAAGGAGCTGTGGGACGAGTACCGCGCGCTGGTGCGGCGCCTGGGCTGACCGCCCCTTCGACCCCGCGGCCGGGTCTCCCGGCCTCTGCCCTGACCTGCGGAGGCCCGGGGCCCGCCGCGGCACGGCACCCGGAGTCCTTCCGTGACTCCGGGTGCCGCCCTTTTCCAGGAGGTGGGTGCACGGCGCCCGTGCCGTGCGGCACCCGGTCCACGCGTCTTCCCGACCCGTGGACCGGGGCCGTCAGGGGGTGCCGACCAGGGCGGTCGTCGCGGCGGGACCGGCCAGGGCGGCGGTGTGCGCGTCCATGGCCTCGGCGGCGAGGATCGCGACGGCCGTGTCGGCGCGGGACGCCGCCACGACCAGGGCCCGGCCCGCGAGCGCGTGCGCCCGGCGGTGCAGGGCGGCCGGGGGCGCGTCACTGCGTCCCGCGTGCCGGGCGGGCGGGGCACCACGGAGCCGCGCCACCTGTTCGGCGATGCGGTCACCCATGAGGGCGGGCCCCAGCTCGTCGGTGACGGCGAGGAGCGCGGCCAGATGGCCGGCGAGCTGGATGTCCAGCTCCTCCTCGCGCGTGCGGTGCGGGAATCCGGCGTCGTCGGCCGGTGAGTGGACCGATTTGGTCCGGATCGGCTCGTACATGGATGGCCTCCTGGTGGTGCAGTAGGTCCATCCTAACTTGGATTCAGTCTAAAGTTGTGAGAGATCCGGGGAGAAGCGGGCCTACGGCTGGCTGTACCCGTCGAGGAAGTTGCCGATACGCGTCACGGCGTCGGTCAGATCCTGGACGGGCGGCAGGGTGACCACCCGGAAGTGATCCGGGTCGGGCCAGTTGAAGCCGGTGCCCTGCACCACCATGATCTTCTCCGCCCGCAGCAGGTCCAGCACCATCTGCCGGTCGTCCTTGATCTTGAACACCTTGGGGTCGAGCCTCGGGAAGAGATACAGCGCCCCCTTCGGCTTCACGCAGGTCACACCCGGGATCCGGGTCAGCAGGTCGTACGCCGCGTCCCGCTGCTCCAGGATCCGGCCGCCGGGCAGCACCAGCTCGTTGATCGACTGGCGGCCGCCCAGCGCCGTGGCCACGGCGTGCTGCGCCGGCATGTTGGCGCACAGGCGCATGTTGGCCAGGACCGTCAGTCCCTCGATGTACGAAGTGGCGTGCGCCTTCGGGCCGCAGACGGCCATCCAGCCGGAGCGGTAGCCCGCGATCCGGTAGTTCTTGGACAGCCCGTTGAAGGTGAGCACCATGAGGTCGGGGGCGATCGCCGCCGTCGGCGTGTGGGTCGCGCCGTCGTACAGGATCCGGTCGTAGATCTCGTCGGAGCAGACGACCAGGTTGTGGCGCCGGGCGATCTCCGTCAGCCCGCGCAGCATCTCGTCGTCGTACACCGCGCCGGTGGGGTTGTTCGGGTTGATGATCACGATCGCCTTGGTGCGGTCGGTGATCTTCCGCTCGATGTCCGCGAGGTCGGGCATCCAGTCGGCCTGCTCGTCGCACCGGTAGTGCACGGCCGTGCCGCCCGCCAGCGAGACCGAGGCCGTCCACAGCGGGTAGTCCGGGGCCGGGACGAGCACCTCGTCGCCGTCGTCGAGCAGCGCCTGCATCGACATCTGGATCAGCTCGGACACGCCGTTGCCCAGGTAGACGTCCTCGACGTCGAGGTCGATGCCCTTGGTCTGGTAGTGCTGCATCACCGCCCGGCGCGCGGACAGCAGGCCCTTCGCGTCGCCGTAGCCGTGCGCCCCCGAGAGGTTGCGCAGGATGTCCTCGAGGATTTCCGGCGGGCACTCGAACCCGAACGCCGCCGGGTTGCCCGTGTTGAGCTTGAGGATGCGGTGACCTGCCGCTTCGAGCCGCATGGCTTCCTCGAGCACGGGGCCGCGGATTTCGTAACAGACGCCGGAGAGCTTCGTGGACTGGATGACCTGCATGTCAGCGAGCTTACGACCGTGTTTCGCGCCCTGCTCCCGGTTTGCGCACCGGTTGCTCCCTCCGGGGGTCCGCCGCGGTGCGCCGGGTCTTCCATCGGCATGCCGCCCCGGCCGGCGGCCGTGGATCGGCCGGTCGGGGCGCCGCCGCGGCTTTGATTGCGGGCCCGGTGCGGGAGGCGGGTGAGATGCGCCACGCGGGTGTGTCCGCGGGGCGGTCCCCGGTGCCCCCGCACGGGGCGGGCGGGGCGGGGGTCCCCGCCGTCCGGCCGCTCAGCCGGGCAGGACGGTCCCCTCGGGGAGCCGCACGCCGAAGTCCTCGGCCAGGACGCGCAGCACCTCGGCCTGGCCGCTCAGCTCCCGCTCGGTGACCGTGCCGTCGTCCGCCGTCTCCACGAGCGTCCGCCCGGACAGGGCCAGGTGGCGGCCCGGCAGGGTGCGCTGGGCGTAGACGGCCTGCCGGAACGGTGAGCGCGGGTTCGTCGCGATGTGCCAGTTGATGACGTCGAAGTCCGGCGTCTCGAACGGCTCCAGGGTGAACTCGTACTGCGGTTCCCAGTAACCGCCCTTGTCCGTCTGCAGTTCCCACATCTCCAGCGGACCGTCGTGCGGGGCGTGGACCAGCCGGTGGCGGCGCGGGGTGTCGAGCAGCTCGGCGTCCTCCACCAGCGGGATCGGCTCCAGCAGTGCCCCGTTCGCGCCGAAGCCGACATCGGCGAGGAAGGGGCTGGACCCGTCCTCCGCCTCCACCCGCATCAGCATGTGCGTGCGCGGCCGGATGTCACCGGGGGCCGCGCCCAGGACCACCCGCGCGGTCAGCAGCGTCACCCGGAACCCGAGCTGGGTCAGGGCGGCGGCGAGCAGGGTGTTGTGCTCGTAGCAGTACCCGCCGCGCTCACCGCGGACGAGCTTCTCCTCCAGGTCCGGCAGCGCGAGCGAAGGGGCGCCGCCGAGGACCGGTTCCAGATTCTCGAACGGGATGCCCAGCATGTGGGCGCGGTGCACGGACCGCAGCACCTCCACTGTGGGACGGCGCTCCCCGGACCAGCCGATGCGGGCGAAGTAGGCGTCGAGGTCGAGTGTCATGCCCCGACCCTACGCAGATCACTCGGATGTGCCTCAAATCCCGTGCGTCTGAAGGGGTTCGGGGGCAGGTTCCCCGCATGACCGGTGCCGAGTCCGGGCCGGCCGCCCGGCGGCTTGTTTCCGCCCCTTGTCGGGTTTCCCTCCCATGGGACAACATGCCCATGTCAAAACCGGAGGAACTCCGGTGACGGACGCATCTGGAGGGGACCCCCACATGAACAAGCCTCTCGTCGGCGCACTTCTCTCCGTCCTGCTCCTCGGGGCGGGCGTCGCACCCGCGGCCGCGGCCACGGAACCCGGCACCACGGAAGTCCGCGCCAAGGCGGTCACCTTCGCCGGCACGGTCGCGCTCAGCAACTGCTCCGGCTCGGTCGTCCGGGCGCCCTCGTCGCAGCCGGGCGACCCCGCCCTCGTGCTCTCCAACGGCCACTGCCTGGAGACCGGCTTCCCCGCACCCGGCCAGGTCCTGCTCAACCGGTCCTCGACCCGCAGCTTCACCCTGCTGAACGCCGCGGGCAGCGGCGTCGGCACCCTGCGGGCGTCCAAGATCGCGTACGGGACGATGACGGACACCGACGTCTCGCTCTACCAGCTGACCCGCACCTACGCCCAGATCGAGAACTCCTACGGCATCAAGGCCCTGGAGCTCGACTCCGCGCACCCGGTGGCCGGCACCGCGATCACGGTCGCGTCGGGCTACTGGAAGCGCACCTACAGCTGCGCCGTCGACGGGTTCGCGTACCGCCTCAAGGAGGGCGCCTGGACCTGGAAGGACTCGGTCCGCTACACCTCCGCCTGCCAGACCATCGGCGGCACGTCCGGGTCCCCGGTGATCGACAACGCGACCGGAAAGGTCGTCGCCGTCAACAACACCGGGAACGAGGACGGGCAGCGGTGCACGGACAACAACCCGTGCGAGGTCGACGAGAACGGCACCGTGACCGTCCGTCAGGGCATCAACTACGCCCAGCAGACCTACGGCATCGTCCCGTGCATCGGCACCGGCAGCCAGATCGATCTGAACCGCGCGGGCTGCGCCCTGCCCAGGCCTTGAGGACGGGCCGGCCGGTCAGACGGCCGGCCGGCCGCCGCCCCGCACCGCCCTGCCCGCAAGCACGGAGGTCCGCTTCCCGTCCTCGACGACGAAGCGCCCGTCGATGAGGACGTGCGGGACGCCCACGGGAAGCGTGCGCGGCTCCTCGAACGTCGACCCGGCCGCGACCGTGGCCGGGTCGAAGAGGACCAGGTCCGCGCGGTAGCCCTCGCGGACGTACCCGCGGTCGGGCAGGCGCAGGCGGGCGGCCGGCCTCGACGTCAGGTGCGCGACGCACTCCTCCAGCGAGAGGATGCCCAGCTCCCTGACGTACCGCCCGAGGTAGTGGGGGAACGTGCCGTAGGCGCGGGGGTGGGGCTTGTCGCCCTGGAGGATGCCGTCGCTGCCGCCGGTGTGGACCCGGTGGCGCATGATCTGCCGCACGTTCTCCTCGTGCCCGACGTGCTGGAGGATCGTGGTGCCGAGGCGGTCCTCGACGAGCAGCCGGCGGGCCGTCACCCAGGGCTCCTCGCCCCGCAGGCGCGCCGACTCGGCGACGGTGCGCCCGACGTACGCGGACAGGTCCGGGTTGCCGACACCGGAGATCTCTATGGTGTCCCACTCGATCGGGACCCCGTGGCAGCCGTCGGAGCCCACGGCCTCCATGTGGTGGCGGATCCGTCCGGCCGCCTCCTCGTCCGCGAGCCGGGTCATGACCGACGCGGGCCCGCCCTCGCTCGCCCAGCTGGGCAGCATCGCGACGAGCGTCGTGCAGCCCGGGGTGTACGGATAGGTGTCCAGCGAGATGTCCGCGCCCCCGGCGAGCGCGTCGTCCAGCAGGGCCAGCAGCTCGGGTGCCCTGCCCTCGTTCACGCCGAAGTTCATGGTCGCGTGGGCGAGGTGGAGGGCGCAGCCGGCGTCGCGGGTGAGCCGGACCATCTCCTCGTACGCCTGGAGGGCCCCCGCGCCGTAGGAGCGGTGGTGGGGGCAGTAGTAGCCGCCGTGCGCGGCCACCACCCGGCACAGCTCGGTGAGTTCGGCGTCCTTCGCGTACATCCCCGGGGTGTACGTCAGTCCCGAGGACATCCCGACCGCGCCCTCGGCCATGCCCTGGGCGACGAGCTCCTTCATGCGCGCCGTCTCGGCGTCCGTGGCGGGCCGGTCGTCCCAGCCGACCGCGAGCATCCGGACGGTGCCCTGGGGGATCAGGTAGGCGGCGTTGACGGCGATGCCCTGCCCGCCGAAGTTGCGGTCGAGCCGGTCCAGGTAGCCGCCGACGGTGCGCCAGTCGAAGTCGATGTCGCTGCCGTCGCCGTTCCAGCCGGCGATGGAGCGGCGCACCTCGGCGAGGGTGCGGTCGTCGGCGGGGGCGTAGGACAGGCCGTCCTGGCCGAGGACTTCGAGGGTGACGCCCTGGGCGGCCTTCGCGCTGTGGTCCGGGTCGCGCAGCAGCGCGAGGTCGCTGTGCGCGTGCATGTCGATGAAGCCGGGGGACAGTGCGAGGCCGTCCGCCTCCACGACACGGGGCGCGGCGGGGCGGGGGCCGTCGCCCTCGCGCCGGATCTCGGAGATCCGGCCGTCCGCGATGCCCACGTCGGCGCGGTAGGAGGGGGTACCGGTGCCGTCGACGACGCGGGCGTCGCGGATGACCAGGTCCATGGGATGTCGCCTTTCGGGAGGGGGAGCGGCTCCGCCGGGATCAGAAGAAGGTGCGGATGTAGTCCGTGACGGTGCCGTCCGCCTCGACCAGCGGGATGAGCTGCCACTTGTCGAAGGACGTGCAGGGGTGCGACAGGCCCAGCCCGACCCAGTCGCCGACCTCCAGCCCGGTTTCCGCGTCCGTCCGCACCCAGCCGTGCTGGTCGGAGAGCCCTGTCACGGTCACGCCCGTGGCGGGGCGCACCGAGCCGTCGCGCGCGGAGCGGACGACCTGCGCCTCGGGCAGGTCCAGGTCGTAAGCCGCGTCGCGCTTGCCCGCGTTGACGAAGGCCTGCTCGGGGCTGGGGCGGGAGACGACCTGTGCCCACAGCCGGAAGGCGGGCTGGAGCGCACCCTCCTCGGGGATCCGGTTGAAGGGGGTGACGTGGCGGTAGTGGCCGTCGTCGTGGCTGACGTAGGCGCCCGAGCGCAGCAGCTTCAGCACCGGCCTGGACAGTGCGGGCACAGCGGCGAAGACGTCGGCGACCGCGTCGAACCAGGCGCTGCCGCCCGCGCTGACGATGATCTCCTCGTCGTCCGCGAGGGCCGCGAAGCGCCCGGCCGCGTCGAGGTCCGCCGCGAGCGCGACGAGCCGGCCGAGCCAGGCACGCACGCGTTCGGGGGAGGCGTCCGGCACCTCGCCCTCGTAACCGGCGACGCCCACCAGCCGAAGGGCGGGCGCCGCCGCCACGGCGTCGGCCACCGCCGCGCAGTCCGCCTCCGTGCGGGCGCCGGTCCGGGCCCCCTCGCCCGCGCCCAGTTCCACCACCACGTCGACCCGGCGCACCGCGCCCGCCGCGCGCAGGGCCTCGTCCATCAGCTCGACGCCGCGCACGGAGTCGACGTAGCAGACGAAGGTGAAGCCGGGGTCGGCGTCCAGCTCGCCGGCCAGCCAGCGCAGGGCCGCCGCGTCGACGAGCTCGTTGGCCAGGAAGATCCGCCGGATGCCGTGGGCCCGGTAGACCCGTGCCTGGTGGGGGACCGCGGCGGTGATGCCCCAGGCGCCGTGCTCCAGCTGACGGGCGAACAGCTGCGGGGACATCGACGTCTTGCCGTGCGGCGCGAAGGCCAGCCCGTGCCGCTCCGCGTACGTCTCCAGGAGCGCGAGGTTCGCCTCCAGCGACTCCGCGGACAGCGCCAGCACGGGGGTGGTGAAGCCACCGGTGAAGAGGTTGCGGCGCTCGGCGGCCAGGGCGCCGACGGTCAGCCCCTCCGCGTCGGGCGGCAACGCCTTGAAGCGGTGGTCGACCACTTCACCGGCGAGTGCCGCCACCGACTGGTCAGCGGGCTGCAGTGCGGCCAAGGGATCCTCCTCGGAGACGAGCTCGTTGCATTGTCTGCAACGGCCATTGCGCATATCGCTTAACGCTGTCTAACATCCAGGCCGATGCCGGGTCAATGGTGAGTACCGGCGCCCCACGGCCGACCATGAGGAGACCGGAGTGTCCGGACACGCAGCCAGGACAGCCATCGCGGACGTCGTCTGCCTCGGCGAGTCCATGGTGACGTTCCTGCCCTCGCAGCCGGGCCGCCTCGCCGACGTCCCCGCCTTCGGCCGGGGCATCGGAGGGGCCGAGTCCAACGTCGCCTGCGCGCTCGCCGCGTCCGGCCACCGGGCGAAATGGGTCGGACGCGTCGGGGCGGACGGCTTCGGCGACCACCTCGTCGAGGCGATCGCCGCCTACGGTGTCGACACCACCGCCGTGCGCCGCGACCCGGACCGCCCCACCGGCGTCTACTTCCGCACCGCGACGGACCGGGCCACCGACACCCACGAGGTGGCGTACTACCGCGCCGGCTCGGCGGCCTCCGCGATGTCCCCGCAGAACGTGCCGTACGAGGACGTCCTCTCCGGCCGCGTCCTGCACCTGTCCGGCATCACCGCCGCCCTCTCCTCCGACTGCCTGGACCTCCTGAACGACCTGACCGCCCCGCGCGACGCCAGGCCTCTCGTCTCCTTCGACGTCAACCACCGGCCCGGCCTGTGGCGCGACGGCGGCGCGGGCCCGCGGGTGCTCCTCGGCCTCGCACGCCGCTGCGACCTCGTCTTCGTCGGCGAGGACGAGGCCGAGGAGGCGTGGGGAGTCATGGGCGCCGAGGCGATCCGCGCCGCTCTTCCCGAGCCCGGCGTCCTCGTCGTCAAGCGGGGCGCGGACGGCGTCACGGTGTTCGCGCGGACGGACGGCGGACCCGAGGGCGGCGAGCCGGACGCGGCCACCGGGGACACCGTCACCGACGTCCCCTCCCTGCGGGTCGACGTCGTCGCCGCCGTCGGCGCGGGCGACGCCTTCGCCGCCGGCTTCCTGTCCGCCACCCTGCGCGGCCTGCCCGTGCGGGAACGCGCCCGGCACGGCCACCTCATGGCCGCCGCCGTCCTCACCGTCCCCGGCGACCTCACCGCACCGCCGCCCCGCGCCCACGCCGACCGGCTCGCCGCCCTGGACGACGGCGCCTGGGGGACACTTCGTCTCGGCCCCGGCTGGACAGCAGCCGACGGGGCGAACGAGGAGGTACGAGTCACATGAGCCAGACCGTCGACCGCGCGCTCAGCATCCTGCCGCTGCTCGCCCAGGGCCCCGCCGACCTCGGCCAGGTCGCCGAGCGGCTCGGCGTCCACAAGTCCACGGCCTTGCGCCTGCTCCGCACGCTCCACGAGCACGGACTCGTCTACCGGCAGGACGACCAGCGCTACCGCCTCGGCGCCCGCCTCTTCGCCCTCGCGCAGGAAGCCGTGGAGAACCTCGACGTGCGCGAGATCGCCCACAGCCACCTCGTCGCGCTCAACGAGCAGTGCGGGCACACCGTCCACCTCGCCGTGTACGAGGAGAACGAGGTCCTCTACATCGACAAGGTGGAGAGCCGCTACCCCGTGCGGATGTACTCACGGATCGGCAAACCCGTCGCGATCACCGTCGCCGCGGTCGCCAAGCTGCTCCTCGCCGACCTCGCCGAGCCGGAGCGGCGCGTGATCGCCGAACGCCTCGACTACCCCATGTACACGTCCCGTTCGGTCCCGAACGCCGGCGCCTTCCTCAAGGAACTCGCCGTCGTACGCGACCAGGGATGGGCCACCGACCTCGGCGGCCACGAGGAGTCCATCAACTGCGTCGGCGCCCCCATCCGGGGCGCGGACGGCCGGGTCGTGGCCGCCATGTCGGTGTCCGCGCCGAACGTCGTCGTCACGGCCGAGGAACTCCTCACCCTGCTCCCGCTGGTGCGCCGCACCGCGGAAACCATCAGCCGGGAGTACTCCGGCGCCACCCCCACCAAGAAAGCCTGAACCGCCATGACCGAGAAGACCGCCCTCACCCCCAGCACCCACACCACGCCGCCCGCGAAGTTCTCGCACGGCGTGAAGAAGGGGAACATCCTCCAGGTCGCCGGTCAGGTCGGCTTCCTGCCCGCCGTGGAGGGCCAGGCCCCCACCCCGGCCGGTCCGACGCTGCGCGAGCAGACCCTGCAGACCTTCGCCAACGTCAAGGCGATCCTGGAGGAGGGCGGCGCGAGCTGGGACGACGTGATGATGATGCGTGTCTACCTCACGGACGTCGACCACTTCGCCGAGATGAACGCGATCTACAACGCGTACTTCGAGGAGCAGGGCCTCAAGGCCCCCGCCTCCGCACGCACGACGGTGTACGTCGGCCTGCCCAAGGGTCTGCTCATCGAGATCGACGCCCTCGCCGTCCTGGGCTGATCACCCTGTCCGCCGGCCCCCTTGCCGAACGGCGGACCCCCCGATCCCCAAGGCCCACCGCACCACGCAGCACGGCCCGGCGCCCCGTCACTTCCGTACGGGAACGCCGTGCCGCGCTCCCCCCTGCCCAGAAGGACCCCGTCACCAACGGAGTTGACCGTTCATGCTGCTCGCCGCGTCCCCCGCCCCCGCTCCCGAAGCGCCACCCCACACCGGTGGACTGCTGCTCCTGATCGGAGGCACCCCCGGTCTCCTGACCGTCGCCGCCCTCGGGATCGCCCTCCTGCTCCTCCTGATCATCAAGGTCCGGCTGCAGCCGTTCGTCGCGCTGCTCGCCGTGTCCATAGCCGTCGGCCTCGGTGCCGGTCTCTCCGTCACCGAACTCTTCGGCACGGTCCAGAAGTCCGCCGCCGTGTCCGTCATCGAGTCCGGCATGGGCGGCATCCTCGGGCACGTCGCGATCATCATCGGGCTCGGCACGATGCTCGGCGCCGTCCTGGAGGTCTCCGGTGGGGCGGAGGTGCTGAGCGCCCGCCTGCTGAACCTCTTCGGCGAGAAGCGCGCCCCGCTCGCCATGGGGCTCACCGGTCTCATCTTCGGCATCCCGGTCTTCTTCGACGTCGGTATCTTCGTCCTCGCGCCGATCGTCTACGCCGCCGCCAAGCGCTCCGGCAAGTCGATCGTCCTGTACGCGATGCCGCTGCTCGCGGGCCTCTCCATGACCCACGCGTTCCTGCCGCCGCACCCCGGACCGGTCGCCGCCGCAGGCCTGTTCAACGTCTCCCTCGGCTGGGTCATCCTGATGGGCGCCGTCGTCGGCATCCCGTCCGTCCTCGCCGCCTGGGTCTACGCCGCCTGGATCGGCAAGCGCCTCTACGTCGAGGTGCCGCAGGACATGGTCGAGGCCGCCGAGGAGTCCAAGGCCGCAGTCGTCGCCGAACAGCGGGCCGCCGGGGTCGTCCCGCAGGAACAGCCCGTCGCACTCGGCACCGTACTCGCGATCATCGGCACCCCGCTCGTGCTGATCCTCGCCGCGACCTTCTCCTCCATCGCGCTCGACCCCTCCACCCCGCGCTCCGTCATCGAGTTCTTCGGCAACCCCTTCGTCGCCCTGACGATCGCGCTGCTCCTCGCCTACTACTTGCTGGGCATCCGGCGCGGCTGGTCCCGCAAGTCCCTCGAAAGGGTCTCCACGGCCTCGCTGAAGCCGGTCGGCAACATCCTGCTGGTCGTCGGCGCGGGCGGCATCTTCGGCGCCGTGCTCAAGGCGAGCGGCATCGCCGACGCGCTCGCCGACACCTTCAACGACGTCGGCCTGCCGGTCATCCTGCTGGCCTGGCTGATCTCCGTCGTCCTGCGCGTCGCACAGGGATCGGCCACGGTCGCCATCGTCACCACCGCCGGCATCGTCGTCCCGCTCGTCGAGGGCCAGCACATGTCGCAGCCGCACCTCGCGCTGATCATCATGGCCATCTCGGCCGGCTCCATCTTCGCGTCGCACGTCAACGACGGCGGCTTCTGGATGGTGTCGAAGTACTTCGGGATCTCCGAGCGCGACACCCTGAAGTCCTGGACCGTGCTGGAGACGGTGCTCTCGGTCGCGGGCTTCGTCGTGGCGGCGGCGCTCAGCCTGGTCATCTGAGAGCCGTCCCGCAGTGCCCGGTGGGTGGCTCCGGACCCGAGCGACTCCCACCCGGAGCATGAAGGACGCACGATCGGCCGCCGCCTCGCACGAGGCGGCGGCCGGTCGTGTCCGGTGGCGATACCGCACAAGCCCTTGAACCGATCCGGGGCGGGACGAACCCTTCGCGGATCGGCAGGCCCGGGCGCCCCCGAACCGCCGGGGAGGCCCTGCCCTCACGCACCGACCGCCCCGGGATCAGACGATCTTGCAGGGTACGTAGGCGTGGCCCAGCCGGGCAGCCGCGGCCAAGCGGTGGTTCCCGTCCGAGATGGAGATGCCACGCGCACTCACCTGGATCTGGATCGGTGCGAGCGCGGCGCTGTTCCTCATGCCGGTGGCGGCGTCGTCCAGACGCTTCTCGACGAGCCCGCCCGCCACGGTGTCCGCACGGCCGCTGGCCTTCTGCAGCAGCGCGACACTCACCTCGACCAGCCGGCCCCGGCCCACCCCCGCGGTCTCGAAGTCCTGGAGACTGTCGATCCGTTCCTCGTGGAAGTCCTGGCCGTTGGCCCGGACGTGATAGCTGGTGGTCCGCTGCGGTGAGAAGTGGCCGCTCAGATTCGCCTGGGCCGCCTCCGCCCCGATCTCCCCCTGTACGAGGGCGTAGTAGGTCTTGAGGTCCTTGTCGGCCTTGATGTAGCCGAAGCTGCCGTCCTCGTCGAAGATCACACGCTCCTCGGAACCGGCGAGTCGGTAGATCCTCTCGCCGTGCTCGTCCGTCAGGGCCCTGTCCAGGACGAGCCGCAGCCCGGGGTGGTCCGGGTCCACGTGGGTGTGTTCACCCTCCTCCTCGGCAGGCTTGGCCCGGGGGCGCCGCTGCACGGTGGACTCGGCGGAGTGCGGGCTCCCGGCGTGGACCGGTTGGCCCTCCGCCGGGCCGTGGGCCGGGTGGCCCTCCGCCGGGCCGTGGACCGGGTGGCCCTCCGCCGAGCCGTGGGCCGGCGGGCGGGACAGCACACGCGACGCGTTCGCCTCGGCCTCACGCTCGAAGCGGTCCGAAGGATCACTGACCCGCAGGCCGTCCCCGTTGTCGGTGCCCGCGACGGGGCCGGTGCGCTGCTGGAGGACGTGGGTCAACTCGTGGGCGAGCGTGTGCTTGTCGCCTCCTTCGTCGCCCATCACGATGTGGCTGCCGGAGGTGTAGGCGCGGGCGCCGATCCCGGCGGCGGACTCCCGGGCGGCCGTGCCCGTGTGCAGACGGACGTCGGAGAAGTCAGCGCCGAACCGGGTCTCCATCTCGTCCCTGAGCGCTGCGCCCATCGGCTCGCCCCGGGACCGGAGCACGTCACGGACGGCGGAGCGCTGCACGGCGGGGGCGGCTTCCCCCCGGCCGTGCCGTTCCTCTTCCAGCATCCGGGTCACCGCGGCGTTGCCCATGGTCCGCTGCAGCGCGAGGAGTGCCGCGGGGACAACGGCCCGGGAGCCTGCCGGGAGGCGGGCGGGATCCGCAGCCCGGACAGCCCGGCCCTGCGGAATGCCGGCGGCAGGCTCTCTTCCAGGGGCATGAGCACGCACGGAGAAGGCTCCTTCGTCGTATCGGCGATCAGCCTTTCCAGGATGAGTGATCCCGGACGTCCGGCGAAGGTACGCCAGGGCAGAGTGCGGTGCCGCCGGGGCCACCTCGGCGAGCCGTGCCGGGCGTGGTGTCCCCGTACGTCGCCGCGGTGGCGGCGCCCGCGCCGGCGCCACCGCGGCGCCCGCCGGCCGGTCACACCGGCTTCGTGCAGAGCACCGTCTTCCCGTCGTTCACCTCGAACGTGTAGTAGTAGGCCCGGTCGTCACGGCTCTCCGCGCAGTAACCGGGCGGATAACTCGACTCCGCCCGCCAGCGGCCGGTGATCCGCAGGATCGTGTCGTAGCCCGTGGGCACCGTGTCCTCGGAGCAGCCCCACACCGTCATGAGCCGCCCGTCCCGCATGCCCGTCCCGTCGCGCTTGGCGACGAAGCACTCGCCCACCCGGAACTGCCGTGACACGCACAGCCGCGCGCCGAACCCGGCCCGGGAACCGGAGTGGTACCAGAAGGACCTGCCGGGACCGGTGGGACAGGCGGAGGAGCTGAGCCCGTCCTGCGCGGACGTCACCAGGAGGTAGGCGTCCGCGGCGTCGCAGTCCACGCTCTTCGGGGCGTCCGCCGACCAGTCGCCGTAGCCGTCGTCGTAGGCGCTTAGGCAGTCCCCGGCCGAGACCGCGCGGAAGGCGGCATCCTGCGCGTCGGGCGTCGGAGCGGATGCCGGATCAGATGCGGGATCCGACAGGAGCGCGTCCCGGGAACTGCCCACCCCGGTCACCGTGTCGCTGCCGGCACTGCTCCCGTGACTCCCGCCGCCTCCGCTTCCCGAGGAGTCGTCGGACTTCGTGTTCTGCCAGACGAAGAAGGCGATGACGGCGAGGACCAGCAGGACGACGACGGTCGACGACGAGGACTTCTTCGGCGCGGGGACCGGCGTGCCGGGCGTCCGGCCGGGCGTCCGCGCGGAAGACCCGGCGGGCGTACGGCCGGTGGACGCCCGGGGCGCCCCGGCCGGCGCCGAGGGAGACCCGGCGGCCCGCTGCCGGGCGGCCGCTTCCCGGGCGGCCTGCCTCCCGGCGCGCTCGCGGGCCCTCTGCTCCGCAGCCTCCCTGTCCCGGCGTCGGGCCTTCTCCTGTTCCCGCGCCTCTGCCTCCTGCCGGAGCCGCTGCCCGTCCCGCTCCTCCTCGCGCAGCCGCTCGCGCTCGGCCTCCGCCGCCCGGGCCTTCTCCCGCTCGGCCCGTTCCGCAGCTGCCGCCTGTTCCCGCCGGGCACGCTCGCGCTCCTGCGTGTACATCACCGTCGGCCCCGGGGGAGGGACCATGCCCGTGGGACGGTCGGAGGCGGAGGCGTCCGGGCCCGTGTCACCGGGGCCGGCGCCCCGCGCGAACTCCTGCCCCTGACGCTCGTACGCGGTGATCAGGGCCGTCCAGCGCGGAGGCAGCCAGCGGCTCCCGCCCTGCGCCACCGGCAGGCCCGCCAGCGACTGCCGGAAGCGGGCCAGCATCTCGGCCGGTACGGGCCGCTGCCTCGGATCGGCGGCCAGACAGGGACGGATCAGCGTCGCCAGTTCCTTCGGCAGGCCGTCGAGGTCGAGCTCGCCCCGCTGCACCCTCGCCAGCAGACCGAGGGTGTCGCTGTCCGCACGGTACGGAGGCCTGCCGAGCGCCAGGTGGAACAGCGTCGCCCCGAGCGAGTACACATCCGAGGCCTCGGTCGAGGGCTCCCCGCGCGCCTGCTCGGGCGAGGTGAAGGCGATGGTACCCAGGGTGAGACTCGTACGGGTCAGGTCGTTGGCGTGTGAGATGCCGAAGTCGATGACACGGGGGCCGGGCAACGGCAGAAGGATGTTCTGCGGCTTCACATCCCGGTGGATGATGCCCTCGCGGTGCAGGGTGACCAGGGCCTCGGCCGTGCCGGCCGCGAGCCACCGCACCGCGGAGGCGGGGAGCACCCCGGCGGTGCGGACCAGTTCGGACAGGGACGGCGCGGCGATGTAGTCGATCGCCATCCACGGCCTGTCCGCACCCGGGTCCGCCTCCCGCACGCGCGCCGTGAACGCGCTGTCGATGCGCTGCGCGAGCTCGACCTCGCGGGTGAACCGCCGCCGGTCGACGTCGCTGACGACCCCCTCGGCGAGCAGCGTCTTCACGGCGGCCAGTTGCCCGTCGGCGCTCCGGGCGAGGTAGATGCGCCCCATGCCGCCGGAAGCCAGCCTGCCGATCATCGCGTATCTGCCGAGCGTCGCCGGATCTCCGCTCCCCAGCGGATCAACTCGCGCGCCTGCCATGTCACTTACCCCGTCCAGCGCCCTACGGTCGAGCGCGACAAGCGTCCCACGGGGGCGGGGGGAGTGCACCGATATCTCCTGTCACGGAACATCCACAGCTGTCCCGGACCGGAGGGGGCCCGGCGGGGGTACGACGTGCCCTCTTGTGCGAAGCGGAACTTTGCGCTTCGTTGACCGGCATGGCGGAGACAAGCGGAACCACAGAGACCGGGGAGCTGGACTCCCGTCCGCGTACATCCAGTTGGAAATACATCGGCCCGGGAATCGTCGTCGCGGCGACGGGTGTGGGGGCCGGGGACCTGGTCGCGACGCTCGTCGCGGGGAGCAAGTTCGGCTACACCCTCATGTGGGCCGCCGTCATCGGCTGCCTCGTCAAGATCTCCCTCGCCGAGGCGGTGGGCCGCTGGCACCTCGCGACGGGCCGGACCCTCTTCGACGGCTGGCGCACCCTCGGCGGCTGGACCACCGGTTACTTCGCGGTGTACGTCCTCGTGTGGGGTTTCGTCTACGGCGCGACGGCCATGTCGTCGAGCGCCCTGCCCATCGTGGCGCTCTTCCCCGGCGGGCCCGGCCTGAAGACCTGGGCGATCCTCACCGGACTGGTCGGCCTGGTCTTCGTGTGGTTCAACCGGTACGCCGTCTTCGAGAAGGCCATGACGGTCCTGATCGGCGTGATGTTCGTCGTCGTGGTGTACGTCGCGATCCGGGTGGTCCCGGACGTGGGCGCCTCCCTCGCGGGACTCGTCCCCGTGCTCCCGGACGGCTCGCTGATCTACACGCTCGGGCTGATCGGCGGCGTCGGCGGCACGATCACGATGGCGGCGTACGGCTACTGGGTGAACGCGAAGGGCTGGAACGACTCCTCCTGGATGCGGGTCATGCGGCTCGACAACCGGGCCGCCTACCTCACCACCGGTGTCTTCGTCGTCGCGATGCTGATCGTCGGCGCCGAACTGCTGCACTCCTCGCAGATCGCCCTGACGCAGGGCGACCGGGGGCTGATCGACCTCGGCGTGATCCTGGAGGACCGCTTCGGACCCACGACCGCGAAACTCTTCCTCGTCGGCTTCTTCGCCACCTCGTTCTCCTCCCTCATCGGGGTGTGGCACGGGGTGAGCCTGATGTTCGCCGACTTCGTGGAGCGGCTGCGGGCGGGCCGCGCAGGGGGACCCGCCGGGGACTCCGCCGGGGATTCCGCCGGGCAGGAGAGGGCGGGCAGCGAGACCGTCGGTCGCCAGGAGCGGTCCGCGCCCTTCCGCGCGTACCTGCTCTGGCTGACCTTCCCGCCGATGACCCTGCTGTGGCTGGACGAGCCGTTCGGCCTCGTCATCGGGTACGGCGTACTCGGCGCCTTCTTCATGCCGTTCCTGGCCCTCACCCTGCTGTGGCTGCTCAACTCCGAACGCACACCGCGCGAATGGCGCAACGGATGGCTCAGCAACGGCATGCTGAGCGCGGCCGGACTGCTGTTCGTCGTGCTGTGCGTCCAACAGGTGCGCGATCTGCCCTGGTGACAGCCCTGACCCCGCCCCGGGCCGAGCTGCCGGGGGCCCGGACGGGGAGGGTAGTTCGGCCGGCGTACTGGAACGACCGCCATACGTCGGGAACGGGGGGAGCGCATGGCGCTCAGTGAGAAGTGGGAAGCACTGACGGGACCCGGTACCGGCGACGCCGGTACCGGGATGACGCCGGCCTCCGCCGCACCACCCGGCGGTGGCGGGCCCGAGGAACAAGCGGACCTCAAGGTGATGCACGGGCCGTGGACCACTGCTTCCGGTGTGGCGGGTGAACTGCACGCCACCTCGGCTTCGGCGCTCACCGAACTGGCCACCGCGTCGGAGGGCGCCTGCGCGGGCACGGAGGGACTTACCGCCACCACCGTGCTGAGCGAGGTCCTCACGTCCTGGCAGAAGCGGCTCACCTCCGTACGAACGTGCCCGCCGGCGAGTCGTTCGGTGCCCACCGGATGGACGTCGATACGAGCGGGCACAGCGACTACTGGAACCGCGACTCCCGGAGTCTGAAGAACCAGGCACTTGTCGTGACCGGAAACTACTCCCGCGTGGAGGACGATCAGTGACCCCCGGCACCCCCACGAGGCTCCGCCGTATCGCGGGCACGTTCACCTCCACCCTTCTTCTGGCATTCGTTTCGACAGGATGTGCGCAAGGCATGGATGACCTCGGTTACACGCCCACGACCCTCGGCATCGAGGACGCGCGCAAGAAGACGGTGGGCGTCTCCAGTGAGATCTTCGACATGATCGGTATCAAGGGAGGTGAGACCACCGAGACCGGTGCGGGAGTGTCTCCCTGCGCGGAGGACCCCGATCATCTCTTCTCCTCCCGGCATCCGTGGGGGCTCTACGGGGTGTCCCCGGCGGAGCTGGAGAAGGGCTTCGCGCGACTCAAGGAGAGCCTGCCGAAGAAGGGCTGGAAGATCGTCGAGTACGGTCCGAACAACAGCCCCAACAAAAATCTGGAACTGACCGCCGACTCCACGAAGGACCACTACGCGGTGAACGCGGAGCTGCGTGTCACCGGAGATCCCGGCAAGGACCGGCCGTCGATCCAGGTGCGCGTCGTCTCCGGCTGCTTCCGCGCCCCCGAGGGCACGGACCTCAACGGGATCTACTGACACCGACATGACGCAGCAGCGCCGCCGGGGGAGCGGCGGCGCTGCTGGTTCGGAGGACGGGGAGCGTTACGGCAGTCCGTGGACGTGCGGGCCGACCGCGTTGGACCAGGCGTTGCCCGCGGTGGCGTCCCAGTTCGTGGACCAGGTCATCGCGCCGCGCAGGTCCGGGTAGGTCCGGGACGGCTTGAACGAGCCGCAGGAGGTGCCCTTGGCCAGGCAGTCCAGGGCGGCGTTCACGACGGACGGGGCGACGTAGCCGCCGCCCGCGCCCCGGGTGGAGGCGGGGACTCCGAGACCGACCTGCGACGGGGCGAGGCCGCCCTCCAGCTGGATGCAGGCGAGCGCGGTCAGGAAGTCCACCGAGCCCTGGGAGTAGACCTTGCCGTCGCAGCCGAGCATCGAACCGCTGTTGTAGTACTGCATGTTGACGACGGTCAGGATGTCCTTGATGTTGAGCGCCGTCTTGAAGTACTCACCGGACGTCGACTGCATGTCGATGGTCTGCGGTGCCATCGTGATGACGAGGCCCGAGCCCGCCTTCGACGACAGGGAGCGCAGTGCCTTCGTCATGTAGGTGGAGTTGAGGCCGTTCTCGAGGTCGATGTCGACGCCGTTGAACCCGTACTCCTGGATGAGCGCGTACACCGAGTCGGCGAACGCGGTGGCGGAGGCGTCGCTGTTGACCGAGACGGTCCCCTTCTCACCGCCGATGGAGATGACGACGTTCTTCCCGGCCGCCTGCTTGGCCTTGATGTCGGCCTTGAACTGGGCGACGGTGTAGCCGTTCAGTCCCGCGGAGTCCAGGTTGAAGGTGACCGCACCGGGCGTGGCCGTGGCGTCGGCGAAGGAGACGGCGATGATGTCGTAGTTCGCCGGCACGTCGCTGAGCTTCTGGACGGTGGCGCCGTTGTTGAAGTTCTGCCAGTACCCGGTCACCGCGTGCTTGGGCACCGAGTTCGAGGGACCGCCCGGGTCGTTCTTCGCCGTACGGCCCGTGACCGCCGCGGACTTGGCCGACTCGCCGGCGGCGTTGGTGGCACTGACGGCGAACTGGTATGCGGTGTCCGCGGCCAGCCCGGTCACCGTCGCGGAGGTACCGGTGGACGTGGTCGCCTTCGTGCCGTTCCGGTAGACGGTGTAGCCGGTCGCGCCGGAGACGGCGTTCCAGGTCAGGGCGACGGATGAGGCGGTCGTGGCTCCCACGCCCAGTCCGGCCGGGGTCCCGGGGATCGTGGGCTCGGGGTCCGTGCCACCGCCGCCGTCGGGGCCGTTGACCTGCACGTCATCGGCGAAGTACGGAGCCTGGCCGTACCAGCCGTGGGTGTAGACGGTCACGGAGGTCGTGGAGGGGCCGGTGGTGAAGCTGGTCTTCAGCTGGGTCCAGCTGCCTGTCCCGGGCGTCCAGGTCGATACGTCCGTGGTCCCGGTGCCGCTCGCCCCGAGGTAGGCGTAGCCGCCCTGCACCCATGAGCTGAGCGCATACGTCGAGTTGGGCTTCACGGCCACGGTCTGGGTGCACTTGGCGTTGTCCTGCCCGGCCGGGGTGGCCTTGAGCGCGGAAGCACCGCCGTGTACGGGGGAGGAGACGGTGGCGCCGCTGCCGGCGGAACAGGTCCAGTTGGCGAGCCCGGACTCGAAACCGGCGTTCTTGGCCACGTTGATGTCAGCGGCCTGCGCACTGCTCACGAGGCCGGTGACGGCCAGCGCCCCTGCCGCGACGACGGCGACCGCACCGCCGAGGAAAGGCCGGACCCGGCTCCTTCTGTGTCTGCTGCTGCCTGCGGAGCGTTCCACTTGCTGCCTCCGGTGGGGGAGTTGGGAGTGCTGGCGGGGAACGGTGGCCACCGTTGGCCGATAAACTGGTCCAGACCAATCAAGTTGTCAAGACCTCTGGCGGCCCGACCTGTACGAAGAGCCGCGCGATGGCGCGGGTCCCTGCCGGCCCGCGCCCGCTCCGCAACCGCTCCGCGGCCGGACCGGGGCCGGATCGTGGTCCGGTCCGTGACCAGGTCCGGGGTCTGGTCCGTGACCCGGTCCGGGATCCGTTCGTGACCCGGTCCGGATTCGGTCCACCGTCGGGTGATCGCCGCATCGCGTCCGGGACGTACCCGTGCGGGTGAGGCGGCGGAGAAATCCGGAACGTGACGGCGCGGATATCGGGAAGCGGTGAAAGCCGGGGCCGCGGTCCATGCTGACGTGGGCCGATGAATTCATCCTGAATCCAAACCTGACGAGCGTACGTAACCCTCCGCAGTGGTACAGGAGTTAACGAGTCTGCTTTTCGTCCGATTTCGCACGGAGGCGTTGCGAACGCCTGTGCCGCACGACTTCGTACTGGGTTCCGATATCTGTTCTCTGCCTGGTATGACGTGGCTAAAGTGCTGGGGAAGAAGCACGGAGCAGGAGCGATTGCGGCCGGAGTCACCTTGGACGACGGCCGGAGCCGAACGGGGAAGAGCGTGCCGACCGCAATAGCAGTGACCAGTGCTGATCTGGTGCTACCGCCGACCGATCAGCAGACACCGACAGCGGCGCTGCTGCAGGCACCCGAAGCCCAGTCCCTCGATCTCGCGATCGGCGACATGAACCTGCTTCTGGAGCAGCACGGTCACGTGGTCGTGGTCTACCCGACGGGCCTCAGCCCCGCCCACGAACGCAGACTGCACGCCATCCGCTCCGTGCTGGAGAGCGACCGCATCGCCCTGCTCAGGACGGACCTCCCACCCCTGGGAGTGGCCGTACTGGTACGCCAGCTACGCCAGTTGTCGATCTGCGACTTCAGCCCCGGCGTGGTGGCCTCGGCCGCCCGGCTGCTCGCCCACTACATCCACGCCGGTGCGGTGCTGAACTCGGTGGCCAGGCTCGACCGGGTCCCCGTCAGCCTCAAGACCCACGCGAAGTCATGGGTGCCGGGCTCCCAGTTCGCCGTACTCGCCGGACCCAGCCCCCAGCTGATCAGGATCGGCCCGGCCGTCGAACCGCCCGCCGGACCGGAGTTCGCCACCCACCTGCTGGTCGCCAAGGGGCAGCTCGGATCGGAATGGGTCCAGCAGACCCTCGCACCCGCGTGGAAGGTGCAGGCGATCCAGGAGTGCCCGCTGCCCGCCGGATCACCGCGCTGGTGGGGCACCGGGAAGATGGTGGAATTCGCCTCCTTCCTCCCCGACATCTCGGTGATCTACCAACTGGTCGCCTCCGTACGACGGGAGAACTGCCACTGGTGCGGAATGGAGCTCATCGGCGACCGCTGCGGCTTCTGCTCCTCCCCGCTCGCGCCGCCGGAGAACCGAATGCACTCCACAGGTGTCCTGAACCACGGAGCGCCCGCGCCACCGAACTCCTAGCGCCCGCAGCCCGATCCGCAGACACCGCGCATCTCTCTGTCCGCTGCTCCACGCATCCGATTCGAACGAGGTTGTCCGGCCCATGAACTCCCGCCAGCGCCGCGGCGTGATACTCCTGCTCCTGTCGATCCTGTGCGCCTTCGGCGCCTTCGCCGGTGTGCTCTCGGTGATCAGCGACGTCAACTCGAAGGTCGGGCCGGAGGTCGACGCCTACCGGCTGAAGAGCGACGTGGCACCGTATACGGCGCTTACGTCGCGGCAGTTCGAGAAGGTGTCCATGCCCAAGCGCTGGCTCTCGGACAACGCCGTCACGGATCTCTCCGAGATCGACGGCAAGATCGCTGTGACGCAGCTCCGCAAGGGTTCCCTGATGCAGTCCGACATGATGGTCAAGAGCCCCGAGCTGCGGCCCGGTGAGCAGGAGATCGCGATCATGATCGATGCCGCGACCGGAGTCGCCGGGAAGATCCGGGCGAACGACAAGGTGAACATCTACGCCACCTTCGCCGGCGAACGGGACGGCGAGGTGTCCCAGTCCAAGGTGATCGTCTCCAATGCGAAGGTGCTGGACGTCGGTCAGCTGACCGCTCTCGAACCACGCGACGACGACAGGAACCAGGCGTCGGAGGTCGTGCCGATCACCTTCGCCCTGAACACCCTCGACACCCAGCGCGTGGCCTACGCGGAATCCTTCGCCCAGCACGTGCGCCTCGCTCTGATCGCTCCCGGCAGCGACGGCACGATCCGCCCGGGTGACCGCACGTACACGCTCGACAAGGACAAGTGAGGATCGAATGACCGCAAGGATCCTCCCTGCCGTCGGTGACGCCGACGCGGCAAGGTCCGTGACCACTCTGCTCAGCCAGCTCCCCGATGCTGAGCCGGCGTCTCCCGTCGGCGACTCGACGCAGCTCATCGACACCCTGGCCAGGCTGGCCGGGGAGTCCATCGAGGAGCTTCCGGAGGTGGTGCTGGTCCACGAGCGGATCGGCCCGGTCCCGGCCCTGGAACTGATCCGGGAGGTGTCGCTGCGCTTTCCCTCGGTGGGGGTCGTCCTGATCACCGCGGATGCCAGCCAGGGACTGTTCCAGGCCGCCATGGACGCCGGGGCCCGGGGTCTGGTCACCCTGCCGCTGAGCTACGAGGAACTCGCCAACCGGGTCCAGGCGGCCGGACAGTGGTCCACCGGGGTGCGGCGGCACCTGGGTGCGGGCGGTGACGTCTTCACCGGCCCGGGCGGCACCGTCGTCACGGTGACCGGCGCCAAGGGTGGTGTCGGTACCACTGTGACAGCCGTCCAGCTCGCTCTGGCGGCGCAGGCGTCGGGGCAGAGTGCCGCGCTCGTCGACCTGGACCTCCAGACGGGAGACATCGCCTCGTACCTGGATGTGCAGTTCCGGCGATCCGTCGTCGATCTGGCCGCCATCTCCGACATCTCGCCCCGGGTCCTGTCCGACGCGGTGTTCTCCCATTCGACGGGGCTCGCACTGCTGCTGGCGCCTGGCGAGGGGGAGCGGGGGGAGGAGGTCAGTGACCGGTCCGCCCGACAGATCGTGAGCGCCCTGCGGTCGCGCTACGGGATCGTCGTGATCGACTGCGGCAGCCAGATGAGCGGTGCCAATGCCGCCGCCATCGAGATGGCCGACATCGCGGTGCTCGTGACGACACCCGATGTGGTCGCGGTGAGGGGTGCGAAGCGCATCGTGCGGATGTGGGACAGGCTCCAGATCCGCAAGGCGGAGGAGACGGTCACGCTCGTCAACCGTTTCAACCGCAGTACGGAGATCCAGCCACCGCTCATCCAGCGAATCACCGGCACGCGGATGGCGGCCACGGCGGTGCCGGCGAACTTCAAGGAACTGCAGGGGGCCGTCGATTCCGGGCGGATGCACGAACTGGACGCACGCTCCACGGTGAAACAGGCCCTGTGGGCCCTGGCAGGGGAGCTCGGACTCGTGAAGGCTTCCCCCGGGACGGAACCGCGTGGCAGCGTGCTGCGCGGCGACAGAGGTTCGATCGGTGGCCGTCGGCGCAGGGGCGGTTCGGCGGGCGGGGGAGGCTGACAACGATGAGGACCGGGATCGCGGCAGCGATGGGCACGGCACGGGCACGGTTCAGGGACGACCGGGGGCAGCTGATCGTCGAATTCACCGGAATGGTGCCGATCATCCTGATCACTCTGGTTCTGCTCTGGCAGGCGGTACTCGTCGGCTACACCTTCGTCCTGGCGAGCGGTGCTGCGGACCAAGGGGTGCGCAAGGCCGTAGCGGCGGGGGCCTGGGACCGGCAGAGCCGGTGCCGGGCCGCCGTCCACGAGCGGCTGCCTGACGCGTGGGACGGGCCCGCCCGGATTGATGACTGCGGCACATCCGGGCGCGACATGGTCAAGGTCAGCGTCACCCTGAAGGCCCCGGTCCTCTTCCCGGGATTCGCCAGCCTCCCCATTCCCGTCAAGGCCGAGGCCGGCGCGGCCGCAGAAGGGAAGTGACCCGTCATGGCGTGGATACGGACGTCGCGGGCGTCAGGTGCAGCCCCCGGCCCGGACCGGGGTTCGACGGCCATCGAGTACCTGGGTTTTCTCCCGGTCCTCATCATCATCGGACTGGCGGGCATCCAGCTGGGGCTGATCGCCTACACGGCACAGCAGGCGGGCACCGGGGCGAGAGCGGCCGCGCGTACGGCGTCGCAATCCGGCACCCACGGGTCGTACGAGCGGGTCGGCAGGGAGTCCATGACCGGCTGGGTGGCGGACCGGGCCCGCGTCTCCCCGGCTACGGGAGGCGACACCGTGACGGTGAAGGTCACGGTCGACATCCCGGACGTGCTCCTCGGTCTGCTGGGCGACCGGACCGTGGAGAAGTCCGCCACCATGCCGCGCGACTGAGCGCGGCCCTTTCATCCGAGGAGTACCACCCATGAGTCTGCGGGCACGCATCACCGCCCCCGAGGAGCGCGGAGGGGGACGGGAGGACGGCCACCTGGTCGCCACCTACCGCGCGAAACTCCTCGAGGAGATAGACCTCGCGGAGATGTCCTCGCTGGCAGCCGCCGACCGGCGGGCCCGGCTGGAGCGGGTTCTCGGCCACATCATCAGCCGTGAAGGACCCGTCCTCTCCACGGTCGAACGTTCCCAGCTCATCCGTCGCGTGGTGGACGAGGCACTGGGACTCGGCGTACTCGAACCACTTCTGGAGGATGCCTCCATCACCGAGATCATGGTCAACGGGCCGGACCAGATCTTCGTGGAGCGAGCGGGCAGGGTCGAGCAACTGCCGATGCGCTTCGCCAGCCACGAGCAGCTCATGCAGACGATCGAGCGCATCGTCTCCACGGTCAACCGGCGTGTGGACGAGGCCAATCCGATGGTCGACGCGCGGCTGCCGAGCGGCGAGCGCGTCAACGTGATCATCCCGCCGCTCTCATTGACGGGTGCGACGCTCACCATTCGCCGATTCCCCAGATCCTTCTCGCTCCGGGAAATGATCGGCTTCGGTTCGCTGGACGAGCAGATGCTGCTTCTGCTGGCCGGTCTCGTGCAGGCCAAGTTGAACGTGATCGTGTCCGGGGCGACGGGTACGGGCAAGACCACCCTGCTCAACGCGCTCTCCGGGCTCATCCCCGACGGTGAGCGCATCGTGACCATCGAGGACTCGGCCGAACTGCAGCTCCAGCAGAACCATGTGATCAGGCTCGAGACCCGCCCTGCGAACGTGGAGGGCAAGGGACAGGTCACCATCAGGGATCTGGTCCGGAACTCGCTGCGCATGCGCCCCGACCGCATCGTCGTCGGTGAGGTCCGAGGCGGGGAATCCCTCGACATGCTCCAGGCGATGTCGACCGGTCACGACGGCTCGCTGGCCACCGTGCACGCCAACAGTGCGGAGGACGCGCTGATGCGCCTGCAGACCCTCGCCTCGATGTCCGAGATCAAGATCCCCTTCGAGGCACTCCACGACCAGATCAACAGTGCGGTCGACGTCATCGTCCAGCTCACCCGGCATGCCGACGGCACCAGGAAGATCACTGAGATCGCGGTGCTCGACTCACACGGGCGCGACCCGTACAAGATCGTCACTGTGGCACGGTTCAACGCGCGGCCGATGGACACCGACGGGGTGATCCACGGCGATTTCCAGGCGCTCGCGCTCCCACGCCGTATCGCAGACCGGCTCTACATGGCCGGACAGCCGATTCCCCAGGCCTTCGGGGTCGCCCCCTCAGACGAGTATCTCGCCACCCGAGAGGCCAGGTAGGTACCCCGACATGGACAACCTCGTACCGCTCACCATCGGTGTCACACTGCTGGGCTGCGTCCTCGGAGTCATGGGGCAGCATGCCTGGAGCTCGGGCAGGGCCCAGCGCGAAGCGCTCGTGGACCGCCTCTCCTCAACCGGTCAGATCGACCTCGGACCACAGCGCCGGTTCCGAGGACTCGACCGACGGCTGCGCAGGACGAAGCTCGGCAAGAGGATCGAGCTGAAGCTGGCCGCGACCGGACTCGACATCACACCCGGCGAGTACTTCTTCTACGTCCTGTGCTCCATCGCCGGTCTGTGGCTCATCGCCGCCTCCGTCCTGGCCTCCTTCTTCGGGCCGCTGGCTGCGATCGCGGGTGTCTGGAGCGCCAACACCTTCCTCAACTGGCACCGCACGAAGCGCACCGAAGCCTTCATCGGCCAGCTGCCTGAGATCTCACGGGTTCTGGCGAACGCGACGCAGGCTGGTCTGTCCCTGCGTACATCCATCGCGATGGCCGCGGACGAGCTGGAGGCGCCCGCGGGTGCCGAACTCCGAGTCGTCGCCGACCAGCTCGCCGTCGGCCGCACCCTCGACGACGCGCTCGACGAACTCGCCGAGCGTCTGCCCTCGCGTGAGCTGGTCGTACTCGTCTCGACCCTGATCCTCTCCAACCGGGCCGGGGGGCAGGTGGTCTCCTCGCTGCGCAACCTCACCGTCACCCTGGAGGAGCGCAAGGAGACCAGGCGCGAAGTCCGGACCCAGCTCTCGCAGGTCAACACCACGGCCTACGCGGTCCCGGCCATCGGCATCGGCGCGATGCTCCTCGTGAACTCGATCCTGCCCGGAGCGCTCGACCGGATGACCGGTTCCGTCGCGGGCCAGATCGCGGTGATCGTGTCCCTCGGCCTGTACGCCCTCGGTTTCGTCGCCATCCGTCGCATTTCCAAGATCGATATCTGAGGAGGGGGACGGATATGGAACTACTGCTCGCACTCGTCGTAGGCCTCAGCGTGCTCGGCATCTTCAAGGGCATACGGATGTACCGGGCCGAGGCGACACTCCCCGGCGACCTGGCCCTCGCCCTGGAAGTGGGATCCACCCGCACCACCGCGGTGGGCTCCGGCATCGACCGGCTCGGCATGCGCTGGGCGCCCCTGGTGCTGCGCCTGATGGGGCCCAAGAACGTCAACGAGAAGCGCCGCAAGATCGATATGGCGGGTAATCCCGGTGGTCTGACCATCGACAGGTACGCCGCCCGCCGCGCGGTCTACAGTGCCCTCGGCGGCTTCGCGGCCTTCGCCATGCTGAGCAGCGGCAAGATCTTCATGGCACTGTTCATGATCGCCTTCGGCCTGTTCTGGGGTGAGGTCGGCATCTGGGCGGCGGTGCGCAAACGGCGGGACGACATCGACCGTACGCTCCCCGACTTCCTCGACGTACTCGCCGTCGTCGTCTCCGCCGGTCTCGGGTTCCGTCAGGCACTCGACCGCGTGGCCGAGAAGTACCAGGGCCCCTGGTCCGACGAGCTGCGTATCACGCTGCGCCAGATGGACATGGGTGTGAGCCGGCGGCAGGCGTTCGACGAACTGCGCAAGCGCAACGATTCCGAACAGGTCGCCATGTTCGTCACCGCCCTGCAGCAGGGAGAAGAACTCGGCGCGCCGATCGTCGACACGCTCATCGCCATCGCCAACGACATGCGGCGGACCGACGCACAGAACGCACGGCGCAAGGCGGCCAAGGCCGTTCCCAAGGCCACGCTGATGGTCACCACCTTCATGATTCCGGCAACCATGATTCTCATGGGTGCCGCCATGCTGCTCGGGTCCGACACCAATCTCGGATCCCTCACGGGGGAGTGAGCGGCCGCCGATGACGATCTTCCTGCAGCCGGGCCGTTTCGAGGAGCCCTCGAACGCCACACTGTCCACTCCGGCAGGGCCGGCGCCCACGGTCTCCATCCAGGTCAACGCACTGTCGGCCCTTGCACGCCAGGTGTTCCTCTTCCGGCTGGCCACGATCGCCATCGGTACTCCGCAAGCACTCGACAACAGCGCACCCGGGCCGGCCGGATGGCTGGTCGCCTCGGCCGTACTCGTGACGATCGTCGGTTCGTACGCCCTGTACCGGGACTGGGAACGCTTCGGGCCGCTCCTTGTGCGACACCCCCTGCTGCTCGGCGCGGATACGCTCTTCGGCGCCCTGCTCCTTTTCACAGCGACCCCGGAGTCAACCCTCGGATATGCGGTCGTCTGCACCCCACTGCTGGCCGGACTGCTCTACGGATGGCGTGCGGCGGGCGTGTTCGCCGTCCTGCAAGGGCTGATCCTCGCTGCTGCCTACGGCGCCGAGGGCAGGCTCCAGACAGGACTGTCCAGCGCCCTCCTGCTGCCCGGATTCTGCATTCTCGCGGGCGCCGTGGGCGTGGCTCTGCGCAATCTGATGCTCCGCGTCGGTTCGGCGAGTCACGCACTCACCGAGACAAGGGCGAGGCTTGCGGTCAGCGTCGCCGTGGAGGAGGAACGCGCCCGGCTGGCCCGCGAGATGCACGACTCAGTGGCCAAGACCCTCCATGGCCTGGCTCTGGCGGCCGATGGTCTCGCCCACTCCGCCGACCGGTTGGATCCGGTCACCGTCAAGCATCAGGCCGAACTGGTGGCACGCTCCGCCCGCCGGGCCGCGGCGGAGTCCCGGGAACTGCTCTCCGATCTGCGCCGGGAGTCGGGCCTCGACGGGGGCATCGACATCATCACCGAACTGCGCGCGCGTGCGGCTGACTTCATGCGGCGCAACGGCACCACTACCGTGTTCCGCACGCTCGGGGAAGCTCCGGTGCCCATGGTTCCCCAGGTGGTCGCCCGGCAACTGCTCACCGTCGCGTCGGAGGCGATGGAGAACGCCCACAGGCACGCCCATCCCACCTACCTCGTGGTCCTCGCAGGCATCAAGGGCGATGTCCTGCGAGTCAGTGTGTACGACGACGGCGAAGGGCTTCCCGCCGGTACGACGCTCGACGACTTGAAGCGCGCCGGACACTTCGGACTTGTGGGCATGGTCGAGCGGGCCGCCTCGATCGGCGCCCGCATACGCATCGGAAAGGGCCGGGCGGCCAAAGGCACCGAGGTGCGCCTGGAACTGCCCACGGCCGCACTCCATCCCGGCTTCGCGCCCCAGTTGAACTGAACCGCACCGCGAGTACGCGTGACGCCAACCGCCCCCACCACACGAGAGGAGGTCGCAGAATGCCGGACGACATCTCCTGCGCTCCGGGACAGAACCGGGTGGCGCAGAACCATGCCTCCCAGCACACATCCCCGCACAGCAGCCCCGACAGCACGGACCCGTCCCCCGGATTCCCGGCCCCCCGTCAGTCCACGGCACCAGACGAGCTCCCCCCATTCCCCAGCAGTTCGGAGTCGGCCCGAGTCGGCCCGCTGCGAGTCGTGGTCGCCGACGACAACCCCGTCGTCAGGGCGGGGCTCGGAGTACTGCTCAGCGGCCGTGTGGACATCGAGGTCGTGGCCGAGGCCGAGGACGGCCGTGAGGCGTACGACGCCGCGGTGCGTCATCGGCCCGACGTGGTCCTGCTCGATGTCAGGATGCCCGGTGTGGACGGAATCTCCGCACTGCCTCACCTGGTGCGGGTTGCACCCGTGATGATGCTGACCTACAGCCGTGAGAGCGACATCGTGCATGAGGCCCTGCGCCTGGGCGCCGGGGGATATCTGGTCCATGGAGAGTTCACAGCCGACCAGTTGGTGCAGGCCGTGCGCGACACGAAGAGCGGGCGCGCCCACTTCACCGCTACGGCCGCCAATGCCCTCCTCGCCCATATGCGCCAAGGGGACGGCCAAGGGCGGGGGCAGCTTCCCGATGGGCTGGGGAGCGCACTGGCGGCCGGTCCGCCGCACGTGGCGTCGGGCGGCCCCGTCCTGTCGGAGACGAGAGCCCCGGACGGACCCGCCGGCCCGGGACCGTCCGGGGCGGGGAAAGCCCTGCATCCTGAAAACCTTTCGCATCTGCAACCTGTTGTGGGACAGTCGTCGTCAGATGGAGTGCAGGGTCGGCACGTGGGCCCCAACAGAGCTCAGTACCAGCTGAGTTCGAGGGAGGCGGAGGTCATGGAACTGATTGCGTCAGGGATGAGCAACCACCAGATCGCCGCGACCTGCTTCATCAGTGAGAAGACCGTCAAGAACCACATCAACAGGATCTTCACCAAGCTGCACAGCGGCAGTCGCAGCGAGGCCATCGCCCGGTGGCTCGGCACGGCGCCGGGATCGGGACCCGGGGCGAGGGGGGAAGGCCGTCATGGCTGAACGGGGGAGGACGCTGCGGGACGTCGACGCGCGCACGAGACCGCAGAGAGCGGGGCTACGGGCCCAAGAGGGGCTTTGGGCCCGGCTTTGGGCCCTGGGACCCTGCGCCGGACATGGCCCCCGGCCGTATGTTTCTCATGTCGCCAACGGCACCGGCCAGGAGGAAGCCGGTAACGGGGGCTGCAGCACAGGAACTTACGCGTCGGCCGACACCATCCGGCCGGCTGAACCCGGAGGGGAACATCATGAGCAACCCGATGCTGAAGGCTTCCGTCAACGCCAAGGTCTGGGCGAACACGTCCGTCGAGCGCATGAAGGCCCGGGCGGACCGGGGGCAGGGCGCTGTGGAGTACCTGGGCATCATCGTGGTGGTCGTGGCGATCATCGGAGTGCTCATGACGACGAACTTCGGCAACGCGATCGCCGGTGCGATCACCACGCAGATCGGCAAGATCACGGGCGGCTGATCACGGGCAGGACACGCGAGGCAGGGCAGGCCTTCCCCATCTATGTCGCGGTGGTGGCGGGCCTGCTCTTCCTTGCGTTCGCCTACTTTGCCGTCGGACAGGCCTCGATGAAGAAGAACGAGGCCCAGACGGCGGCCGACGCGGCTGCGCTCGCTGCGGCGCAGGACGCGCGCGACGAGTGGAGCTGGCCCGGGGTGTTCGACCTCGACGAGTGGCGCGACCTGCTGGACGGGCGCGCCGCCGGTTCGGGGTCGTGCGCCGCGGCCGCTCGCCTGGCGTCGGAGAACGATGCCAGGAAGACGTCCTGCTATCGGGATTATTCGCCCGAAGCGTCCTACACGGTCACGGTGGAGACCAATGGGACGGTCGGCAGCTCTGTGATCGCCAGTACCGAGTCGCAAAGGGCCACGGCAACCGCGCGAGCGGTCATTGAGCCGCGCTGCCGGGTTGAAGAGGATTTGCGTCCCACGCCGAGCCCGCGTCCTCCTGGCGAGGACGACGACACGGACGAGCCGGACGCCCAGAAGTCCTACAAAGTCGTCTGCGATGACGAAGACTTCGGTATCGACCCTGAGCACCTCGACCTGCTGCCGGACCTGGCAGACCTGTTCTCCGTCCACCTGGCCGACAAGTAGTGAACGTCACCGAGAGGAACACGCCGATGCGTGCAGCCATGACCCGCATTCGCTTCAGGGGGGCCGGTATCGTCGCTGCCTCCGCAGCCATGGCTGTCGTCCTGACGGCCTGTGGCGGCGATGGAGGGGGCGAAGAGCCTGAAGGCGGGCAGAAGCAGCCCAGCTCCGCGGCTTCGGACAAGCCCGAGGCGCCGGATGCCGAGGAGAGCGCCGATCCGTCAGTGGTGCTCGCCAAGGTAAGCGGACCTGACGGTATCGACTTGATCATCAACTCCGCCCAGCGTGACTCGGGCGGGTTCGTGACGGTCAAGGGCAGTGTGAAGAATGGATCGCAGCAGCAGTTCGCGGCCCAAGGGTGGCAGGGGAACGAGCAGGAGATGGTCGGCAACGGAGCTTCCGTCGCGGGCGCCTCGCTGGTGGATCAGACGGGTAAGAAGCGGTACCTCGCGCTCCGCGACACAGACGGAAGGTGCCTCTGCACGAAGTTCACGACGGGCATCGCTCCCGGTGCGACGTCCCCGTTCTTCGTGCAGTTCCCCGCGCCGCCGGCAGGCACGGCCGAAGTCGACTTCCAGCTTCCCACCATGCCCACCGCGACGATCAAGATCTCGGGGTGAAGACCGTCATGCAGCTATCCACTCCACCGCGAGCAGTGGGGCGTGGCGCCCTCCGATCTCGCGTCGGCCTCGTCGCTGCCGCAGCCGTCGTCCTCGGTACCTCCACACTCTGGGGCGCGAACCCGGCCTCCGCGGATGACAACCCCACCGCCGTGCCCAGTGCGTCGCCGCCGGTCGAGGTCGACGCGAACTCACCCGGCCTGATGCTCGGTGACGGGGCGACGCTCGGTGACGTGCGCGTGCTCGACATCAAGTCCATCGTCGAGGACATGGGCGGCGAGGAACGCCGCGAGGACACCAACGCCGACATCACCTTCGCCCTCCAGGCCGAGGTCCTGTTCGGCAAGGACAGCGCCAAGCTCAGCAGCGAGGCCACGGCTCGGATCAACGCCATCGCTGCCGAGATCCAAGCGCAGAAGGCCTCGAAGGTGCGTGTCTTCGGGTTCACGGACAACCTCGGCTCCTCAGCGCACGGAGACGTCCTGTCCAAGCAGCGCGCGAACGCGGTGCAAGGGGTCCTGGTCCAGCGGATCACCGGCGTCACGTTCGAGATCCGTGGCTACGGCGAGCAGTATCCGATCGCCAGCAACGACACCGAAGAGGGCCGCAAGAAGAACCGCCGGGTGGAGGTCTCCTTCCCGCGCACCAACGGCTCGTAGAGCGACGCTCAGTCCCGGGGTCCGGTGCCCGCAGCGAAAGAGGCGGGCACCGGACCCGTACGAGCGGTTCCCAGTGCCCGAGGAGAGGAACCGGGATCGCGTCCGGGCATGCGGAGGCGGATCGCCGGCCACAGCAGGTGATCGGCCCCGGCGGCCTGGACACCCCGGATCGCAGGCCGCGACCTCTACCTCTCGGCTCGCCGCCGCGACGGCACCCTCCACCCGGTCCTTCGGGACCAGCACCCCACCATGCAGGCGTCACGTCGTGGGTGCTGCCGCAGCCAACAAGGGGAGTTCGGACGAAGCGCTCCAAGCCGGGCTATCCGGGAAGTGCCGAAGCCCCTACATACCGTTCCACAGCACAGCTCTCCCCTGGCGACGTACCTGCTGCCCACCCTGCCGTTGCTGCCGCTGTGCGCGCTTGCGTGCGAGACGCTCCAGCAGGCGGCGGAGTCGTACGGCGCCCCACCGGGCCGCTCCGCACGCTTCAGCCCGATTCCGTCCGCGTCCGCCCCTTCCGCCGCCCCTTCCTCTCCCTCCCCCTCCGCCCGACGCCCTGAGTTCGCTCCGGGGAAGGGCCGTAGCCCCGCCCTCCCTCAGATCACTTCTCAAGCCCGGCCAGGGCGAGGGTGGCGCAGACCTCGGCGATGAAGCGGTCCGGGCGGTGGAAGACCTCGTTGGCGGTGAACCGCAGGATGCGGCGGACCTCAGGGCAGCTCTGCAGCGCGTTGAAGCGCCGGAGGTCGGAGGTGTGGGCCTCGCGCGACCCGTGGAAGGCGCAGCCCTCGACCTCGACCACCAGACCCTGGGAGGGGAAGAAGAAGTCGGGACGGAGACGGTGGCCCGTCGGGGTACGGAGGATGGCCTGGGTGACGGGGTGCAGGCCCGCGTCGTGCAGGTGGAGGCGTGCGACGGTTTCGGCGGGGGAGCCTGACCGGGGATCGAGAAGGGGCAGCCAGGCACGGGCGCGGGCGGCGCCCGCGCGGCGGGTGGCCAACTCGGCCCGAAGGGCGGCCGTGTCGAGCAGTGGGGGGCGCCGGACCCCGCCTACCGTACGGGCGCTGAGCGCCGAGTCGGCGGCGAGGACGGCCTCGTCGCGCGGGAGGCACCTCATGAGGTCGCCGACCGTGCGGGCCGGAGTGGTCGTGCACAGCCCCCGGCGCACCGTCCGATCGGAGGGCCCGACTGCCGCGTGGTGCACGCGGACGCCCGGGCGGCGGTACACGCCGGGGCGTGGGTCGGTGAACTGGGCCTCCGGGCACGGTCGCCCCAGAAGTTCGACGAGGTGCAGTGCGGCGGCGGTCCGATGACTGCAGACCAGGTGCGGCTGCAGCTTCTGCGCGACCCAGGCGCGGGTCAGCCAGTCCACCAGTCGCCCGGGTGCCGCCCACGCGCCCTGATGGACTCTCTGCCAGCCGCCCCCGTGCAGGCGCCGGTTCAGCAGCCGGGGTGGCCATCCTGCCGCCACCGCTTCCGAGACGAGGAGGATGCCCCCGGACGCCAGGGCGTCCAGCTCCCGCAACTCGCGGTCACGGCGCCGGGGGCGCGTCTCCTGCGCGTGCGGCGGGGTCCAGGCTTCCGTGCGGCTCATGGGTCAACGATCCACGAAGGGGGCGAGGTCGCACAGGGCTGTGGATAACCGGCCTGTACGCCCCCCGACCCACGCCACTCCCGCCCCGTACGCCCGACCCGTACCCCCCGCCCCCTCAGAACCGCATCGCGACGAACCCCGCGAGCAGCCCCAGCGAGAACAGTCCCAGCACCACGGCGAACACGGTCGGCATGAGTATCGGGCCCCAGGAGCCCGGTCCCGCCACCGTCGCCCGCCGGGCCGGGTCCGCGGGGTCGTACGAGACGCGGACCGGCGCGCCGACCTCGAAGCCGAAGGGGCCGGGGGCGTGGTCGGTGAACTCCACCTCCCGGCCGTCCGGGGCGCGGAAGGCGAACACGTACTCCGTGCGGTAGCGGTTCTCCATGTCCGGGCCCCGGTCGATCACGCGCCGCCGCGCGCACCGTCCCTCGGCGCGCTCGCCGCTGCGGACCAGTCTCAGCACCCGGGCGAGCCGGAGGCCGGAACGGACCGCGAACGCGCCCAGGAACAGGCCGAACAGCAGCAGGAAGGTGGCCGTGCCACCGGGCAGTACGTCCATGAACGAGGCTCCGCAGGCGTTTACTTGACCGTGATGGACTTGACGAACGCGTCCAGGTCGGCGGGGCTCAGGGCGCCCTTCACCGCGTTGACCCGGATGGCGAACGGTACGTCCTTCGAGTCGACTCCGGCCACCACGACCCCCGTCATCCGGGTCCCCTTCGCCGGGGTCGGCTGCTCCCCCGAGGAGGTGAACTCGTAGTCGATCCGCCGGGCCTCACGGGCGCTCTCCTCTCCCGCGAGGCGCACGCCGCGGGTTCCCTTGCGGGTCGTGCCCAGGCCGATTCCCGCGCCGGCCGCAGCGGCGGCCTCGTCCGCGTCGTCGACACCGGTGGCGAAGTCCAGCTGGACGGAGACCATGCCGGTGCGCAGCCCCTTCTCCTCCTTCAGCGCCACCGCGGCGTTGGCCTCGCTGCGCTCTGCGGCGGGCTGGGGCGCGTACCCCTGGTCCTTCGGATAGCCGACGGACACGCTCGCGGTGTCCAGCGTTCCCCAGCCGTCCGGGACGGATGCGGTGTCCATGCCGCCGCATCCTCCGAGCAGTGTCAGGCCGAGTGCGGCAGTCACAGCCGTGCCGAGCGCCTTGGACTTCGTCAACGTCATCGCCCCTTGGTCGCGCGTGTTCACTGCGCGCAGTAGCTGTACGGGAGGTAGGCGCGCTTGTCGCCCTGCGGAGCTCCGAGGAACTGCGCGTCCGTCAGTGACTCCTTCTTGTGCTCGTCGGAGATGGAGAACCCGAGGCTCATACCCAGGGAGACCTCGAACCCGAACTCCTGGGCGTCGGTCTCGCCGAGGTACTGGAGCGTGCTGGACAGGCCGTCCTGGAACATCATCTGCTCGAAGGGGTCGGTCCCGTCCGGCTTCTTCTGCAGGGAGTTGTCGCCGAACATGTACGCGAAAGGAGCGGTGTTGTCGCCGGATCCGTCCAGCCACTGCTCGGCGACGGCCCGCTTGTCCTCCGTCGCCTTGTCGGTCTCCTTGCCGAAGACGATCGAGTTCGTCTGCACCTCGATGCCGGTGTCGCCGGAGGAGTCCGTGATCCCGCCCTTGCCGCCGCGCTTGTCCTTGTCCTTCTGGCCGTTGTCCCCGCCGGCCTCGCCCTTGTCGGACGTCGAGGTCTTCTCGACCGTCTTCGTCATGTCGATCCGGACGATCTTCCCGGTCTTCTGGTCGCGGGTCACGGTGATGGCGCCCGTGTGGGTGTCCTTCGCGCCGCCCGTGCCTCCGAGCGGGCCGGCGTTGCCGCCGACCTTGCCCTCGATCTCCAGCTTGGCGGTGTAGGTGTAGGACTCGTTGCCGTTGACGTCGTCCTTGGTGATGGTCACGTCCGGCGAGAACTTGGCCTTCCCGCCGAGCTTGGCACCCAGCTTGTCCTCGTCGCCCGGCTTGAAGGAGAGACCGCCGTCGGCGTAGACGTTGAGGCCGATGGTCGAGTAGGAGATCTTCTTGTCGCCGATCTTCTTCTCGATGTCCTCCTTCTTCTCCGCCCACTTCATGCCGGAGTACCAGCCGCCGCCGTAGCCGCCGCTGTGCTTCATCGAGGTCTCCCACATCTTCATTTCCTCGATGTCGTCCCGCATCTTCTGGGCGTCGGCCTCGCTCCTGAACACCCAGGTGTCGCCGTTGGTGATCTTGATGCCGCCACCGATGTCGACGTCCGCCTTGCCCAGGCTGCCGAGCTTCACCCCGGGAGTGCTGGCGTTGACACCCGCGGAGGCCGCGTCGGTGAAGGTCATGTAGACGAGCTTGTCGTTCTCGTCGACCTTGCCGTCCCCGTTGACGTCCGTCGAGGCCTGGGCGACCTTCTGCTGGAATCCGTACTCCTCGCCCCATTCGAACCAGCCGATCTTGACCTTGCCGCCGGCGGTGTCGGAGATGTTGGAGATCTGGCAGAGCTTCGGTTCGTAGTCGGCGTCGGTCTTCGGCTTCGCCGTGCCGTCCCCGCCCGTGGTGCACCCGCTGCCGCCCCCGGTCAGCGAGGTGATGGCGCAGCGGATGCGGTCACCGATGCGGCCTCCGATGCCGGCCATGGCGAGGGCGCCGATCAGTGCGACGACCAGGACGATGACGCCGAGGTACTCGGTGGCCGTGGCCCCGTTGTCACGCCAGTCGTACGAGCGTGTGTACGCGTTCGGCGTGGACGGGGGACCGTCGTCGGGGCCCTCCACCAGCCGGTCCAGTGCGAGCCCCACCGCGGCGCCCGTCACCATCGCGACCACCGGCATCAGCAGCCCCTCGGCGCCCACCACGTCCCACGTCACCGCATAGCCGAACGCGAGTCCGGCGACCGGGACGGCGAGCGTGCCGAGCAGGTACGGGACGCGTGAGCCGCGCTGCCGGTCGGGGAGTGCGCGGGCACTCGCCAGGACCGTCAGCACGGTGACGAGGACTCCGGGCAGGTGCAGCAGCGCGAGCCGCCAGCCGAACTGTTCGAGGCGTTCGTCGGTGGCGAGCGTCTCGACGAGCGCCCGCGTCACCAGGAACCCGGAGACGACGTACACGAGGGCGCCGGCCGCCCAGCCACGGCTCAGGGGAAAGAACCAGCCGTCCCCGCCGGCCCGGCCACCGGTCGGCCCCGGCGGTATGTGACCCGGAACCCGGTCTCTCCAATCGCTGCCACCGCTCACGGTCCGCCCTCTCGCCGTCACCCGCTCCGTCGTCCGACGGGGGTGAGCGTACGACCGGGAAGGGGTGCCAGACCTGGGTCCCCGGCCCCAAACAAGGGCCCAACTACAGTTCTTCCGAAGGGGCGTTCACGAGGCGTTCGCGGGGCACGGGAGCCCGTCCCCTGCCCGGACGGGCTCCCGCGCCTCCCTCCGTCCTCGCCCGGACGGCTCCCGGCATCTCCTCCCGTCTCCCGCCGGGCGCGCTGCTGGGCCCGTGGGCCCAGGACTGTCCCGGCCGCGGTGGTTGGCGTCCCCGCTGCGGCTCGTCCTCGGTACCGGTCATCGCGTCACCGTCCGGGGGGCGCCCCGGGAGTACGGGTCCGGGTGCGCAGGCCGGACCGAGGTTGGGTCCTCGGGCCCAAGACCGGTGCCCCCGTGGGCGGTTAGCGTCGAAGCCATGTCTGGTCCGGGGGTTGTACGCCGTCGTCCGCGCCGCTGGCCGTGGCGCTCCGTCCCGCGCACGGAGGTGCGCCTGCTGGGTCTGCGCCGGTCGTGTCGCGGACAGCGCGGGCAGGGTGCCGTCGAGTACCTCGGCCTCGTCGTGGTCGTCGTGGCGATCGTCGGCGCCCTCGTCGCCACGGGCATCGGCGCCGAGCTGTCCGAGAAGATCAGCGCACAGGTGTGCCGGATCGGTGGCGGCGGTGACTGCGGCGGGGGCGGCGGCGGGGATCCGGAGTCCCAGGAACCGCCCGGGGACGGTACGCCGGCGTCCGACGACGGCACGCCCAGGACCGCGGCACAGATCGACTACGACGCCGCGCTGAAGGAGCTCCAGGACGCGCGGAAGGCGGAGAAGTCCAGCTCGGACAAGGCGCTGGAGGCCGCGAAGGAGCTTGCCAGGATCCTGGCCGAGGAGCTCGGGATCACCGACGCCCTCGACTGCATCACCAAGGGCGACATGGGCGCCTGCACGGAGACGTTGATCAACGTCCTGCTGAGCCTGGTCGGGGGTGCGGTCGGGAAGCTCGCGGCGAAGTACGGGGCGCCCTGGAAGTGGAAGAAGGCCGCGAAGCTCATCCAGGCGCTCAAGAAGCACGGTGGCGATCTGTACGACGGGTTGAAGAACCTGGTCAAGAACCGCAAGAAGGTCAAGGACGCCGAGAAGAAACTCGCGGACGCGCGGAAGAAGCTCGACGCCGAGAAGAAGGACCCGCCCGAGAAGGACGGAAAGCCGGACGACAAACCCACCTCGTGCCCCGTCAGCCACAGTTTCCCGCCCGGCACCCCGGTGCTCGTCGCCGACGGCAGGCGGGTTCCCATCCAGTCCGTACGGGCCGGGGACGGGGTGCTCGCCACCGATCCCGTAAGCGGTGTGTCCGAGGTGCGGCGGGTGACAGAGACGTTCACCACGCACGACGACAAGCACTTCACCCGGCTGACTACCTCCGCCGGGCGGATCACCGCGACGGACACGCACCCGTTCTGGGTCACCGGCAGCGGACGCTGGGTGGACGCCGGCGACATCGTGACCGGGGAACGGCTGCGGTTGTCCGACGGCACGTCCCTCCAGGTCACGGGGGTGTCCCGGCACACGCAGCGGCAGACGACGTACGACCTCTCGGTCGAGGGCATCCACGCCTACTACGTGGGTGTGGGCACGGCCGCGGCGCTGGTCCACAACAACGACTGCGAGTTCGATACCGACCCGAGCGTCAAGGGACCGGCGGCAGGCAAGAAACTCAAGCCCCCGCATCCCCGGCACACCGTCTCCGGCGTCAGGAACGGCATGGTGAAGGAGAAGAACACCGTCATCCTCAAGGGCAACGAGGCGGACATTCAGAACGACGTCAAGGGGATCGCGGAGGGCAGGGCCAAACTCGTCGACAACGGCAGTGCCTACGAGATCAACGGGCGCAAGTACGGGGTTGAGGAGAACGGCCGCACCTTCCCGATCTCCGGCAAGGGCCTCGTCGAACTCGACAGGAACGAGTACGCGGCGCTCAAGGAGATCGCCAGGGCGGGTGGGAAGACCGATTCACCCGCTTTGACAAGGAACCCCCGCTTTGCCGACCATCCTGAGGTGGTCGAGAAGGCCAAGAAGGTTTACGACGGGACCTATTCGTGACGGCGCTCTACAACTTCCTGACCGTGCACCGGCCCGCGCCGCAGGCCATGGCGGCGGCGCTCGCCGAAGCGATCGGTGTCCCGGTCAGCGGGGTGGACGTCGCCGACGAGGACACGGGGCAGCCGGACGACCGGAACTGGGACGCGCCGGTGCTCTGCACCCACCGCTCCGCCGCCGGAGACCTGGCACTCTCCTGGGACGTCTCCGTGTCGGACGCGGTGGCGGCCGCGCCGTCCGAGGCCGGGGCGGCCCTTCGGCTCGCGGCGCGGCTCGGTACGACGGTCCTCCACCCCGCGCAGGAAAGTGCCCCCTCCGCGTACTGGGCGGTGGGCCCGGACGGGGCCGTCGCGCGGGCCCGCGTGCTGGAGGCGGACGAAGGCGACGGCCCCCCGTGCCTGGTGGTCGACGCCGTGGACGCCCCGATGGGTCAGCTTCCGGCGGCCCGGGTCGAGGTGCTCGCCGAGACGCTGCGCGCGGAGCGGTGGGAGACGCCCGTCACCGACACGTTCGCCGCCGCGGCCGACCCGGACGGCGAGGCGCCGGCGACGGGCACGGTGAACCGTGCCCGCGAGGCGCTGCTGCTCTGGGAGCGCCTGGTGCGCCGTATCGACGCCGGGTGGCTGCCGGACGGGCGCTATCCCTTCGAGTTGTACGCCGAAGATCTCCGCACCCGCGACCGCCTCGAGGAACTGGCAGCCGCCGCGGGCCCGGAGCGGGAGCGGCTCGGGAGCGCCGTCGCGGAGCTCGACGCGGTCTTCCGGCGCGGCACAAACGCCGACTCCGGTGCGCTGCTCGGCCGTCTCACCGGGTCGGGCTCCGCGGTCGTCGACCGTGGCTGGTGGTGGCACCGCCGGCCGGCGAAGCTGCCCTGGGACGGCGGCTGACGCGAGGCTCCACCGGACACCCGGGGCCGACGGGCTCCGTGGCCCGGCCCCGGCGTGCCGACCCCTCCGGGGACGGGCCCATAATCGGCCGCATGCCCGATCAGCAGACGCGCCCCCGCCCGGCGGCGCCCGACACCCGTGCCACCTCGCAGCGCGCCGCGGCCCTGCTCACGGCCGCCGCCCCCGCGCTGGCCGCCTACGCGGCGGTCCGTGCCGTCGGACTCCTCGTGTTCTGGGTGTCGGCCTCGGCCGCCGGGAAGGACGCCTGGCATCTGCTCGGCGCACGCTGGGACTCCGTCTGGTACCAGCGCATCGCGGAGCACGGCTACGGCTACACGGTCGCCCTTCCCGACGGCGGGGTCCACCCCGATCTGGCCTTCTTTCCGCTTCTGCCCGCCCTGGAGCGGGCGCTCGCCGCCGTGACGCCGCTCACCGTCCAGGGCGCCGGGATCGCCGTCGCGTGGTCGGCCGGGTTCGCCGCCGCCTGGGGGATCCACGCCGTCGGCGCCCGGCTGTACGGGCGGCGCGCCGGGCTGGTGCTGGTCGCGCTGTGGGGCGCGTACCCGACGGCGTTCGTGCAGTCGATGGCGTACACGGAGACCCTGTTCACCGCGCTCGCCGCATGGTCCCTGTACGCCGCCCTCAGGGGCCGCTGGATCGGTGCGGGGGCCCTCTGCGTCCTGGCGGGGCTGACCCGCCCCTCCGCAGTCGCGCTCATCGCCGCGCTCGCCGTGGCGGGGGCCGCCGGCCTCGTCGGGGACTACCGGGCGGGCGGCCGCGGAGGCCTGCTGCGCCGCAACGCGCGCATGCTGTCCGGTGTCTGCCTCGCCCCGCTCGGCTGGCTGGCCTACGTGGTCTTCGTCGCCGTGCGCCGGGGCAGCCCGTTCGCGTACTTCGAGGTCCAGGCGCAGTGGGGGAACAGCATCGACGGCGGCCGGGCGCTGGCCGCCTTCGTCGCCGGCCTGCCACTGCCCGCCGCCCTGGGGCTGTGCGCCGCGCTGGGGCTGGTGGCATGGCTGGTGTACCTCTGCGTACGCCAGAAGCAGCCGCTGCCCGTCCTGGTGTACGGCATCGCGGTCGTCGTCGTCTCGCTCATCGGCTCCGGGTACTTCGGCTCCAGGCCGCGCCTGATGATGCCCGCCTTCCCGCTGCTGCTGCCCCCCGCCGTGGCACTGGCACGGCTGCGCACGACGGCCACGACGGCCGCCGTCCTGGCCGCGCTCGCCGTCGGCTCGGCCGCCTACGGCGCGTGGACGCTCCTGGGGCCGGGGCCGCCCTGAGGTTGGGTCCACGGACCCACGCGCCCGCGAGGTCCCGGTTGTTAGCGTGCTGATCCGGTGCACGGCGGGTGGGGAGCGGTGAGCGATGAGGGTACGGACCACGGTCGTGGCGGCGGGCGCGCTCGTCCTCTGTCTGGCCGCCGGCTGCGGCCCCGACGGGGACGGCGGCCAAGGGACAGGCGGGGACAAGGGGCCCGGCGGGAAGGCCACCGCCTCGGCGTCCCCCACCACCGGCGCCACTCCGGAAGCGGACCCCGCGCCCGTGCCCACGAGCGACGGGAGGACGCTCACGGAGGCCGGTCTCGCGAAGGCGGCGCTGGCGACGGGTGATCTGCCGGGCTGGGCGTTCGCCCCGCTCCCGGGCACCGACGAGCGCGGCACCGAGGAACCGGACGACCGGGCCTGCGCGCCGATCACGGCGATCATCAACGGCTCGCCGGACCCGGCACCCGCCGCCACCGTCTTCCGGACGGCGACGGCGACGACGACGGCGGAGACGGGGGCAGGGGGCGACGGGACGGTCGTCACCGTGATCCTCACCTCGCACCGGGCCGGCGGAGCCGAGGAACTGATGCGCTCGGTCCGGGACGCCGTGCGGGCCTGCGCGGACGGATTCCGTACGACGAGCGAGGACGGGCCGTCCACCTACACGGGCGTCCGGGCGCTGCCCGCACCGAAGGCCGGCCAGGAGTCCTTCGCCTACCAGGTGACGGGCAGCCTGGAGGGCGTCAGGATCCCGCTCGTCTTCCACCTGGTGCGGACCGGGTCGACCGTGGCCACCTTCTACGCGGCCGCCTTCTCCGCGGACTCGGCGCCGGAGGTACCGGCCGCGCTCGTCACGGCGCAGGCGGCGCGACTTCCGTAGGGGCCGCGCTGACCCGCACGCGCGCCCCCGGCCGCAGGCCCCATGCCCGCATCGCCCCCGCCTCGGACTCGATCACGTGACGGGCGCGGAGCCGGGGCATGCCGAGCCGTCCGGGCTTCATCGTGCGTACCGCGAGCACGTTGAACTTCCGGTCCAGGTAGGCCACATCGATGGTGAACCGCATCCGGAAGGTGTGGACGCTCCCGCACGGGGTGATCAGCAGCGCCCCCTCGACGCCGTCGGCACCGAGGAGTCCCCGCGCCCGCGCCCGGTACGAGGCCGCTATCCGCAGCGGGACCTCCCGTGCCCCGGTGTCCGTCCCGACCGTGAGCGTCCCGCCGCCGTCGCGCCATGTCCCCATGGGCACCGACCGTAGCCTCCCGGCGCACCGGGTGGGTCCGGAACGCCGTGGAGTGGGTCCCAGGGCCCAAGACCCGGCCGTACGCGCCGGATTAGGGTCGCCCGTGTGGACGCCACACTGATTGCGGTCGCCGCGCTCTGGGGCGCCGCCGCCGGACTGCTGCTCCCGCGTGCCGCGTACCGCTTCTCGGTCGAACCCGAGGAGCCCTGGCGTGACGCGTGCCCGGCCGGGCACGCGCTCACCGGCCCGGCACGCGGCTGGCTGGGCGCGACGCGGTGCGCGGCCTGCGCCGTGACCGTCCCCTCGGTCCCCGGGGGCACCGCGGCGGCCCCCGCGGCGACCGCGTCCCCGCGTTACGCCCCCGGTGTCGCCGCCCCCGTCGTGACGGCGCTGGCCTGCGCGGCGCTCGCCGCCGCGACCGGTACCCGGCCCGAAGCCGTCGTGTGGCTGCTGCTCGCGCCCGTCGCGGTGCTGCTGGCCGTCATCGACCGCAGGGTCCACCGGCTGCCCGACCCCCTCACGCTGCCCCTGGCGGGCGCCGCCGCCCTCCTCCTGGGAGGCGCCGCCCTGCTCCCGGAGCACAGGGGCTCCTGGACCTCGGCCCTGCTCGGCGGAGCGGCCCTCGGCGGCTTCTACTTCGTGCTGTTCCTGATCAACCCCAACGGCATGGGTTTCGGCGACGTGAAGCTCGCCCTCGCGCTCGGCGTGGGCCTCGGCTGGTACGGCTGGGCGGTCCTGTGCGCGGGCGGCTTCGCGGGGTTCCTCTTCGGCGCCCTCTACGGCGCGGGGCTGATGCTGCTGCGCCGGGCGGGCCGCAGGACGGGCATCCCCTTCGGCCCGTTCATGATCGCCGGAGCGCTGCTCGGCCTGCTGTTCGGAGGCCTCGCCGCCTGATGGTCACCGGGAGCACGCACGTGCGGACGCCCCTGATATCCACTCGCGCGGCGGGGCGGGCGGCTGACACCATTCCGGGTATGACCGGATCAGCAGGGACGCCGGCCTCGGACGCCCGCTTCGACGCCCTCGTCGCCGAGGCCGCCGCCGTCTCCGTGGACGGCTGGGACTTCTCGTGGTTCGACGGGCGCGCCACCGAGGAGCGCCCCTCGTGGGGCTACGCGCGCGCCATGGCGGACCGGATGGGCGCGGCCCGCGCGGCGCTCGACATCCAGACGGGAGGAGGCGAGGTGCTCGCCTCCGCGCCCGTGCTCCCGCCCCTGACGGTGGCGACCGAGTCCTGGCCGCCCAACATCGCCCGTGCCACCGCGCTGCTCCACCCGCGCGGCGCCGTCGTCGTCGCGGACGCCGACGAGCCGCCGCTTCCCTTCGGCGACGACGCGTTCGACCTGGTCGTCAGCCGGCATCCGGTGACCACGTGGTGGGAGGAGATCGCCCGGGTGCTGGAGCCGGGAGGCACGTGTTTCTCCCAACAGGTGGGCCGGGAGAGCGTGTTCGAGCTCATCGAGTACTTCCTGGGACCCCGGACCGCTGAGGAGCGCGGGGCCAGGGACCCGCAGGACGCCCGCAGGGATGCGGAGGCCGCCGGGCTCGACGTGACCGACCTGCGCGCCGAGCGGCTGCGTGTCGAGTTCCACGACATCGGCGCCGTCGTCCACTTCCTCCGCAAGGTCATCTGGATGGTGCCGGACTTCACCGTCGACGCCTACCTGCCACAACTCCGTTCCCTGCACCGGCTGATCGAGTCCGAAGGGCCGTTCGTCGCGCACAGTGCGCGCTTCCTGATCGAGGCACACAAACCAGGAGGACCGGCAACTGTGCCTTCTCGAAAGTGACTTCGGACCCCGAAGGAGCAACGGCATCCCCTGCCCCTCCGTCCTACCCATGAGTAGTGCGACCCTGGTGGTTGAGCGCACGACGAAGGAGCGGGTCATGTCGGTGGGAAGGGAAATGCCGGGCGAGGAGCTGGGCCCGCCGTCGGGACGGCCACGCCACGGGAAGGCCGACTGGCTCACCGGAGCGCGGATCACCGCGGTGCACGGGCTCTTCTACCGCCCCGAGGGCCGCGCCGGCGAACCGGAAGCCGTCGAATTCGTCCTGGACGGCGGGCAGTCGGTCCTGCTGACCTGCGCGTCCGACCGCACACTGAACATCACGTCCGGCGCCTGGCCCGGACTCCCCGACTGGTGCGTGCCCGCGGGCCAGTGGCAGTTCGCACCGCCGAGCCGGCTCCCGCCGCCCCCGTACGGCGGGGCGTGGACCGTCATCGGCACCCAGGAGCGCCGCGACGGCCACGGCGAGGTGCACGAGGCCGTCATCCGGTGCGAGGACGGCGACTTCGTCGTCAACGGCGGGGACACCCTGTCGATCCGCTTCGTACGCCGCTGAGTCACCCCGCCTCCCTCCCCGGGCCGTCCCCGTCCCCGGGCCGCCTCCGTCCCCGGGGCCGGGATCGCGCCCGGACCTACGCGTGCCCGCCGACGTCCACCCGCCCCACCGTCAGCGCGGGCACGCCCTCCAGGACCACGCCCAGCCGCTCCACCCGGTCCTCCAGCGCCCGGAGGCCGGCGGAGTCCAGGGAGCGGGTGGTCAGCGGCTCCACCGTCACCGCGATCCGTCTGCCCGAACGCCGCTGATGCCACACCCCCGCGACCGTCCCGTCCACCAGCAGCACGGGGAAGTTGCCCGCCTGACCGCCGGCCAGCGCCCGCTCGTAAGCCGCCCCCGGGTACAGCCGCTCCCGGGGCCGGGAGGCGATGGTGAACGCGTCGAAGTAGGGGAGGAGCCGCACGCCGCGGGGCGGCGCCGACGGGAACCGCGTGTCGCCCGCGGCCACCCAGGCCGGACCGCAGTCCTCGAACTCCACCCGCTCGATCGCGTCCGCCCCGGCCAGCTCCTCGAAGAGCCGTCCCGCCCAGCCGCGCGGCGCGGCGAGCCACTGGGCGAAGTGGGCCGGGGTCGCGGGACCGTACGCGTGCAGATAGCGCCGTACGAGCAGCGCCGTCGCCTCCGGGGCCGGAAGCGGGACGACCCCGGGATGGGTGTAGGTGGCCTTCCGGCCACGGTTCGGGGCGTAGCGGAGGACACCGCGGTGCCCCGCCAGGTGCAGCACCTGGCGCCAGCGCGGCCACATCCCCTGGAACGCCGGCATCACCGGGTCGCCCGCCCACGGGCCGGTGCGGGCGATCACCTCCTCGGAGAGTTCGTCGATCGTGAGCTCGGCACCGGTCAGCGCGTCGGACACCGCGGCCAGGACCGCCTCCACCTGGTCCGGTGTCATCCGGGCGTCCCCGGAGAACGGGCTCGTCCCCGTCGGCACGGCCGCCAGGGCCCCCGTCCACATCGGCAGGTCCGCGGCGGGCAGCAGGTGCACGGTGCCGCGGGGACCGAACGTCTTGACGAGGGTCCGGTCGGTCCACAGCGACGTACGCACATCCGTGCGTGTCACCCCGGTCGCGCGCAGGCCGACGGAGAGCTCGGCGGCCGACAGCACCTGGGCGTGTGCACCGAGCATCGCGGCGACCGCCCCCGCCACCGCGTCCCCGCCACCGGCGCCGGGGGAGGCGCCGTCGGACGGGAACTGCCGGTCGAGCCGCCGCGCGTTCGCTTCGGACCAGGTCACTCTCGTGGTGCGGGCTCGTGTCGTCATGAGGCGAACCTAGGGGTCCGACAGGACAGGAACCGTCCTGTTGGAGCGGGCGGGCCGAGACGGAGAGCGGCCGGAAAGAGTGCTCGCAGCGCAGTCCGGTGAATCCGGAGAGTAATTGTCGAGTGGCGTGGCACCCAGCAGCACTTACGAAGGGTTATGGTGGAAACCCCCCCTCGGGCCGGTCCGTATCCCCCCCCACGGACCGGCCCGTTTTTTGTGCCCGCGGCGCGGGCCCCTCGTGCGGGACCGGTGACGGCCCCCGGCCCGGGGCCCAGGGGCCCGGGCCGGGGAGCGGCCGGCCTCAGCCCCGGTTGGCCCAGATGTTGGTGCTCGCCGTGTCCACCGCGAAGGTGTCGATCTCCTCGATCTCGGCAGCGGTCAACGCGGGCGCGGAGAGCGCGGCCACGTTCTGCTCCAGCTGCCCCACGCTCGACGCCCCGATCAGGGCCGACGTCATCCGGCTGTCCCGCAGGACCCAGTTCAGGGCCATCTGCGCCAGGGACTGCCCCCGGCCCCGCGCGATCTCGTTCAGCCCGCGCAGCCGCCGCACCATCTCGTCGGACAGCAGCCCGGGATCCAGGGACTTGCCCTGGCTGGCGCGCGAACCCTCCGGGATGCCCGACAGGTACTTGTCCGTGAGCAGGCCCTGGGCGAGCGGCGCGAAGGAGATGCAGCCCATGCCGGCCGCCTCCAGCGTGTCGAGGAGACCGTCGGCCTCCACCCAGCGGTTGATCATCGAGTACGACGGCTGGTGGATCAGGGCGGGCACACCCATCTCCCGCAGGAGCCGGGCGGCCTCGGCGGTCTGCTCCGCCTTGTAGGAGGAGACGCCGACGTACAGCGCCTTGCCCTGGTGCACGGCGGAGGCCAGCGCCCCCATCGTCTCCTCGAGCGGGGTGTGGGGGTCGAATCGGTGCGAGTAGAAGATGTCGACGTGGTCGAGGCCCATGCGCCCGAGCGAGGCGTCGAGGGAGGACAGCAGGTACTTGCGGGACCCCCACTCCCCGTAGGGGCCGGGGTGCATCTCGTACCCGGCCTTGGTGGAGATCACGAGCTCGTCCCTGTAGGGGGCGAAGTCCTGGCGGAAGAGCTTGCCGAAGTTCAGTTCCGCCGAGCCGGGCGGCGGCCCGTAGTTGTTGGCCAGGTCGAAGTGCGTCACGCCGAGATCGAAGGCGCGGCGCAGGATCGCCCGCTGCGTGCCGAGGGCGCGGTCGTCGCCGAAGTTGTGCCACAGACCGAGGGAGACGGCGGGGAGCTTGAGCCCGCTGCGGCCGGTGCGGCGGTACTCCATCGAGTCGTAGCGCGAAGTGTCGGCGAGGTAGGAGAGGGAATCAGTCACGTTTCACTCCTTATCACGGAGTTGTGACAGACCGGGTTGGGCCCCCGTGACCCGTCCGCAGTAATGTGGCCGCTTCGGAACCGCCGGTCCGCGGCGCGGAAGCGCGCTGCGCGGACGGCACGGCGGTCCCCCGGGGGGCGGCCCCGGACCCCCGGTGAGGGGGAGGGCGGGCCACGCGCCCGTACGGAACCGAGAGGGTGGACTCAGTGAACTTGCGCGACCTGGTGTACGGGCTCTACGCACGCCGGGTGGAAGGCCGCCTGGACCACGACCAGGTGCCCAAGCACATCGGCGTCATCCTCGACGGCAACCGGCGGTGGGCGAAGGCGTCCGGCGGGTCGGCCGTGCAAGGACACCAGGCCGGAGCGGACAAGATCTCCGAGCTCCTCGGCTGGTGCAGCGAGACCGACGTCGAGGTCGTCACGCTCTGGCTGCTCTCCACGGACAACTTCGACCGGCCCGAGGCGGAGCTGACCCCGCTGCTCGGCATCATCGAGAACACCGTGCGCAACCTGGCCGCGGACGGCCGCTGGCGGCTGCACCACGTCGGAACCCTCGACCTGCTGCCCGCGAGGACCCAGACCGTCCTCAAGGAGGCCGAGGAGGCCACCTCCGGCGTCGAGGGGATAATCGTCAACGTCGCCGTCGGCTACGGCGGACGCCAGGAGATCGCCGACGCCGTGCGCTCGCTGCTCCTGGAGCACTCCGCCAAGGGCACGACCTTCGAGGAGCTCGCCGAGGTCGTCTCCACGGACCTCATCTCCGAGCACCTCTACACCCGCGGACAGCCCGACCCGGACCTGGTGATCCGCACCAGCGGGGAGCAGCGGCTGTCCGGTTTCATGCTCTGGCAGAGCGCCCATTCGGAGTACTACTTCTGCGAGGTTTTCTGGCCGGCCTTCCGCAAGGTCGACTTCCTGCGCGCCCTGCGCGACTACGCGGCACGGCACCGGCGCTACGGGGCCTGAGGGCCCGGACCCTCCCGGCGGGCGGGGGGAAGGCACAGAACCCGGTCCGGCGCACCTCGTCGCAGGCGGGGGCATGGCTTCGCGTGTTCGAGGGAATACCCCTCTCAGGTCGATGTCCGGTCACCAACCAGGCGGACGTCGCATCCAAGTGAGCGGCACCCAGCCCGCTCGCCCGGGAGGCCCTTTGCACACGAAGGACCGCACGACAAGCGGCCGACGCGGAGGGCCGGAGTTCGGCCCGCGCTCGGGGCCCGAACCCGGTCCGTCCTCTCCCTTTGGGAAGTTCCGCGACCTCCGTCGCACTCCCCGACCTCGTCCGAGGGGGTACGTCCTTCCGTGGTGACCAGTTCTAAGCGCCGCATGCCCGACAGGCGCACCTATGTTCTCGACACCAGCGTCCTGCTGGCCGACCCCAACGCCATGGCCCGCTTCGACGAGCACGAAGTCGTGCTGCCGATCGTCGTGGTCACGGAGCTGGAGGCCAAAAGGCACCACCCCGAGCTCGGATACTTCGCCCGGCAGGCCCTGCGCCTCCTGGACGACTTCCGCGTCCGGTACGGCCGGCTGGACGCCCCGATCCCGCTCGGGGATCTGGGCGGGTCGCTCCGTGTCGAACTCAACCACTCCGATCCCGGCGTACTGCCCGCCGGCTACCGGTTGGGGGACAACGACTCACGGATCCTCGCGGTCGCACGCAACCTGCAGGCCGAGGGATACGACGTCACCGTCGTCTCCAAGGACCTGCCGCTCCGGATCAAGGCGTCCTCGGTCGGTCTCCTCGCCGAGGAGTACCGCGCGGAACTGGCCATCACCGACTCCGGCTGGACCGGGATGTCGGAGCTGGCCGTCGCCGCCGAGCAGATCGACCTCCTCTTCACGGAGGAGACCCTGTTCATCCCCGAGGCCGCCGAACACCCCGTGCACACCGGACTGGTCCTCCAGTCCGAGCGCGGCAAGGCGCTCGGCAGGGTCACGGCCGACGGCAACGTGCGCCTCGTGCGCGGTGACCGTGAGGCCTTCGGGATCCACGGCCGGAGCGCCGAACAGCGCATCGCGCTCGACCTGCTCCTCGACCAGGACGTCGGCATCGTGTCGATGGGCGGCAGGGCGGGCACCGGCAAGTCCGCCCTCGCGCTCTGCGCGGGCCTGGAGGCGGTGCTGGAGCGCCGGCAGCACAAGAAGGTGATGGTCTTCCGGCCGCTGTACGCGGTCGGCGGGCAGGAGCTCGGTTATCTCCCCGGCAGCGAGGCCGAGAAGATGAGCCCCTGGGCGCAGGCCGTCTTCGACACGCTGTCGGCCGTCGCCGGACGCGAGGTCATCGAAGAGGTGCTGGGACGCGGGATGCTGGAGATCCTGCCGCTCACGCACATCCGGGGCCGCTCCCTGCACGACGCCTTCGTGATCGTGGACGAGGCCCAGTCGCTGGAGCGGAACGTCCTGCTGACCGTCCTGTCCCGTATCGGGGCGAACTCGCGGGTCGTGCTCACCCACGACGTCGCACAGCGGGACAACCTCAGGGTCGGCCGCTACGACGGGGTCGTGGCCGTAGTGGAGAAACTGAAGGGGCACCCGCTCTTCGCCCACGTCACACTCACCCGGTCCGAGCGATCGCAGATCGCCGCGCTGGTGACCGAAATGCTGGAGGACGGGCACATCTGACCCCGAACACCCCATAGATGCCGCCCGGCGAGCCAAGGAGCTTAGCCGGGCGGCATTGTGCTGCGCCGTCATTTCCGAAAAACTCATGCTCCAAACGAGGTGTGACCTTTAACACGCAACACAGAATTGCAACGCCCCGTGTCCGTCCGGCAGAGTCTTGCTTCCGTCAGGCCCCGCATACGGCACTTGGGCACCTCCAGAGGCGCCACGCACCACACAACTCAACAAAAGCCGTCCGTATGCCGCCCGCGAGCACCACGCGGCGCCTTCCCCCGGGAAGTCGCCCACCGGGCCCGTGCCTCCCGTGACCCAAGCAGTAGGGAGGCCAGTGTCAAGGGCACGATTGCGCTCGCGAGGTCACCTAAGCGGGCGATGCTGGAAGGACACCGTGTGAGCCGGATCTCGGTCCGGGGGTTCGCCGTGGCATCCGCCACCGCCGTAACCACCGTAGGCGCCGTCGTAGGCGTTGCGTCGGGCAGCACCCCCGCTGTCGACGACAACAACTTCGAGGCGGCCGCAGCCGACACCACGCTGCTCGCAGACATCCCCGCGGGCCAGCAGGCCCAGGTGCAGACCGCTTCACTGACGCAGCAGGCCGACGCCCAGGCGTCGGCGGCGGACGCGGCGGCGAAGAAGTCCGCCGAGGAGACCGCCCGTCTCCAGGCCGCCAAGGACGCCAAGTCGAAGAAGGCGGCGGCCGAGGACAAGCTGGAGAAGGAGCGCGAAGCCAAGGAGGAGGCCGAGCGCGCGAGCCGGTCCTCCGTCCGCGACGCCTCCTCGTTCTCGGCTCAGGGCTCCTACACGGTGGCCGAAGTCCAGGCGATGGCCCGGCAGATGATCCCCGCCGACCAGTACCAGTGCTTCAGCAACATCGTGAACCACGAGTCGACCTGGAACTACCGGGCGACCAACGCGTCCTCCGGGGCGTACGGTCTCGTGCAGGCGCTGCCCGGCTCCAAGATGGCCTCGGCCGGCGCCGACTGGCAGACCAACCCGGCCACCCAGATCAAGTGGGGCCTCAGCTACATGGACGGCCGCTACGGCAGCCCGTGCGGCGCCTGGTCCTTCTGGCAGGCCAACAACTGGTACTAGAACCCCCGAGGTTCCCCGCACGACTTCGAGATGCCCCGCACCGGCCCACGGTGCGGGGCATCTCGCGTGTACGGTCGACCGGGACGGCTCCGGGGGCGTGCCGGGGTTGAACGGGGGAAGGGAAATTCCATGTCGAAACTTCCGGGATGGCTCGGTCGGCTGGGCGCCGAACTCACCGAGATAGGGGCGCGCCTGGAAGAACGCCGCGCCGAGGACGAGCGCCGTGCGGACGAGGCCGCCGTGAGCGGCTCCTCGTCGACGCTCTCCACGGTCGCCGCCGCCGAACAGGTGCCACGCCCGCCCGCGTACGCCCCCTCCGTCGCCGCCAGGCCCGAGCCGGTGGCCGCCATCCCCTGGGGGATGCGCGTCGCCGCCGAAGCCGGCTGGCGGCTGCTCGTGCTGGCGGGCACACTCTGGGTGCTGATGCGCGTCATCAGCGCCATCCAACTGGTCGTCCTGGCCTTCGTCGCCGCCCTGCTGGTGACCGCGCTGCTCCAGCCGACCGTCGTACGGCTCAGGCGCTACGGACTGCCGCGCGGACTGGCCACCGCCGTGACCGCCGTGCTCGGCTTCGTCGTCATGGGGCTGGTCGGCTGGTTCGTCGTCTGGCAGGTGATGGACAACCTGGACACGCTGTCCGACCGGGTGCGGGACGGTATCGACGAGCTGAAGCGCTGGCTCCTGGACAGCCCGTTCCACGTCACCGAGTCGCAGATCAACGACATCGCCAAGAACCTGAGCGACACCATCGGCACCAACACCGAGGAGATCACCTCCGCCGGACTCCAGGGCGTGACCGTGATGGTGGAGGTCCTCACCGGACTGCTGCTGGCGATGTTCTCGACGCTCTTCCTGCTCTACGACGGGAAGCGCATCTGGCAGTGGGTGCTCAAGCTGGTGCCCTCGCAGGCCCGCCCGGGCGTCGCCGGCGCCGGACCGCGCGCCTGGCGGACGCTGACCGCCTACGTGCGCGGCACGGTGATCGTCGCCCTCATCGACGCGATCTTCATCGGGCTCGGCATCTACTTCCTCGACGTGCCCATGGCCGTCCCGCTGGCCGTCTTCATCTTCCTCTTCGCCTTCATCCCGCTCGTCGGCGCGGTGGTCTCGGGAGCCCTCGCCGTCGTCGTCGCACTCGTCACCCAGGGCGTGTTCACCGCCCTGATGGTGCTCATCGTGGTGCTCGCCGTCCAGCAGATCGAGGGCCACATCCTGCAGCCCTTCATCCTCGGCCGGGCGGTACGCGTCCATCCGCTCGCCGTCGTCCTGTCGGTCGCGGCGGGCGGCATGATCGCGGGCATCGGCGGCGCCGTCGTCGCGGTCCCGCTGGTCGCCGTGACCAACACCGTGGTCGGCTACCTCCGTTCCTACGGCGAGGACGCGTCCCGGTTCCACGGCCCCGGCCCGCACGGAGCCACGGCGGTCTCGGCCTCACCGGCACCGGCTGCCGTCGCCGCGCCGCCCGCCGACGAGCCCCGGGAGCCGGGCGAACGGCCGGACTCCGCGGACGCGGCGCCCAGGTGAGCCGGCGGCGGGGGAGCCGGCGGGCATGAGAAGGGCCCCGGGGACGGTCGGTCGTCCACGGGGCCCGTCTCGTACAGGGGGTACTACTCGGCGAGCACGGCCTCGGCGTCGAGGGTCACGCCGACCGCCTGGATCACCGAGGCGACCTTCACGGCTTCCTGAATGGTCTCACGGTCGACACCGGCCTTGCGCAGGACCTGCTCGTGCGAGTCCAGGCACTGACCGCAGCCGTTGATCGCGGAGACGGCCAGCGACCACAGCTCGAAGTCGACCTTCTCCACGCCCGGATTGCCGATGACGTTCATCCGCAGACCGGCACGGAGGTTGCCGTACTCGGGGTCCGACAGCAGGTGCCGGGTGCGGTAGAAGACGTTGTTCATCGCCATGATCGCGGCAGCGGACTTCGCCGCGGTGTACGCCTCGGCGGAGAGGTTGGCCTCCGCCTCAGGCTCCAGCTCGCGCAGCACCTTCGGCGAACGCGAGGCGATCGCGCAGGCCAGGACGGTGCCCCACAGCTGCTGCTGCGGGAGGTCGCTGTTGCCGATGACCGAACCGAGGTTCAGCTTCAGGTCCTTGGCGAAGTCCGGTATGGCGGACTTCAGTTCGTCGAGTGCCATGTCGGTATCAGCTCACTCGCCGGAGAGGAGGGCGACCGGGTCGAGGGTGTTCTCGCCCTTGGTCCAGTTGCAGGGGCAGAGCTCGTCCGTCTGCAGGGCGTCGAGGACCCGCAGGACCTCCTTGGGGTTACGGCCCACGGAACCGGCGGTCACCATCGTGAACTGGATCTCGTTGTTCTGGTCGACGATGAACACGGCGCGCTGGGCGAAGCCGTCCTCGCCCTCGATGCCGAGGTCGCGCATGAGCTCGTGCTTCGAGTCGGCCATCATCGGGAAGGGCAGGTCGGTCAGGTCCGGGTGGTCCTTGCGCCAGGCGTGGTGCACGAACTCGGAGTCACCGGAGAAGCCGAGGACCTGGGCGTCGCGGTCGGCGAACTCGTCGTTCAGCTTGCCGAAGGCGGCGATCTCGGTGGGGCACACGAAGGTGAAGTCCTTGGGCCACGCGAAGACCACCAACCAGCCCTTATCGTCGCGGTTGCGCTTGAGCCAGTCTCCGTCGATCCTCTCAAACTCCTTGCCGGGTTCGAGGGAAACGCAGGCGGTGAGGTCGAACTCGGGGAACTGGTCGCCGACAGTGAGCACTTTTGCATCTCCGTTGTACTGAGGGTGATCGAGCCCGGTCAGCGTAGTCAGGGACCTGTCGATGGGTAAAATCGACGTTTTCGGAGAAACTGATAGGTTCCGCCGATCAATGCCCGGTCGCGCGTGCCCTCGGGGCCTGTGGTTGGCGTCACTGTCCGACGGCTGAAATGTACGCCTCTGGTCGCATGGAACGCACGGGCGCATCCGGCTCAGGTAGGACGGTAGTCGGGTCGAAGTCCTCCCGGATAACGGGTCGATTACCTCTCAGGCACGTTCCCAAGATCGACGTACGGACCGTCAGAAAAACGCCCTTTGCGGCCGTTGCCGGCCCATGCATAATCGGTCTCTCAGGCTTAATCGGAGCCGTAGATTCCACTTTGGGGCGGGGAGGTGCCATGAGTGAATGGCGCAATAGACGACCGGTCGGCGATCATGAAGCCGTAGGGGACACGTCGATCGAGCGCCTGCTTGCTCTGCCACGTAAGGGCACGTCAGGCAGGAAGACCGCGATAGGGGCGTACACGAGCCTCCTTGCAGCCTGCATAAGTGCCAGCGCGTACGCCGTCGTACATGAGGAGCCAGCCGACCAGGCAGGGGCAGCCGTCACCCAGGCCGACTCGATGGCGTACACCGCCGAAAAACACTCGGGCTACATGCCGACCTACCTCGACGGAAGCGGCGGCATCGCAGGTGTTCCGCTCACCGACGAGCAGCGCGTCGCCCTCGTCCGCGAGGCACAGCGACGCGGACTGTCCGTAAGGGACTCATACGCGCTCGCCTACGGGGATCAGGCGAGGATCATGATCCGGCCGGACGGGCATGTCGCCGTCGACACGAAGGGCGTCGTCGTCCCCAACGGGCCCGTGTACGCACAGGTCCCGCCCGCCCAGAAGGTGCCGGCGAAAATCGGGACGGGCGAGTTGGAGTCGATCTTTGCTGCGGAAGGCCCCGTCCAGGGCCCCGCTGCTCCCCTGAAGCCCGGCGCCCAGGCCCCCGACAGCAAGCCGCACAAGGGTGCAGGGAAGGCCGCCCCTAAGGACCCCAAGGGCCCCAAGGCTCCGAAGGAATCGAAAGAACCGGACTACTACGAGAACAGCGGGGAGAACCCGTACGAGGATGGCGGCTCGATCAAGGACGCCTTGCCGCCCATCGTCGGTGACGTGGTCGACCTCCTCCCGGGCTTTCGCACATGGCTCGGCCAGGTGGCTGGCGACGAAGCCGCGGTGAACACCGAGATCGTCCGGAACGGCGAAATGGTGACGATCACTGTGTCCGCGACCATCTCTTCCGGCATCACTGTCACGACCGTGATCGAGGCCCCGGCCGACCCTCACCAGCAGTCGGAGGGAATCGTCGTCACGACCGTCGTCAGTGACGCCCAGACGGGCCAGGAGATAACCCGGTCGGACTCCACCGAGGTCCACGACACCGACTCGGCAACTGGAGTCGCCATCGGTCAGGCAGTCGACGCCGTGATCGATGCCGTCCAGCACGACGCCGACCCGACGAACGACGACGCCTCGCGCCCGGATCTGCCGGCCGACGTGCCCACCCCTCCGGGCTGGCTCACACCGGTAGGCCCCTTGGCGCCGCCGTTCTCGACGGTGCCGCCCCAGGATGCCCACGGGACCCCCGCGCAGGCTCCGGAGACCCCGGCGGAGACCGAGGCACCCCCGGCTCTGCCGGAGGAGACCACGGCCCCGTCAGAGCCGCTCACGTTGCCGGAGGAAGGGCCGGATGCTCCCTTGCTCCTGCCGGCGCCCACAGGCGCATAGGCGGCGTCCCTGCCCCCGAGTTCGCAGCTTCCGACACGGGGGAGCCGGATGCATCTCGGGGGCAGGGGGTCATGAGGGACGGACGCGCGTCGGCCGGGTCATCGGGTGTGACCCTGCCGTGATCCGTGCACACGCGGCGGAAGAGGTCGTGGCCGGTCTTCGCGGTGTGCTCCATAGCGGCCTTCGTCGTCCCCTCGTCAGTGTCAGAGACGTGCGTCCACTCGCAGGGGTAAGTAGCGCAGAACGCTTCCCAGGTCACGCCACCCTCGGGCACGTGACGGATGGTGTACTTAACGAACCGCATCACGGATCTCGTCATCGGCATACGCCCCTGTTCAAGTCGGACACCCGGGCCCGCAGGCGGGTCGTATCGTCCAGTTCTTCGATGTTGTCCGGAGCGACTTCCCACTCCTTGCCACCGCCGATGGGCCGTAGGTGGTAGCGGCCGGAGTGCGAGATCTCCATGACCTCGCCCAGGCGATCGGTCGCCGAGTCGTAGCCGATCTCCCCGACCGCTGGCCCGTCAGCCATGCCTCTACCTCCCGCGTTCGCTGGGCGATGCCTCGTCAATGACGCTAGAGACGTGCGGAGTTGCGCGGCCAGTAGATTGCACGGAATTGCAGATTCTCACCCGAGGGCGGCCATAGCTTCCATGATCAGCGCGCGGGCCTTGGTCCCGTAGACGGCCATCTTCGAGAAACCCTCGAAGGCTCGGAGGTAGAGCACAACCTCGCTCGGCCGGGTGACGATGATGTTCGCCGAGAGGGTTTCCACCTGCACCTGAGTGGTGTCGAACGCGAGGAAGCCTTCCAGGGTCCACACCCGGCGGGCTGCCGTGCGGGGGATGACGCCAAGGGACACGCTCGGCAGGGCCATGACGGTAAGCAGGTAGCCGAGCTGCCCGGCCATCGTCTCGGCGTCGCCGAACGGGTAGTAGAGCACGTCCTCTTCGACGAGCAAGGCGAACCGCTTCGAGCCGTCGTGCAGCACCTTCGATCGCTCGACGCGGGCAGTCGCGGCCGGGCCCGCGTCGTTGGGCGTCTCGAACAGGTCCGCGATGGTCCCGAGAAGCGCCTCGGCGTATCCGTGCGTCTGCAACAGGCCGGGGATCACGTTCGAGCAGTACACCCGCATGTGGCGAGTCCGCTGGTACAGCGGCATGTCCGAGGTCTGGTTCCGGACCATCCCCGAGCGCTGAAGGTGGCGCCACTCGCGGTACATCGAATCCGCGGTGCGTGATGCAGAGATCAGGTCGGGGGCCTGGTCCTCGAACCCGCAGGCCCGGCACCAGTCGCGGATATCTTGGTCGGACGGGCGTGTCTTGGCGTTCTCGATGCGGGAAGCCTTCGAGGGGTTCCATCCGCACCGGATAGCCAGGTCTCGACCGGTGAGCCCGGCGTCCTGGCGGACGTGTCGCAGCCGGTCCGCTAGGACCTTGCGTGCCTCTTGGACGCTGGACGATGGTGACGACATGACTCGGCTATCCGGTGCGTGTGCGGGTCAGACCTGGAACTCTCCGTGCGGTGTGGCCCTGCCCCAGACGGCGGCGAAGGCCGACGCGCACAGGGAGGCGACCGCCGGGTCCTCGCTCATTTCCGGGTCCACCGGCTCACCCATGCCGGAGAAGTGATTGAAGCGCACAACGCGCTCGTCGATCAGCCAGAAGTCAGCCGCCGGCAGAGGGATGCCGAGTGCCTCGCGCCGGGGCAGCCACCGGCAGTCTTCGCCCGCCAGGATGTTCAAGGGCGTTAGTGCGTGCTCGTACTGGATGTACTCCGTCACCGGCACTGAGACGATGCGGGCCCGGCGCACGGAGACTCCGCGCTTCGTGACGCTCTCGACGAGATCCATCCACCCAGCCATGACCTTGCGGCCGTCGTCGAGCGACCACTGTCCCGAGCGCCACCGCTGCATGTCGTCCTCTTCCTCGCCTACCGCGTACACGTCCCGCATCTCCAAGTGGAGAGCGGAACGCGTAGCGGAGGAGAGGAGGTCGTCGAAGCTAGGAACTGGAGCCTTCGGCGTCATCAAGAGCCTTCCTCAGTAGCGCGGCCATGCGGGGAGGGAGTCGGACCACTGCTTCGGAGTCAGGCAAGGGGGTATCCTGCCGGGTCCGGTCCGTCGTTGCCTGGTCAGCCTTCCACCCCTGAAGGATGATTTCCTTCGTCGTGTCGTCCACCCAGACAGCAGGGCAGTTGCCGCCTGCGGATTCGGGGTCGACACCGATGAACCGTAGAGCCATGGAGACCTCACCTGTCTAGCGGGTTGCATGAGCTTGCAATAATTTCGCCCCCTGCGAAGGCGCACGTCAAGCACGCCAGGCAGGACAAAGGCCCCCGCCTTGCGCGTCAACGCAGGACGAGGGCCGGTCAGTTGGTCTCAGGCGGCCGGGACCAAGGCCAGGAGGATCGGACCACGCGCCGTATCCCACGCCTGCCCAGCCTCAACCGCCGTCCGCCCCTGCTCCGCTATGCGGTCCGAGATGGGGCCGATGAACTCCTCGTAGAAGGTCTCTCGCTGCGGTGCTTTCATGCCGGCGGCGAGCATCGTCGCGTTGGTCCGCGTACGGAAGACCGCTGCGGCCTCCGTGAAGTCGTCCCCTGCCCACTGGTCGACATGCTGAGCTGCCAGTGCCCACGTCATCTTGAACATGGACTCACCTTAACGTTCAACCGTGCCGCGAAGTCCTCTGGGGCGAGGGGCATTTGAAGCCACATCTTTACATCGCGTATCTCATTTGTGATCACCGAATGGAGTCATGTACCTTCGGAGTGCAATACAGAGGCCCCTTAGGGGGGCCTTAAGTCGTCGATCCGTGCAGTCCGGGCGGTCGAAGACAGGTTCAGGCCCCATGGAGCAGTGGGGCCATGCCTAACCACAAACGAGCAGTATGAGTTGTGTAGCGACCGGACCGCGACAGAACTCGACCGACTCCTCTGGAGGCTGCGCCCAACTGGGCGCGGTGCAACAGAGGAGTTCACCACCATTGGTGGCTGGTCGAGTCGTCGCATGAGGCTCACTGGCCACCTTCCTGACAGGGAGGGCAACCGGAAGTGAGCGGTAACCGTAAGAGGGTCCTGGCGCTGATCGTTGGCGGCCTGACCTCGATCGTGGTGTGTCTCGGTTGGGGCGTCGTGCTCCGACTCCTCGGCGACCCCGTGATCGACTGCGTGAAGTTCGGTGCCATGGCAGGGGGAGGCACGTTCGGGGCGGCCGTCGCCGTGACTGCGCTGTTCCCCTTCAAGGACGACCCCGCTACGGGCGGACAGGCGCCCCCGCCGAGTTTCGGTACGGGGGCGCCTGCGGCTTGAGTCAGCGGACGGGGCAGGCCCCAGACGCGCAGTCCTCATCGGTCGAGTCCTCGATACGGAACAGCTTGTATCCGTCGAACTGCGCCCGAGTGATGCGCTCGTAGGGGGCCTGCGGCCTCGTCCCGTCGACCATGATCGTGGTGCCCTTCAGGAGGGGGAGCCACTTCTCGATCACGTCGGCCGTCTCGCCCACGTCCAGGCCCTCGGGCACGTTCGCGGTGAACGACACTGCGTTGTCGGCGTACTCGGCCTGGTACATCGCCTGGAAGGCGAGGAGCTGTTCAAGGCTCAGCTCGTCGGCAGACTCCACGAGGTCGGACGGATAGCCGAGGTTCTCCACCTCCTCGACGAGCTTGTCCAGCGTCGGGAAGGTGACGACGGCCGTGTTGCCCGAGGTGTCGTAGACGCACGGCTCGACCTCGAAGCCCTCGGCCTTGAACTCCTCGACCCTCGCGGCCTGCACCGGGTCAGCCAGGGAGAATCGCACCCGGCGGAGGAACGTCCTCGCGTAGATCGGGTGGATTCCCTCGGTCACGCCCGGGAGCTTGGCCACGGTGCCAGTCGGCGCAACGGTGGTCACCTTGACCGGCTCGGGGATACGCAGCTCGAAGGCGTACTTCCGGGCGGCCTGGCGGACCGTGCGCTTCATCTTCCGCAGGAGGAGGCGGAAGGTGACATGTGCCGGCGCTTCGCTGTAGCGGACGCCCTGCTTCGCGAGGAAGCCCTGAACGCCCAGGTGGCCGACGCCGATCCGGCGCTGACTGTCCAGCCGGGCGGCCTGCTTCTCGTCGTTCACGTCGCCGTACGTGGCCCGCACGAGGAAGCGGGTCATCAGCTCGTGCGCACGGCGGAGGCCCGTCTCGTCATACGCCTTGCTCCCCTCGATCACGAAAGCGTCGAGGTTGACGTGCCCGAGGTTGCAGTTCTCCCACGCCATGAGCGCGATCTCGCCGCACGGGTTCGTGGCCTCGACCGGGTTCGGCTCGCCGACGTTGCTCGCCGAGGAGTTCCAGTAGCCGGGCTCGCCGTTCTTCAGCATCCCCTCGACCACCCTGCGGTGCACCATGTGCGCCAGCTCGTTGCCGCCGGGCCCGAAGTCGTCGTGCCGCTCACCGGACAGGTACTCGGTGAAGTCGTCGTCGATCTCGACGGAGATGTTCGTCGTCCAGTGCTTCGAAGAGTCCTCCTTGCAGGACAGGAACTCGTCGATGCACGGGTCCGCCCAATGGCATATCGCCATCCGGGCCGACCTACGGTTACCGCCGGAGACCACGCACTCGGCGATGGCGTGATCGATCTCCATCGCCTCGACCGGGGTCAGGTGCTCGGGGCAGTCCGCGCACGGGAAGGAGGACTCGCAGCAGTCGCACCCCCGGTAGTCCTCGATCACTCCCGTGTCGCCGCAGGACTGGCAGCACGCCGCCCGGCTCAGCACGCGGCCGATCTCCTGCATCATCCGACCGAAGGGGGCCGGACCCGAGGCGACGCCCCCGAACGTCTTCAGTCGGGCGCCACGGCCGCGCACACGCGACACGTCGTACACGCGGTCGGCGTGCTTCACCTCGTCGTCGGTCATGAAGGTGTCGATCAGGTCGACCAGGGCGTCAGACCATCCCTCGCGGGAGTCCTCGACCTCGAAGGCCCCGTCCCAGTCGGAGTCGTAGTCGTCCGAGAGGACCCCCGCGGCTTTCATGTCCTCGTAGTCCGGGTGGGCCGGGTCGCACACGATGTGGACAGTCAGCGCCCGGCGGGGAGACCCGTACGGGGTCAGGAAGCGGGAGCTGTAATTCGCCCCGACCCCGCCCCCTTCCATGAGGCGGAGGAAGCTGAACTCGAAGTGCCGGCTGAGCTTCTCGCCCCAGCCCGACACGTGGCAGTTGAAGAGGTACTGCCGACCCTTGACCCCGGAAGCCCACAGGTGGCGCCCTGCGGGGATGACAGCGAAGCGGTCCATGAGAGAGACCAGCTCGTCATGCTCGGCCCGTACGTCCGCGCTCCAGCCCTCGGCGGGGCCGTAGACGAGGCCGAGGTTCCCGGCCGCGACGCGGCGTACGGTCTCCGGCCAGACCTCCCGGGAGCCGTCCGGCTTCGTGCGGCTGTAGGTGCGCTCATAGACGGTCTCGCCGGTCGGGCCGAAGGGGACGGGTGCTGCGGTGCTGATGGTGCTCTCCTTGAAAGTGGGGGTGTGGCTGGTAGGGGGAGGGGTGGTCACTCGATGCCGATACCGATGTCGCTCAGCTCGCCCAGGTCGACGCGGGCGAGGGCCGACACCATGACGACCACACGGTTGATCTGCCGCGTCAGGGCGTCCACCTGCGCGTGGTATTCGCCGTCAGTCCGGCCGGACACCGCGAGAAATATGTCGTTCTCCCGGTAGTCGTCGCCGAGGATGACGGACATCCCGACGAGCCGGTCTTCCAGCTCCGCGAGGTTCAGTTGCTCGTCGAGCTTCCGGTTCTCGTTCTCGTTGTACGGACGGGAGATGACCGTTCCGTCGCCCTGCCGCTCGTAGTAGGTGCGGGTCGCGTCATCCCAGTACTCGATGTCCTCCGGGCCCATGCCGGGCGGCGGCTCGACGGGCTCCATGCCCTCGTTCTCGTTCTCGTTCACGCTGCGGTCTCCAATTCGTCGTAACTGTCGATGTAGTCAGTGCCGTTGAGATGGGCGGCGAGCTTGCCGACGCCGCGCTCAAGGCGGTAGCGGACGGCCCGGTCGGTGACTGCCTCCCGGGCCGCGATCCGCTGGTCCTCCCAGTCGAGGGCGAAGCGCATGAACAGCGCCCGCTTCTCGACCAGGGAGAGAGGGGCTGTCGCCCAGCCCTGCCGGATGTCGGCCAGGTGGGCGAACAGAGTGCCGGCGGCCTTCTTGTCGACGGTGCCCTTCGGCATGTCGGCGTCAGGCGCCTGCGGGTTGCGGATGCCGTACGCGGCCTCTCCGTCCCACACGGCGGGAAGGAGGTGCTCGACGATCCGCCGGTCGTATCCGCTCACACACGCCCCTCACCGGCCGCCTCGCAGGCGGCTTCGTAGGAGGTGTGGCGGATGCGGTACTTCGCCTCCGTCTTCACCCGGTCGACCAGGTCGAGGACGAGGCGGTGATAGAGCACGCCGGGACCGAGCGAGGGGTCGCCCAGGCACTCGTTCACCATGTCCGGCTTCGTCGCCAGGATGATGAGCGCCTCTTGCCGGGCGTCCTCGTACTCCATCGTCAGCGTGTCCTCGTAGCCGTTCGCGATCCTCCGGGCCGCCCGGCCCGCCAGCGTCAGGAGGATCGGGAGGTCGAGGACCCGCCAGTCAGGGGCGGTCACCTGACCACCTCCTTGACCGGCACGGCGCCGTCCTTCGTGACCATGACCATCAGGCCCGGCGCCCCGCGCGTGCCCTTCAGGTGCCGCCACCACGTCGACTCGGACTCCATGGCCGGGATCTGGATGAACGTCCTCGGGCCGTCCGTGTCCACGAACTCGTGGTGCAGGTGTGCCGCGAGAAGCAGGTCAGCGCCGTGCATTGCCGAGGTCTTGTCGAACGCCTGCCCCCGCCACCACTCGAAGTGCTTGCCGGGCCGCCACTGGTGCCCATGGGCGTGGGCGACGACCGTTCCCGAGCACTCGACGACGACCGTCAGTTCGTCCGTGTCCGGGACGTACACCTCGACGTGGGCGAACTCCTCGCCCGCGAAAGCCAAAGCCTCGCCGACCGAGATCAGGGCGTCCGTGTCGTGGCTGTCGTCGTAGCGGGTGACACCCTTCCCGCCGGGCCTCACAGCCTCGCCGTGGTTGCCGGGGACGGCGACGACAGTCAGGCGAGCGGCCAACGGGGCGAACTTGATGATCGCGTAAGCCATCAGGCGCCGGGTCAAGCGGATCTGCTCGGTGAGGGTGAGCTGAGTCCGCCACGTGTTCGCCCCGCCCTGCGAGACGAAACCCTCGACGTGATCCCCGAGCCACGCAATGTGTACGTGCTCGATGCTGAACCGCGCCCGGTACGTTTCGAGGAGATCCGCGGCCTGGTCGATGCAGTGGATCGCCCGTGCGAGGGTCCCCTCGAACCCGTCGCCGTCGATCTTTCCGAACTGCATGTCGCCCAGGGCGACGATCAGCGTGTACTCGCCGTCGAGGTCTTCCGGGACGAAGCCGGGCGCCTCGTCGAAGACGCGGATCAGCTCGTCAATGCTCGGCCGCTCGACATCCGCCGGCACCTTACGGCGGCCGAAGGAGAAGCGGGCCGAGACACCCGGCTCACCGGTGGCCATCGTCCACTCGGACGATCGGAAGCCGGTCACCTCCCACTCGGCAGGGTCGAGCTGGTGAGCGCGGAGCACGTCGGCCGCGCTCGACTCCGGGTCGAGGCCCTCGGGCCCGCGTACGGTCACCTCGGCCGCGTCGCCGGATACCTCGATCTGCCGGGTGAAGTCCCTCTCGGGGTCGGCCTGGCGGACGGGCGGGGCGGTCGGCGTCGACAGCAGATCGTTCAGCAGTTCAGATCGGTTCAAACTTTACACACCATCCCGAAGAGAGCGTCGGTACGTACGGATCGTGGAAGCGGACACGGTGTGCCCGTGCCGCCGGAGGACGAGGGCCAGGCGCTCAGCCGAGGAGCCGCCGAGGAGACGGACGACGAGGGTCTCCCGCGCGTCCGGCTCCAGTTCCTCGTACAGGCGCTTCAGCGTGGGGCCAGGCTCACCCGGCAGGGCCTCGCTCACCTGGCCTCCCGGTCGATCTGCTCGACGGCAGCCACGGCAAGGGATGCCAGCCGTACGAGGCCACCGCGGATCTCCTCCGGCGTGCGTCCACCGAAGGCGGCGAACGCCGCCCGCACGGCCAGGCCGTCAGCGCCGAGGTTGCCCTCCTGCGCACGGGCCTCGTTGATCGCGTCCCAGTCGTCAGCGCGGGTGCGGTACCTCTCGGACGCGCGCGAGGGCAGGTGGCCACCGACCAGGGCCGAGGGGAGGTCTCCCACCTGCCGGGCCGCGCTCTGCACCTCCGCCACCACGGACGCCAGCGGGTCAGCCGCCCGCGCGGGCCTCTTAACCGCCGTCTTCTTCGCCGTCGTCTCCGTCACTGGCCTTCCTCCTGAATCAGTCCGAGGAGGGCCTGAGCGCCCCCCTGCATGTACGTGTCTGTTACGTCGCCGTCCCGCAGTCGCATCCCTCGCGCCTGCCGCAGAGCCCGGCTGAGCTTCGCCGTGAACTCGGCGCCGGCATCGTCCGGATCACCCCAGACGCGTATGCGGTTGAAGCCCGCCAGCATTCGCCTGTGCCTGCCCTGGAAGATGTTGGCGCCGGGAATGGCGACCGCGAAAAGCCCGAGCTTTTGCAGGATGATCCGGTCGAGTTCCCCCTCGGTCACATCGAGCGTGTCCCCGGCCTTGTGAACGGAATCGATTCCGAACATGCGGGGCGGGTCGTCTTTGATGGAGTTGTACTTCCCGTGGAAGTGCGCCCTGTGGTCGTGGTCTTCCAGGCAGCGGAAGCGCACTGTCAGGGGCGAGCCCTTCCGGTCGAGGTAGGGGATCGCGAGCATTCCCCGGAACCGCTCATGACCAGGGAAGGGCAGGTCACCGACGACGCCAAGCCGGTGTGTAACTGCTTCCTCCCGGCCGATTCCCCTGTCGAGGAGATACCTTGCGGCGCCCGGCGTAAGCGCTGCCTGATACGCGCTCACCGCCTCCTCCAGCGTCTCTCGTTGCGAAGGCGAGAGAGGCTGCAAAGGCTCGTGCTCCGACAAAATCGACCTCCTCCTTTTCCATGATCAGATTGAATGAATCGCCGCCCTTCCCGCAGGAGTGGCATTTCCAGAGACCCTTGTCGGTGTTGAAGGACATCGACGGGGTCTTGTCCTCGTGCAGCGGGCAAGGGGCCATGCCGGTTACCCGCTGCGAGTTGAAGTCGACCTCGTAGTGTTCGAGGACCGCTTCGAGCGTCGGCTTCTCGTGCTCCTGGTCGTCGTTGTCGACCCGTACGACCCTCACGCGACACGCCTTCCGAGGAAGCTGCCGTTCTCGTCGCTGTAGCCGAGGGACTCGAAGCCCTGATCGGCCGCGCCGTCCGGGTTGAACCGGCCCAGCTCGACGAGGAGCCGCTCAACCTCGGCGGCCTCCTCGAAGGTGATCGCGCTCACTCGTCGTCCAGCCCGAAGTACGCCTCGACCGTGGTCAGGACGAACGCTTTGCGCCACCCCTTGCCCCGCCGCTTGACGATCGCGATCGACTCCACGTCGAACGGGTCGAGGTCCCGGTGACGGGCGAAGTTCAGGCGCTCGACCTCGGCCTCGTCGAGGAACGGGCCCGGCTCGAACTTGGCGTTCTTCGCTTCGATCACCAGGTACGTGCCGTCGGCCGCCCGGATCACGAGATCGCCCTCGTCCTCCGCGCCGGTCAGGCGGAGCCGCTCGGCGTCCTCGCCGATCGAGCGCAGGCCCGCCAGGAGTTCCGTCTCCCACGCCGCACCCCGGCGCTTGTTCGCCTTGTTGCGTTCACTGATCGAGGTCAATCTTTACGCCGCCTTCGTAAGAGCATCGGTCGGAGACCAGGTAGGAGAGGGGGCAGGGAAGACCCGTTCGAGCTTCGAGAAGCGGGTGACTTCCGGGTGGCAGCGCATCGACGCATACCGCCTGGCAGTGGGGTCACAGGGCCCCATGCGCTGCTTGATCACCGCGACCCGGTACTCGTGACTGTTCGGGTCCAGCGCCACGGAGAGGGACAGTTCCGGCTTCTCCGAGAGGCCGCCCTTCACCTGGTCACGGGACGGCGGGGCCCACGGGTCGGACTTCGCTTCCCAGCTCTTGTCGCTCGCGTGATGCAGGATGATCACGGTTGCGCCGGTCGCACGGGCAAGCTCCGTCAGGCCGGACATGACGGCCATCTGTTCCGTGTAGTCCGACTCGGCCCCGTCGAAGTCCATCAGGTTGTCGAAGCAGAGGACTTGCGGATACGCGTCCCACAGCTCGATGTACGCCTGAAGCTCCTCGTCCACGTTCTTCCACGTGATCGGCGAGCCGAAGGAGAACGTGATCGGAAGGCCCGACAGGGAGTCGAGGTACCCCTCGCGATGGCGTCCGCCGGCAGCCATTCCGGCTTCGACCATCTCCGTCGTGTCGCCCGTCATCATCGACGCCAGGCGAGAGGAGGCAGTGAAGGCCGACATGTCCGCCGAGAAGTACAGGGTCGGCAAGGCCATCTGCGCCACCCAGTACAGGGCGAGGCCGGACTTCTGCGTGCCACTGCGACCGGCGATCATGATGACCTCGCCGTGACGGGGACGGCATCCCATCTGGTACAGCGCCTCGAACGCCTCGATACGCGGCAGCTCCTTGCCGCTCTCGGCGTGCAGCGCGAGCGACCGTGCGGGAGTGAGCACCTACGACCTTCCTTTCTCTGTGATTCCGTAGGCCCAGTGCTGTCGGCACAGGACGCGGTATGTGGACCCGATGTCGCCCACCTGGACTTGCGCCCCGGAGCGGGCCACCCGGCCCCCTTCGATGCGGGCGTTGATCAGGCCCGGCGCCCCGCACCAGCAGAAGACATCGGCCTGTAGGCGGTTCACCTCGTCGGCCAGCTCGACCAGGCGGCCGGAGCCGGGGAAGAGGTGGGACCGGAAGTCGGTCAGGAGGCCGAAGCAGTCGACCGCCACCCCTGCCCGGTCCACGACGGCCGCGAGCTGCTCGACCTGCCGGGGCGTGAGGAACTGCGCCTCGTCCACGACGGCGAACGACGAGCCCATGAGGACGCCGACCAGATCCGATGACTCGGTGATCTGTACGGCGTCCTCGGCCACGCCGAGCCGGGACGACATGCGGCCATCCCGGCTCGGCCCAGTGAGGAGGACTCCTTCGCGGCCCGCGCTGCGGTAGTTGTAGGCCATCTGGAGAGCCAGCGTTGATTTGCCGGCGCCCATCGGCCCCGCGAAGAACCGGAGCATCAGTCGAAGGACGGAGCCGCGGCGACAGCCGCCTCGACGGCCTCCTCACGGGCCTTCACGTACTCCATGATCCGGTTGCGGGTCGCGGCGTCACTGACCGGCCGCCACACCCACGCAGGGTGCTGACCGGGGCGCTTCGGGGGGACCTGCTCCAGACGGACGATGGTGCCGTTGCCGACGACCGCCTGAAGGTCACGGGCGAGGAGGGTCTGTTCGATACGCATCCCCTTGTTGATCTCAGGGGCGAGGTTGTCCAGGCTCTCGCGGTCCTTCCAGACCGTCACGTCGCACAGCGCCGAGTCCTTCGGGCCGTTCGGGGTGGGACGCTGCGGCTCGTACGAGTTGACCTCGACCAGGAAGGCGAGGGCGTCCTTCACGTCGCCCGGCTTGAACCAGCCGCCGCCAGCGGTGGGGATGTCAACGATCTGCACGGATGTATCTCCTAGGTATCTCGGTGATGGGGGACAGAGGCAGGGCGTACGGCCCTCCTCCGCAGTCAGGGGGAGCGAGGACGCCGGAGGCGTCAGGTGCCCTGCAACGCCCGGCCACGGGCCTTGTAGGCGGTCATGACGGCCGGATCGGCGAACATCGCCTGATTGGCCGCCCAGAGCTTTTGCAGGTCCGCAATGCTGGTCTGCTTCTCGATCTCGCCGAGAATCCAGCCGGACCCGGTTTCCTTCGCCTCGGGCTTCGTGGCCGAGGCGGTGGCCCACGGGTCGTCCGCCGGGGCGGACGCCGAGGTCGGCTCGCTGGAGATGACCCGGGCGTCGAGCACTGCGGCGATGTTGCCCTTGCCGTGAGCGAGGTTCGTCGCATTGACGACGAGGTCACTCAACGAAAGGCCGGTTACATCTTTACTCTCGAACCCGAAATAATCGCAGAGGACTTCGCGAACCTGCGCGACGGTCCCACGGAACACCGCCCAGGTGTCCTCGTAGCTCTTGCCGTACTTGATGGTGACGCTGATCGATCCGTCCGGTTGGGACGTGATCGCCTCTGCCCGATCCGCTCGCACTACGCTCCCTCGCTCCTTGCTCTCTGGGTGCAAACTTAACACTAGGGCCGCAGTTAAGCAGCCATGTTCTCTGTGACGCCGCTCACCCATGGGCGCATCGCGCCCTTCACGCTGCGCATGGCCCGGATGTCCTTCGCCAGGCGGGCCGCAGCCCACCCGATCTCAAGGTCGACCCAATGAAGGGTGCACTCGCCGGAGCCCGCAGGCAGGTTGATGATGATCCCCCACTTCCGGGAGACATCCCCCGGCAGAGAGGTGTACGCCTGCGCCGCCTCTTCCGCCGGCACCTGCCGCTTCTTCCATGCGGCGAACGCTTTCTTGTCCGCCCTGTCGACGGGGAAGCGGGTGTAGTCGTAGAAGCGGCCGTGCGCGTAGACGGCGAGCTGAGCCGCCATCTTCAGGGCCCCGTACTGGACGCTGCCCGTCTTCAGGTCCCCAATGAAGCGGCCCTTGATGGGGCGCCCGTCAGGGTCCGGGCCCTCGTATTCGAGGAGCCGGTCGAAGGTCCCGCCCGTGCCCAGCTCGGGCACGACGACGAAGCGCTCCACCGCCTTGACCTCGAAGACGACCGTCGCGCCCATGTAGGCGGACATGTCCCGCAGGTCGAGAGTCGCAGTGCCTGCGGGCAAGGGCTCGCCGCGATCGACGTACTCCGACAGGGCGTGAAGGTGTGTCCCCTTCTCACGCTTCCGGTTGGCGCCGGAAAGGTTGACGGCCTGCTCGACCAGGCGGTTCAGCTCGCGCTTGTCGTCCGGGTCCTCCGGGTCGAGCTGCTGAACGGCCTGGAGGATCGAGGGCCGCATCGACGCCCCCACCAGGGTCATGCGCTTGCCCCAGTCGGTCAGGGCGCTCTTGTCCTCGATGCAGTCGATGAACGTCGTTGTCCTGGTCAGCGCTACCGGCTTGCCGCCCTGCGGCGGAATGATGAGCGGCCGGTCCCAGCCATCACGGGGAACCGTGGGCGGCTCAGGGGCTATCTCGACGATGTTCACGCGGCCTCCGAAGGGCAGTGGTGTACGAGGCTCGTAGGGTCGAACGGGTTCAGCAGAACGTCAGCCGGTCTCAGCCACATGCGGACCCGGCCGTCATCGAGCCACTCGGGCTCGTGCTCCTCCGCCGGTATGAGTTCCAGCCCTTGAAGCAGTGCCTCGTCGATCGCGGCCCGCACTTCGGACGCGGATGCATTCGGCTCCGAGACCAGCGCGCAGTGCCACGGAGGAGCCCCTTCGAGGCTCACTCTGGACGACAGTCTTCTCGGGTTCGAACGACGCACGTTCTTGCCCCCCCTTCCCCTGTAAACATTGGACTACGACCGTTTTACGTGGTCGTGAGTGGCGGTGTCAACCTTGGACCTGAACGGGGGTTCTGTGACCTGGGACACCGGGCTCAATCGACCTGCTTCAGCAGTCAAGAACAGTTAAACCCCAGGTCAGAGCCCAGAAATGGTCCCCAAGGATGAGAAAACCCCCGCCAGGTACGACGGGGGTCGGAGACGAACGGGCGTTCGAGTATTAGTCCTGGGCGCGGTTGCCTGTCGGAGTCCTCGGCGCGCGGATCAGGTCGCGATCGGTGGCCTCGCGCGGAACGTAGAAGAAGCCGTCCTCGGTGTCGGGGTCGTAGTGCACGACGACACCCTTCTCCGCGAGCATGTTCTTCCAGGAGGCCAGGCGGCTGGCGTCGCGCTCGGTCAGCTCGCGCCCGGCGCGAAGGCGCCCCTCAGCCCTGAGCATGAAGGCCGGATACATATGCCGGTGCTCCTCCTTGATCATCCACGGGATCAGGTCGTGATCACGGAGATTCCGCCGGTCAAGGCCCTTCCGGCGACGGAACGCGGACCACATGGGGATGCTTGTCTCGATGCCGTACTTGCGGAGGTACTCGGCCTGCATCCACTCGTAGGTCATCCCCTCCTCGAACCATCCGAGCACCTCGGACTCGTCCTGGATCTTCCTCGCTGGCATGTGTCCCCCTGCGGTCTCGGCGCCTCATCACTCAGGACTACGCCTGTGTCTACCTGTCGGTACATAAAGTTGACACCTGGAGGGCCAAAGTGTCAAGCTGAGTCCCGACGGCGAAGCCGTCGAAGTCCCTATACACAGGGACCCCCGAGAGGCTGGAACCTCGCGGGGGTCTTAGCCCGGCCACGAGACTGGAATCTCAGGCCGGGATGGCACAGGAGATGTGACCCTCCCATGCAGATCCATCGTAACCCTCGGCATGACCGCGACTTCGTGATCATCGCCAACCGCGCAATCCAGGACCCGCGCATCAGCCACACGGCACGCGGCATCCTCGCCCTCGTCCTCTCCCTGCCCAGCGGGGTCAAGGAGAACGTACGGACGCTGTCCGACAACTACCCGCAGGGTCGATCCGCGGTGGCCAAGGCCGTCAAGGAGCTGCGCGACCTCGGGTACTGGGTGACGAAGACGACCCGCGACGAAGAGACCAGCCACATCATCTCCACCGTGGACGTGTACGAGACGCCGGCAATCGCGTCTTCTCCGGTTCCCACCCGTCCGGTCACCGCTCCTGCGGCCACTCGGAACACGGGCACGTCCCCTTACGGGGATAAGGACTCTTCTAAGCACGGGGAAAAGAACCCCCCCTTCCCCCCGGCTGAGCCCGTCCAGGACGAGGCCGCGCCGTTCGGGGCTGAGGAGGGGGAGGGCTCCAGCGACAAAGACGACCAGGACGACAAGCAGGCCGCCGAGGCTGCCCGCATCCTGCGCCGCTTCGCCGCGATCGACACCCGCCTGAAGCTGTCCGACCGGCACGTGACCCGGCTCGTCCCTGCCGTGGCCCAGTGGCTCGACCGTGGCGCCACCATCGCCGAGATCACCGATGCCGTCACCGCTGGCCTGCCCGCGAAGGTCTACAGCGCCTCGAAGCTGATCGCTGACCGCCTCGACCGCAAGCTCCCCGAGCGCAAGCGCCAGTGGGCCCAGTACGCCGACTGCGCAGACGCCTGCGGCAACCTCCTCCCGGCTGGCCAGGACACCGGCATCTGCGCCGAGTGCGCCCTCGGGACCGCGACCGTGTTCGAGATCGACTGCACCACGGGCGAGGTCACCGACCACGCGCCCACTCCCGAGCCGGTCATCTCCTCCGCTGGCCTTGCCACCTTCCGCGCCGCCCGCGCGGCCATGGCCAAGTAACCCCCCCTCACTTCCCCGCGCACCTGTTACCCGAAAGGCACCACCATGTCTTCGTCTGCCCGCCTGCCCTGGTACGCCCACCTCGTCGGCGCACTCGTCCTCGCCGTGGCCCTCGCCATGGGTGCCCCTGGTGAGTACCAGCTCGCCCGCCTCGCCGGATGGAGCGAGACCGTGGCGGCCGGAATGCCGGTCTGCATGAGCGTCTACGCCGTGTGCGCCGTCTGGTTCACCCAGGCCCGCAAGAGGGGCGAGAAGGGCCGGGGAAGCGCCATTGCGGGTGCGATAGGTGCCCTGGCCATGACCCTGACGGGACAGGTGGTCGCTCACTGGATCGCCGCCGGATACATGACCACCTCGAAGGAGCTGGTCGCCGCCGTCTCTGCCGTCCCGGCCGTAGTCGCCGGTCACGTTGCCCACATGGTCATCCGGTCCGCGAAGCGCATCCCCGTCGAGGTGCCGGCGAAACTGGCCCCGGAGGTCGACGAGCACCAGGCCCACAACGGCGAGCCCGTTCAGCCCACCCTCGACGGCACCGAGCCGCCGGTCGACGAGGTGGCCAAGGCCCGCGCGAAGCGCCGCCCCGGTCGTCCGACCCCCAGCCTCGACGAGATCAAGCACGCCGCTCAGAGCCTCCTCTCGAAGGGTGAGGAGATCACCGGCCCGAACCTCGCGAAGGTGATGGGCCGCGACCGGCGGACCGGCGCGCGCTACCTCGCCCGCCTTCAGGACGCCTGACAACTGCGAACCGCGCCGCGCCCATGAGGGACAATCTCAACAGGGGGACACTCCCTCATGGGCGAGAGGAGGCGCGGAGAGATGGACGTAACGATCACCGTGCGCGTATGTGACATCTGCAAGGACAAGGACAAGCCCGCGACCCGCTACACCCTCACAGGGGAGAGCGGCGAGGCTGCGACCCGCGATCTCTGCGCCGAGGACGCGGCGCCCGTAGAGAAGGTGTTCGGCCCGCTGAAGCCCGCCGAGAAGAAGGCGGCGCCCCGGTACCTGAATGCCGAGGAGGAGACCCCCAAGGCCCCCCGGAAGGCTCCGGCCAAGAAGGCGGCGAAGAAGGCGACGACTCCCCGCAGGACAAGCCGGACGAAGGTCATGACCATGGAGGAGATCGAGGCCCAGAAGAGGGCCAAGGCCGCCGGGTCCTGAGAGGCAAGAAGGCGCCCCCCTGCCAGCCCGTGAGGGCCAGTAGGGGGGCGCTGCGCTTACTCCTCGCCGTCCGGCGCCGAGCCCTCGACGAGGCCCAGAGCAGTCACTATCTGAACGATCAGCGCGACCTCGGGGCGGTCGGCGTAAGTGACTGCAAGGACGCTGACGAGGACGCCAAGGGCGGCCAGGAGGGCACCCACGCGCGAGCGGTAGCGGACGGGGAGGGTCGAGACGATCAGGGCCAGAGGCCCCGTGATCCGGGTCTTCATCGGCGGCCTGCCTGCTTTTGAAGGGCGGTGAAGCCCTTCGGTCCAATCCGCGGGTCGTGCAGACCAGCGCGGTACTTCGGGTTGCGGTCGTGGAATCGGGCTACGGCCCGCTGTGTCTCCGTGCCGTAGAAGTCGCTCGGGGCTCCAGGGATCGGCCCGTACCCCGCCTTCACGAGGAGCTGCTGAAGCTCCTTGACCTGCTTGTGGTGCGCGCCCGGCTTCACGCCTGCGGCCAGGGGAACGATGCGCGAAGGCGTTTCTGGGTTCGTGTCCTTCGGGACGGGCATGCCGTCCTTGACCCACGCGTACAGATGATCGCCGGGACAGGCCGTCGCGAAGCCGTCCTTATGCCCCCGCTTGGCCAGGGGCCGCCCCGCCCTCCTGCACGCCTCGTCGTACAGGGCACGCGCAGCCGTGAGGGCCTTGTCGCTCGGCTTTTGGTTGCCACCGATAGCGATCTGCACGCCAATGCCGGTCACGTTGTGATTGGGGCAGTGGGCGCCCTGAAGAGTCCAGCCTCGGCCCTCAAAGATCGTGCCGTCCTGGTCGATGACGAAGTTGTAGCCGACCCCGGCCCATCCCTGCCCAAGGTGCGACTGCTCGATCGCTCGCGGGACCTTGGCTCCGGTGTAGTCGATTGGGTTACCACCGTCGTAGTGGACGAAAAACTCGGTCCGCTTGGCCATTGGGACATTGGCCGGGGCGCCGTTCCAGGGTTTCGCACCCCAGGTCTTACGGGAGACGATCGAGACGGACATAGGAGATACCTCCGAGAGAGAACGGAAAGGCCCCGCCTCACATCGAGACGGGGCTGCATTGAGGAAGGGGCCCGCCGCCAGTTGCTGACAGCGGGACCCTGACAGCGGGACCTAGCTACGTTGTTACATGGCGTCGATCGCGGCCCGCGCTCTTGTCACGAAACCGTCGCACGCCTCCTCGGCCTTGGAGCCAAGGGCATTGAGGGCAGGCTTGTCCTGCGCATCACGCATCTCGACGGTCATGGAGAGAACCTCTGCCGCGACAAGTCCCAGATCACCGTCATCCACAAGACGCAGGCGCGCTACAGCGGCGCGAGTTTCGACGTAGAGCCGAAAGGACTCGGCCCGTGTGCGAGTTACGGCCTCGTCGCCGCTGGACCGAAGGACCGCGAACCATCGGTCGTACTGGGCGCGCCGGTAGTCCTCGGCAAGGGAGGAGAAAGTAGAGCTGGCATCGATCAGCTCTCGCCGACGAAGAGCGCGCTCCGCCTGAGCCTCCGCCCTGCTGGCGAGTCCAACTTGATGCCGCTGGGCAACGACGGTCCCGAGTAAGGTCCCCATAACTGCCACGACGGCCGCGATGATTCCAGTCATCCCACTAGGAGACCGCACAACTCACCGTGGCGATAGCTTGCCTTGCGACCCAGGTCCCTCATGCCGGGCCGCTAAATCTTGTTCATGTGGCTGTCCAGGCGCTCGGACACGGCCAGGCGCTCGGCGCGCTCGTGGGACAGATCGGCGCGGAGTCCCCGAATGTCCCGGCTGTGTTCGACCTGGCCTTCGAGGACGCGATCGAGTCCCGCGATCACGCGGTCCAAGTCGTCCCGGAGGTTCGTCGAATGGGTGTTGGAGACCTGGTCGCGGGCCTCCTCGGTGTGCTCGCGCACCTGCGCGAGTGCTGTCCCCTGTCGCCTCACCATTTCGACGAGGACACCGACCAGGGCGACACCGAGAGTTCCGCCGGCCGTGACGATGGCGACCTGAACGGACGGGTCAAAACTCATCGGCTCAGCTCCCGGAGCTGCGTCTCCAGACGCTCGATCCGGTCGGCCTGGTCCTGGACGACGGACAGAAGGGCGACGCCCAGGAGGTCATAGCGGAGGGCGTCGATGCGTCCCGTCTCGTCGTACGTGACGATCTCGGGGAGCGTCTCCGCGACCTCTTCGGCGATCAGACCGAACTCGTCCCGGAGGTAGTCACTACCCGCCTCCTTGGGACGACGGTCGTAGACGCGGGGACGAAGTGACAGAATTGCCTCGGGGTCAATATTGATGTCCCGGATGTTCTGCTTGAAGCGACGGGACGAGGTATTCCGCGCGAAGGTGCCGTCTCCCTGCACCCACACCGCGTAGTACGTTCCGGAGCCGGAGACGGAATCCTGATGGACGCGCTTCGTCCCGTTGGACCACGAGATCGTGTCCCCCGACTCAAGATAGGACGAGTGGGAGTGGGACGACGGGGGGAAAGTGGTCGGCTTCGAGGTGATGCTCGCCCACGTGTGAGCGTGAGTCGCCGGGGCGAAAGTCGCCGGGACACCAGTGAGATCCGACCACGCATGGCCGTGGGCGCTCGGGACAAAAGTCGTGGGCTTGCCCGTGACCTGAGTCCAGTCGTGCGTGTGCGGACCCGGGGGCAGAGACGAAGGGCGATCGGTGATGTCCGCCCAGTTGTGCTCATGCGCCGAGGGCGCGAAAGTGCTCGGCTTGCCCGACAGATTCGCCCAGTCCACCGAGGAGATCAGAGGGGCCCAAGCTGTCCCCGTCCAGAACTCCCAGGTGGCCGAGCTGTTATTGAAGCCGAGCTGTCCCTTGCGGGGCGACGTGGGACGAGTCGAATTGGCCCACGACCCCACCCGGTTGCCCACGATGGGACGAGTCGAGACGATGTCCCCGGACGTGATCGAGGTGACGCTCGCGTTCACCGTGATCTGCGAGAGGCCCAGCTCGTAAATGCCCGTGTCCGTCTGAGTCAGGGCCGGGGGAGTGGTCGAGCCCGCGGTGCCGGCCTTTACCGCCAGGACGATGGAGTTCAGCGACGGGTCGAGTCGCAGGATCAGGCGGTCGACGCGAACAGCGCTTCCCGCGCTGGGTATCGTCACCGGCTCGACCGCCGTCGAGTTGACGAAGTGCCCGCGCAGGAAGGCCGAGCCCGGCTGCACGTTCACGGTCATGCCGGTCCCGGCGGAGACCAGGAAGCCGGATGCCTCGTAGGAGGCGACGACGCCCGAGTCCTGCCACTCGCGGGACATCTGGCTGTACTGAGTCTCCGTGACGGACTGGGCGTCGAACGGGTACGAAGTGATGGTCAAAGGGGAGTCTCCTTCAGACGGTCGCGCCCACGTCCTCGACGGCAAGATGAGAGCCGCCAGAGGGCAGGTACCGAACCTGTCCGTATGTAGCCGCAGGGCGGAGGGTCTTCAGGCCGATACCGATCGTGATCGGTCCGGCCGGGGGGTTGTTGAGATAGAAGTCAGCGGTGACGCCGATTCCCGAGGTCGAGTCGTCATCGAACGTCGTTGTGTACATGACGCCGAGAAGCGCCGACGAGGTGGAGACAGCCGAACCGGCAGCCCAGCGGCAAGAGGTGTAGCCGCCCTGCTTTGCGTACCGGATGTTCGTGTTCGAGTTGTCGCCCGTGCCGTCCGTGTCCACGGTTGCCATGCGGAAGTTGACCTTGTAGCAACGCCCGGCGGAGGCCGTGAACGTCTGGCTGTAGAGGATCGCCTCGGTGTCGCCGACGTGCGCGGACGCGACGAGAGCGGGCTGAATCGCCAAGATGCCCCGAGGTGAGTTGTCCTCGTAGGCCAGGCGGCGCCAGGCACCCCAGCCGCTTGTAGGGCTGCCGTGCCTCACCCACTCCTCGTGCGGCTGGGTGGGGCCCCCGGTGCTTGACCATCGTTGGGTGACGTAGCCGGTTGATGTGGCGGTCGACCAGACGTAGCCGCCCATTTGCAGGGAGGCGAACGGCCAGCCTCCAGCGGTCGCGGCTGCCGTGTCGAGGTAGAGCCGCGAGTCCTCGTACGGGTACGCGGTCGGCGGTGTGGCGTTCGTGTAGTTCGCCGTGCCGAGGATGGCCTTGTAGTCGATCTGCCGCCACGGGGCCCACCCGCTCGCGCGGTTGCCGCCTCGAATCCAGTCCTCGCGGTTGGTCGTCGAGCCGTGCGTTCGACTCCACGTCTGGAAAGCCTCGCCGCTCGCGTGGCGCCGAGTGGTGACGAAGCCGAACTTCCCCGCGAAGTCCCACCCGCCGGCAGTGGCGTCCCCCGACGAGAGATAGAGGACGGACTCGCCCTCGGGGTACGCGTCAGGGATGCTCGCTTGCGTGAGGCCGGTCGAGGTCAGCACGCGAGGGCCAGGGGGTACAGCCTCCGCCGTCCGCTCCAGCGACGAGACCCGCGAGTCCAGAGCCCGCGCGGCCTTCGCGTCGGCCGCAGCCGGATCGAGAGGCGTCGGGTCGCCCAGGGTGGCACCGAGCCGGTAGCCGTCCGAGTCGACCTTCAAGACCATGCCCGTGACGATGGCCGCCATCTCGGTGTTGCCGACGATGACGGACACCCTGTCGCCGAGGAACCAGTCACGGCCGAAGTCGAGCGCGCTGTCTTCAAGGGGGACGGCCTGCGCCGCCTGCACTGTGGCCCCGCCGTCCGCGAGAGCCTCCGTGCCCTTCTGCGTCAGCTCCGCCGTGTCGGTCGTAGACCGCTCGTCGACGAAGTTCTCGATCCGCCGGCCCCAGTCCGCCTCGGCCTGAGTCGACGCGGTGTTGTTCACGCCGACGAAGGGGCGGTTCGCCCCGTCGCCGTCACCGCCGACGATCACCTGTGTCTTCTGCGGCGTCGAGACGTTCACCCGCTGACCAGCGAGCGTGTTGTTCGAGACGCCCAGGCGGGCGTCCTTCGTTCGGTCCGCGACCGCGTACGTCTCGAAGACCAGGTTCGCCCCGCGCTGGATCACACGGAAGCCCAGGCCCGCCGGATCGGCCAGGGCCTTGCACAGCTCGCCGAGCTGCTCGAACCGGGCCGACTTCGAGACGCTCGCGCCCCGAGCGCCGTCCGCGCCCATGATGAGCCCGGCCCGGCGCCGGTTGGCCGGGGCACCCGGCCCGACGTTGGCATTCACGTACGCGTGCATGAGCGTCTCGGCCGGGCCCGTGCGGTCGTCCGTGGCCTTGCTCTGCTTCGTCACGTCGCCCTGTGCCGGGTCCGGCCAGGCGAGCATGTCCGACAGGATGATCGTGTCGTCCACGCCCTCGACCGTCAGCGTCCCCAGGGGGTCAGTCGCAGTCGTCGAGCTGTCCGCGCTCGTCACCGGCCCCGAGAACAGCACACCCACAGGGCCGGTCACGATGATGCCCGCGCCCGGCGTCGACAGGACCGGCGCGAGCGGATGCTCGGCGTTCAGGCTGAGCTTCCACGTCCCCACGTTGTTGTGGGTGTCTGCGGCCTCCATGGTCAGGAGGTCCGAAGGGATCGCTCCGACGCGGGTCAGCGTCTTGTCTCGCACCTCGACGAGAAGGTCTTCCTGACGCACTAGATCACCACCCACTTACGGGGACGCCACGCACACGTGACCCTCGAAGCCGCGGTGGTGTTGAGAAGAGAAGCCGTGACGGTCGAGGCGCCCGGCCGGACCGACCAGAAGCGCGGGGCAGTCGAGAGGGAGCTGTATCGGTTCGCTCCAGCGCCGTCCTTTACGGTGCCGGCGCCCATGTCGACGATCAGCTTCTCGCCGACGCCGAGCGTCCCGTTCCACTGGATCGTCTCGCCGGTCGGGCTGATCGCCTTGAAGGTGTCGCCCGGTCCGGTCACCTCCCACACGGGGTAGGCCGGTACATCGCCGTCGTTGCTCAACTGAATGGAGCCGATCGCCTGCGACGACGAGAGAGGCATAGCGACCATGGAGCCCAGGAAGGCGCCCGCCGTCACACCGCCGATGGTCACCGTCTGCGCGGACTCCGACAGGAAGTAGGGCGACGGAGCCCGCAGCGTGATGACGGTCTGGGCGTCCCGCTCGCCCGAGCCCGGGTCGATGGCCCCTCCGCCCGTCCAGTGAGCGGAGGTAGACCAGCGAACCGAATCCGAGTCGATGTAGGTCAGGGTGCAGTCGTCGGCCAGGACTCGCGCGAGGCGAGTCACCAGCTCGGCGAGATGCGTCCTGTCCCGCCCCACGATGTCGAGGGGTATGTCGATGTCGCGGGGGAGGACGCGCCGCCCACGGTAGGCGGCGCCGTCCCCGGCCCCTTCGAGCCACTGCACGGAGAGCTGGGGGAGGCCCAGGCCGGTTACCCCGGCGAGGGCCTGGAACCCCACCCCATCCGCTTCGATCCCGGACAGGTCGAGCCTGTCCGAACCGCTGCTCAGTTCGAGCCTCACCAGCCGACCATCCTTGCCCGCGAGGCAGCCGCGAACAGCTCCTCCTCGGACGAGAGGGAGCTGCCGGAACCCGCGTGATAGTTGAGAACCTTCGTGACCGACTGGCCGCCAGCCGTCGAGAGGCCGCCGGAGACAGCGGCCGTGACCTCGCGAGCCGCCCCCGTGGTGGCGCTGGTCGCGAGTGCGTTCGTTGCCCGCTCGACGCGACCGCGCTCGTCATCGACGCCGAGGCCGAAGCCCTTGCCGACGAAGTTGCCGAGCTTGCGGAACAGGCGCGACGGACTGTGAATGCCCAATGCCTTCTTGATGGCCTTGACCATCGAGTCGGCGATCTTGAGCATCTGCTTCTCGATCGCGTCCTGTTGCTTTTCGAGCCCCTTGACCAGGCCCTCGGCCGCCTTGACTCCCGCGTCGAACAGATAGTGCGAAGCGGTGTCTCCGGCCTTGGTGGCGTACTTCTCCAACTCCTTTTGCAAATCGTTGATTTGGTTGACGCCATCCTTGCCAGCGTTGGCAATGGACTCAGCCGCATTCAGTCCGGCTTCAGGGCCAGCCGAAGCGATCTGGCCGAACGACTCCTTGTTGAGCCCGAGTTCCTTCAGACGGGCCAGGACAGCCGCGAACTTCTTCGCCTTCTCGACCGCATCCGTGAGACCCTTCTGAATCCCCTCGAATGAGCTGTCCTCGATCTTCGTCACGTCACCCGTGTCGATGACCTTCGAAGCGATCTGGTCGCGGTAATTCGCCGCGTCCTCACGGATCTTGTCGAGCTTGTCCCGAGCCGCTTCGAGCTTCTTGCCGACGCCCTCCCACTGGGCGGCGAGGGTCAGGAGCGCGGTCCGGTCCTTCGCGATCCGGTCCTTCAGGGACTTCGAGGCGCCCTTCGGGATCTTCGCTGTGAGGTCCTGAAGGGACTGCTTGACCTTGTCGTACTGCGACTCCAGGCCCTTGATCAGGCCCTTGATGATGAGCTGACCGGCGTCATACAGAAGCCGGGCATCCTTCGGGGCCGGACCCTTCCAGTCCGTGAGCTTGCTGGTCAGGTCGCCAAGGGTGCTCTTGACGGAGCCGAACATCGACTTCAGGCCGTCGATCAGACCCGTGATGATCGCTCGGCCGGCACTCACGAGAATGGACTTCGCATCCCCGAATGCCGACTTGACCTTGCCGGGCAGATCCCGGACCGTCGCGGCCGTCTCGCCAACCTTCTCGGCGAAGACGCGCTTCACGGCCGCCCACGCTTCCGAAGCCGCGGTGCGGATCGAGGTCCAGGTGTCCGCGAAGAACGTCCGAATAGCCGCCAGGGCGGCGCTCGGGGTTTCCCGCAGTGACGTCATGAACGCGGAGAAGTTCGCCTTGACCGAGGCCCAAAGAGTTGTGCCAAACGTCCTGACCCCGGTCCACCCGGCCTCCCATCCGGCACGAAGGAGCTTGAAGCCCTTGCCGAATGCGCCGACGATTCCGACGTTGATCAGAACTTGGAAGGCTGCCTTGACGGCGTCCCATGCGGCCTGACCAATGCGGAGGATGTCGCCCCAGAGCTGCGACCAGTTCCCGTGGAAGAGGTCGGAGAAGAACTCCCAGACCTCCATCACGTAATCGAAGGTGGCCTCGAAATACTTCCCTACGCCGTCCAGGGCCTCGACCAGTGAGCCGAGGAGGATTCCCGCGAGCCACTCGATAGCAGGTACCAGGACCGGCATGATGAAGTCGACGACCCGCTTCAGGATTTCCAGAAGCGGAGTCAAGGCCGTTGCCGCGTGAGCGAAGGCTTCGGCCAGCTTCGGCAGGAATTCGGCGGCGAGCCGCTGAAGCGGAGGAAGCAGGGGCAGGATCGCGGCCGAGAGGATCTCGACCAGGATGTTGATCACTGGCACCAGCGCGGCGGCCATCACGCCGAGCGCCGCCGAGACGAGAGCGATGATCGGAGAGAGTCCGGTCACGAGCTGCTGAATCAGCGGGGTCAGCGCCGCGACGAGCGCCAGGACGAGCGGGGCCAGGGCTGCGATGACGCCACCCAGGAGAGAGCCCAGGAGGACGACGAGCGGCTGAATCGCAGGAACGAGCTGGGTGACGACCTGCGACAGGGGGATCAGCGCGGCCGAGATCAGCGGGCCCAGCGCGGCGAGCAGTGTGCCCACCAGGGACGCGAGCGAACCGAGGGCCGCACCCAGCGGAGCCATGGCAGGAGCCAGGGCAACGACAGCCGCCTGAACGCCGTCGAACAGGGACTTGATGCCGTTAGTCACCGCAGGCTGCGCGAGGGCGTCAGCGATGGCCCCAAGGGCCGTGCCGAGGATCGCGCCGACCTGCGGAAGTACGGCGACCAGGAGGCTGCCGAGGGCCTTGAAGAACCGCTCGACCGCCGGGCCGGACACCGTGGCGATCTCCTGCATCGCCTGATGGGCGGCGTAGAAGACCTGCGTCAAGCCGGACTGGAATCCGTCACTGTCGACGATCGTGTGAATGCGCTGAAGGGCGTCAGCGAGCGTGCCCAGCGACGTTCCGCCGGCAGCCGTGGCAGCCCGAGCAACACCCGCGAGGATGCCGCCCGTGTTGGCCAGGACCGAGCCCAGATCCTTGAGAGCCTGAATGCCCTCGTCGATCATGTCCTTCAGGCCGTCGTCGCCCTTGCGCTTCAGGAAGCCGTCGAAGCGCTCGGCGATGGTGACGAACCAGTCGGCCAAGGCCGGCAGATAGCTCGTGCCGACCTTGCCGAGGGTGGCGATGATCGACGCGAAGGTGTCCGTACCCTCCGTCGCGATGCCGATCGAGTCGGACAGGTCCGTGAACATCTGGTTCAGCGCCGGACCGAGGGACGTGCCCAGGTTCGTAGCGAAGGAGCCGAAGAATCCGCCGAGCTGAGTCGCGGTCTTTGTGACGCCTTCGGTGAAGCGGGGGAGGAGGTCGTCGACCACGGCCCGGATGGGGTCCGCAGCCTTCGCCCAGAAGTTGTCGCTGATCGTGTCCTGAAGGCCAGACAGGGCCGTCTTGACCTCGGGAACGACCTTGTTGAAGTCCTTGAACGCGGCGATGGTGACGCCCAGGCCGACCGCCATACCGCCGAACAGGCCGGGCAGAAGGAGGGCTGTAGGCGCGATCGACGCGAGGGACGCGGACAAGGCGGCGAGGTTGCTTGTCGCGGCGATGCCGGACGCGCCCAGACCCGCTACAGCGGTCGCCAGGGTGCCGATGATCGGCGCGGCCTTGTCGAGGTTCTTGATCGAGTTCCAGAGGTTGTCGAACAGCTCGCCCAGGACGCGGGCACCCGACAGGGCCTTCAGCGTCGCCACTGCGGCGGCAGCCGCCGAGAGCTTCACGCGCGGGATCAGGTCGACGATGCGGTCCCGGGTCAGGATCGCCATGTGCGCGATGACGGCCGCGATGCCCGTACGGGAGACCTCGGGCTCGACTTCGCTCTTGAGGTTGTCGATCTTGTCCTGAAGATCGTCGATGTCCCGCTCGACCTTGCGCCGGGCCAAGTCGTCGAGTTCGGGGGCGATCTGTGCCCGAAGGTTCTGCATCTGCTCGAAAGCCGCTTCGAGCTGCCGCTTCACCTGCGCGACCCGCTTCTCGTCCAGCTCCGGACGGATCGGGATGTCGGCGAGCTGTGCCTGAATCTCCCGGGCGGCCTGCTGGGCTGCCTCGCGTGACCCTCTGATCAGGTCCCGCTTCGCCTCTTCCAGGGAGGCCCGGTCGAGCTTGACCTCTAGCTCAGTCTCGGAGAGCTTCTCCAGCTCCCGTTCGATCTGAGCGAGGGCGGCCTGAACGGAACTCTTGCTCTCCTTGTCGACCTGGATCTTGATGTGGCCGATCTCGTCGAGCCGCTCGTCGAACAGGTCGAGGGCCGCATTCAGGCTCGGCTCGTTGAGATCGACCTCGATGTCGGTCTCGCCGATCGCGACGAGGGCCGCCTTCACCTTGCCGATAGCCGCGAGTACAGAGCCCTGGTTGTCCAGGTTCACCGCGAGGTGCAGATCCGACAGGGCCTCGTCCGCCTCGCGGCGAGTCCTGCGCGCCTCGTCTACGACCTGGCGGCCCGTGGCGCTGAAGGTGATGCGGTGCTTGTTGGCCTTGTTCTGGTACTCGCGTACCGCCTTGGCCACCTCGCCCGATGCGCCGGCAAGGTCGAGCCGCGTGTAGAAGCGGACCTTGCGAGTGTCGGTCTTCTTGTTGTCGTTGTTGATCGCCCGGACGCCTTCGAGGACATCCTTCCGGGCCCCGGCTATGTCGGCCTTCGTGCGAAGAGTGACCGTGAGGTCATGCTCGATCTTTTCGAGCTTCTTCTTCAGGTCCTCCTTGAAGCCGGAGGTATCCGGCATGACCTTGACTGCGATCCGTCCGACAATGGAAGCGTCGTCCGCCACCGATTTACCTCCGCTGGAAGTGCTTGTAAATATCAGCGACCGTGCGGCGTTCCGGGGCGGCCTTCTTCTTCGCGGCCTTTTTCCTCTGCGGCCTCGGGAAGGCAGGAATCTTCGGCGCCTTCTTGCCCCACTGGCCGGTGGCCCGAGTGTTCTGATTGAGCGCGTCAAAGAGGTCGGCCGACAGGTGTCGGTCCTGACCCCAGCCGAAGAACTCACGCCCGCCTGACGCGAGAGCGATCGTGAGTGATGTGTCGGGAAGCCTCTGTACGAGCAGAAGGACGAGAGCCGGGGAGGGGCCTCGCCCTGCAATCACCTCGGCCAGATCAATGCCGAAGTGGTAAAGCAGGTCCGGGTAAAGCCCCTCCCCGTACTCGTCGATCAGTCCTGCGAGGCCGAGGCTTCCCCCGACTGCGTGCTCTCGCCGTAGTGGCCGAAGATTTCGGCGAGGATCGCGAGGTCGCCGTCTACTTCCTTGAGCAGCTTGTCCGCGATCTTCTCCGACTCGGCGACAGTGTGAATCGCCTTGGCCAGCACCGCGGCCTGGTCGGAGTCCTCCTTGCCGAGCTGGTCCTGAAGGGCGAGCAGCTCGTCACGGCGCGCCTTCGAGAGGCGCAGGGGGTTCAGGAGTCGGACGGTCTCGCCGCCGAACTCGATGTCGGTCGAGCCGTACTTGCGCTCTGCGGCGGCGCGGATGTCGTCAAGGGAGAAAGAAGCCATGGGGTTGCGGACCTCCAGGATTGAAAGCGAAAGGGGGGAGCGGACCGAGAGGGGGTCACCCGGCGCGGGCGGGTCCGCAATGCGCCCGCGCCGGGGAGTTGTCAGGTCGCCTGACCGGCCGCCCAGGCGGAACCGGTCCAGAACGCCTTCGAGGCGTCGCCGAGGACGACGTGCTGACCCGTGGTCCAAGCGGTCGCCGGGGAGGCGATCACGCCGACCATGGCGCCGAGGTTCTCCGGGGTCGCCGAGCCCGAGGGGGTGAAGGTGCCGGGAGTGCCGGCCGTTGCGCCGGTCGCGGCCGTGCCGCCGAGCGGGGTGATCGCGTACGTCCAGGCATTCGAGCTGTAGGCGATCGGCTTCACGCCGAGAGGCAGACCAGCGAGCGTCTCGGTGTCCGAGATCGACATGTCCTCGGCTCGGTAGATTTCGGCCTTCGGGGCGTAGAAGGCGAAGTGGTTGTCACCGTCCACGAAGATGGCCAGGAAGGCCGCCTGAGTCGGCTCGGGCTCAGTCGGGACACCGACCGAACCGTCAGGAAGGATCGGCGCGTTGGCGCCGAAGTAGAGCTTCAGCGCCGCAGTGTCGAACTGCTGGAGGGTGAAAGCCATCGTCTCGGTTCGCGCGCTGTACTTCGTGCGAAGAGACTTGTTCTGGAGAGTGCCGATCGTGGTCGCCTCGCCGCCCTCGGAAGTGATTCCGAAGATGTCCTCCAGCGAGGTGTGACCGACGCTCGCCCACGGGGAAGTGGGGGAGAGGAGGTCCGCCGGGATCGGGGTGCCGACGGGAGCCGTCAGGTAATTGCCGGACCCGACAACAAGAGTCGCGTCGTCGTTGACTGCCAAGGTGGCTGCATCCTTACTCGCGCACGCAAAAGGCCCGGAACTCGAAAGCTCCGGGCCTTACGTGATTGGGGTTTGTCAGGGGGTGTACGGGCGAGTCCGCGGCTTGCGGATCTGCACGTCGTAAATCGACTCGTAGCGCCACACGCCGGTAGGGAGGTCGGCGTACTGGACGGGGCCGGTAGCGGTCGCCCAGTCCGTTGCCCGACGAGGGGCCGAATTCAGGTCCACGCGGATGATGTGACCGAGGCGCGGATAGACCCTCTGCTTCAGCCATGCATTCCGCAGGACGACGCGGACGGCCTCGCCGAGAATGGCGGCGTCCTCGTCCCCGTTGGGGTCGGGCGCGAACGTATTGATGACGACTCGGGCGGCATCGGTGAACCGCGTGTCGCCCTGCCACTGGCCCCAGGTCGGGTCGCGGCGGACGAGGACGAGCGGGAATTGCTGGTGCAGGTCGACGAGCGACTTGACCGGCACGTCAGGGAGGCCCTCGCGCAGAACGGCGAGGAGGAGATCCTCGACCGGAGAGAGTTCGGCGAGGGCCCTTACGGATTCAGGGAGTCCGGCCATCAGTCGAGGTGCACCTTCCCCTTCCGCTTCTTGGGGAGGTTCGCCGCGCGGGCCAGGATGAACAGGCCGTCACTGCCGGGGATCACGTCGAGGTAGGGCTGACCGTCCTTGTCCTTGCGGACGACGACCTGTTCGGCCCGGCCGTACTCGATCGACAGGGCGGCCTTCTTGCCGCGCTCGTCGTCGAGGATCACGTACTTGTCGACATCGCCGTTCTCCACGTCGATCGTCGCGTGGCCCTCCTGGCGGTGTGCGAGGAGGAGGGCCTCGGCCCTTGCAGCGATCTCGAACTGAACCTCTTCGAGCGCCGCCTGTACGCCAGGCAGGACGGCGACGCGCTTTTCGAGCTGCCGCTTGCCCTTGTAGTTGTAGATGGTTGCCATTAGGGCCGCTCCCGGATGTCGATCGACCAGTGCCGCGTACGGCGGTCGCCGTGGTGATATGCCGGCGGAGTCACCACGTCCCAGAAGCGGCCTTGCCACTGGACGCGAGACCAGAGGGTCACGCCCTCGACATGGGCGTCCACGATCATCCGTGTCACGTTGATCTGCTGCTGACCGGGGACCTCGGCCTTACCGGACCGCTGCGGTATGAAGGCCGCTCGCACGTCGACCGGGTGGTCATCGTCGAGGATGACCACCGTGTTGCCTCGGTTGTCGAGGATCTCCTTCGTGCTCCACACGCGCGCGGGCTGACCGCGCCTGCGCTGGACGCTCACCAGGGGCTCACCCCATCGGAGAACAGGGGGAAGGTGTCGCCGCCGTAGTCGACCGGGACGTATCCGCCGGCATCAGGTCCCCGAGGCTTCGTGCCCCAGGCCATGACAGGCGCGCTGACGATGCCGCGCTTCCTACCGGCAAGCTCCTCCAGGAGGCGGATCTCCTCGCGGGTGAAGTACACCGTCCCGGCGTCACGGCCGATGTCCGACCACTGGAGCGTTTCGTCTCCGGCCCGGCTCTGCACGTAGCCGCTCGGGTTCCGCATGTACCTTGCCGCGGATTTGAGTACGAGCGTCCGCACCAGTCGGGGCGCTGTCTCCTCGGGCCAGTCGCGGCCGTACGTGGCCGCCATGTCCGAGGCGTCTTCCAGCGCCCCCGCCGCGATCCGCAGTTCGTCAGCGTCGAGGTCCCAGTCGATCCGGCCCTTCAGCTCGTCGAGGGTGGCGTAAGCCAAGTTGCTTCTCCCTTACTCCATTCGTGTCAACTTCGCTTAAGCCAAGCCAAGTTGGTGTCCATTAGGGTGGCGGTCCAACGGGTCATGTTTGGAGGTGATCCGTTCGGTGCGGCAGGAGGATAGGACCGATGACCACAACGTCCGGAAGCACGAACGGCGGTACTCCGCCAGTGCCTCCAGTAGGGCCGCCGAGCAGGAAGTCCAACTGGCGGCGGGCGCGCGACTGGTTCAGAGGCTTGAGCGAGATGGGGAAGGTAGGTGTCGTCGTCGCGCTGATTACTGTTGGGGGAGGGCTTCTTACCGCCATCGTCGGCGCGTTGGTCACGGCCGCAGTAACGGGCGACGATGAATCGGGCGGCGACGCGAAGGGTGCTCCTTCGGTGTCGCAATCACTAGATCCAACTCGCGAGGGCGACTCGGGTGCTGCGACCGAGCCGACCGAATCGGCATCGCCGCCAGCATCGCCAGCGCCCTCAAAGGCGACGTACAGCGTGGTCTATCAGGACCAGAAAATGTCCCTTGGGTTGCCTGACTTCCCCAGGACAGGGTCGCTGGACTTTGACGAGCCAGCTTCCAGAACTTGGACTAAAGACGCGTGGGCCCAGAAGGTGGACGAGAGCGAGGCGGCAGAGCAGCCGCTTGAGCAGGACCTGTCCTACCAGAACGACCTGTGGGGATACCTGGCTGTTCGGGATGGGCGCAACGCGGCACAGATCGAAGAGGCCCCGAAGTCGGCCGAGGACTGTGTGCGTAGCGCCAATCTCGGGGGGTTCACGGAGGCGCAGATGTCGGAATGGCCCCTCAAGCTGCACCAGAGGTTCTGCATCTTGACCGACAAGGGGAACGTTGTCAGCGCTGAGATCACTCGCCTAGTCGGGGGGGAACGGAACTCGTATACCGATCCTCCGACCCAGATCGAGTTCACGGCAACGATGTGGCAGCTTGGTTGAATGTGGGTTGCGGCCACACAGGGCCCGCCCGCTTCCGGCAGTGGGCGGGCCCCATGGGTCAGACGTTGGCCGGGTCGGTCTCCGGCTTGTAGCCGACCGGGGTCCACACCTTCGCGTCGGAAACGCCAGTGATGACGGCTAGCTCGGACGCGGCGGCCGGGTAGTCGCTCTTACCGTCGAGGTCGAGCTTGATACCGCGCACGAAGTGCTCCTGCGTCGAGATCACCTCTACCTGGTTCGTGTTGTCCCAACCGACGAGCACGTCCTTCACGGTCTGGAAGCCCGCATAGGTGTTCACGACCGAGCGGTCCTGCATGTACGTCGGGTCGTAGTCGCGGACCCAGCGGGCCGCGATGCCCTCGAAGCTCTGAGTCGCACCGAAGGGGACCGACTGCGGGACAGACGGAGCCGCAGACAGGAAGATGAACGCCGAGCCCGAGAACGCGTAAGCCGCGGCAGCGGGGATAGTCTGGTCGACCACGATCCGGAAGCCCATGCGGTCTGCGATGGTCGCGGTGCGGAGCGCCGACTCCGCCTCGCTGTCGCCAACGTTCTGTGCGAGGTTCAGCTTGTCGTCAGACAGGAGGGCCGACTCGAAGTCCGTCCCCACCAGGAGGTATCGGTTCTCCTTCGGCGCATGGAACGCGTTCAGCACTCGGCGAGCCTCGATCAGAGCACCGCGAAGGTTCTGCCCGGCGTTGCCGATGGTGACGTTGTACGTCTGGCTGGTAAGAGTGTTGACTGCCCGGCGAGCGAGGCCGCGGGCGACAGCCTTGACCTGCGGGCGCAGGAGCTTCGACCACTGGTCGATGTCGAAGTCGTACTGCTCGTCGGTCAGCTTGACCGCCGAGTAGACGTTGCCGCCGAAGGTGACGGGGATCTTCCGCTCGTTGTAGACATCGAACTGGATCGGATTCGATCGGTCGTTCCTCCACGCGTAGTCGTGGAAGGGGAGCACTCCCTCGACCGGGACGGAGATCGTGTCGTTCTCCGCACCCTTGAACTGGTCTACGCCCTGCTTCTGGAACAGGTTGGGGATGATGAGTTCCTGCTCCAGCATGCCCACCGCTGTCGCGGCGAGCTTCTGCGGCTTGACTACCTGATGCTGAATAGTGGGAATGGTGTGACCTCCGAATTGCGCTTGATGTAGAAGAAACCCCTGTCGGACCTGCATGGTTGTGCCGATCCGGGTAGGGGGCGTACGGTTCTCCCACCCGCCAAGGTGGCCACGAAGTGGCTGTTTTGGTGTGGGTCGGGATCAGTACGAGCGAACTGATCCCTGTCAACGCTCCGAAGCAGCCAGAGGCGATTACTCAGCTTCATTGGAGTGGTAAATGACGGGCAGTGGGCAGGATTCCGCTAAGCAGTACGTGATCATGGCGATGCTGATTGCGGCAGTGATCGGGCTGACTGTTATGAATGGCGCCCAGGCCGCGGGCAAAGGGTTGTGGGACAGCGCCCGCTATGGCGGCGGAACATTCATGGGAGCAGCGCTTCTGACGGGGTGGGTCTTCGAGAAGCTTGGCCTCCTGCGCAGGGACGACTAGAAGCGCCGGGAACGGCGGGCGAGCTTGCGCGGGTCCATCTCGCCGTCGTCCTCGTCGGACGGGTCGAGGCCGCCACCGAGGGACTCAGGGGTCTTCGGGGCGAGGAGTGCCTGAAGGGCCTTCGCGTGGGTCTCCAGCTCCTCGGGCGTCGAGCCCTTCAGGGACTCGGCGAGGAGTTCGGGAAGCTCGTACTTGCTCGCGACCTTGGTCACCAGGAGGGAGCGTTCGAGGGCCGCGTTCTGCGACTTCACGTCAGCGAGGGCCGCCTCGAACTCCTCGGGAGTCTTGGCCGAACCGAGCTTCGTCTCGGCGTCCCGCAGCCGGGTGCGATACCCGGCAGCCTCGCCGCGCACCTTCGTCAGCTCCTTGCGGGCCCACTCGGGAAGCTCGTCCTCCTGGCCGCCGGACTCTGCGCCGGCACCATCCTGGTCGTCCGGGTTCTCGCCGGGCGGGTTCTCCTCGGTGGGGATCTCTTCGGGCACGTCACGCCTCCTGGGCGGTGTCGATGGACTGCCGCGCCTCCTGGGCTGCGGCTCGTTGCTTCTGGCGGATGAAGCGCCGCCAGGCGCTCACGGCGGCCTTGCCGCTCTTGCCCTTGGTGACCTCGGGCCACAGGGCCATGTATTGACGCGAAAGCGCGAACAGCTCGCCAGACTGGTACTGGTCCCGATTCCAGATCGGAGCCGCGTAGCAGTGGCAGTTGTCGTGATAGCGGTCGCCGTCGTTGAAGGTCGCTGACTCGCGGCTCTTGTAGACGGCACCCCGGCTGATCAGCAGTGCACACCAGCCGCACGGGGTGCCCGTACGCGAGAGGCGCACGTACCCCAGGGCCCGGCCGTCGCGGGACATGTGAGCCCAGTTCGAGGACCGGGCACCGTTCATCGCGATGCGGGAAGCGGCTGCCGCCTGCCGGGCGCCCGCATCGCGGTGTGCCTCGTCAGGGTCGGCGTCCTCGACAGAGAGCTTCTGGTCGAGGTTGCGGGGCCCGAGGGCCTCCAGCACGATCCGAAGTTCCTCCTCGGCCTCGCGCTCGATCCGCTCCTCTTCCTCCCGTAGCCCCTTCAGCTCCTCGACGAGGATGCGCTCCCAGTCGTCGTCGTCCTCGTCGTCCTGGTCCTCGTCGTCACCGCGACCCGCTGACTCCCCGGGCGCCTGGCCCTGGTCGTCGTCGTTGGGATCGTCATCGGTGCCGGCGGAACTAGAGGTCTGCCCGCCCCCACGAGGAGGGGGGTCGGACGGAGGCTCGACGGGTGGTTCGTAGTTGCCCGCGAGGGCTGCGAACTCGCGCCGAAGGTCGGCGAGCGTCACGTGACTGGGCTCTGGGTGATACGGGTCAGCGACCGTCGAACCGGTCTGGAGTGCTCGGGCGAGCCGGTAGTAAGCCCGCGCGAGATCCCGCGACTGGCGACGCCGGGACATCACGAGCGTGATGGCCTTGCGCAGCCACGCCCCCGCCGTCACGGCCCGCTGACTGGCGGGAACGTCCGCCCACAGACGGAGGGCATCAGCTGTCGTGTGTGCGCCGATCTGAGTCAGCGCAGTGTGGAAGGCGACCGAGACTTCATCGGTCTCGGCCGCCCTTGTCTTGCTCGTCATGCAGCCGCCGGCACATCCGCGGTGACCCTCTCAGGGGTCGCCCGGTTCAGCGCGCTCGCGAGCTGCCCGACGCTGTCTTCCTCGTCCGCGAGGTCGTCCCACTCGTCCAGCTCGGTTTGCGTGACGTTCGGGACCCGCTTCCACAGGCCCTTCGCCGGAATGCCGAGCTGCTCGCGCAGCTTGCCCAGCGCGTCAGCGGCCTGCGCGAGGCTCCGCTGTTCCATGTCGCGCCAGAGCACCTCGCCCGAGAAGTCGTCCTCGGTGCCGGTGCCTTCCAGCTCGGCCGCCAGGCGGAAGACCCGCTCCCACGCTTCACCGAACAGCGACCTGAACTCCTGGATCAGCCGGGAGAGCGAAGTCTCGGCGGCCTGAAGGGCCTCGGCCGAGAGGTTCGCGATCTGCCCGAGTAGGTGGTGAGGGGGTACCTGCGCGATGGCGCTAAGGTGCCGGATGCTCATGTCGATGGAGTCGATGAAGCCCCCGAGCGGGGTTTCGTCCAGCGAGCCGAAGCGAACGTCCGGGTCCTCGGCGAACAGGAATCGCTTCGCGTTGTGGTTGATCGGCAGGGGGATCGGATTGCCCTGCTCGTCGTAGACGACCTCGCCCGTTTCCGGGTCGCGCTGAACCGGCGGGGCCATGCCCGTAGCGGTCCGCACCTTCACCGAGGCGTACGTCTGGGCGACGAGCAGATCGAAGATCGTCTGATTGATGCGGTTCTGGAGCGGGATCATCGGCTCGACCACTCCGAGCGTCCGGCCTTCGAGGTCCACCGATGCGGCGAAGCGGGTCACCGGACACTCGGACGCGCCGTGACGCTTACCCGTGCCGATCCGTACACCGTCGCTGTCTTCCAGCGCCTTGAAGGTGACCGGGTACTCGTACGTTCCATCCCACAAGCGGGCCCGGCCCCGGGCATCGCCCTTCGGCCAGACCGTCACCGTGAGCGCGGCATACGGGGTGTCGTCGTTCGCCGGGTCCTCGTACAAGGCTGCTGTCCGCAGCGCGGACAGGCCCTTCGTCATCACGGCACCACGGACGCGCTCGGTCAGCGTGAACGAATGCCCGTACGTCAGGGCGCCCTTGTAGATGGCGGACTGACGGGCGTCGAGCCGGGACCGCTGCCAGTGCTTCCACTGCGGGGAAGCCTGGTCTGTCGCAGCGCCCGAGCCGCTGTCATCACCCGCGCGGTAGCCGTCCACGTAGAGGGCCTGCGCTGGGGTGTTGATCAGGAGCGGCATCCAGTTCGAGACGGCCCTCTTGGCGAGGAGCCGGTACTCGTCGTCGGCCTGCGCCGGCATATACGGGTCGTCGTGTCGGCCGTGCCGATAGTCGTCGATCCGGGACAGCCGGGCCTTATCCCGGCCAAGGATGGCGAGGAGTTCCACCGCCAGTGATGCGGGCGTGGGGTCTGCCATGGTTCACCACCCTTGGTTTCATCTTTACACTGCTACATGAAGTAGCCCCGGCCAGTCCGCTTGCGGACCTTCTTGCCACGGGCTCGGAGATCGACGAGGGCTTCGTGCGCCAACATGAGCGCCGCGTACGCGTCGACCTTCTTGGGCGACTCGCGCGACTCCTTGCCGAACGAGATGCCGTAGTTGTTCACCCGGCGACGCGCATTGAGCGAGTGCCGGCGGAGCTTGAGATCGCCGTCGTGGGCGAGCTTGCCGTCAAAGACGGATCGCATCAGCCGCTCGTGCGCCATGGTCGACGCCTTCAGCGACGTACGCATGTCCCAGCCGATCGCGTCCTTGCCGGGCGCCTTCACGGCCAGGCCCTCGGCGTACGTGTCCGACCACTCGGAGATGTACGACTCCCATAGGGCCACGTCGGCGTAGAAGGCTTGGACCGTGAACGACCCGAAGGCGCTGTGTACGGCCGAGTCGACCTCGGCGCGAGGCACTTCCCAGTGCTTCCCGGCCGGGCCGTCTGGCTTCTCCCAGAGGCCCAGGACGAACGCGCACATGTCCTTGACGCGCAGTGCGACCAGGGCCGTTGCGTCGTCCGTCTTGCCGCCGTCGAAGCCCATCACGATCTCGTCGCCAGGCTGAAGCGTCTTGGACTCGTCCCGCAGGGTGTCCCACTCGGCCGGTCCGTAGATCGCATCCTCTTCGGCGACGATCTGATTCAGGTACATGCGCCTCGACCGGGCGGCCGAGATCGTCAGGTTCAGAACGGACTTGATGATCGACTCGACCTTGAGCCAGACCGCGTCACCCCGGATCTTCGGGATGACGATGCGGAGGGCCTCGGCCGTCAGCGGGGTCTTCGCGTGCGCCTCGATCGAGTCGTACAGCGCGCCGACATCGGCCGCCAGGCCCGCCCGGACCTTCTCGTACGCCTCGCGCATCCGCTCGGCCACGGAGTCTTCGCCGGGCATGAAAGCGTTGGTGATGGCCAGATAGCGGGAGTCCATCTTCGTGGCGTTACCGTCGATGGTCTCGTACATCTTGTGGCCGCCGTTGCCCAAGATCCAGTGGTGCGTTTCGTTGAGCAGCGTGAACGTGGTCCGCTTGCCCTCGATCGCACGGTAGGAGCTGGTCACCGCCTGAAGGCGCTTGCGCCCTCGGTCGGCTCGGATCAGCTCGGCACCCATCTTGATGCCGTACGTCTGAATCAGCTTGTCCGAGATCAGGATCGGCAGGTAGCCCATGGTGTTCGTCGTCTGCTCCTGGCTGACGGCCGTCACCTGCACCCACGCTTGCGGGTGAGACTTCGCTACCGGCTCCCCGTTCTCATCCCAGTGGGAGAAGCGCGAGGGGCCCACGAACTCGACGAGGCTGATCACGGCGAGGAGCGGATCTTTGCCCCACCCCTTGAGCCGCTGGAGGACGCCGGTCCGATACACGAACTCGCCGTGCTCGTCGATCGCAAACCACCAGAGCACGAAGCGCAGTTGCTCACGCGTGAACTTCCAGGGGACCCGTTCTTCGTCGGTCGACCCTTCGCCGTTCAGGTACTCGGCGCACCAGCCGGCAACCTGCCAGCCGAGCGTGCGATTGGGCAACAGCCACTGACCGAAGGCGTCCTTCTGCCAGGTCGGCCCGTGGAACTCGGGCGCGAGGTCCTCGATCTCTTCGAGGGTGAGGGCGGAGGGAGTCTTCATCGCTCACCCCCGCAACACGACCGTGCTAGCGTCTGCTTTCGTTACGGGCCGCCGCGCAGGCCCGCGAGCCGGTTCTGTGTTCGCTGTGGAAAGGTGCTCCGCACCGCGCGTCTAAGTCCTCGTAGAACGTGGAGTTCAGACGTGTCCGCAAGCCATGCCCGTAAGAGCGCTATCCGCCGCCGAATGGAAACGACGGGGGAGAGCTATCGACAAGCAGCCTTGTCGGTTGCACTCGAAGAACCCAGACAGAACCGAGAATGGGTCTGCCCTTCAGGCGAGCCGCTCGGCCACGACTGGAGCACTTGCACCTGTCCGCGCCCGGGGCCCGAAACTGACGATGACGGTGACGACTGGGGGTGCAGAATCACCCAGTGCCTCGTGTGCCGCAATGTCGGCGATGTCGAGGACTTTCGCGAGGGCTTCCCGCACTGCTCGGCGACGCCGGACGAATGCCCCTACTCGGCGAGCCCGAGATCCTTCTTGTAGTCCGCGATGGCGAGGACCGCCGCGGATTGCTCCTTCGGGGCGGGCTCGTGCAGCTCGATGCGCACCCGACGCCGGTCGCCTTCAGCGACGAGCAGCCGCTCGAACGCGCTGTAGATGGTCTGGAGCATCTGACCCGACCGCTTCCCTGACTTCTTGTAGAAGCTCAGGTCTTCGCACAGCGAGAAGGCCAGAGCCCAGTCACTCGCCTGGTAGAAGTCGGCCTGCCCGGACTCCTTCAGGGAGTCCCACAGGCGCTTTGCGATCGGATGCCAGGTGCGGTCGCCGTTCGGCACCTTCGTGGGCCGGGCGACGCCGCGAGTCACAGACTGCTCGTCGCCACCCTTGCGCTCGCGCGGGCGGGCGAGGTCTGCCTCGCGGTTTGGTACAGGACCGGGCATGACTCACCTCCTAGCCGATCAGGCCGGGGTGAGTCTCCGTCCTGCGGAATCGTGCGTAGTTGCGTCGCCGCTTCGCGGCCTGTGCGAGGCCGCCCTCGCGGGATGACTTGGCCTGGTGATGAAACCCGCAGAGCGCTCGAAGGTTGGTCTCTCGATGGTCATCGCCAGGCAAGATGTGGTCCACGTCCGTGGCCGGTTCCTCGCAGCGCTCGCCGTACTGATCGTGGTGAGTGCAGCGATGTCCGTCACGTCGCAGAATGCGGAGCCGGATGCGCGGCCAGTCGGCCGGCAACCTCTCGCGCCGGTCTGAGCCAGCCCAGTTCGGCATCACACCCCCAGGTCGAGAAGCGCCTTGAAGGCAGTCGCGGCCTGCTGGGGAACGACGCCGTTCCCGAGGATCTGAAGCTGTTGCCCACGGGTCAGGCCGGGCACGTCCGTGACCCAGCCGAGGGGGAGGCCCATGAGCCACTCGACCCACCCGACCGTCACGCGGGGACCGCCCTTGCGGCCCGTCTCCGTGGGGGGAGGTGCAGCGCGGCCGACGACCCTCTCCCACTCCCGGATAGCCGGGAGGTACTCACCCCACCAGTGAGCGGGGGAGCTGGGGCCGTCGACCGCAGGTTCAGGCTCGCGACCCTCCCGGATCGCATCCGAGTAGGGAAGGAGGTAGCAAGCCTCGTCGTCGAGTGTGGGGCCGTGGCCGCCTGCCCGACGCTCAGCCGGGGGACGAGCGCCGCCGTTACTGCCCAAGTTCGCGGTCGGCGTTTTCAGGGGTCGCGATACAGAACCACCGGTCACGGAGGTGAGGGGCTTGAGCTGCGGTAGCTCGTATGCAGATCCACCGCGCGCTGTACCCGATCGCGGCCAGGTCGGCGAGGACGACTTCGAGGCCCCGCGTCCGGAGGTTCGACACGTTTTCCAGGAAGACGATTCCCGGTCGTACGACGCGAATCGCGTCAAGGACGTTGACCCAGACTCCAGAACGAGCGCCTCGAATTCCAACTCGGGACCCCGCAATGCTGATGTCCTGGCAGGGGAAACCTGCCGTGATCACGTCGACCAGGCCGACGAGCTGAGACCAGTCGATCTCGCGGATGTCGCCGAGGTTCGGAGCGTCCGGGTGCCTCTGGGCGAGGACTGCGCTCGGGCCCGGCGCGGTCTCCGCGACGTATGCCACGTGTCCGCCCACCAGGGGAGCGACAGCCATTCCCAGGCCGCCGTACCCTGCGCAGAGTTCGAGGATCTTCAAGAGACCCCCCGCACGCGAAGTACGTAAGCGACGTACTTCGGCTTCTCTCAGGTGGCCCCGCCAGGGGCCAAGCCTGCAACTTGCGAACGCGCGACTTACGTATGTCGGCTTCCTGCTGGCGAGCCCCGACAGGGGCTCAAGCCTTGCGACTTACGTACTTACACTTATAAGTCGCAAGTTGATCTTGGTTTCGGAAAGACGAGAGCCTGTGATCTACGTCACCTTCCGGCGGCGCCCGAGAGGGCGACGGCGGTAAGAGGCAGCGGCGAAGGAGTAGAGCCGCCCGAAGGGCGGACAGCGGGAAGCCGTGAAGACGTACTTCAGGCAGCGGCGAGAGCCGCCCGGAGGGCGGTGCAGAGGGCTTCCGGGAGGACGTACAGACGTACTTCACCCTGGCGAGCGCGGCCGAGCGAGCGGCGCTGGCGGCTGGTCGAGGGGTCACCGCGGCTTGCGTTCCTGTGCAGTGCCGGCGACCTCGCTGCAGAACGGTCGTACTGCCGCTGACCTGCGCGTTTGGCGCCCGCGAGCGGGGCGGCGCGGGAGCGCTCGTCGACCCTGGAACCGTGGCAGAATCCGAGCTGCTAAGACGCTGCGGCCGGGAAGCGAACGCCGGCGGGGTCATACCCCCACCCTCCCGGCCATCCGGGCGCGCTATATGAAGTCGGTTAGACGCGCACGATAAAGACGCATCGCGCAATGCGGACATTCAATGACGCATAACGCATTCGATAGATCACAGTCGTATGCGTATTCACGTCGCACATGAATGCCTATGGCGTATGTGTCGCATTGCCTCACACACGCACGCACACACGGATAGGCAGGGCTTACGGGGGCAAGGTCGACGCCCGTGCTCGCGCGCTACGCATGGCGCGTACGCGCGTTGTGTGCGCTACGCATGGCGCGCGCCTGCTTCCCTGCCTATGGCGGTAGGACTGGCCTGCCTGCCTACTGAGACAGCGGGAAACCGCAGGTCAGAGGGCATGTGTGCCCGTCGATTGGACGTGCACCCCCAACGTGTGTAAAGATGTGACCACAACGACGGACAGCACGGGCAACGACGACCCGCAGGCACGGACCTAAACCCGCAGGTCGCGGCGCAAGTTGCGGCACAGCGGGGGAACGTGTTAAGTTGTGACCACACCGAGAGGCACACGGCCGAACGGGGCGCACGGGACAACGGTCCTGGCGTCGGGACATAGAGAGTTCCGGCGCCGACCAGCCCAAATGCGAATCCCGCAAAGCGAGCGTGATAAGGTGTAACCAACCCCGAGCCAACCGGCCCGGGATTCAAAATCGGCTAGTGTATAGTTAGTACCCAGCCGGTACCGAAAGGGTAGGTCCCCATGAAGTACGAATTCACCGACCGCGACCGGAAGTACGGGAAGCGCGTAGGGGTCAAGAAGGGCGGCTCCTTCCGCTGCTTCGACTGCTTCGACTTCAGCTTCTACGACCGGGATGCCCATGCCGGCGATCTGGAGGAGAAGTGCGCCTACTGCCAGGGCCCGATCTTCATCTCTCCTGGTCAGATCTTGGTCATGGAGGCGGCGCCGAAGGTGAACCTCGCTAAGCGCCCTCGCAAGGTCAACTTGGCCAAATCCCACGTCCAGAGCTTCCCCCTGCTGTCCATGGCGTTCCACCTGCGCAACCGCCTCGACTTGGTGTCCTTCGCCTACGACAAGGCCCGCCAGCGGATCGCGGAGCTGGAAGCACAGCTCTCCGAGCGCGAGGACTCCCGCGTCTAGTCAGGCCCGAGTGTAAAGATTGCACCCGCCGTCCCTCTCCACACAGGGAGAGGGGAGGGACGGCCCCCTTCACCTGAATACGAGGCCCCATGTCGACCATCGTTGCCCCCTCCGCTGCCGCGTGGAACCTGATGCTGATCATCGGGACTGACGGAGATACGGACTACGTACAGCAGTACCTCGACGACGAGCCAGACGACCTGTCGGTGTTCATCCCCGATGGCTGGTACCTGATCGAGGACGAGTCCGAAGAGATCATCCGAGGCGCGCATGACTGCGAGTGCTGCGGAATGCACATCATGAACGCTCACGAGTGCGAGTCCTGCCGTAACGAGGACTGCGACCCCGCGAACTCCTGGCACTGCTTCACCGGGTACTGCGATGGCTCCGACTGCGCCTTCGAGGGTGAGTGCGAGCCGAACCACGAAGTCCGGGTGTGGCGTGAAGACGGCTCCCTGATGGGCTTCTGGGAGGTCGAGGTTCAGGGGACCGGCCGAGTCCTGGTCACCCAGCGCGAGGGATACGAGCGAGACGCCGAATCCCGCTTCGACTCTCTCTGGTCGGCCTGGCAGTACGCCCAGGGCTGCGCCGAGATGCACGCACAGACGCTCCGCGACGAATGCGAGTGCGGCGGAGACGACGAGTGCGGAGTGCTCCACCCGCACGGGATCTCTGTCCAAGAGGTCACCTCGAACTCGGATCTCTCCCGAGCCTGATCTACCCCCATCGGATGCAAAGGCGAAACGCCCCTCGGGGCGTCGGCGGCAGGCGGTTCCTGCCCTCTGAAGATGCCAGCCCGCATCACTCCGATTGTGAGGACACATGAGCACCACCCTTGACGCGGCGATCCAGCGTGCCGCCGGCACCATCCACGCCCACCGCGACGCCGTCTGTCTGGCCCTGATCACGGAGACCGTCGACCGGCAGCGCACTTCGCTCAAGCGCAAGGCCAAGGGCCTGTACCGCGAGGCGGCCGAGGCCCGCGCATTCGCCGAGCGTCTCCACGACCTCGACACGCGGCTGACGTTCCACCTGGGCAACGTCGCCGACATCGTCAGGGCGGCATGGGACGACATCTTGACGGCCGTGGTGTGCCGCGAGGCTACCGAGCTGGTCAACGGCCAGAAGGCCCGCCGCAAGTTCGCCGAGTCGGGCGATGGTCCGGCCCGCCGGGTAGCGACTCTCCAGTTCGAGGCCGCCGAGGAAACCGCGCGAGAGCTGTCGCAGGTGAAGGAAGCGCTCACGGCCATACGTGACGCGAGCCGCTCGGCCGATCTCGTCGCCGCCTGACCTTCCCCCGTACGTACTGGCCTCCCCTGCACACAGGGAGAGCAGGGGAGGCCCCCTCTCGAACCCGAGGAATCATGCGCGACTGCGACTTCTGCAACCTGCCCGGAACTGCCCGATGGAAGTACGTGCTCAGTGATGACCGGCCGGTCGTCGGCCTGGCGAATGACAAGGGCGAGGCGGTCCTCTTCGACGACGACGGCATATGGCACGCGTGCATCGCTTGTGCCCTCCTGATCGACCGCGAGGACATGGCGGGCCTGCTGGACCGCGTGACCCGCGCCCTTGGTGCAGTCCTCCCACTCAAGGACACCGATCACCGCGAAACGTGGCAGGCGCTCATGGTGGGCCAGTACGCCGCCGTGATGGAGGCGAGCACGGTTAAGAGCCGCACCTGATCCACCCCAGCGCAAAGGCGAAACCTCCGAAAGGAGGTCAGCGGGAGGCGGTTCCTCCCCTCTGACGATGCCGACCAGCGCAGGTCAGTAACTCCCCTGAAAGGCCAATCATGACTACCCCCATGCCTGAAGACGGCAAGCTTGCGAAGATCCGGGCCATCCTGGCGAAGGCCGAGGACCCGGCCGCCACCCCCGAAGAGGCGGAGACCTACTTCGCGAAGGCCGCCGCTCTCATGGCGAAGTACGGGATTGAGAAGGCGATGCTCGCCGACTCCGACCCAACCCAGGACCGTCCGGGCGATCGGGTGATCACCGTCAAGGGCGCCTACTCCGCCGACCGGCTTTACCTCCTCGGCTACGTGTCTACCAGCCTCAACTGCGTCAGCATCAGGAAGCGGCCGGTCAAGGGGGTGACCGAGGTGCACATGTTTGGCTACGAGTCCGACCTCGACCGTGTGGAGTTGCTCTACACCTCCCTGCTTCTTCAGATGTTCAACGGGATGCGTCAGGGCCGCCCCGCGTCGGGGGAGTCCACAGTCACCTACCGCAAGGCGTGGATGGCCGGATTCATCATCCGCATAGACCAGCGCCTGCGAGAGATAGAGGCGCACGCTAAGCGCGAATCGCCCGTAGCCGACACGGGCCGGTCTGTCGAGCTAGTCCTCGCCGATCGAAGGGCCGTCGTCAAGGCGCGATTCGCAGCGGCCTATCCCAGGGCCACCGACCCGAAGGGCTCCACGCGCCGTCGAGGGAGCGGGCTCAACGACGGGCACCAGGCCGCCAACCGCGCGGACCTTGGACAGACCCGCGTCAGTGGACGCCGCGCAATATCTGCCTGATCAGTCCCCCATCGGCCGCCCCTGTCCACACAGGGAGAGGGCAGGGGCGGCCACCCCTTCAAGCCCGAAAGAGGCAGACATGATCCCGTCCATTCAGACCCCCGAATCGATCCGCTTCGAGGAGATTCAGGAAGCCGCCCGCGTAGTCCTCTCGATCACGCGAATCGTCGAGGAGTGGAGCGAGCAATGCGAGCTGTGCACCCCCAGGACTGATGAGTGGAACGTGCTCAGACACCTCGCGAACGCGGCCGAGAGGCTCGCGCTCAGCCTGCCGGTCGAGCTGCTCCCGCCCGAAGAGGTCCGCCCCGTCGGTGACTACGAGCTGAGCCTCGCGGCCGAGCTGCTCGACATCTTGGCCGCCATCGAGCGCGACCAGGCGTAACCCCCACCACACGCAAGCGGCCCCTCCTCACAGGGAGCGAAGAGGGGCCACCCAGAAAGGCTACCAATGATCACGATCATCTGCGGTGAGTGCACCCGCGCACCCTTCGGTATCGCGCCGGACGGACTCTTCCAGTGCGACCACTGCCGCCACTCGCTCGACCTCCGCGACATCGACCTCGACGGGTCCGACGTGTGGTGTGTCGATTCGGCCGGCACCCTCGGCTACGTCGTCGACCCGGCCGCGTCCCTCACGGCCATGAGCGAGGCCCTCGAAGAGTGGCTGTACGCCACCGAGCCCGCTGTCTTGCACTACGCCTCTCTCAGCCTCCGTGACGCCCTGACCGACCTGCGAGCCGCCATGTGCGCCGGTCTCCCCTTCCCCTCCCACGCCTGAAAGGTCACCCCATGATCGCCCTGCCCCCCGGCCCGAAGCACCTCTCCGAGTACATCGACCTGACCCCGGAGAAGGAGCGAATCGAGAAGGACATGCAGCACGCCGTGACCTTGGAGTTCGGCGCCTACCTCGGCTACCTCGGCGCCTACGGCGAGACGCTCGCCCGCATGTCGGCGGAGTACAGCGCCCCGGAGATCGCCCGGAAGATCCTCACCGCCTACGCAGACGAAGCCCTCGACCGCGCAAACGACAACTGACACCCCAACTCCCCTGAAAGGCAGGACACATGAGTACGGCCCCGTTCCTCGCGCCCTTCATGAAGCCCAACCCCCGCAACCTGGAGAACCTCGACAAAGCATGGGCTCGAATGACCGAGCTTGGCTACTCGTCCCGTGAGACCCCGGTCCCCGAGCCGGACGACTGCACCCGCACCCGATGCGCCGGAGCCCACCACGGCTACCCCGGAAGCGAGCACCGCTGGGCTCTCGTGGACGAGCTGTGCGAGGCCGAGTTCGTTGCCTACTACTCCCACATGCGGGACCGGAAGGGCGCCAATCCGGCACCCCCGCGCCGCCACAAGGGATGCCCGTACTCCGGCTCGGCGAACGCCGCGAAGCGTGCCGCCCGGTACGCCGAGATAGGCCGCCCCGTCCCCACATGGGACGCCGAGGCCCTCGCCTTCACCGCCTGACCGTTCATCGCACCACGGGCCGCCCCTGCACACAGGGAGAGCCGGGGCGGCCCCCTCACTAAGGAGCACACACCATGACCGATGTACTCGCCACCAGCGAAGACGGCCGTTACCGCGTCCGCATGGTCCGCGACGAGAACGCGCAGAACCCCCGCGAAAGCGCGGACACCCTTGTGCACGTCGTCACCATCGACACCCACCTCGGCCAGTACGGGGCGGTCGACGAGGACGGCGGCCCCCTCGCCGAGCAGTGGCGGCGCCTGGCTTGGAACAAGTGGAGAGGTATCGAGACCTTCACCCGGTACGTGGCCCTGATGCACGGCGGCATCGTCCTGGAGTCGGCCCCGGAGAAGGGCCCCCGCTCCCTCTGGTACATGACCGGCGAGGAAGCCATCGCCTTGGACGGCGGTCTCATGACCGAGGCATACGTCGAGGCGGAGATGCAGGAGTACGAGGCATGGCTCGCCGGGGACGTGTGGGGCTTCGTCGTTGAAACCACTCGTCCGTGGTACCTCGCCTCGGGCGAGTGGGCGCCGGTCGATGCGCCCCGCGGCTTCTACGGCGGCACGTACGCCCGAGCGCAGGCCCGCGAATGCCTCGCCTTCTACGCCGCGCAGTCCGCCGGCACTTCCTGAAAGGACCACCATGACGCACACCGAGGCCGTCACTCTCTCCGATGGCGCGACCGTCCGAGTCCGCATCGAGCGAGGCCCCATGGGCGACGCGATGCTCCACGAGCAGAACTCGAACAACTGGCGGGGCGGAGGCCGGATCTACTGGCGCGGCCGTCGACTGCACCTGATGTTCGGCGATGACTCCATGCCGATGCAGAACCCCCGCTTCGAGTTCGCGGACGACGTGGACGAGGCCGCCGAGATGGCCCTTGCGTTCTTCGTCGAGTGCGCCGAGTCCTGCGTCACCCACGCCAAGGGCGAGGGCATCCCCGTCCAGTCCTGCTACACCACCTGATCCGAAGGGTACGAACATGAGCCGCGAGCAACTCGCCACCGAGCCTTGCCACTTCTGCCACATCCGACAGCGGGTCGCCGTCTACGAACTGGCCCACTCGGACGCCGTGCACATCGACACGGGCATGGGTATTGCCGCTTTCGACCACGACGGCATATGGGACGCCTGCGCCGAGTGCTCGGAGCACATCGACGCCCGCGACTTCACCAGCCTTGCCACGCGAGTCAAGGCTGCCCTTGACGGCGTCGGAGCCCGCTTCCGCCCCGGGTGGAGCCTCGAAGCCCTGGTCCGCAAGTACGAGCTGATCTTCGCCTACCGCTCGACGAAGCGCGACGCCTGACCCACACCAGCACGCAGGCCGCCCCTACCCACACAGGGAGAGGGAGGGGCGGCCACCCCAACACGGAGATGAGAGACCACCATGACCACCACCCTCGTTCTGTCCTTCGGCGCTGTTACCGTCGAGCGCCTGAGTGAATCCTCGAAGCCCTGGGTCACCACCTACGAGCTGACCGGCCCCCGCGTGAGCGGAACCGTTGAGATCGCGCCGATGTACGACGAGGCGCGCCGCGTGACCGACTCCACCGAGGAAACCGCGTTCGAGCTGCTCCCGTCCGCCTTCGAGGTCGCCTACGGTCAGAACACATTTAGCCGCGGGGGAGTCTCCGGGACGCTCGAAGTCCTCGGCTCCCGCCTGGCGAACTCCGCGATCATCCACGCCGATCAGCTCGACTGGCGCTTCGGGGTCCGCCGCATTCAGACGGGCGTCGGCGACTACCCGGCCCCGGAGGGCACGAAGGCCCGGACTCGGGAGATCGTCAAGGCCCTGATCGAGATGCACCGCCGCGACCGCGCCCTTGTTCACGAGAAGGCCGCTACGTTCGCCCGCGCCCGTCGACTGGACCGGCTGAACGCGATCGAGCGCGAGTACCGCGAGGTCGATGCGCTGCTCCGCGCGGTCGCGACCCGGTACGCCAACCTTCAGCACCGCAAGGCGCTGATGGCGCACGAGTGGTCCTTCGAGACCGCCATCGACGAGGCCGAACCCGTCCCCTTCTACGTCAACAACTGACCCGCCCTGAAAGGACATCGAACGATGACTGCCCCCCTGATCGGAATCGCCGGCATGGCCAGGTCCGGCAAGGACACCGCCGCCGGAGCCCTCCTCGATCTGGAATGGACCCGCCGGGCCTTTGCTGACGAGGTGAAGGCGATGCTCTACGCGGCCAACCCGACCCTGGTCGACGAGTCCTATCGAGCGGGACTGACGACCCTGCGGTTCGAGGTCGACTCGTACGGATGGGAGGAGGTGAAGCAGATGTTCCCGGAGGTTCGCCGGATGCTTCAGGATCTCGGCATGAAGGGGCGGGAGTCGCTCGGCGAGGACGTGTGGGTGAATGCCCTCTTCGAGGACGCCGAGACGTGGGGGCCGACCGTCATCACGGACGTGCGCTTCCCCAACGAGGCCCACGCCATCCGAGACCGTGGCGGCCTGGTCGTCGCCATCCACAGACCGGATCTGACTGCTATCCCCGAGGCCGACCACATCAGCGAGAACGCGCTCGATGGGTACCTGTTCGACGACGTGATCCGCAACGACGGAACCACCGCGGTGCTGCGCGATCGTGTGATGCAGCTCATCCCGCTGGTAGTGTAAATTTCGTACCGCATGGTTAAGATTGGCCCATGCGACTGACACCCCGGAAAGAAGAGGTCGAGGCGGTGAAGGCGCTCTTGGAGGACGACACCTTCGAGAGCGCCGACCAGATGGCCAAGGCGGTCTACAAGACCGCCGCTGAACTCCTGCAAATGCGCGACCTGTTCGCCCTCGTTCACACCTGGCAGGACGGTCATCGCGGCCTCAATTTCGGGCCCTTCGGAAGCGAAGCCGAGATCAAGACCTTCGCCTCGAAGATGGCCTTCGGAGGGACGGGCAAGATCGTCAAGCTCCACAGCCCTGGCGTGATGCTCGCCAACGTGGACGGCAAGAAGGGCTGGAAGGGCTACTGCTTCCACCCCGAATGCGGACACGCCCCCTTCGCTCACTCCGCAGCGGGCGCCGGTCGAGGCGCCTGCCAGATACCCACCTGCCCGTGCGACAAGTTCCGGGCCACCTGACACCGAACGGAAGCCGACATGACCGAGTCCGAGTTCCTCACCGTTCCCAGCATCACCGACGCCGAGATCGAAGAACTGATGCAGCTCCGCGCGAGCGGATGGGTGACGGATGCCTTCCTCGTGCGACTCGCGTACCACTTCCTGAAGGCCGAAGCGGAGGGCGTGATCAACCCCGCCCGCCACCTCGCCGAGTACATCGGCGTGCAGCGGCAGACCGTCCTTACGTACATGCGCATGGCCCGCCGCACCGGCATCATTACCCGCCCCTGAAGCAAGGAGAACCCCCATGAAGACCGTCGCATACCTCACCTGTGAGTGCTCCGCTAAGCAGCGGGCCTACCTCGACCGCCGCTCCGCCGAGAAGGCCCTCGGGCGCGCTCAGGCCAAGCGGGACCGCTCGCCCGTCGGCCGGGACGGGGGACACCCGATCGCCCGCGAGAACCGCGTCTACCAGTGCGAGTACGACCTCTGGCACCTCACGAAGCAGTCCCGCCGGTCCTACGAAGAGATCGCGTCGCGTCTCGCGGCGTAAGTGTAAACCTGTAACCATAAGGAACTCCTGATGACTGACCTGACCTTCCGCGACGACATGACCGTCCGCCTCGTGAAGCACTCCGCCTCGGACGCTGACGTGGTCCTGGCGGCCCGAGTCTCCACGCAGGGCCCCGAGTCCCAGTCCGAGGTGTGGGGCCTCGGCCCCGCCGAACACGGCCTGATCCGCTACCTGATGCGCGAGCGGCACGGCAGCCCCTTCGAGCACGCCACGATGACGTTCTACGTCGAGGCGCCGATCTTCGTCATCCGCGAATGGCAGCGTCACCGCATGGCCTCGTACAACGAGGAGTCGGCCCGGTACCGCGAGCTGGAGCCCGTCTTCTATCTGCCGGCCGAAGGACGGAATCTCGTACAAGTCGGCAAGCCCGGCCGCTACACCTTCGAGTCCGGGTCCGCCCTACAGCGCGAGACCGTCCGGAACGCCACCCGGGAAGCCTGCGACTTCGCCTGGCAGTCCTACCGAACCATGCTCGCCGCAGGAGTCGCCCGCGAGGTCGCCCGCGCCGCCCTGCCGGTCAACGTCTACTCGTCCATGTACGTCACGATGAACGCGCGGTCGCTGATGAACTTCCTCGGCCTCCGCACGGGCGTGGACAGCGCCCGCTTCCGCTCCCACCCGCAACGTGAGATCGAGATGTGCGCGGAGCTGGTCGAGGGGATCTTCCAGACCCTCATGCCGGTCACGTACGAGGCGTTCAACGCGGGCGGGCGGGTGGCCCCGTGACCGAGGAGGAATGGCTCAAGCGCGAACTCGCCAAGGTGCCCCCTCGCAACGAGGCGTATCGGCAGCTCGTCATGAAGACATGGGGTTTGAAGCCCATACACAGAGAAACCCCCGCTCCCGCGTAGGGAGGGGGGGTTTCCCCGTTTGCGCGTCAGGCTGCCGGGTTCTTCTGCCAGACGATCTCGATCAGGTTCCGGTCGAACCGCTTACCTCTGCCGGCGGGATGCACAATCACGGATCGAACCGCGACCTTCAGTCGCGTGCGCTTCTCCGTCATCGTCAGGTTCTCCCAGTCCGCGAGCGCGTCAGGGTCGAGGAGAGCCATCTTGCGCTTCTGAAGGGCGAGCTGTCCGCGCTCCGAGGCGAGCTTCTCGCGCTCGGCCTCCAGCTCCTCGATCACGTCCAGGGCCGCGCCGGTCGAGATCCTCTTCGCCTTCCGCCGCTCGTTCGTGTCGGCGATCTCCGCCTCGATCTCCTCCAGGCGGGCGTCATGGACCGTCTCGTCGATCTCGGCGGATGCCTTCTCCGTCTCCGGGACGGCGGCCCCCGTCTCCATGAGGAACGCCTTCTCGACCAGATCGTCTATCGGCGGCCCCACGCGCGTAACGCCGCCGCATCCTCCCTGGTTCACCAGGCAGGCGTACCGAAAGCCCCACTGCTCGTACGAGGGCGTTCCCTTGGTGTAGGGGTTGGAGTACATCGGCGAGGAGCACTTCCCGCACCGCACGATCCCCGACAGCAGGTACTTCGCCGTGGTGTCGTGCTTCTTGCTCTTGAGCCCCGACCGGTTCGCTTCCTTGCGCCCCCAGATTGTGTCCACCGCGGCTCGCCATTCATCCGGCGAGGCGACGGCCTCCCAGTCACCGACGACCGGCTTCCCGCCCTTGCTAAGGATGTGGTCAGGCAGCCAGAGGCGAGTGTTCGTAGCCCTGCGGATGGACTCGGGGACGTGGAAGCGGAACCCTGCGACACGCGGACTCATGAGGATGTTCTCGGCGGCCGTGTGCTGGATGGCGCGAGGGTGATCCCCAGAGCGCTTCGTCTCCTTCGGGGTGTACCCGTACTCGGTCAGCGCCCTCTTGAAGTCCGAGATCTTGTATCCGCCAGGAATGGCGAGAATGGCCTCGCGGATCATCTTCGCCTCGACGGGGTGAAGCGTTCGCCGGTCCTCTCCCCACCCGAAAGGGCGGGGTGCCCCGTGCATGACGCCCTTCTCGGCGATGCGGCGATTCGTGCGGGTAACTCGGCGCCTCGTGTTGCCGATCTCCATTCCGCCCATGGTGGCCTGCATCATGAACATGGCCCGGCCCTCGGGCGTGGAGAGATCGACGCTTCCCTCGACCGACCGGCCGACGAAGGTCGGGTTCATCTCGAATATGCGGCAGATGCGGGCGGCGTCGTAGACGAGTCGGGCGAGCCGGTCCGAGTGCAGGAAGAGGATGCCTCGGATGACGCCGGATTCAAGATCCCCGAGCATCCGCTCGAACTCGTCCCGGACGATGAAGGGGTCCGAGGCGGGCGTGTTGTTGTCGCAGTAGTCCCGCGTGATGGCGGCCTCGAAGGGCAAGTCCTTCGCGAAGGAGCGGATCGCGTCTTCCTGCTCCTTGACCTGCTCCTCGACCTCGCGCCACGTCGAGGCTCTGCCCTTAAGGGTCTTGTCCTCGGAGACCCTTCGGTACATGCCGAGGGGAATGAGCATGTCCGACTTGACCGTGTCGGGTACGGGTGTCGCTATCAAGTGGTGCTCCCTCGAAGCTCGTTGCGCTGATCGTTTGTGCTGGTCAGCGCCCTACGAGCCTGTTCCGGGAGTCAGTATCACATGCGGAAGATGTGACTCCGGAAAGGAGGGTTAGTTAGTGGTCTTGGGCCACGCGAAGACGACCTTCCACTGACCCTCGTAGGTCTTGTGGTTGATCTGCTCGAACTCCTTACCGCTTTCGAGCGATACACAAGCGGTCAGGTCGAACTCGGGGAACTTGTCACCGACAGTGAGCACGCGCACTCCTTGTTGCATAGGAAGTCCCCTTTTGGGGTCGTTCCTGGGGGTTGGACAGCCCCACCCTGGCACAGAGTGCATTGATCACGGAAATAGCTACACTCGGTCCGGATGATCGGAGGTGCCTATCAGTGGCGTACGTAAATCAGACCAACAGGGTCAAGCAGCCCAGTCTCTCGCAGCTGCGCGCCTTCGCGGCCGTGGCGGAGCATCTGCACTTCCGGGACGCGGCGTCAGCAATCGGGATGAGTCAGCCGGCGCTCTCCGGGGCGGTGTCCGCGCTGGAGGTGGCACTCGGTGTCCAGCTCATCGAGCGTACGACCCGCAGGGTGCTGCTCTCGCCCGCCGGGGAGCGGCTCGCCGTGCGGAGCCGGGCGGTGCTGGAGGCGCTGGGTGAGCTGATGGACGAGGCCGAGGCGGTCCGGGCGCCCTTCACGGGGATACTCCGGCTCGGCGTGATCCCGACGGTCGCGCCCTACCTGCTGCCCGCCGTCCTCAGGCTGGTCCACGACCGCTATCCCGAGCTGGAGCTCCAGGTCCACGAGGAGCAGACCTCCTCGCTGCTGGACGGGCTGGCGGCCGGACGGCTCGACCTCCTGCTGCTCGCCGTGCCCCTCGGGGTGCCCGGCGTCATGGAACTCCCCCTTTTCGACGAGGACTTCGTGCTGGTCATGGAGAAGGAGCACCGCCTCGCCGGAAGCGTCGGCCTGCCGCGCGAGACGCTGCGTGACCTGCCGCTCCTGCTGCTCGACGAAGGACACTGCCTGCGGGACCAGGCCCTGGACATCTGCCGTGAGGCGGGCCGCACCAGCGGGACGCCGGTGACGACGACGGCGGCCGGCCTCTCCACCCTGGTCCAGCTCGTCGCGGGCGGGCTGGGGGTGACCCTGCTGCCGCGGACCGCGGTGACCGTGGAGACCGGGCGCAACGAGGCGCTGTCCACCGGCTACTTCAGCGACCCCGCGCCTTCGCGGCGGGTGGCGCTGGCCGTACGGGCGGGCTCGGCGCGGCACGAGGAGTTCGAGGAGTTCGCCGCCGCTCTCCGGGAGGCGATGGCCGCGCTTCCCGTGCGGGTGCCGGCCGGCGTGTGACACGCGTGAGGGGGCGGTCCGGTGGGACCGCCCCCTCACACGCCCGTCACTCCGTACGCAGGCCGTCCGGCCGCATGAGCCTCCACAGCAGCGGCAGCGAGACCAGGGTGACCAGCAGGATCAGCGCGGCGCCCGCCCCCGCCAGCGGGACGAACAACCACCAGTCGGTCACCCTCTTGGAGACCAGCCTCACCATCACCGCACCGAGTCCGAGCCCGCCGGCGACGGCGACGGTCAGGCCGACGAGCACCGGCACCGCGGTCTGCCAGAGCACGGACCAGCCGAGGGTGGTGCGCCGGGTGCCGAAGGCGACCAGGGCGGCCAGCAGACGCCGGCGCTCCCGCATCTGCTCCAGCTGGGAGACCAGCATCGAGGCGGCGATCAGCAGCAGGGTCAGGGTCGCGCCCACCCGGAGGCCGGTCTGCACGCTCGCGTACTGCCGGTCACGCTCCACCGACCGCAGGGACGACACGCGCATGCCGGGGTCGATCCGGGCCGCCGTGTTCCGTACGTACTCGGAGACGTCGGGGACGCTCTCGTCGACCCTGATCTGTGCCTGGACCGTCGCACCGGGCAGGCTGCCGGGGTCGACCGCACCGGCCGTCGCCATGATGCCCCAGTGGTCCTCGCCCATCGGGTCCGGACGGGAGACGACCGTGCGGGCGTCGGCGGGCAGGGTCCAGCGCCTCGACTTCACACCGCCCGGCTCGGCGGCCGTGCTGATGTCGACCTCCTTGCCCTTGCGGGCGGTCTGGTCCATCCAGGCGGCCATCTCCTTGTCGTGCCTGGGGTGGACGACGAAGGCGTCGCCCTCGTGGCAGGACCCGATCCGGGCGATCTCGCGCAGGGTCGCGCAGTCGCCGACGGTCAGCGAGGTGGTGGGCCGGATGTCGCCCTCGTACTTCCCCGGCCGGGTGACGTAGACCTCGACCGTGCCGATGACGGCCCGCACGCCCCTGGTCGCCCTGAACTCCTTGATGGTGCGCGTGGCCGCGTCGCCGGTCACGTTCTCCGAGGAGGTCGTGAACTGGGCCCGTGAGGGGTCCTGCCCCGTCATCCGGTCGAAGTCGGCGCTCACCGCGGCGAACAGCATCTGCAGCGCCACCGCGCCCGCCACCGCCACGGTGATGCCGCTGACCGCCCGGGAGGCGGCGCCGCTGTTGAGCTGGAGTGAGCGGACCGCCAGCTGCCAGGGGAGCGGCCCGCGCCCCAGTCTGCCGACGCAGGCCTCGACCAGCCAGGGGAGCAGCAGTGCGAGCCCCGCCAGCACGAGGACGGCTCCGCCCGCGATGGGGTAGGGGTTGACGGGTGTGAACTCGCCGGCCCGGTCCGTTCCCCACAGCACCGCCAGCCCGAGGACCGGCAGCAGCAGACGCCACCACAGGCGGCGCCGGCGGTTGCGGGAACCGCGGACGACGCCCAGGGGCTCGACGACCACCGAGCGCATGGCGGCGAGCGTGACGACGACGGCGGACAGGGGCACGGCGACGGCCACGAGCGCGGTGAGCCAGGGCGTGGGCGTGAGGTCGGAGGGGAACGCGCTGTGGTTCCACACCTCGACGTGACCGACGAACCCGCGGCCCACGAGGAAGAACCCCGCACCGGCGAGCAGGCCGAGGACTGAGCCGAACAGCGCCTCCCCGGCCGCGATCAGGCGGGTCGACCGGATGTCGGCGCCGACCAGCCGCAGTGCGGCGAGCCTCCGGTCGCGGCGTTCACCGCCGAACCGCACGGCGGTCGCGATGAAGATCGCCACCGGTACGAGCAGCACGACGCAGATGAGGAGGACCAGGAGCACCAGGTCGGGCGGGAGCGGATCGTCCGGGGTCCCGCCCCCGTAACCCGCCAGCCGGTGACCGCCGTTGGCCGGGGCCAGCGTGTCGCTGCCCGCGTAGAAGTGCAGCTCGCCCGGGGAGCTCAGCCCCTCGTCGGCGATCGTCCCGCTGATCTTGTACGGCAGGCGCTCCGCGAGCAGGTGGCCCTCGGGGGACGCCAGGAGTTCCTTCAGGGCCGGCGAGGCGATCATCTCCCCGGGGGCGGGGAAGTGCCCGACTCCCGGCGGGAGCACCGGCCGTGAGCCCTCCGCCCGCATCAGGTAGCCCGCGACCTCGCGGCCGCGGTACTCGGTCGTGGCCGAGGCGCGCAGGACGGTGGAGTCCGTCCTCGGGACGTCCGCCTCGCGGGACGCGGCGACCTCGTCGCGTGCGTCGTCGCGTGCGGCGCGCTGTTCCAGCAGGTGCGGTACCGACGAGGCGGCCAGCAGCAGTGCCACCCCGAGTCCGACCCCGATCGCGGTGAGCGCGGTCCTGACCCAGCCCTCGCGGCCTCCGGCGGCGGCGAAGCGCACGCCGAGCGCGAGGTCCCGGAGCACGCTCACAGCGCGTGCTCCGCTTCACGGCACCGGCCGTCGCGCACGACGACGTCGCGGTCCGAGTAGGCGGCGACGCGGGCCTCGTGCGTCACGATGACGACGGCCGCGTTCGCGGTCCTGGCGGATTCGGTGAGCAGCCGCATGACCCGCTCACCGTTGAGCGAGTCCAGCGCGCCCGTCGGCTCGTCGGCGAAGACGACCTTGGGGGAGGCGACCAGGGCGCGGGCCACGGCGACGCGCTGGCCCTGCCCGCCGGAGACCTCTCCCGGGCGCTGGGAGGCGAGGTCGTCGACCTCCAGGCGTTCCATCCACTGCCGGGCGGTGCGTTCGGCCTCCTTGCGCTTCGTCCCGTTGAGGCGCAGCGGCAGGGCGACGTTCTCCACGCAGGTCAGCTCCGGGACGAGCCGGCCGAACTGGAAGACGAACCCGAAGTCGGTACGGCGCAGCGCGCTGCGCTCCGCGTCGGACAGGGCGGACAGTTCACGCCCGTCGTAGGTGACGGTGCCCGCGTCCGGGGTGACGATGCCCGCCAGACAGTGCAGCAGTGTCGACTTGCCGGAGCCTGAGGGGCCCATGACGGCGACGACCTCGCCGGGGTGCACGGAGAAGGAGGCTCCGTCGAGCGCGGGAGTCGAGCCGTAGCTCTTGCGCAGGTCGTGCGCGGAGAGCAGGGAGCCGGCCGGGGTCACGGGGCTATCACCTCGGCGAGGCGGTCCAGGCGGGCGGCGGTGAGCTCCAGCCAGCGCAGGTCGGCTTCGAGGTGGAAGAGGGCGTGGTCGCAGATCAGCTGGTCCGCGAGGTCGCCCTTGCGCTTGCGCTCGGTGAGGATGCGCATCAGGCGCAGGTGCTCGGAGCGCTGGGCGTCGAGCAGGTCGTCGGCGCTGCGGCCGGTGAGCAGGGCCAGGACGACCTTCGTGTAGAGGGTCGACTGGAGGTACGGCTCCGGCTTCTCGGGCTGCGCGAGCCAGGTGGCGACGTCGGTGACGCCGGCCTCCGTGATGGCGTACCGCTTGCGCTCGGGCCCGCCCTCCGTCGCGACGCCGTCGACTTCGACGAGCCCGTTCTTCAGGAGGCGGGACATGGTCGCGTAGACCTGGCCGTAGTGCAGCGGCCTGTCGTGCCCGAACTTCTCGTCGAAGGCGCGCTTGAGGTCGTAGCCGTGGCGGGGGCCGGACTCCAGGAGCCCGAGGAGGGTGTGGCCGATAGACATGCCTGCACTGTACTCCGGGTGTATACCTGTTGCGCATAGGGGGTGGCGGCACCTCTGCGGCGCCGGCCTGTGCGTCCCGCCCGCGGCCGGGTCCGGCGCTCCGGGCCGCGGGTGGTCATCCGGACGGCTCCGGCGGCTCCCCGGGCGGGGACTTCGGGGGGCGGCCCCGGCGCGGGATCGGGGCGGCCCCGCCCGGCAGGCGCCCGGCGTCCGCCAGGGCCCGCCGGAGCAGGAACTCGATCTGCGCGTTCGCGCTGCGCAGCTCGTCCGAGGCCCACCGGGCCAGCGCGTCGTGCACGGCGGGGTCCAGCCGCAGCAGCATCTGCTTGCGGGTGGCACCCCGCCGGGGAGTCCGGCCCGCCGGAGGGGCCGCGTCGTCGGTCACTGGTAGAGCGTGCCAGTGTTCAGGACCGGCTGCGCGGCGCGGTCGCCGCACAGCACGACCATCAGGTTGCTGACCATCGCGGCCTTGCGCTCGGAGTCGAGCTCGACGATGTCCTGCTCCGCGATGCGGGTCAGGGCCATCTCGACCATGCCCACCGCGCCCTCGACGATCTGCTGGCGCGCGGCGACGACGGCCCCCGCCTGCTGGCGCTGGAGCATCGCCGACGCGATCTCGGGGGCGTACGCGAGGTGGCTGAAGCGGGACTCGATGATGCGCACGCCCGCCGCCTGCACCCGCGCGGTCAGTTCGGCCGCGAGCTTCTCGGTGATCTCCTCGGCGTTGCCGCGCAGGGACAGGCCGCCCTCCTCGTGGGCGTCGTACGGGTACTCGATCGCGATGTGCCGGACGGCCGCCTCGGTCTGCGTCGCGACGAACTCCAGGAAGTCGTCCACCTCGAAGAGCGCCTGTGCGGTGTCCTCGACCTTCCAGACGACGATCGCGGCGAGCTCGATCGGGTTGCCGTAGGCGTCGTTGACCTTCAGGACGGCCGTCTCGTGGTTCCGCACCCGGGTGGAGATCTTGCGGCTGGACGTCAGCGGGTTGATCCACCGGAGGCCGTCCGCGCGGATCGTGCCGACGTACCGGCCGAAGAGCTGGATGACCCGGGCCTCGCCCGGGGCGACCATTTTCACACCGCTCATGCAGAAGAAGGAGGCGATGGCGAGCAGGATTCCGAGGATGAGGAGCGGGACGCCCACGCCCTCGTGTCCGTGGGAGCCGAGGACCACGCCGACGATGGTGAGGGCCACACCGACGAGCACGCCGAGGACGGTCAGCAGCAGGCCGAGGCCGCCGGGGATGGAGTGCGCCGTCGTCTCCCTGACCTGGGGAGAGGGCATCTCCGGGGCGTCGGGCGCGAGGTCGGCGCCCGGGCCGGCGGCGCCGGGGAGGTCGTGTGGTGCGGACATGGGTCCCCCGTTCCGCGCGGCGTCGCGCCGCGCTAGCAATGTGATTACACATTAACGGGTGCGGCAACCTTGTGCACCCCTCGGGAGTCGGTTCCATTGAAACCGGGTGCTGATTCTCACGTCCGGAAAAGATCGGATCGCTTGCCATTTGTCCACGCCTTCGGTGTTAGCTGGCTGGTCTGACCTGAAGCGGTTCGAGCAGAGGTAGAGGAGCACCACGGCGATGGGGCGAGCGGACGCGCGTCGGGCTGCCAGGAGCGGCGGCATACGACGGCTCTTCACATGGCGGAAGATGCTGGGCACGTTCTTCGGGCTGTGCCTTCTGGTGATGGGCGGCTTCGCGGCGCTCTACCTGTACGTGGACGTGCCTCCGGCCAACGCCGCGGCGCAGGAGCAGAGCAACATCTACAAGTACAGCGACGGCTCGATCCTCGCCCGCACCGGTTCCGGGGCCAACCGCGAGATCGTCGACCTCGCCGTCGTACCCAAGAAGGTCCAGCACGCCTTCGTCGCCGCCGAAAACAAGTCCTTCTACCGGGACCGGGGCGTCGACCTCAAGGGCACCACCCGTGGTGTGCTCAACACGCTCTCCGGCAAGGGCAAGCAGGGTGGCTCCACGATCACCCAGCAGTACGTGAAGAACTACTACCTCACGCAGGACCAGACGGTCAGCCGCAAGCTCAAGGAGCTGGTGATCTCCCTCAAGGTCGACCAGCGCATGAAGAAGGACGACATCCTCGCCGGCTACCTCAACACCGTGTTCTACGGCCGCGGCGCGAGCGGGATCCAGGCGGCCGCGCAGGCCTACTACGGGGTCGACGCCAAGGACCTCGACGTCTCCCAGGGCGCCTACCTCGCGGCGCTGCTCCAGGCGCCCAGCCAGTACGACTGGGCCCGGGCCACCCCGACCGGCAAGAAGCTCGTCAAGGACCGCTGGGCCTACACGCTGGACAACATGGTCGAGGAGGGCTGGCTCGACCGGGCCGAGCGCGACAGGCTGACGTTCCCCGTGCCCGACGCGCCCAAGGCCGCTCCGGGGCTGGAGGGACAGACGGGCTACCTCGTCGAGGCCGCCAACCAGGAGATGGAGCGCCAGGGCATCACCGAGGAGATGCGCCGGGCGGGCGGCTGGACGATCACCCTCAACATCGACAAGAAGCGGCAGAAGCAGCTCGAGAAGTCGGTCAACCGCCAGCTGGAGGACCAGCTCGACCGGAAGAAGAACAAGGTCGACGCGACGGTCCAGGCGGGCGCCACCTCGGTGGACCCGAAGACCGGCAAAGTCGTCGCCCTGTACGGCGGAGTCGGCGCCACCGAGCACTACATATCCAACGCGACCCGCAGGGACTACCAGCCCGCGTCGACCTTCAAACCGCTCGTGCTCGCCTCCGCCCTGGAGAACGGATCGCAGACCCAGGGCGGCGACCTGATCGGCCTCAACACGGTCTACGACGGCACCAGCAGGCGTCCCGTCGTCGGGAGCGACACCCCGTTCGCCCCGCAGAACGAGGACGACGTCAGCTACCGCAACCCGACCGTCCAGACGGCCCTGGACAAGTCGATCAACTCCGTCTTCGCGCAGATGGTCGTCGACGTCACCCCGAAGGCGGTCAAGAAGACCGCGCTCGGCCTGGGCGTACCCGACGTGAACTTCCCCGAGCGTCCCGCCATCACCCTCGGCACCATGAACGCCTCCACGTGGGACATGGCCGGGGTCTACGCCACCCTCGACAACCACGGCAAGAAGGTCACGCCGACCATCGTCAAGTCCGCCGTGCACCGCGACCGCACCATGGAGCCCGTCGACGGCATCGGCGGCCAGGCCATCAGCCGGGCGTCCGCGGACACCGTGACGAAGGCACTGACCGAGGTCGTCGACCTCGGCTCCGGTCACGAGGCCAACACCTCGGCCTACGACGCCGCGGGCAAGACGGGTACCTCCGAGGACAACAAGGCGGCCTGGTTCGCGGCCTACACCCCCGAGCTCTCCACGGTCGTCGCCCTGTACGGCGAGTCGACCAAGGAGGGCGGCGGCCAGGTCAGCCTCACCGGCACGGCCAACTCCGGCCGGGCCAACGGTGGCGGCTTCCCCGCCAAGATCTGGGCCGACTACACCCTCGGCGCGCTGGGCGGCGGCTCGGACGCCTCCTTCGACCTGGAGGGCGTGGAGCACGGCGAGACGTCCGTGACCGAGACCCCCTCGGCGTCCCCGACGCCGACGGAGAAGCCCTCGGAAACCCCCTCCGCGACGCCCGAGACGCCCTCCCAGTCCCCGAGCGAGTCCCCGGTCGAGCCGTCCCCGCCGGCCGAGACGCCGAGCGAGACGCCCTCGGAGACCCCGAGCGGGACGCCCAGCGAGACACCGGACCCCGACGGCGGGACCCAGCAGCCGCCCGGCCGGCCCGGCGGCGGCCCGTTCGGGCAGTGACGACGCGTGAGGGGCGGGTGCCGGCCGGCACCCGCCCCTCACGCTCGTCCGTCCACCGGCACCCTCAGGGAGTGGCCATCTCGAACCACACGACCTTGCCCGTGGAGAGGCGGGTCGCCCCCCACCGCCGGGCCAGCCGGTTGACCAGGAAGAGCCCGCGCCCGCCCTCGTCGGTCTCCCGGGCGCGCCGCTGCCTGGGCAGCTGCGGTGCGTCGTCCCCGACCTCGCAGCGCAGGATGTCCGTACGCGGCAGCCGCAGCGTCACCGGACGCTCCGCGTACCGCACGGCGTTGGTGACCACCTCGCTGACCAGGAGCTCCACCTCGTCGGAGATGTCGTCCAGGCCCCAGCGGCTCAGCGCCCTGCGCGCCAGCCTGCGGGCCCGTCCGGGCGCGGCGTCCTCCGGCTCCAGGAACCAGTAGGCGACGTCGCTCGGCGCGATCCCGTCGAACCGGGCGGCCAGCAGCGCGATGTCGTCGTCCCGGTCACCCGGGCCGAGCATGTCCAGGACGTCGTCGCACAGCGCCTCCAGCGGAGGCGAGTGGTCCGGACCGGTCAGCTGCGCGGTGGCCGCGAGCCGCTCCCGCAGTATCTCGATGCCCGTCCACACGTCCCGCATCCGGGACTCCACCAGGCCGTCCGTGTACAGGAGCAGCGTGGCGCCCGCGGGCGCGTCCAGCTCGACGGCCTCGAAGTCGACCCCGCCGACGCCGATGGGCGCCCCCGGGGGGACCCTCAGCACCTCGGCCCGGCCACCCAGATGGAGCAGCACGGGCGGCGGGTGGCCGGCGTTGGCGATGGTGATCCGGTGTGCGACGGGGTCGTAGACCGCGTACATGCAGGTAGCCATGCGGTCGCTGCCGAGCCGCTGCGCCTGCTCGTCCAGGTGGTGCAGCACCTCCTGCGGGGGCAGGTCGAGGCCGGCCAGGGTCTGCGCGGTGGTACGCAGCTGGCCCATGATCGCCGCGGACGTCATGGAGTGGCCCATCACGTCGCCGACGACCAGGGCGACCCGGCTGCCGGGCAGCGGGATCGCGTCGTACCAGTCACCGCCGACGCGGGCCGTCTCGGCGGCCGGGAGGTAGCGGGACGCCAGGCGCACACCGGTGGGCTGGGGCAGCGAGTCGGGCAGCATCGTGCGCTGGAGTTCGTCGGCGATGTACGCCTCGCGGCCGTAGAGCACGGCCTTGTCGATCCCCAGCGCGGTGTGCGTGGCCAGCTGGGCCGCGACCAGGAGATCATTGGCCTCGAAGGGCGGGCGCTCCGTACCGCGCAGGAACACGGCCGCGCCGATCACCCGGCGGCGGCCGCGCAGGGGAGCCAGGATCGCCCGGTGCCCGGTGGGCACCGCCCGCCCCGCGCCCAGCAGTTCGGGCAGGGCGACGCGCGCGGCGGCCGAATCGCCGAAGACCGGCCGCACCCCGCGCAGCACCTCGGCGAGCGCACCGCCCGCCTGGATCTCACAGAGGTCGGCCGCCGGCATCAGCCCGGCCTGCGGGTCGGTCACGGGCAGCCGCAGCCGCTCGCCCTCCGGGCCGCTCTCGCTCTCCTCGTCGGCGTGCCGCAGCCGGTCGGTACGCCGGAGCCGCAGCACGAACGGCGTCACCGGCCGCTCGTCGCCCACCGGAAGCGGATCGCGGAGGTAGACGAGTATGGCGTCGGAGAAGGTGGGCACACTCGCCCTGCAGAGGCCCAGCACGATCTCGTCGAGGTCTATGCCCCGGGCGATCCGGCGGGTGGCGGCACCGACGAAGCGCAGCCGGTCGCCCTCGCGGCGGGCGACGGCCTGGGTGTCGGCGGCCGACGCTGCGGACTCCGCGGACGCAGGACTCGGCACGGCGTTCTGGGCCGCCGTGCCCGGCACCGGGGAGGGGCCGGGGATCGCGGCGGTGGCGGCGGCGCCCGGCGGGCCCTCCTGCTGCCGGGGCCGGGCGCGCTCCTGCGGCCGGGCAGCGAGCGGCTGCCGGCCTTCGTGGGAGGTGGGATGCTCCGTCACGCGTGGGATTCCGTCCGTCCGGGCCGGTTGTATGAAGCGATCACACTCGCCTCAGGGGTGTGCGCCACTGTGTCCCGGCAAGAGCGGTGAGAACAACGGCTGTCACCGGATGCCCCCGGAAACGGGGCCGAAACCGAACGGCCGGCCGGGGGGCCGACGCGAGGTCTTCCGGTGACGGGGCAGCGGACAGCGAACACGTCTCCACCCCCTCGTGTGGTTCGTGCTACCGCGCGACAGCCAGGGTCCGTGGCCCGTGCTGCTCGTGCGACATGTGCGGTGACTGGTGGTCAGGTGCATGGCCGGTTACGCCGGTTGAGGCGCGGTGGACCGATGGAACGGTTCAGGACGGCGATCCTACGTTCGCCCCCCTGGGGTGAATCAAGGGTCTCACGACGGGGTGGGCGCGGGGGTGCGGTCCCAGTCATCCGGCAGCGGCGGGACCTTCCAGCGAGGATCGGGCCGCCAGTGCTCCCAGCCGTCGCTGAAGGGCGCGCCCCAGCGCTGGATCACCTCGACGGCCGCGAGGCCGGCCTCGCGCACCCGCCGGGCGGTGCGGGCGTCCATCAGTCCGACCTGCTGCGCCTGGGCGAACTCGTCCTCGTCGAGCCACTCCCAACTGTGGTCGGGCCGGACCGAGATGTCGAGGAAATGATCCTGTGAATCGACTCCTCCGGACCAGCGTGACCGGGGCTCCTCCAGGTTGACGTACCAGTTGCGGAAGAGCCAGCCACGGTCCCAGAACAGCCAGACGGACCACGGATCACCCGGCCGGGCGAGCTTCAGCACGCCCGAGCCGAACCACCGGGAGCGCACGGTCGTGCGCGGGCGCGTGTAGCGCGTGGCGAGCGGCTCGGCGTGCACCTGGGTGCCGTCGGCGAGCACCGGTCTCACGCACTCCGTGCCGGACGCCATCCACACGGCGAGCAGCTCGTCCGTGTCCTGCACGACGGTGACCGGGCGGCAGATGTGCACGCCCCCGGCGCCGCCGCCCTCGCCCGGATGCCCGTTGTCCCGGTAGCGCCAGAGGATCCTGTCCCCCGGCGCCCAGCGTCCGCCGTCCCCCGCACCTGCCCCGGTGCCTGCTCCCGTACCCGCTTCCGTCGTCGTCATGAAGAGATCTTAGGGACGCGCCGGCCCGGCCGCCGCGTTACGCGTCACGGCCGGGCCACACGCGACAGCGCACGGACACCTCACGGCCGAGGCGTACGCGGTGCGCGGCACCGCCTCACGGCCGGGTCATGCGCAGCACGTCCAGGGCGGCGTCGAGCTGCTCCAGCGTCAGGTCGCCGCGCTCGACGTACCCGCCGGCCAGCACCGTCTCCCGGATGGTCGTGCCGTCGGCCAGGGACTTCTTGGCGACCTTCGCCGCCTCCTCGTAGCCGATGTACTTGTTCAGCGGGGTCACGACCGAGGGGGAGGACTCGGCGTAGTGCCGGGCCCGGTCCACGTTGGCCGTGATGCCGTCGACCGTGCGGTCCGCGAGCAGCCGCGAGGCGTTGGCGAGCAGCCGCACGGACTCCAGGAGGTTCTTCGCGATCACGGGGAGCATCACGTTGAGCTCGAAGTTGCCCGCCGCCCCCGCGAGGGCGACCGTGGCGTCGTTCCCCGTCACCTGGGCCGCGACCATCAGTACGGCCTCCGGGATCACCGGGTTGACCTTGCCCGGCATGATCGACGACCCCGGCTGGAGGTCGGGCAGGTTGATCTCGGCCAGGCCCGTGCGGGGTCCGGACGCCATCCAGCGGAGATCGTTGGAGATCTTGGTGAGCGACACCGCGAGCGTACGGAGCTGCCCCGACGCCTCGACGAGTCCGTCCCGGGCACCCTGCGCCTCGAAGTGGTCGCGGGCCTCGGTGAGGGGGAGCCCCGTGGTGCGGGCGACCTCGGCGATCACCGCGGCGGAGAAGCCGGGCGGGGTGTTGATGCCGGTGCCCACCGCCGTGCCGCCGAGCGGGAGTTCGGCGAGGCGGGGGAGCGAGGCGTGCAGCCGCTCGACGCCGTAGCGGATCTGCGCGGCGTAACCGCCGAACTCCTGGCCGAGGGTGACGGGAGTGGCGTCCATCAGGTGCGTGCGGCCCGACTTCACCACGTCCGCGAATTCGGCCGATTTCCGCTCCAGGGACTCGGCCAGGTGTTCGAGTGCGGGGATCAGGTCTGCGGTCACGGCCGCCGTCGCCGCGATGTGGATCGACGACGGGAAGACGTCGTTCGACGACTGCGAGGCGTTGACGTGGTCGTTGGGGTGCACCTCGCGTCCGAGCCGCTCGGTGGCGAGCGTGGCCACGACCTCGTTGGTGTTCATGTTGGAGGACGTGCCGGAACCCGTCTGGAACACGTCCACGGGGAAGTGCTCGTCCCAGCGCCCCTCCGCCACCTCGGCGGCGGCCGTCCGGATCGCCTCCGCGATGTCGGGGTCCAGCACCTTCAGCTCGGCGTTGACCTTCGCCGCGGCGGCCTTGATCCGGGCCAGGGCCTCGATGTGCGCCCGTTCCAGGCGCTGCCCCGAGACGGGGAAGTTCTCCACCGCGCGCTGGGTCTGCGCCCGCCACTTCGCGTGCGCGGGCACCCTCACCTCACCCATCGAGTCGTGCTCGACGCGGTACTTCGATTCCTGGGCCGATCCGTCCATGTTTTTCAAACCTCCTGATGGAAAGCAGCACGTGGGCCGGTCCACGTATTCCCCGCGCGGCGGGCGCCCTCCCGGCCCCGTACGCCGGAAGGGGCCTTCCCTGGCCCCGCCGGAACGCCACAGGGGCACCCGGCCGGTGGCCGGGTGCCCCTGTACGGGTCCGGGAAGGGTCAGCCGAGGCCGGGGCCGCGGACCGGGATGCTGGTGAAGGTCGGCGCGGGGGCGGGCTCGGTGAAGAAGTCGTTGCCCTTGTCGTCGACCACGACGAACGCGGGGAAGTCCTCGACCTCGATCCGCCAGACCGCCTCCATGCCGAGCTCCTCGTACTCGACGACCTCGACCTTCTTGATGCAGTCCTGGGCCAGGCGCGCCGCGGGCCCGCCGATCGAGCCGAGGTAGAAGCCGCCGTGGGCGCCGCACGCGTCCGTGACCTGCTTGGACCGGTTGCCCTTGGCGAGCATCACCTTGGAGCCGCCGGCCGCCTGGAACTGCGCGACGTAACTGTCCATGCGTCCGGCCGTCGTCGGGCCGAAGGAGCCGGAGGCGTAGCCCTCGGGGGTCTTCGCGGGGCCCGCGTAGTACACCGGGTGGTCCTTGAGGTACTGCGGCATCTCCTCGCCCGCGTCGAGCCGCTCCTTGATCTTGGCGTGCGCGATGTCACGCGCCACGACCAGCGGGCCGGTCAGCGAGAGCCGGGTCTTCACCGGGTACTTGGTGAGCTCGGCGAGGATCTCGTCCATGGGGCGGTTCAGGTCGATCCGCACGACGTCGCCGGCCTCGTCGAGGTGCTCGTCGGTGGTGTCCGGCAGGAAGCGCGCGGGGTCCTTCTCCAGCTGCTCCAGGAAGACGCCCTCCGCGGTGATCTTCGCGGTGGCCTGGCGGTCGGCCGAGCAGGAGACGGCGATCGCGACGGGGAGCGAGGCGCCGTGCCGGGGCAGGCGCACCACGCGCACGTCGTGGCAGAAGTACTTGCCGCCGAACTGGGCGCCGATGCCGATCTTCTGCGTGAGCTCGAAGACCTTCTCCTCCAGCTCCTTGTCCCGGAAGCCGTGACCGGTCGGGGAGCCCTCGGCGGGAAGCTCGTCGAGGTAGTGCGCGGAGGCGTACTTCGCGGTCTTCAGCGCGAACTCGGCCGACGTGCCGCCGACGACGATCGCCAGGTGGTAGGGCGGGCAGGCCGCCGTGCCCAGCGAACGGATCTTCTCCTCCAGGAACTTCATCATGGAGGCCTCGTTGAGGACGGCCTTCGTCTCCTGGAAGAGGAACGACTTGTTGGCCGAGCCGCCGCCCTTCGCCATGAAGAGGAACTTGTAGGCGCCGCCGTCGGTCGCGTACAGCTCGATCTGGGCCGGGAGGTTCGAGCCGGTGTTCTTCTCGTCCCACATGGTCAGCGGGGCCATCTGCGAATAGCGCAGGTTCAGCTTCGTGTAGGCGTCGAAGATGCCGTGCGACAGGGCCTCCTCGTCACCGCCCTCGGTGAGGACGTTCTGCCCGCGCTTGCCCATGACGATGGCCGTGCCCGTGTCCTGGCACATCGGCAGGACGCCCGCCGCGGCGATGTTCGCGTTCTTCAGGAGGTCCAGCGCGACGAACTTGTCGTTGGAGGAGGCCTCGGGGTCGTCCACGATCCGCCGCAGCTGCGCCAGGTGGTCCGGCCGCAGGTAGTGCGAGATGTCGTGCATGGCCTCGGCGGCGAGCGTGCGCAGGGCCTCCGGGGCCACCTTGAGGAACGTACGGCCGTCGGCCTCGAAGGTCGAGACGCCCTCGGCGGTCACCAGCCGGTACGGCGTGGTGTCCTCTCCCAGGGGGAGCAGATCGGTGTACGCAAACTCTGGCATTACGGCCATTCCTCACTCGGCGACGTCGGCTGACCTCCCTCGGGCAGCGCATCCATCAGGGTAGAGCGCCGCGACGGGGCCGGTCCTGTGAGGTAAGGCTCACCCGGACCGGCCCGATCCCGGTGCGGATTCGCGGCAGGGCCGGAGAGGTACTGGTCGCGATCTATCGCGTTTCGGTACGCTTGGCCGGTGGACCTCGAAAAGCAGCCCCAGCAGCCCGTCGCTCCGGCCGGTCCCGCGCCTGCCGGAATCCGCGCGTCCGACGCGGACCGCGACCGGATCGCGGACATCCTGCGGGAGGCCATGGCCGAGGGCCGGCTCACCGCCGAGGAGCATGCCGAGCGGGTGGACCTCGTCTACCGGGCCAAGACCGTCGGTGAACTCGAGCCACTGGTGCGGGATCTGCCCGCACAGAGCGGGACGAGCCGCCTCGACACCTCGCCGTACGGCTACGGCCCCGAGGCGGCCGCCGGGACCGCCGAGAACCTGGTGGCCGTCTTCAGCAGCTCCACCCGCAGGGGGCGTTGGCGTGTGGGCGGCCGCACGAACGCCTTCTCCCTCTTCGGAAGCGTCGAAATAGACCTCACCGAGGCGCTTTTCGGCCAGCGTCTGACCGTCATCAATGCGACGTCCATCTTCGGCAGTGTCGATATCAAGGTGCCGGAGAACATCTCCCTGCGCGGCAGCGGGACGGGCATCTTCGGCAATTTCGAGGTCGACACACTGGAATCCGCCGACCCGGAAGCACCGGTGGTCGTGGTGAACGGCTATTCCGTGTTCGGAAGCGTCGAGGCCAAGCCCAAGCGCGGCAAGCTCATCGCCAACCTCCACAAGCAATTGCGCAAACACCTCGGTCACTGACGCCCGACGGCCGGGGCACCACGAATTCCGGCCATGCCGTGGCGAGGCGTTCCGGTGGCGGTCCAAGTGGGAACCACTCAGTGCATAGGGGTGCGTACAGCGGGTAGGGAGTGCTGCATCGCCTCTCGCTCACGAAGCCCAAGCCGTCGTCAGGAGTGGACCGTGCTGCATTTGCCGCATCAGCCCCTGCAGGTCGCCGCCGTGCCCACCCGGCGCACCCCCGCACGGGAGGACGAGGCGGGGCCCTGGCACTCGGAGGCGGTGTGCCGCCGGGACGAGGCCGGGCTGTTCTTCGCCCCGTCGAAGGAGCCGACCGCTGCCCGGCTCTCCCGCGAGGAGGCGGCGAAACAGGTCTGTGCGAGATGCCCGGTCATGGTGGAGTGCCGGGAGCACGCACTCGTCCAGCCCGAGCCCTACGGGGTGTGGGGCGGCCTCACCGCCGCCGAGCGCCGTGTGGCGCTGGCCCGTCGCCGCAGGCGGGACATCGAGCTCAAGGCCGCCGCCCCGGGCGCGCGCATAGCCGCGGCGGGCTGAAACCCGCGTGCACGGACGGTGGGATCCGGCCGGGCCGGCCCCACCGTCCGCACGGCACGGCCTACTTGGCGCGGTCGAAGTCGATCGCGCTGTAGGCGCGCAGCTTCGACAGCCGGTGCGTGGAGTCGATCCGGCGGATCGTGCCGGACTTGGAGCGCATCACGAGGGACTCGGTGGTGGCCGTCTCCGCGCGGTACCGCACACCGCGCAGCAGTTCACCGTCGGTGATCCCGGTGGCGACGAAGAAGACGTTGTCCCCGCTGACGAGGTCGTCCGTCGACAGCACGCGGTCGAGGTCGTGACCCGCGTCGAGAGCCCGCTGCCGCTCCGCCTCGTCCTTGGGCCACAGCTTGCCCTGGATGACACCGCCCAGGCACTTTATGGCGCACGCCGAGATGATGCCCTCGGGGGTGCCGCCGATCCCCATGAGCAGGTCGACACCGGTGCCCTCACGAGCGGCCATGATCGATCCGGCGACGTCGCCGTCGGAGATGAACTTGATCCGCGCGCCCGTCTCCCGGATCTCCCGCACGATGTCCTCGTGCCGGGGGCGGTCCAGGATGACGACCGTGACGTCCTCGGGGGCCGAGTTCTTCGCCTTGGCGACGCGCCGGATGTTCACGGACACGGGCGCGTTGATGTCGACGAAGTCGGCCGCCTCGGGGCCGGTGACCAGCTTGTCCATGTAGAAGACTGCGGACGGGTCGAACATCGCGCCCCGGTCGGCCGCCGCCAGCACCGCGATGGCGTTGGGCATGCCCTTGGCGTTGAGCGTGGTGCCGTCGATCGGGTCGACGGCGATGTCGACCTCGGCCCCGGTGCCGTCGCCGACGCGCTCGCCGTTGAACAGCATGGGCGCTTCGTCCTTCTCGCCCTCGCCGATGACGACGATGCCGTTCATCGACACCGTGGAGACGAGCGTGCGCATGGCTTTCACCGCGGCACCGTCGGCGCCGATCTTGTCGCCGCGGCCGACCCAGCGCCCGGCGGCCATCGCGGCGGCCTCGGTGACCCGGACCAGCTCCAGGGCCAGGTTGCGGTCGGGGGCCTCCGGGGAGACCTCGAGCTGGGACGGCAGATGATGCTCGGACATCGGAGCGCACCTTTCTGTACGACGACGACCGGAAAAGAGGGTGCTGTGACTCTATCGGTAGGTCGATAAAATGAGCAGACCGGGTCACGGATGAGCGGACCGGCCCCTGGTGGACGTGCTGGCGCCCCCCTCAGGGCTGTCCGGAGGCGCATGCCACCATTGAGTCCGTGGCAAGCAAGCGAGGCAAGCAGACCGTCCGGGACATGTTCCTGTCGATGCTCGTGATCACCGCAGTGGCGGGGGTCGTCTACATCTTCATTCCGCACGACGAGAAGGCCGACCCGGTCAAGGCGGTCGACTACCGGGTCGAGCTGGCGACGGCCCGGCGCGCCGCGCCGTACCCCGTGGTCGCGCCCGACGGACTGGCCAAGGGCTGGAAGCCGACCTCGGTGTCCTACCAGGGGCAGAACGGGTCCGGGTGGCATCTCGGCTTCCTCGACCCCGACAAGAAGTACGTCGCGGTCGAGCAGTCCACGAGCCCCGCCCGCAAGTACGTTCCCGAGGTCAGCCAGGACGCCCGGGACACCGGGCGCACGCGCCAGGTCGCCGGCAAGGCGTGGCAGGTCTGGGAGGGCTCCAAGTACGACGCGCTCGTGCTGCACGCCGAGGGCGTCACCACCGTGGTCACCGGCTCGGCCCCGGCGGACCGCCTCGCCGAGATGGCCGGCGCGCTGCGGGCCGCCGGCCCCGGCGCCACCGAGGCCCCCTGACGGCGGACACCGCACACGGACGCGGAATCCCCGTAGCGCCCGGCGCTACGGGGATTCCTGTCGTACGGCGTGGCCGGCCCCACCCCGGGTGCGACGCGCCGCCCGCGAGGCGCGGGGCACGGACCCGTGCGCGAGTGGCGGACCACCTGCCCGTGCGTGCGCGCGTCGGCGGCCCGCTCAGGCGGCGCCGTCGCCGCCCTCCCCGGACTCCTCCGGGGACGCCAGCGCCGCGTCGAGCCGGGCCCGCGCGCCCTCCAGCCAGCGCCGGCACACCTTCGCCAGCTCCTCGCCCCGCTCCCACAGGGCCAGCGACTCCTCCAGCGTCGTGCCGCCCGCCTCCAGGCGGCGTACGACCTCGATCAGCTCGTCCCGCGCCTGCTCGTAGCCGAGTGTGTCCGTCGCGGCGGCCACCGTCGTCCCGTCGTCCGTCATACCGACCACCCTATGTGCGGGGTCCGACGATCCCGGGCCCTCATTCCGCGACCCGTACCGTGAACTCGCCCTCCGACACCCGCGCCCGCAGCTCGTCGCCCGGCGCTCCGGCATCGGCGGGGGAGCGCACCACGTGGCCGTCCGGCCGCTGCAGCACCGCGTATCCCCGCTCCAGCGTCGCCGCCGGCGACAAGGCGACGACCCGGGCCCGGGTGTGCGCGAGCTCCGAGTCGGCGCGGTCCAGCAGATGCCCGAGCACCCGGCGGCTGCGCCCCACCAGGGCGTCGATCTCGGAGGCACGCTCGTCCACCATCCGGTGCGGGCGCTCCATCGAGGACCGGCCCAGCGCGTGCGCCAGCCCCCGCTCCTCCCGCTCGATCAGCCCCCGCACCGTCCGCAGGCCCCGGTCCCGCAGCTGCTGCACACGGTCCAGTTCCTCGCCCACGTCCGGCACGACCTTCTTCGCCGCGTCCGTCGGCGTCGAGGCGCGCACGTCGGCGACCAGGTCGAGCAGCGGCGAGTCCGGTTCGTGCCCGATCGCGGAGACCACTGGCGTACGGCAGGCGGCGACCGTCCGGATCAGCTCCTCGTCGGAGAACGGCAGCAGGTCCTCCACGCTGCCCCCGCCACGGGCGACCACGATCACGTCGACGTCCGGCATCCCGTCCAGCTCCTTGACCGCCTGGACGACCTGGTTCACCGCGTGCACCCCCTGCACCGCCGTGTTGCGCACCTCGAAGCGCACGGCCGGCCAGCGCCGCCTGGCGTTCTCCAGCACATCGCGCTCCGCCGCCGACGCCCGCCCGCAGACCAGGCCGATCAGCTGCGGCAGGAACGGCAGCGGCCTCTTGCGGTCCAGGGCGAAGAGGCCCTCGGCCGCCAGGGACTTCTTCAACTGCTCCAGCCGCACCAGCAGCTCACCGATGCCGACCGGCCGTATCTCCGTGGCCCGCAGGGACAGCTGCCCCCGGGGGGCGTACCACTCCGGTTTCGCGAGGACGACGACCCGCGCTCCCTCGGTCACCACGTCGGCGATCCGGTCGAAGACCTGCCGGAAGCAGGTCACGCTCACCGAGATGTCGTGCGACGGATCACGCAACGTCAGGAACACCACCCCGGCGCCCGGCCGCCGCGACAGCTGGGTGATCTGCCCCTCGACCCAGACGGCGCCGAGCCGGTCGATCCACCCGCCGATCAGCCGCGACACGTCGCCTACGGGCAGCGGGGCTTCCGGGGACGTAGTGAGAGCCATACGGGCGAGCGTATCGGCCGGCACCGACAATCAGGCGGCCCGCCGCCCCCACTGCACCGCGAGCACCACGAGCCCGATCCCGAACCAGCACAGCCCCACCAGCTGCGCACTCGTCGTCGCCTCCAGGATCACCGCGACGAGGACGACCGCCCCGACCACCGGCATCAGCACATGGCGCCACCAGCTCGGCGGGCCCTCCATCCGGCGTACGACGAACCAGCCCACCACCGAGGCGTGGAGCAGCACGAACGCGCTGAGAGCGCCGACGTCCACCACCGACACGAGGTGGTCGAGCCCGTCGTCGCGCCGGGCCGCCCACACCGCCGCCACCAGGGTCACGACCGCGGCACACGTGATCGCCACCCGCGGCACCCCGGACCTGGTGTCCACCTGGGACAGCAGCGAGGGCAGACGCCGCTCCCGGGCCATCGCGAAGAGCAGCCGCCCGGCCGCCGCCTGTCCCGCCAGAGCCGCGAAGGCCGCGCCGATCGCCTTGCTCACGGCGACGAGGTCGTGCAGCCAGGTGCCGACGGAGGCGTCCACCGTGTCGTAGAAGGCCGACCCCTGCTTCACCGGGTCCGCCGCGAGCTCCGCGGACGAGACCGGTTCCAGCAGCCCGGCAAGATACGTCTGGACGATGAACAGCACCCCGGCCAGCACCAGACAGAACAGCACCGCCCGCGCCACCTTGGCCGACCCGCCCGTCACCTCCTCGGCGAAGGACGCGATCGCGTCGAAGCCCAGGTAGGACAGCACGGCGACGGACACCGCGCCCAGCACGGCCGTCGCCGAGAAGCCCGAGTCACCGCTGAGCGGACTCAGCCAGCCGCGCTGTGCCCCGTCCCTGACCAGCACGACCACGGCCGACACCACGAAGACCAGCAGCACCACGATCTCCATGGCGAGCACCGCGAAACCCACCCGGGCCGCCGCCCGTACGCCCCAGAGGTTGAGCAGGGTCGTCACGACCACCGCGATCGCCGTCCACACCCACCGCGACACCTCCGGCACCAGGGCGTTCATCGCGATCCCGGAGAAGAGGTAGGCGACCGCGGGGATGAGCAGGTAGTCGAGCATCGCCATCCAGCCGGCGATGAATCCCGGCCCCTCCCCGAGCCCCTTCCGGGCGTACGCGAAGACCGAGCCGGCCAGCGGGGCGACGTGGACCATCTGGGCGTAGCTGAAAGCGGTGAAGGCCATCACGACCGTCGCCACGACGTACACCAGCGCCACGGCTCCGTCGGACTTGGCGTCCAGGGTGCCGAACACGCCGACCGGGGCCATGGGGGCGATGAACAGCAGCCCGTAGACCACCAGGTCCCGGAACCCGAGGGTGCGCCGCAGCCTTCCGTCGTCCGTGCTGCTGCCGCTGCCCGCCATGTGGCCTCCGTCGCTGGATTGCGTACGCCTCAGTCTCCCGAGCCCGCCGAACCGGCGCCTGTTCGATACGGCCTTACGATGGGACGCATGACCGCAACGCCCAGCCCGTCGCCCGCCACCGCCCCGAGCGCAGGCGCTCCGCGCCGCAGTGACAGCCGCCGAGTCCTGCTCGCCGCGCCCCGCGGTTACTGCGCGGGCGTGGACCGTGCCGTGATCGCCGTGGAGAAGGCCCTGGAGCAGTACGGGGCACCGATCTACGTCCGCCACGAGATCGTGCACAACAAGTACGTCGTGCAAACCCTCGAGAAGAAGGGCGCGATCTTCGTCGACGTGACCGCGGAGGTGCCCGAGGGCTCCATCGTGATGTTCTCCGCGCACGGTGTCGCCCCGACGGTCCACGCCGAGGCGGCCGAGCGCAAGCTCGCCACGATCGACGCGACGTGCCCCCTGGTGACCAAGGTCCACAAGGAAGCCGTGCGGTACGCCAAGGAGGACTACGACATCCTCCTGATCGGCCACGAGGGCCACGAGGAGGTCATCGGCACGAGCGGCGAGGCCCCCGACCACATCACCCTCGTCGACGGACCCGAGGACGTCGCGAACGTCGAGGTCCGCGACGAGTCCAAGGTCGTGTGGCTGTCCCAGACCACGCTCTCCGTCGACGAGACGATGGAGACGGTCGGCGCCCTCAAGAACAAGTTCCCGAACCTCCTCTCCCCGCCGAGCGACGACATCTGCTACGCCACGCAGAACCGCCAGGTCGCCGTGAAGAAGCTGGCCGAGGACGCCGAGCTCGTCATCGTCGTCGGCTCGAAGAACTCCTCCAACTCGATCCGCATGGTCGAGGTCGCCCTGGACGCCGGTGCGCCGGCCGCCCACCTGGTGGACTTCGCAGACGAGATCGACGAGGCATGGCTGGAGGGCGTCACCACGGTCGGCCTCACCTCCGGGGCCTCGGTGCCCGACGTCCTGGTCGACGGTGTGCTCGAGTGGCTGGGCGAGCGGGGTTACGCGGACGTCGAGACGGTGAAGACCGCCGACGAGTCGATCACCTTCTCGCTGCCGAAGGAGCTCCGCCGCGACCTGCGCGCCGAGGCGGCCGCACTCTCCGCGGAGTGACGACGCGGGTGCGTCCGCCCGCCACGGCGCGAGCGGACGCATACCGCGTGGGCGGACGCCTACCGCGCGCCCGTAGGACCGGGCGCGCCCCCTGCCGCCCCTCCGGTGCGTGATACGTGCCACCTGCCCGTACCGTGGATCCCATGGAGATCTTCGGTGTGGACATCGGTGGTTCCGGGATCAAGGGTGCGCCCGTAGACCTGGACCGCGGAGAGCTGGCGCAGGCGCGCCACAAGGTTTTGACACCTCACCCGGCGACGCCCGAGAGCGTCGCCGACGGTGTGGCCGAGGTGGTGGGTCACTTCGACTGGCAGGGGCCGGTCGGAATCACGTTCCCCGGAGTGGTCACGGGCGGAGTCACCAGGACCGCCGCCAACGTGGACAAGGGCTGGATCGACACGGACGCCCGGGCGCTGCTCGCCGAGCGCATCGGCCGGAGCGTCACGATCCTCAACGACGCCGACGCTGCGGGAATCGCCGAGATGACCTTCGGCGCGGGCAAGGACCGCAAGGGCACGGTGATCATGCTGACCCTCGGCACGGGCATCGGCAGCGCCGTCTTCACCGACGGGCACCTCGTACCCAACACCGAGCTCGGCCACCTGGAACTGCACGGCCACGACGCCGAGAAGCGGGCCTCCACGAAGGCCAAGGAGGACGAGGACCTCAGCTGGGCCCACTGGGCGCACCGGGTGCAGAAGTACCTGGTCCACGTGGAGATGCTGTTCTCGCCCGAGCTCTTCATCATCGGCGGCGGAGTCAGCCGCAAGGCGGAGAAGTTCCTGCCCCTGATCGAGCACGTACGGGCGGAGCTCGTCCCGGCACAGCTGCAGAACAACGCGGGCATCGTCGGCGCCGCGATGGCCGCCGCGGGCAAGTAGTCCTACACGCGGGGGCGGCGTGCGCTCCGGTCGGCCCTGACCAGGTGGCGCTGCCGCTCCCGCATCTGACGGATCTTCCGCACAGTGGCGATCAGGCCCGCGACGAGCGTGCCGCCGTACAGCCAGCCGGCGTGCACGGCCAGCGCGGTGACGACGGCCATGACCTGCCCGCCGAATCCCCCCGTGCCCCCGGCGACGGGGATCACGCCGACGGCGAAGGCGATGGGCACGATGATCGGGGCCGTCACCAGGTCGGCCGGCCGCACCCACAGGGCGGTCAGCGCGCTGACCGGCAGGAAGAGCACCCCGTACACGGTCTCCGAACTGCCGAGGAGCAGGCGGTCCAGACAGGCCAGCAGGAACATCGCCAGGGTCGCGAAGAGACCGGCGCCGATGCCGGTCAGCCGCGGATTGGGGAATCTGCGCAGCGCCAGCACGACCGGCGCGACGGGACCGGGACGACGGCCGGGAACAGGCCCGGCCGCGGGCGCCGTGGCCACCGCCACCGACACCGGGTAGCCGGACGGAGGCTCACCGAGGCCGCCGGACGGGCCGGAGGCCACCTGCTGGGGCTGCCTGCGCTGCGGGGTACGAGTCCTGTGCTGCTCCACCCCGACAACCTAGGTCGCGGGCCGGGTTCTTTCGGGCGTTGGACACGCGTTTTGGCCGACCTTGGCATTGCGTTCGACCCCGCGAGGCCGAAACACCACCGTTCGGCCCCGCCGGGGCCCGGCAGGGCGCCGCCCCGCTCCCCGTACCGCGTCCCACCCCGCACCCGTGACGGCGCGCTCCGGCCCGCCCGTAAACTGGAGAATCGGGTCAGCCACGGCCCGCCCGCACAGCCCCTCTCCTCACTCCAGGAAGTCGCCAAAGTGTCGCTCACGATCGGAATCGTCGGCCTGCCGAATGTCGGCAAGTCGACCCTGTTCAACGCCCTGACCAAGAACGACGTGCTGGCGGCCAACTACCCGTTCGCCACGATCGAGCCCAACGTAGGCGTCGTCGGTGTCCCCGACCCCCGCCTGAACAAGCTCGCCGAGATCTTCAGCTCGCAGAAGCTGCTCCCGGCCACCGTCGACTTCGTCGACATCGCGGGGATCGTGCGCGGCGCGAGCGAGGGCGAGGGCCTGGGCAACAAGTTCCTCGCGAACATCCGCGAGTCCGACGCGATCTGCCAGGTCATCCGCGCCTTCAAGGACGAGAACGTCGTCCACGTCGACGGCAAGGTCTCGCCGAAGGACGACATCGAGACGATCAACACCGAGCTGATCCTGGCCGACCTCCAGTCCGTCGAGAAGGCCGTCCCGCGCCTGACGAAGGAGTCCCGCCTCCAGAAGGAGAAGGTCGCGGTCCTCGCGGCCGTCGAGGAGGCCCAGAAGATCCTCGAAGCGGGCGACACCCTCTTCTCCCGGGGCATCACGGCCGGCACCGAGAAGGGCAGCCTCCTCCACGAGCTCCACCTGCTCACGACGAAGCCGTTCCTCTACGTGTTCAACGTCGACGAGGACGAGCTGGTCGACGAGGACTTCAAGAACGAGCAGCGCGCCCTGGTCGCCCCGGCGGAGGCCATCTTCCTGAACGCCAAGATCGAGTCCGAGCTGATCGAGCTCGACGACGAGGAGGCCCTGGAGCTCCTCCAGTCGATGGGCCAGGAAGAGCCCGGACTGGCCACCCTCGGCCGCGTCGGCTTCGACACCCTGGGGCTGCAGACCTACCTCACAGCCGGCCCGAAGGAAACCCGCGCCTGGACGATCAAGAAGGGCGCCACGGCCCCGGAGGCGGCCGGTGTGATCCACACCGACTTCCAGAAGGGCTTCATCAAGGCGGAGATCATCTCCTTCGACGACCTCGTCGAGACGGGCTCGGTCGCCGAGGCCCGCGCCAAGGGCAAGGCGCGCATGGAGGGCAAGGACTACGTGATGCAGGACGGCGACGTGGTGGAGTTCCGCTTCAACGTCTAATACGTTCGGCGAAAGGCCGTCTGACCTGCGACGGAGCGGGTTGGGCGGCCTCTGCGGTCCGCGCGGAGTCCGCAGCGTGCTGGATGGGCCCGGCACGCGGGGGAGCGGCTACACCGCCGGACTCGCCATCGCCCTGCTCTTCGCCACCGTGCACCTGGCCCGCGCCGTCGCCATATGGCATGAGCAGCGCGGCCACGAACAGCAGGCCGCAGCGGCCGATGGAGCCTTCCGCTACCTCCAGGCTGTTTACCAACAGGCCGCCGCGTTCAGATTCCGAGTGGCGAAGTCGATCCGCGGGGGCGTTGAGCGGTTGCCTGAAGGTGCTCATGGAGGAAGGGGGCGTCGAGGCGTGTGTCGATGACACGATCGCGCACGTCGGTGAGAAGCCAGCCCAGCAGTTCGGCAGTGGCGTCGTACTCATCGTAGAAGCCCATGCGCAAGTCGGTGATCTCGAACTCGAACGTCACGTCGTCAACGAGGTCCGCCAAGTGCGCGTCGGCGGCTGGGGTATCGGTCGCGGTCCATGTGTCCAGCCAGGGACGCAGGCTGTTGGTGGCCACGGTGATGACGCTGAGGCAATCCCTGACGGGCACGGGGCTGGGGTGGGTATGCAGCGTGCTCTGCCACCAAGCAGACCAGACGTCTCGTAGGGCCTCGGTCAAGGGCACGTCCCAGGTGGCCCAGCCCGCGTGGATCAGGCGGGAGGCGATGAGCTCCCCATCGATGTGGAGCCGGCCGGTGACGAGCAGGCGAATGATGCGCGGGACGAGGTGACGATAGAGACGAGGAAAGTCTTCCCAATGATCAGGCGTCTTCGCGGCAACCGAGGAAACCAGGCGGTCGCCTATGAGGTGCAGCGGGCCGGAGAGTTCGGCGAAGTCTCGCTCGCTGTAGCAGTGCGTGCATCCTGTGACGAGGAAGGGACCTTCTGAGGCGAAGGCGTGGTCCAGGGCATCGAGAGCTGTCATGAGCTGCTCAGAGCAAGACATGAAGACCTGCCGGGGGACTCCGTCCGGGTGACCGGCGAAGATCGCAGGCTATCAGGCCGCCCCCACCTATCACGGAAAACCTTGATGGCCCGAGTCGAGGGAAGCGAAGGTCCGTGAAGGATCCATCTCCGATCCTCACATGGGCGACTCGATAGGGTCGGGCCATGATGGAGAGCCCCGTGGCCGAGCTGCTTGAGACCGAGTACCGGCGCGTTTGGGACCGCTTCTACGACGAGTTCACGTTCCGGCCGAGTACGAGTGCTCTCAAGTGGCCAGCCATCAAGGAGCCCGTCACATCGGTTACCTGGAGTCTTCCCGCGCTTGACGACGACCCTGAATACAAGTGCTTGGACCGCCTGGTCGAGGTGGTCGAGCAGGGGCTGACCTCCTGCAGTGGCTCGAGCGGAACGCTGTTCGCGCTTGACTGGCAGCACACGTCGTATCGCTTCGCACCGCAGGGCGTCGGTGGCCCGGGGCAGCCGGCCTGGCCTTTGAGCCCGTATCCCGATGGGGATTACTACATCTACCTCTCGGAAGACTTCCGGATGGGCAGCTTTGGGCACCCCTGGGAACAGTCGCTCTGTCTGTTCGGTCAGGAATTCCTCGACGCCGCGTCTGCGGAGGTGGAAGAGCTTCTCGGCAAGCCGATCCGTAGGTCCGGCAAGGCAGTCGGCACCGCCTGAGTTGGATCCCGACTCCAAGACACCCAGGTAGTCAGACCCCACAGAGCACGCCGTTGCCCTCGCTGCCCGTGGCAGCGAGGGCAACAGCCGTCAGGTGGCTCGGGCTGTGGGTAACCGCGCCACCCACGTCGTCACCTCGGTCAGATGCTCGGGCTGCAGCCCGAGATGCGGGTCGGGCTGCACGAGGAGGGTCGACATTCCGCAGGCGGTGCGCTCCGCCGCCCATGCATGGTCGAGGCCGGTGAAGTCGTCGTCTATCCAGACGGCGGGCGCGTCGGCCAGCCAGACGTCGACGTGGTCACGTTTCCAGAGGTAGCCGTCGGGGTGGCTGGTCGTGATCTGAGGGCGAGGCAGGTCGATGTAAGGGAAGTCGGGCAGCCCCAGGAGAGGGCCGATGATCGTGGTGGCGTCCCTGCGCCAGCTCGTGCACCACACGGGAGTGACGAGCCCGCTGGTCAGGAGGTCAGCGAGAAGGACGCCGTGGCTCGGGTCGAGCCAGATGGGCACTGGGTCGTCGGGGTGTCGGCCTGTGGGCAGGACGGTGTGGCGGACGTGGGTGGGCGGAGTGCTGCCGTCGGCGGCCGGAAACGGGATGAGGACGCCGTCGATGTCCAGGAGCAGGTAGGGCAGGGTCATCGGTGCCTCCGTCGGTCAGCGTTTGCGGGCGGTGATCAGGAGCGTGGTGGGCCACGGGTCGCGGCGCGGGTGCCGCAGCTCCAGCGTCGAGGTGATGCGCAGGCCGGTCCGGGAGAGGTGTGCTCCCCAGCGGCGGGCGTCGAACTCCCATCGGGCGAGGGGCAGTCGGGTGCGGTCGGGCATGGTGACGTAGTCCTCGCGCGGACGGTCGTCCGTGGACGGATGTCTTCCGGCCCGTGCCGGGTGAGGGACGGAGAAGGCCAGCACACCGTCTGGTTTCAGGCGTCGGGAAATGGCGGTGAGAAGGAGTTCCGGGGCGACGAGGCCGACGGCGCCGAAGACCGAGTAGATCGCGGCGAAGGTCTGACCAGTGGCCTGTAGATGGTGCAGTGCGTGGCCGGCGGCGAAGGTGGCGCCGTCGATGTGGCTGTAGTGGGAGCGGGCCCGACGCACCTGGAGGCCGACCACGTCCACGCCGGTGGCGCGGGCCTGGTGGTGCTTCGCGAGGTGGGCCACGTTGTGGCCGGGGCCGCAGCCCAGCTCCAGGACTCGTTTGCCGCACAGGTCCCGGCCCAGGATCTCGGCGCCGGGACCGATGCCCGCGTGGGTGCTCCATTCCATCCGGGCAGGCGCGGTGAGGGCGTGCGCGGGGGCAGCGGCTGTGCGCTGGGCTGCGTGGGCGTACCAGGGGGAGACCTGGGCGAGCACCTAGACCTCCAGGAGTTGGACCACGTCGTTCAGGTGGCGGCGGACGACGGGGATGTACGCGGGGTCCTTGGCCGGGTCGTTGATCCAGCGGATGGCCTGCTCCATGAACCACTCCACGGCCCACATGCGGTGCCAGCCCAGGGCCCATGCCTCTGCGGCCAGGCCGCCCCGGGCGGCGAGGGCGTCTTCATGACCGCCTGCGGTGACGTACTGCTCCAGGAACACCCGCATGCGGAAGGGGCTCGGTACGTCGGTGGTGCCGTGGTACGAGGCGAGGTCGATTAGGCCGGGTCCGGTGAAGGCGCGTGCGAAGTCGAGAAGGTGCCAGCCGTTCTCCCCGATGTGGACGCTCGTGGGGTGGAACTCGGAGTGCACCCAGCCGAACGGGTCGAGTGTCGCCCCCTGGACACGGGCCTCGGCCGCGGCGGAGATCTCCCCGAGTGCGGTCTCGATGTCGTCGCAGTCCGTCCATCGGTCGGCTTTCCGCAGCCGCTGGAGGTGATCGAGGGCTCGGCCGGGCAGGGCCGCGAGGCCCGCCCCGTCGAGGAGCGGCAGACCGCCCGCCGGGCGGGCGGCGTGGAGCGTGACGGCGGCGGCGACGCCGTCGAGGTCGTCGGCGTCTCGTACAGGGGTGCCGAGGTCGTCCATGAGCATCCCGAGCCACTTGTCCTGCATGGCGGTGGCGTGGAGGGCGGGGACCGGGAGCCCGCGCTGGTGGGCCATCCGCAGGGCCTGGGCCTCGCGGTCGAAGGGCTCCTTGGCGTACTTGAAAGCGGCTGTGGTGCCGTCGGGGAAGGTGAGGCGTTCGACGCCGGACATGCCCCAGACACGAATCTCGGCACGTTCGGGGAGGGGTTTGCCGACGAGGGTGCACAGGTCGTCCAGCAGGGTGGCGGACAGGCTCTGGTCCATGGGGGCCTCCAGGGGACTGGTGGGCTCCGGGGCGGGCGCGCGCGAGCTGGCCCGCCCCGGAGCCGTACTGGGGTGGGGTTACTCGGCTGCGGTCACGCGGTGGGCGTAGACCTGCTCGATCCAGGCTGCCTTGAACTCGGCCAGGTCGTCACGGAAGTTGGCCATCGAGGCACCGTAGGGCGCGACGACGCCGCCGGACTGGTCCGGCACGGACTGGCAGCCGTGCACGAGCCGGCCGCCGAGCGCGGTGTGGGCCTTGATGGACTCGATCCGGCGGTGCTCGTTGAACCAGCCGCCGTGGTAGACCTCGTCCAGCATTCCGCCCGTCGCGTCGTCCAGGTCGAAGACGACGGACGTGGCGGCGGGGAAGAACCAGCACGGGCCGACGTTGGAGATGTGTCCGTCCAGCTCGACCTTGTTGAGCGCCATCAGCGTGGCCGCCTCGCGCAGCATGCGCAGGTGGTCGGGGGTGATCTGCAGGAGGCCGAGGCCGGCCAGGTGCTCCTCGCGGAAGAGGTACGAGTACACCCCGTACGCCGTCGCCAGCACGCGGGCCTCGTCGGAGGTGGATTCGCCGTGGTTCTTGATGAAGTCGAGCGCGAGCTGCTCGACCGCGCTCTCGGCCGTCTCGTCCACGTCGAGGAGCTGGGCCTTGACCAGCTCCCAGTCGGCGACGAGCCAGGCGCTGGACTCGAAGCGGAAGAAGTACTCGGCCGGGTCGATGGTGATGCGCCGGCCGCCGACCTGGATGCCGGGCCGGCGGTTCCACCGCGGGTCGAACGCCTCGGGCAGCTCGACCGTGATGGTCGCGGTGTCGATGGTGGTCACCGTGTCTCCGTCTCTGATCGTCCGGGCCCGGGGCACAGGAATGCCCGAGCCCGTTAGGGCGTAAGGGACTTGGGGGCCGCCCGGCCCGCGATGCCGTGAGTGGGGCGGCTGTCGATAAGTGAACCGTCCGCTACGCAGAGTGGGTACGGTGTGAGCGAGGTCAAGCGGTATACACGGTTTACGGATCCGGACGGAGGCGATCGTGCCGGCACCGACCAGCGCCAACTCCCAGCTGCGCGACACGATCAACGCCGCCGGGTGCACGTATGACGCGCTCGCCAAGGACGTATGCCGCATCGCCGCCGAGAACGGCGAACTGCTCCAGACGAACAAGTCGGCCATCTCCCACTGGGTGGGTGGTGCCCGCAGGCCGACCGGCCAGGCAGGCCAGTACCTCGCCGAAGCCCTCTCCCGGCGGCTGGGACGCGTCGTCACCCGAACCGAGCTCGGCCTCCACTCACCCGACACGGAGTCGCCACCGGACACCGACCCCGTCACCGCGGTCACCGACCTCGGCCGCGCGGACGTCGAGCGCCGCCGCTTCCTCGCCATCGCCGCCTTCACCACGGCCGGCGTGGCCATGCCGCTCCTGCACGACCACGAAGCCACCTCGCGGATGCTCCGCGCCCGCACCGCACGCTCCCTCGTCGGCAGCGACGACATCGACGTCGTACGACAGATCACGGCAGCCTTCAGCGCCGCCGACGAACGGCTCGGCGGCGGGCACGGCCTGACCACAGTCACCGCGTACCTCGCCGACACGGCAGCCCCCATGCTGCGCGGCCGCTTCCCCACAGAAGCCTTACGCCGGGCCGCCTTCGGCGCTGTCGCCGAACTCGCCTACCTCGCAGGGTGGAAGCACCACGACCTCGGCCACGAAGGCGCTGCCCAGCGCTACTACCAGGTCGGCTACCAGCTCGCCTGCGAAGCCGACCCCCACGGCCATGCCGCCTGGATGATGCGCGCCCTCGCCCACCAGTCCCTCAGCCTCAAGCAACCCCACCACTGCGTGGACCTGGTCAAAGGAGCCCTCACTCGCGGCCTCGGCCACGTGGACGGCCAGACGGAGGCGCTCCTCCACATCACGCACGCCCGTGCCTACGCAGCCGTTGGCGAGAACCCATTGGCCGCTCGTGCTCTGCTCGCCGCCGAAGACGCACTCCTGCGTGAGGACGGCCCCCAGCCCAGCTTCTCCGGCGTCAGCGGCCCCGCCGCCGGCACCGTGGCCAGCCACACCGCACGCACGCTGACCGACCTCGCCGACCACATCGGTACGGAACAGCAGCACCGCGACGCGCTCACCCGATGGGACCCGGAGAAGTACAAGCGAGTCCACGCCCTCACCCATGCCGACCTCGGCGACAGCCTCGCCGCTCAGGCCCGCGCCGACGAAGCGGTCGCCGCCTGGACCCAGGCCCTGGTCCTCATGGAGGGCATGACCTCCGACCGCACCCGCAAGGCGATCACCTCGCTCCGCTCCACGCTCGCGGTCTACCAGCGCCGCCGCGTCCCCGGAGCCGCAGATCTCGCCCGCCGCGCCCGCGAGGCCCTCGCCTAACATGCCCAACAACCCGCCCGACGAAGGGAATGCCGTGGCTCAGCAAACCGATGAGCGCTCCCAAGCGCTAAAGCCAGCGCTCGACTCGATGACCTTGCTGGTCGCGGCCGTCATCGTCCACGACAAGGCCACCAACCGAGTCGTCCTCATCCAGCGCAGCGAGAACGCCAAGTTCGCCCAGGGCAAGTGGGACCTGCCGGTCGGCAAGAGCGAGCCGGGCGAGCCCATCACCGAGACCGCGGTCCGCGAGCTCTACGAGGAGACGGGCCTCACGGTGAAGCCTGAGTCCCTCAAGGTCGCCCACATCATCCACGGCGCCTGGGGCGTTGAAGCCCCCAACGGCTTCCTCACGGTCGTCTTCGCGGCCCACGAATGGACCGGTGAACCCGAAAACCGCGAACCTCGCAAGCACTCCCAGGTCTGCTGGGTCGACGCCAACGCCATCCCCGGGGCTTTCGTCCACACCACCGCCAGCGCCCTTGGCCGCTACCTCCGAAGTGGCACCCAGGTGTCCCTTGACGGCTGGACGTAGGAGTTGTGGATGGACGGCCGATCACCGACTCGGTTGTGGAACCAGTCAACGTGGCCGCTGCCACGGGGTTTCCCACCGATCACGCAAAGTGCACCGGACGAGCATGTTGCCTGGTGAGGGTGTCGCCCAAGCTGAGTTGGCAGACCAAGGTGGCGTATACCGCCCCGAGATTATTAATATAAGCGCGAAGTCGGGCATTTGGTGCATCGTCGGGTTGCGGCCCTGCACGAAATATCCACAAGCCCGCCCATTGACTGAATGACTGTTGTACAACTGATCGTGCGCCATCAGAGCGTGGCATCGTCGGTCGCCCGCCTCCGGATGGAATTGGGCGGTGACGTTCAACGGGGAGGAATTAACGTTGCCGATTATCATTGGTCAGCGCTTCGCCATGCCTGACTCTCCCACGAGCGAGGGCGGGCATGCGAAACTATTTAAGTCCGTGGACCTTGGAAACGATAACGAGAACGTCGCAGTTAAAGTATTCAAGCCGTCAAGGATTCTCGATGATCGCGTACTGAAGGCGGCGTGGACTAACGAATTAAGCGCCTACCAGGCTCTCGGAGACCATCCGAACCTGGCCCGCATGATCGACTGGGGTCGATGCGATGACGGAGCACCTTACCTAGTTTTTGAATGGCTCGAAAAAGATCTCCTTGATGGGCTTGAAGCTCTCAATATAGAAGGATGGGACGACTTCTGGCCTGTCGCCCGAGATGTCTTGTCTGGCCTAGAGGTCATTCATGCGGAGGGTTTCGTCCACCGTGACGTCAAGCCAGAGAACATTCTTGTTTCAGAACACGGCCGATTTAAGGTCGCCGATTTTGGGACCACAAGACTTGCTGAAACCGTTAGTCTTGGACAGACTATGGCGCCGCTGGGGACAATCCCCTACGCCCCGGAGGAACGTGGAACACGAACCCCAACGGCTGCCTATGACATCTATTCATTTGCGGTCTTGGTTGTTGTTTGCTTGTCGGGAAACATTCCTGCCGATGAAGCATCAGTAAGATCTAGTTTCGAACAGCTAGATCTGCCTCCGGACATTTATTCAGCACTTTCCCCGTGCTTGTCAAATAAGACAGAAGAGCGTCCAGGGAGTGCTGGCGTTCTCCGCGCTCAGCTATCAGCGATCCAGGACGGCAGGGAACGACGGAGGGCACCCGAAGCCGAACTCTTCCTTGATCTTCCGAACTCGGTCCTAGAGGCATTTCGCAAGCAATATCGAAACAGTGCGACCAAGGAGCAGATCCTAGAGGATGTCGTTGCGGTTGGCGCCCTCTCGTACGATGCTCGCGTAGGCGCGATTCCCGACTTGCAGATCGCAGGGCAAACATACATCCTCCGCACTCAGCCCCACCGAGTACGCCAGGGAATCCTTCGTGTGCTTCGTATTCAAATGGCGCCGGCACAACTTCTTGAGTTCGCGCGAGCGAATTGGCATCGCCCTAGGATGAAGCTACGCCTCAGCGTCCCTACGGATCCAGTCAGAGCAGCTGGTGAGCTTGCCGACCAGATGGCGATGGTAAGCGAAAAAGACGCCGAGAGAGCTGAGTCTGAGGTCCTTTCGGCTGAGGCGGAGGCTTTCTCGTCCTGGCGCTCGACTCTTAATGCCAAATTCTTCCTCGAAAATGAGAGAGGAAGCCGGGTCACTTACGATAAATTTCGGCGTGATGGAAACAGAGTTCGCTTCACGGTGGCGGACGGCTCAGGACTAGAACCGGGAGAGTCCAGACTCGTCCGTTCCGGGAATCGGCGAGTTCTATTTGGCGAAGTCGAAGGGGTCGAAAATAACGAGGCGATCCTCTACATCACTAAAGGAAGTGCCGGCGAACTACCTAGGCATGGCACTCTTGAATTCGATGCCGAGGCATCCAAGTCAAAACTCAAGAGGGAGCGTGACGCGCTGGACCACATCGTAAATCGCAAATCAGCACGTCCGGATCTTCGAGAAATACTCCTGGATCCGCGCAAGAGCGCCGTGCCACAAGCTGTGGAAATTGACGAATATGCGCAAGCGGGCCTCGATGAAGCTAAACGGAAAGCCGTGGCGGCTTCGCTGGGAGCGCGCGACTTTCTACTTGTTCAGGGGCCTCCAGGGACTGGAAAAACGACGTTTATCGCAGAACTCGTTGCGCAACACCTACGCAGCAATCCAGATTCTCGGATCGTGCTCACCTCGCAAACGCACATCGCATTGGACAATGCTCTGCTGCGCATTCAGGAATTGGAACCCACAGCCACGCTGCTTAGGCTGGGTCGTTCAGACAGGCTTGCCCAGGATGTTGAGCCTCTGTCGATCATTCCCCAGATGGATAAATGGCGCATTTCCGTCCTGAAGGAAAGCCGAAGGTTTATTAAGGAGTACGCCGCACGTCTTGGTATTGATCTTGATGCTACAGACCTTAAGAATTCTGCTCTCGAATTGCGGCGTCGCCAAGAGCGTGCACGTGAGCTCGAATCCCAACTGAGTAGCGAGCAAGGCAACCGGCGCGTGTTGATGGAACAAATTGAGCGTGTGAACTCCATGGCGGGGCCGATCCTCGATGTAGCGTCGACCATCGAGAGCGCTGCACAACACGGATCCGGGACGGAACTGGCCGCAGCGGCCGAACGGTTCATCCAGATTGGCCTGGATCTTGCCTCGCAACTGGAAACAGGCGGACCGCTTGGAGCGAATCTCGTCGAGATGGAGGCGCGACTTGCCGAGTGGCGGGATGATCTTCAAACTCAAGTTACTGCTCGCGAGAATGCTCGCCGCGTCCTGATCGAAGAGATGGGGAAAGACGGCAATACCTCGATTGAGGATCTAATCAACTCGGCTCTCTCTCGATCCGCTGTCGATGACCCACGCTTGACGAGCCTTCAGGCCATTGCCTCTGATTGGGAAGAACGTTTCGGTAGGAGTAAGGATTTTACCGCAGTTCTCATAGCGCGTGCACAGGTCGTGGCAGCTACTTGCGTGGGTCTGACGGGTGTCCGAGGAGCAGAATCAACGCACTATGATCTGTGCATTATCGACGAAGCGTCGAAGGCGACAACAACCGAGTCCCTTGTACCGTTGGCAGCTAGCCGCCGGTGGGTACTCGTGGGAGATGATCGACAACTTCCGCCATTCGTCGAGCAGGCTCTGGAAGCGCCCTCGCTTTTGGACCAGTTCAATATCACGCGAGAACAGGTTCGCGAAACACTCTTCTCTGTCCTTTCCGAACGCCTGCCTGATTCATGCAAAGTCTCACTGACGCATCAGCATCGTATGCACCCTGCCATCGGCCAATTGGTGAGCACATGTTTCTATGGCGGCGACCTCACCTCGGAACCGCGAAACCTGTCACCAGTTGTGCAGATGGCCTTGGGCTCCGCTGCTGTTTGGATGAACACGGTAAAGAGGCAAGACAGGCGTGAAAGCCGCTCGGGTAAAAGCATGCGCAATAAGGGTGAAGCGCGAGTAATCGCTGGGATTCTGGATCGTCTTCAATGGGTGGCAGAGCAGCAAAATTCGGATCCCTTGAGCGTTGCTGTGTTGACAGGATACGAAGCCCAAAGGCGCGAGATCACCGAAACCCTTGCCAGCGGTGACTTGGGTCGATCGCTGTTGAAAGTCAGGGTTGCAACCGTAGATTCCTATCAAGGGCAGGAGGCGGATATTGCAATCTTCAGCGTCACAAGGTCCAACGATAGTGGGGATCTAGGGTTTCTCCGAAGCGAGGAGCGCATCAATGTTGCAGTCTCTCGCGCCCGGGACGCGCTTGTGATCGTGGGTGACGCCGGATTCATTGAATCTGCTTCCGAGTCGGTCAACCCCTTGTACAAAATTCGCAATTACATGGTCCGTGCCAGCGACTGCAAAATTGAAACGGCGGAGTAGCCATGAATGAATTTGCCGTCGAGGAGACGGTGCGGAGGCTGTCCAAGCGCCCCGGGTATCGGTTGGTGACCTACAGAGAGGTAGGACTTCCTCATTGGGATGTACCGATTCGCTGCAGGCTCCTCAAAAATAAGTCGCTAGGCGTTCTCGACGAGTTCATTTTGCGCTGCATCGAGGCTGGACTCGCCGTCAGTGACGACGTAGCCGGCTTTCTCGTGCTTCCTGTGGAAGTGGTAGATGCTGCCATGGGGCGGCTCGTCCTCTCGGGGCACATTATTGCTGTGGCAGGCACAAGCAAGACGCAAGTGGTTCGGTATGTACTTTCTGACCGTGGAAAGCGGGCGGCGAAAGAGCTGACAGATATTACCCCGGAAGAGCGAACTCTTCGGATGGCATATGATGGATTGACGCGCAAATATGTTTTTGTCGAAAAATCTATGCGCTGGCGCCCTCGGGACCTTAGGGATCTGCACATCTTGGAGATTCCCGCCTTTCCGGCAGACCCTCCGGCTGTAAGCCCAGAGGACACCTCGGCCGTAGCATCGGTCCTTCGGCGCATCACGGAAACCGCCCAGCATGATCTATTGACGGTAATGACTCTCGATGGAAAGCGAGAGAAATTCTTTGTGCGCGCCCTTGCTCTGGTTTTTGAATCTGTAGATCGCCCGGAAGAAATTTACGTGCAATTTGCGATTGACGGTAGGGTCAGCGAGCAGCATGATCTAGCCTTCGCGAAAGCGGAAGGGCAGCGCAAAATCGGAATCGTCGGATCGCTTCGGGATGCTGATTCCGTGGTGGATGCGTTGCTTGGCGACGAACTTATCAAGCAACGGGCAGATGACGCCGAGGTTGAAACAATTAGGAGGACGACGGAGAATTTTAGAGTTCAACTCTCCAGCTTGGAAGAGCAGACCGAAAAAGCATCTGCTGAAAAGAGAGAGCAGCTCGTAGATCTAGCGACTGGTGTAGCTAGGCGTCTAGATGATGCAGAAGCGACACTGAAGCGTATCCCTGTTCGAGTTCTTGAAGTACATGAACACGCACCACTCCTGGCCGATGCTCTTGACGCAGCTAAAGAGCAACTATTGATTATCTCGCCATGGATTCGGGCTGCGGTAATCGATGATCGATTCGTTAAGGGAGTTAGGCGTCTACTGGAGTCGGATGTTGCAGTGGTGATCGGTTACGGGATTGATGATGGGAAATTTATCAATGAACGTGATCGGGCGGCAGAGAAGAGACTTCAAAGACTGGCTGTCGAATTCGATAAATTCCGTTTTATTCGACTGGGCGACACCCATGCGAAAATTCTAATCGTGGATCACTCGTATGCTGTCGTGACGAGCTTCAATTGGCTGTCTTTCCGAGGTGACCCGAACCGTCCTTTCCGGGATGAGCGGGGTACTCTTATTACAATAGAGGAAGAGGTTAAGCGCCTTCGTTCGGACTACATGGCCCGATTGGAAGCCGCTGATACACCATCTGCTTAAGTTGGGGAAGATCTCGCTCCACGGGCCGGAGATTCAGGACGAAGCGCTGGTCAAGCCGACCGACTCGGTGAAGGCCATGTAGCGATGATCCTGGACGTCGTGTCGGGCGCGTCGAACATCTGAGACTGGCCTTGCTCGGCCGCGGCGCAGCCAGCGATTTGGTCCGCGTGAACCCTGACCTGGTTGCTGAAGAGAGCGTCGTGAGTCGAGTCACCTTGGCGGCCATAGCTGACTGGCCGCCATTGGGTGCGCTACGGCGTCGCTACTCACTCCGGAAACTGGCCATCGCACAGGTGGCAAACGGGGCCGCCGGCGAACTGTGCGTTATCCGTGACGTGCCACGTCGTCGGTCTCGTGGCAGCATCTTTCCGGAGAGCGCATGGAGAGTGTCGCTCTTGGGTCCGGGGCCACGCTTTCACTGTGCGGACACGGCCGTGTCCGCAGTCCGCACAGAGTCCGCAGGACACCCACAAGCGACCGTCGGAACCCAACGCACGCCAACGGACAAATGCCTGGTCAGAGCGCTGCATGCGACTCCGCCGCAGGTCAGGGTTAGTGGGCAGACATTCCGCTTCAACGGGTGACGGGTGACGTGACACCACGTCGCTGATCCGGCAAACGTGCAGGTCAGATGGGGTCCGACTCTTCGGAGTCGGACCCTTTGTTTTTTTCCCGTGCTGGGATTTGCTGAGCGGGGCGCTGACCGAGCTGTGAAGGTAGTGCGGACGTGGCGCTTTTCCTACTCGTTTGACACAATCGGGGCATGGGTGAGGCGACGTACAGCATCGGGGAAGGGCCTGCGACGCGGGTGAGCTTGTCGCTGCCGGAGGGGACCGCGGAGGCGATCCGGGCTCGGGTGGGCAAGCGGGAGTTCTCCGCGTTCATCGCCGAGGCGGTCGAGCGTGAGCTGCGTGGCCAGGTTCTGGATGAGTACTTGGCGGACTACGAGAGCCGCAAGGGGCCGGTCTCCGAGTCGGCCCGGCAGCGGGCGCGGCAGGTCTTCGACGAGGTGTTCGCCGAGGAGGCCGAGTGGCCCGCCGCAGGCTGAGTCACGAGGGGACGCTGGTGCTCGACAGCGAGGGGCTCTCGAAGCTGTTCGCCGATGACGAGCAGGTGGTGGCTCTGATCGCTGAGGCGCGCTCGCGGCATGGAGGTCGTGATCAGTGCGCTCACTATCATCGAAGCCGTCCACGCCCGTACGAAGAAGTCACGCCTGAACTGGGTGCTTTCCGGGCTGCGGGTCGTTCCGGTCGGTGACGAGGAGGCGAGGGCGGCCTCGAAGTTGCTGATGAATGCCGGGTTGCACGGACACAAGTACGCGATCGATGCGGCCGTCGCCGAGGCCGCGCTGCGACAGCACCGCCCCGTGGTCATGCTGACTTCCGATATTGACGACATGGCCAAGCTGTGCGGTGAGCGGGTCCGGCTCGTGGCGGTGTGACTTCCCTTGGTCCGGCTCAGTAGGAGCGGGGTCCGTAGAGCTCGTAACACGTTCATGAACTGGCTTTCTTGAGGCGTCTCCAGCAGATGAGGCTGTAGGTCAGGGAGACGAAGGCGTCGTGGAGTTCGGTGCGGCGCTCCCAGCGGGCCGAGCAGGGCTTCGGGCCTTCGGCGGGGCCAGCCTCGGCGGCCCGCGACGGGCGGGACTCCGTCGATGAGGGCGAGGGTCTGGGTGACGTCGTTGACGTTGGCCGCCGTCGTGATGACCTTGAGCGGGGTCCCGCGTCCGTCGCAGATCAGGTGGTGTTTGCTGCCCGTCTTCCGCCGGTCGACCGGCGACGGACCAGTGTCGGCGCCCCCCAGTCGAGTTCGCCGGCCGCATTCAGCTTCGCGAGCAGGAGCTGGTGCAGCCGGTCGAAGACTCCCGCTTTCTGCCACCGGTCCAGCCGCCGCCAGCACGTCTGCCCCGAGCCGAACCCCAGCTCCAGCGGCAGGAGTTGCCAGGCTATGTCGTCGTACAGGACGAACAGGATGCCCTGGAGACAGAGCCGATCCGACACCGGCCGCGGCCCCGGAGACCGCTCCGGCCGCGGCGGCAGCAACGGCTCGATCAACGCCCACAACTCATCGTCCACGATCCACGGTCGAGTACCCACACCCTCACGAACGGCCGAATCATCACACCGGTCACGGCCTACCAGGCCCGTTTCAGCAAGATCGTGTCACGAGCTCTGAGGACCTGGATCCGGTGATTGCGCCGCGGCCTACAGACGTCGCCAGCCGTTGGCGAAGTCGCATTGGAGGTCAGTCCAGCGGCGCTGGTCGGCGGGGGTGTGGCTGGGGTAGCCGAGGCGTCCCATGCCCTTGACCCACTCGTCCCAGAGGCCGTCGGGCTCCGTGAAGCGGTCGGCGTGGTGGGTGCCGAGGAGGGCATCGAGGCGGAGGAGGGCGCCCAGGGCGGCTGGCTGGTCGTAGTGGAGGTCGGCGCGGGGGAGGTAGCAGTCGAGGTAAGCGGTGAGGATCTCGGCGTCCGCGTGCGAGCCGAAGCGGGCCAGGGCGAAGCAGTAGGCACCGCCGGAGTAGCAGACCTCGCTGGCCAGGAGCAGGTCGCCGATGCGTGCCCGGAACCGTTCACGGCGGTCGACGCCGATCAGCCAGGCGGCGGTGAGGCGCGAGCGCCATTCGTACCCGAGGAGAGCTTCCAGTTCCTCGTCGGTGATCGAGGCGGCGTCGTTCAGTAGGTGTCGGGTGAAGCGGGTGGTGTGCCACCATCGGGGGCCCAGGAACCGCCCGCCATTCAGTACGAGATAGCGCGGGAGGCCGCCGTACATCCTCGTCACGTAGCTCTCGACCACGTGGCCGTAGCCGAATTCCTCGGGGTGCTGGGACGTCATCGGTCACCTCTCCGGGTGCAGGTCGGTACGGTCGATCCAGGTGGGGGCGACGAAGATGTTGCTGCCGGTGGGGGCTTCTGAGGCTTCCAGCAGGGACCAGGTGCGGGACTCCTCGACCAGGTGCTCCCAGGGCGCGGTCCAGTCGAGTTCCCAGTCCAGGGCGGGGCCGGAGACGCCGTATGTGCCGCCGGCGTCCACTCGCCAGAACTGGGAGTAGAGGATCACCTGGGCGTGGTCGGCCAGGTCGTTGATGAGCTCGGTGAAGTGGGCTGAAGGCCAGCCGGGGGCATTGTCCGCAGTGGTGGGTCGTAGGCGCACGGTGAGCGGCGGGACGACGGGGGTGCGTGCGCCGAGTTCGGTCAGGGCACAGCGGATGCCGACAGACTCGGTCCAGTCCGGAGAGGTCGCCCGTTTCCAGGCAGGCGCGATAGGCGTGGCGCAGGGGCTCGATGGCCCCGTCGATCTCCAGGCTCGCCAGGGCCATGGCCGCCCGTTCGCGGACGGTCGGGTTGTCGCTCTCCAGCAGTCCGATGAGAGCGGGGCCGCAACGGGGATCGCCCACCTCCTCGAAGACCTCGATGGCGGTCAGCTGACCGATGCCGCCGAGGGAAGACAGGCCGACGATGACGGCGGGTATGGCGTCGGCGCCGATCCAGATCAGCTCCGCGCGGGCGTCGTAGGACGCGTCGGCCTTGCCGTCGAGCTGCTGGACGAGTGTCTCGATGCGGGAGGTCATTACGCGGAGTGGTTCCGGCGCCAAAAGGTGGGCAGCCACCAGCAGAGCACCGAGCGGTCGTCGGGCCACGGGGCGCAGTCCTCGGCCGGCGGGCGGACGAACCGGCGGCCGTGCTCATCGCAGGCGCCGAAGTTTCGGTAGTTCCGTTGGGCCTCGGCCAGGGAAACCTTGTTCGCCCCGCCTGCCATGGTCGGCCAGCGGGACTGGACCCCGTCGTCCTCCCAGAAGCAGACGGGGCAGATCTCGTACGAGCCGGGCATCTCGCCCAGCACGCGGTGCCCGCAGCAGGGGCAGGGGTAAGAGTCGCTCACCCGCGCAGTCTCGTTGCAAGTCCCGCCGAGGTGCCATGGATTTCTCTGCCTCGGGGATGCCCGGCCAGTCCGCAGCCAGTCCGCAGGACCCCCGTAAACGGCCGTCGGGAGCCAAGCCGTCGGGAGCCAACGCAACCCAACGTCGAAGTCCCGTAGCTCCGTGCCGGCCTTTCAGCTGCTGCGCGGCGGCGTCAGCCTGTCGAGCTCAAGGCTGATCTCGAAGGGCACCGGGCGCTGGAGGGTGCCACGGAAGATCCCGGCGGGCGCGTAGGCGCCAGTGGGTTCGTCGAGCTCGTAGACGTGGACGACGGGCGCCCCTTCCTCGTCCTCGATGCACCAGTAGTGCGGGATGCCCGCCTCGGCGTATTTGCGAAGCTTCACCGTGCGATCGCGATGGGCGGACTCGGGTGAGACGACCTCGATGACGAGCCGGACTTCCTCCGGTGCGAACCAGGTGCGGTCACCGTCGAAATCGGCCGTTGTCACCAGCAGGTCCGGTTCGTGGCGGTTGCGAGGGTCCAGCTTGATGGTCATCTCGCGGCTGACCCTGGTATCGGCGGGCACCTGTTCCATGAGCGCGACCGTGAACATGGTGACGAGGTGGCCGTGCCACCACCTCTGGGGCGACATCGCGAAGACGAGGGCTCCATCGATCAGCTCCGTGTGGCGGGGTGCCTCGGGCAGGAGGTCCAGATCCTCTGCGAACCAGCCTTCCGCGCGAGGCGGGCGCATCCAGTCGGGCAGTGCGGTCATGAACCAACCCTAGTGAGTGCAGGCCCTGCGAGGGGGGTGCTGCGCCGTTGATCACCGGCGGACTCACGCAGCGGCGACAGCGCCCGGGAGCCGAGCACCAGGGACACGGCCGCAGGCTCCTTCGTACGGTGTTGTCGTTCGATGCGCAGGGCGCCGGTGCGTCACCGAACAGTTCGCTCTGCGCGGCCTGGGCTTCGGCTTCGCTCAGTGGCGCGTGCTCGGCTTCGTAGGAGGCCACGATCTCGGCGAGGCCGTCCAGGGCGAAGTGATGCCGATCATTGCAGCGCCGTCGGTCAGCCTTGGTGGCGCACAGGCTGCCGTGGCCGATCTCCTCAGGGCACGGGCACGGGCACGGGCACGGGTACGGGCACGGCATGAGGTCACCTGCCGTGCTCGTGAGGCGTGCTGACTTCTCACCTCGGTTCCGGGGTCGAAGGGCTCGGGCCGCCCGGCGGTTCGAGCATCGGCTGGAAGGAGCAGTCCTCCTCGCCGGGAACGTACGGGAGGAAGCCGTCGGGGACGGTGCGGGCGGCCGTGGTGAGGAGACGCATCAGCACTTCCTGGTCGCCTACCGGTGGAAGCCCCAGGGCGGCGAGAAGACGGTCGCGTACGGCTGGGTGGTCCGGGTGGTCCTCCAGGTAGTCGGAGCCGAGGACCGGGGGGCGGAAGCCGGCCAGGGCGTCCGGCCAGGACGGGAGGGTGATGGCGAGGGTCAGGGCGTCGGCGAGCGAATCGGCGATCAGTGCGGCCTGGCCCTCGGAGTCGGTGTAGAGGACCGGGCGCGGGTGGCCGGGGAACGCCGGGCCGCAGAGGTAGTGGGTGCCTCCCGCGTTGCATCCGGCGACGGGCTCCGCCATGAGGCCGTTGGGCAGGGCGATCGACTCGATCGGGTCGGTGCGGGCGAGGTCGAACTCGCCGTGGCAGGCCAGGTAGGAAGAGACCTCGGGATGCGCGGCGATCCTGCGGAGCAGGGCGTCGTCCGAGAGGGCGGCCGGGTCGAGGGCCGCGCTGATCGCAGGGGTGAGGGCATGTCCGGCGAGGACGTGACGGACGGCTTCGAGCGGGACAGGACGCTCGTAGTAGTCCTCCAAGTACGCCTGGACCGCCTCGGGGGAGCGGTCCGTGAGGAGATGGAAGAGGTGACCGGAGCCGTCCGGGTCCTCGCTGCCGGGCGGGAAGCAGATCCCCGAGCCGGTACGCCAGGCCGTGTCGCCGGTCTCCCGCCACAGACAGGCGGTGACACGAGGGACGTCGGAGCCCTCCTCGCGAAAGGCGGGTTCGTCCAGGATCGGGCGCAGTGCGGCGGGCACGTCGTCGATGACTCCGGGCCAGACCTCCTCGTCGTCCGACCCGTACGGGCTCATCTGCGACTCGTGGTCGAAGCCGCGTATGAGCACACCGTCCGGGGTGAAGAGGACGGAGAAGTCGTCCCCCGAGCCGTTGTCCATCAGGGCCGCCTCCTCGCCGGGGCCCCAGGCGGCGTCGAAGGTGTAGCAGCAGAAGGCCGGATCGTCGCCGAGAGCGGCGTCCAGAACGGCCAGCGCGCGCAGATGGAGACGGAGCTCGTCGGGATCGGGCAGGAGGGCGGCGGTCTCGTGCACAGTGCTCATGTCGTCATGGAAGCAGGTGGCACTGACAACCCGGCACGACGCCTGCGGCCTTCCGGTGCGCATCGGAAGGGAACCAGGCAGCCCTGGTCCGCGTGGACGGCAGGGGAGCCCCGCCGTCCGCGCGGACCACGTCCGGGGTTACGCCGCCCTGCGCGCGAACGCCTCGGCCCTGCTGCGGCGTTTCGGGTCGAAGGCGTCGACCGTGCCCGCGCCCGCGTCGCCGGGGCCCGCCTGCCATCCGCGAATGGTGCGGGCCACGCCCTTCACCTTGGGGTGGCCCGGCTTGTGCGCGAGCTCGAAGTGGGACTCCTTCGGGGTGGCGAGGTCGCCGCCCCATACGACCGCACCGTCAAGCTCGGCGAGGATGTCCCGCACCACGACGAGTTCGTGCGGGTAGAGGCCGCCCTTGACGCCTGCCGGGTAGGCGAGCGGACGGATCGCCAGGGCGGTGCCCGACAGGTAGTTGGACTCGTAGTCCTCGGCCACGGTGCGCGCCGTCCGGTGGCCCGTGACGTCGCCCTCGCGGAGCTGGTCGATCTCGTAGTGGAAGCGGCGGGCCACGTGCAGCAGGATCACCGCCGCGTCACCGCCCGCGAGACGCACGGACCGCCCGGAGCCCTCGATCGTGAAGAGCTCCGCCTCGTCGAGGACGGGCCAGCCGTTCGCGGACTTCGCACCCGCCCAGCGCCGGCCGGTGGGAGCGCCGGCGGCCGACGGGACGGCCGGGGCGGCGTACGCGGTGCCGGGCAGGCCGGCCAGGGCCGTGGTGGCTCCTATCGCGGCGCCCGCGAGGAGCACACCGCGTCGGTCAATCTTGTTTCTCACGCTTCTTCCTTCCGATGACCGCCGTCGCGACGGCGCCCGCGGCACAGCCGACGAGCAGCAGCGCGATGGCGACGAGAGTGGGGTTGACCCAGGCGGGGACCAGGTCGAATCCGGCGTTGCACTTGTTGTGCAGGGGGAACCACCGGGACGGCTCGCGCCAGGACTCCGACCGGTAGGCGTCGTCGTAGCCCGCTCCCCGGGAGGCGCAGGCCTCCCGGACGTCGAGACCGCCGGAGAAGACCCCGGTGAACCAGACGACGCAGCCGAGCCCGGTCAGCACCACCGCCGGGAACGCCCACCAACCGGGGCGTTCCCAACGGCGGGTGGTGAGACCGCGCGCGGTTTTCCAGACGCTCAGCACGAACACGGCCAGGACGAGTGGGGGGAGTGCGATGGCGGCCAGTGCCGAGACGGCGTTCACTTACGGGGTGGTCCCTTCGTTCATTCGCGGGCCGCGCGGCTCCCGGCGGCCTTCAGGTACTTCGCGTGGTTCGCTTCATAGGTGGCACGCAGGCGCCGTTCGGTTCCCGTGCGGGCCAGCATCACGTCGACGAAGCCCTGCTCGAAGGGCTCCAGGTCGTCGTACCCGAGCATCGCGGGCAGCGTCTTGATCCCGCCCCGTACGGTCACGAGCCCGATCTGGGCGGCGATGACCTTGGCGTCGTCGGCCGCGGTGAGGATGTTGTGGGCGAGGAACTTGGCGTCCTCCGCGTTGCCGCTGAACCGCCCGCTCCAGTAGCGGCTGAAGCGTGTCAGGCCACCGCCCCCGTTGTAGAGGTCGCGGACGGCCTGGACGATCGTCTTCCCGTCACGGACCGCCTTGGCCAGCAGCCAGGCGTCCGCGTCCTCGATCAGGTCGTTGTAGCCGAAGCTGGACGCGACCCCGACCTTGGCCATCTTCAGCTGCACGAAGTTGCGGCCGTCGGGGTACTGGTCCGAGGCCCGGCGCCAGTCGACGTAGAGGGTCAGCAGGTCGCCGCCCCAGCCCGCGACGTCGCCCGCGTTCACCGAACGCGGGTTGGACGGCATCCAGGAGACGAAGTGCCCGTTGGCGGACGCCATGAGATGCTCGGCGCCGAGTTCGTACGCCGTGTACGGGTCGGTGAAGTCGGTCATCACCGACATGCCTTTTCCGTTGGCGTAGTCGACGAACTCCGAGTTGTACGACCCGATCAGGAAGTCCCAGTCGCCGCCGCCGTACGCCTTGTGCCGGATGTACTCCATGACCAGCTGGTTCGGGTCGCCCTCGCCCGGGTAGGCCACGGCGTGGTCGTACAGGCGCTGGACGTAGTCGATGAAGCCGTCCGCCGGGCCCGACGGCTTGTTCACACTGTTCTGGCCGGGGTCGATGCCGGAGATCACGTCACGGTCGAGGTCGAAGGTGTCCGACCCGTTGGTGACCTTGAACTCCTTGATCTGGTTGAACGACCAGTTCGCGGGGATCGGGAAGCCGAGGTTGCCGGAGAAGCCCCATGACATGCCCGAGACGAACGAGTAGCGGGCCCCGGTCTGCCGGCTGACGACGGTGCACACGTTCCGCGAGCCGTACACGCCGTGCACGTAGCGCCTGCCGTTGTAGGCCAGGCCGGCGGCCACTCCGTGGAAGTACGGCACGATCGCCGCGTCGATCTCGTCGCGGGTGGCGTCGTAGTCCACCGCGAAGTAGATGACGGTCCCGCGGTTGAAGCCGTAACCGGAGGCCAGGTTGTGGGCGTTGAGGGCGTGCTGGTAGCCCTGGCTGTAGGTGAAGTCCGAGAGCTGGCGGGCGTTGTCCTGGTAGATCGGGAAGACCTTCAGCCCGTTGCTGAACATCGTGTTCAGCTCGCCCGGCTTGATCTCCTTGTCCAGGGTCGAGCCCGGCGGGTCGTACAGATAGCGGCCCACGACCTCGTAGCCGTTGTTGCGCAGCCACTGGGCGCGGGAGGCGGTGATCTCGAACCGGGTGTCGGAGCCCGTGGCGGGGCGGTCGGGGTCGCCCATGGAGACCAGGAGCTGCGCCCATGTCCGGTAGTCCGAACGCCCGTTGACGTCCAGCTTGCAGAAGCGCTGGAAGATCTCGACCCACTCGCGGAGCTTGGAGTCGTAGCTGCTGCGCCACGTGGTGGGGGTGCCCGTCTCGCTCGTTCCCGTGGGGACGGGGGAGTTGAACACGCAGGCGGCGGAGAACAGCTGCACCCACAGGCCGGAACTGCCCTCGCCGAGGTTCTTGGTCTGCAGCCCGGCCTGGGTGGCCGGACCGAAGTTCCCGTTCGGGGCGGCGATCCCGAGTTCGTACTGGATCGCGATCATCATGGACTTCTGCACGTCGCGGGAGTAGATCCCGTCGCAGGGGCCGATGCTGTAGGCGTCCCTGGTCCAGTAGTTGCCGTTGAGCCAGCGCTGGATCGAGCGGATGTCGTCCGTGCCGCCGCTGACCTTCGTGTACGCGTCCATGTTCAGGATGCACTTGAAGATCTTCGGGGTGGTGACACCGCCGGCGGTGCCGGTGCCCCCGTCGGGCAGGCCCATGTCGACGAGAAGGCTCTTGACCGCCTCGGTGGTCACGGCGCCGTAGCCGCCGTAGCCGTTGGCCCCCCAGTAGCCCTTGCAGAACAGGCCGTGCTGGATGATGCGGACGATGTTGGTGTTCTTGTCCCAGCCGAAGCCGATGTCACCCAGGGCCTGCAGCCTGGACATCGTGGTCGGGCCGAAGCTGGCGACGACCGGGCTGATGCCCAGTTCGTGCTGGAGGCCCATCACGAGGGCGTTCATGGTGGACCAGCCTGTGCGGCCGTCCTCGGGGCACCGTACGTATCCGGAGACGCTTCCGTAGGTCGCGTTGACCCACGTCTGGGCGTCGAGGACCTTCTCGTCCAATGTCGATCCCTTTCTCGGCAATGGGCGGCGGCCGGCCCGGCCCGGAGCCGCGCCATGACGGCGTCGCGGCACGGGCGGAGGACGCGCTGCTCTGCCGGGGACGCTACGCAGCGGAGGTCTCCGTTCCCTCTCCGCGGAACGTCACGGCGCCGTGCGGCGACCTTGGGCCCCCGCCCACCCGGACGGCGGGACCGTCGTACGGTGGTGAGAGAGACGCCCGATGTCCCCGCACGGGGTGTCGCGCGCCGGTCACGGAGCGGTGGCGGGGCCCACGTGGACCTGCCGGCAGGCGGAGGCGGGGCGGGGCCCGCGGGCCCGCGCACGCGGCGGGCGGCACCGGCACCAGGACAGGAGAACGGCATGTCGTATCCGGAACCCGTCTACGCCGGCGGCGAGGGCGAGATCACCGCGGTCTACCGCCCGGCGGACAGCACCCCGAACCTGCTGACCCGAAGCGGCGGCAGCACCGACTACCTGGCCACCGGCGGATCGACGCACGGCGAGTTCGGCCTCTACCGGATCACCATGGGCCCCCGGGCGGGCGGTCCCGCGACGCACTTCCACCGGTCGATCTCGGAGTCCTTCTACATCCTCGGCGGGACGGTCCGGATCTACGACGGCGAACGCTGGACCGACACCGGGGAGGGCGACTTCCTGTACGTCCCCCAGGGCGGCCTGCACGCCTTCCGCAACGACTCCGACGAGCCCGCGTCCATGCTCCTGCTCTTCACCCCGGGAGCGCCCCGTGAGGAGTACTTCGAGAAGGTGGGGCAGGTCTCGGACTGGCCGGAGAAGCAGCGGGCGGAGTTCTTCATCAAGCACGACACGTACTGGACGGACTGAGACCGGTCAGGGTGCGAGGCCCGTCTTGAGACCGGCCCCGCAGAGCGGTACGACCACGCTCCGGCCCGGCCGGCCCCCGACGGCCGCCCAGCACGCCACTCCCGTGGTCTCCACGAAGAAACCCCGTGCCGCCAGGTCCCGTTGTGCCGCGCGGATGCGGTCCTCCGACACCGTGAGGAAGGTCCCGCCGGACTCCCGGACGGCCGCGAGGATCTGCCGTGCGCGCGGCGGGCGCGGGATGGCGATCCCCTCGGCGAGCGTGGGCGGGACCGGGGCGGCGGTGTCCGGCAGGTCCTCGTCCCCGGCGTGGAAGGCGGCGGCCAGCGGGGACACCGCTTCGGCCTGTACGGCGATCAGGGCCGGGCGGCGGTCGATCAGGCCGTGGGCGAGGAGTTCCGCGGTGGCGAGCGCCGCTCCCAGGAGCAGGGTGCCGTTGCCCACGGGCACGGCGATGGCGTCGGGCAGGGTGCCGCCGAGGTCCTCCCAGATCTCGTAGACGTACGTCTTGGTGCCGTGCAGGAAGTACGGGTTGAAGACGTGCGAGGCGTAGAAGGTGCCGGGCGTGTCCGCCGCGGCGCGGGCCGCGGCCGCCGTCGCCTCGCGGCCTCCCGGTACGGTCTCCAGGCGTGCGCCGTGCGCCCGGATCTGCTCGGTCTTCTTCGGGGAGGTCCCCTCGGGGACGTAGACGGTGCAGGGCAGGCCCGCCCGGGCGCAGTAGGCGGCGACGGCCGTGCCGGCGTTGCCGCTGCTGTCCGCGACGACGTGGTCCGGGGAGAGCCTGCGGGCCAGTTCGGCCAGCATCACGGCGCCGCGGTCCTTGAAGGAGAGCGTCGGCATCAGGAAGTCGAGTTTGGCCGAGACGTCCTCCGTCAGGGCGACGAGCGGGGTACGGCCCTCGCCGAGGGAGACGGCCGCGCCGTCGAGCGGAAGGGCCTCCGCGTAGCGCCACAGCGAGTTGACGCGCCCGGCCAGCGCGTCGAGCGCCACCGGGGCCCGCGGGGCGGTCTCCAGATCCCAGGGGCCCCGGCAGACCGGGCAGCACCACGCCGGTGACGTGGCACCGGCCCGCGTCCCGTCCTGTGGGCAGATGTACGTCGCCGTGGGCATGCGGATGTCGGCCATGGGACGAATCTACGGCCGGGCGGCGTCCGTGAGCCGGCCGGCGCGGGCGAGGAGCGCACGGGACGGCCGGTCCAGGTGCGCCCCTCACGGGTGAGGAGCCACGGGACGGCCGCCCGGTGCGCTCCTCACCCGCCGTGTCCGTCAGCGGCGTCCGAGACCGCGGGCGACCGCGGCCATCAGTTCCCCGTCGTCCGTGTCGCCGTCCAGCGACCAGAACATGGCCCCGCCGAGCCCGCGTTCGCGGATGTACGAGGTCTTGGCGCGCAGTACCTGCGGGTCGTCGTAGGTCCACAGGGTCGTGCCGTCGAACAGCCAGGCGTGGCCGTTCCTGACGTCCCGGTGCACCTTGTACGCGCCGGATTCGGCCAGTTTCTTCAGGGCCTTGTAGTCCTCGTACCCCGCGGCCCAGGTGGCGGGCGCGGGTCCGGCCGCGGGCTGTCCGAGGCCGTCGCCGCCGCCGGTGACACCGGTCCAGCCCTGGCCGTAGAACGGCATGCCCATCACGAGTTTGCGGGCCGGCGCACCGCGCCTGAGCCAGTCGCGGACCGTCTGGTCGACGCTGAAGTCGCCCGGTGCGCGGAGCGCGGACTGCTGGGCCGTCGTGGCCTCGCCGGAGACGTGGAAGTCGTAACCCTGGAGGTTGACGAAGTCGAAGTCCCGCATGATGCGCGGCACGTCGAAACCGGCGTCGATCTTGGCGGGCGCGGTGGGGACGAAGGCGGAGAGCTCGTAGTGCTTCGGCTTGCCCTTCCCCTCGCGGCCGCTCTTCGCGTAGGCGTCGAGCTGGGTGCGGAACTCGTGCACCAGGGCGGTGAAGTTCCGCTTGTCCTCGGGGCGGTAGACCGTGTCCGTGTCGCCTGCCGAGCCGGGCCACTCCCAGTCGAGGTCGATGCCGTCGAAGAGGCCCGCGGCCGCACCCTCGCCGCCGCGCGTTCCGTCGACGGGCAGGTTGCCCTTGATGTACAGGTCGATGCACGAGGAGACGAGCGCCCTGCGCGAGGCCGCGGTGCGCGCGGCGTCCGAGAAGTGGGTGGACCAGCTCCAGCCGCCGAGGGAGATCATCACCTTGAGGCCGGGGTGGGCGGCCTTGAGCTCGCGGAGCTGGTTGAAGTTGCCCGCGAGCGGCTGGTCCCCGGTGTCGCCGACGCCGTCCACCGAACCGGCGTCGTCCAGCGGACGGGCGTAGTCCGCCCAGGCGTCCGCCTCGCCGGGCACGTTGCCGGTGAAGCACTTGCCCTCCGGGCTGACGTTGCCGAAGGCGTAGTTGATGTGGGTGAGCCGGGCCGCGGTGCCGCTGGTGTCCAGGTCCTTGACCTGGAAGTCGCGGCCGTAGACACCCCATTGGGTGAAGTAGCCGACGCTGCGGTACGCGCGCTCGTGGTGGCCGGTGCCGCGGTCGTGGCCGCTGCCTCCGGCACTCGCCGCGGGGGCGAGTCCGGTCAGGAGGGCGAGGGCGCAGGCCGCGGTGGTCAGTCCGGTCAGGGTTCTTCGACGCATGGGGCTCGTTCCTGTGCGTGTGCCGGGATGGGGTCCGGGCGCGGGCCCGGGTGTTCCGGTGCCGGAGGGCAGCGGGAGCCGTGCTGTGCACAGGAAGGTATTGGTCTGGACCAAAAACGGTCAAGGGTCCGGGCAGGCCTGAACCGGGTATGCGCAGGTCGGCGTCGAATCATCACTTCGAGTGAAACTCTGGCCCGTGCTTGCGGTTCCCAACCCACGGTTGCCACGCTGTTGCTGTCTGTCAACCTGTTGGGAGTGGCTTGTGCCTTTCGGTGAGCAGCCCGCCTACCTGCGCGTGGCGAGCGATCTCAGGGAGAAGATCGTCAACGGCGCGCTGCCGCCCCATACCCGCCTGCCGTCGCAGGCGCGCATCCGCGAGGAGTACGGGGTCTCGGACACCGTCGCGCTGGAGGCGCGCAAGGTGCTGATGGCCGAGGGGCTCGTGGAGGGCCGCTCGGGCTCGGGGACGTATGTGCGCGAGCGGCCGGTGCCGCGACGGATCGCGCGCTCCGGCTACCGCCACGGTGCGGGAGCCAGCCCGTACCGCCAGGAACAGACGGCGGAGGGGGCGCGCGGGACCTGGGAGTCCCGCAGCGAGCAGGAGGAGGCGAGCCCCGAGGTCGCCGAGCGGCTCGGCATCGAGCAGGGCGACCGGGTGATGCGCACGAGGTACGTCTTCCGGGAGGCGGGCGAGCCGGTGATGCTGTCCACGTCATGGGAGCCCCTCGCCGTCACGGGGCGCACGCCCGTGATGCTGCCTGAGGAGGGGCCGTTGGGCGGCTGCGGTGTGGTCGACCGGATGGCGGCCATCGACGTCGTCGTGGACAACGTCGCCGAGGAGGTCGGTGCCCGTCCCGGCCTGGCCGAGGAGCTCCTGGCGCTCGGCGGGGTGCCCGGCCATGTGGTGATGGTCATCGGGCGGACGTACTACGCCTCGGGGCTCGCGGTGGAGACGGCCGACGTGGTGGTCCCCGCCGACCGGTACCGGATCGCCTACCATCTGCCGGTCAAGTGACGGGAGGGGCGCCGGCGGCGACCGCTGGGAGCGACGGGCTGTCCGCCGCCCGTGATCCGGAGTTAACGCACCCGCGCCGCTCTTAACCGGCGGGCAACGCCTCGCCGTGATGACTTGTCATGTCCGGCTCCTACCTTCCCGTTCGTCACCCGCACACCGGACCGACGAACGGGAAGTCACCGATGACGGACATCGCAACGCCCACGACGGGCGAGGCGCCACAGCCGGCCCCGCCGGACGGACCCCACGAGCCGAGGCGCAGTTACGCCAGGCTCGCGGCAGACGAGAGCCGTGAGGACTACTCCCTCCGCTACGCGCCGCACTCCTTCAGGCGCTGGTCGCCCTCCACGGTCGCGGGGACGGCCCTCGGCGGGATCGCGTATCTCGCCGACTTCGCGATCGGTGCCTCGATCGTCTTCACCTACGGCTTCACCAGCGGGTTGGCCTCGATCCTGGCCGCGGCGGCGATCATCTTCCTCACCGGCATACCCATCGCCCGGGCCTGTGCGACGTACGGCCTGGACATGGACCTGGTCACCCGCGGTGCCGGTTTCGGCTACTTCGGCTCGACCCTGACCTCGCTGATCTACGCGTCCTTCACCTTCATCTTCTTCGCGCTCGAAGGCTCGATCATGGCGCAGGCCATGCACCAGGCCGTGGGGCTGCCCGTCGAGGCCGGGTATCTGATCACGACGCTGATCGTGATCCCCGTCGTCTTCCGGGGCATGGGCGCGCTGGCCAAGGTGCAGGCGTGGACACAGCCGGTGTGGATCGTCGGCATGGTGCTGCCGTTCGTGGTGCTCGCCTTCGAGGCCCCGGACGCCTGGGGGGCGTTCGGCTCCTTCGGCGGCACGGAGGGGGCCGGCTCCGGGTTCTCCTGGATCGCCTTCGGGCTGGGCACGGGCGTCGCGCTGTCGCTCATCGCGCAGATCGGCGAGCAGGCGGACTACCTGCGCTTCATGCCGGCCAGGACCGAGGCCGGCAAGCGACGGTGGAATCTCGCCGTCCTCGCCGCCGGACCCGGATGGGTCGTCATCGGGGCCGCGAAGCAGATCGGCGGAGCGTTCCTGGCCTTCGTGGCGCTGGAGGCGGTCGGCACCACGCACGCCCTGGAACCGATCGCGCCGCAGGTCGAGGCGCTGAAACCGTGGCTCGGCTCCTTCGCGCTCCCCGCGGCGGCCGTGTTCGTGATCGTGTCCCAGATCAAGATCAACGTGACCAACGCCTACAGCGGCTCCCTGTCCTGGTCGAACTTCTTCTCCCGGATCACGCACAGGCACCCCGGCCGGGTCTGGTACATCTTCCTCAACCTCGCCATCGCGCTGACGCTGATGGAGATGAACATGTTCGCGGCCCTCAACAAACTGCTGGGCTTCTACTCCAACGTGGGCATCGCCTGGATCGTGGCCGTCGCCGCCGACCTGGTCATCAACAAGCGCATCGGGCTGAGCCCCCGCTACATCGAGTTCAAGCGGGCCTACCTCCACGCGGTCAACCCGGCGGGCTTCGGGGCGATGGTGATCGCCTCCACCGTCTCGATCCTCGCCTTCTTCGGGCTGTTCGGCCGGTACGCCGAAGCGTTCTCCACCTTCATCGCGGCCGGACTCTCCCTCGTCCTGTGCCCGTTGATCGCCTGGCTCACGAAGGGGAAGTACTACCTGGCCCGGCCGAACCCGGTGAACGGCCCGGGCGTCGAGATCGCCGACATCACCGCCACGCACACCTGCGCGGTGTGCGAGACCGACTACGAGCTGCCGGACATCGCGGACTGCCCGGTCCGGTCCGGCCCCATCTGCTCGCTGTGCTGCTCGCTGGACGCGGAGTGCGGTGACGTGTGCCGCAAGGAGGCCGGTGCCGGACCGGTGGCACTGCCGATGCCGACGGTGCGAACACCGACTGCTCCGGCGGGCTGACCCCGAGGAGCTGGGGGCGCATTCGACCGAGTGCGCCCCCATCGGTGTGGCCGGATAGGTGTCTCTTTGTGCAAACTCGCATCCGCTGAGTGAAGGTCAGGCGTACGCTCGGGCATATGCGTACTGCGGTTTCCTGGGGATCCTTAGAAGCGTGCACGCCAGTGGGGAGAGGGGCGAAATGCTGGGGAGGAACGGCATGACCGACAGCGGTGCCGTGCTCCCCTGGCTGGTGATCAGACAGGACGACAACGGCAACAGGTATCGCGTCGGCCGTTATGCGACGCAGGACGAGGCACAGAAGATCGCCGACGGCCTGGACCGTCACGGGCACAAGCAGCTCTACTGGGTGGAACGCTCCGGCCGGAGCGCGCGCCCGTAGCGAGCGCGCGCCGACCGGCTACGCTCCGGCGCATGAGTGATTCCGTGGTGGTGGCAGGGGCCGTCTTCGACGGGGGGCGGCTCCTGGCCGCCCGGCGCAGCGCACCGCCCGAGCTCGCCGGCCGCTGGGAGCTGCCGGGCGGCAAGCTGGAGCCGGGAGAGAGCGGCGAGCAGGCTCTCGTGCGGGAGCTGCGCGAGGAACTCGGCGTGGAGGCGCAGCCGCTGGAGCGCATCCCGGGGGAGTGGCCGCTGAAGCCCGGCTATGTGCTGCGCGTGTGGACGGTCCGACTGGTGTCCGGCGAGCCCAGCCCCCTGGAGGACCACGACGAGCTGCGCTGGCTCGACGCGGAGGACGCGGACACCGTCGACTGGCTGGACCAGGACCGACCCGCCGTGGCCGAGGCCGTGCGCCGCCTGCGCGGGACGCGGGGCGCCTGACGGAGGCCGGACCGGTGCCTTCCGCCCGGCGCCCTCCGCATGGCCGTCGCGCGCTCCCGCCGCCTTTCGCATGGCCGTCGCGCGCTCCCGCCGCCTTTCGCATGGCCGTCGCGCGCGCTCCCGCCGCTCTCCGCAGGGTCTCGGCGAGTCTCCACGCGCCCGCCCGCGGGGCGGTTTCCGCGCGCCGCCGCCCGAGCCCTGCCCCGCCCGCTCGCCCGGGGGGCGTCTCTCCGCGCCCCTTTCCTCCGTCGACACCGCGGGCCACCTCCTCGTGCGGGGCGCGTACACCCGTACGCCCCCACCGGATCGTCCGCGCGATAAAGTGCAGCGCATATCGGGTATGTGCCGATTGGACCCTTGAGGGCGGGTGTGCCCCGCTGTCGACCCTGGGAAGTGATCGGCGTGACCGACCCCGACGGCGACTGTGCCGAGTGGAGCTTTCCGGCGGCGCCGGGCTCCGTGCGCACCGCCAGGCACGCGGTCCGTGACGCACTGCACCAGTGGGGGTACAACGGCGGGTTGGGGGACGTTGCCGTACTGCTCGTCAGTGAGCTGGTGACCAATTCGCTGCGCCACGCCTCAGGCCCCATCGGGGTCCGGATCGTGCGGCCGCACATCCGGGGCGACGGGTCCGGTGCGCGGGACGACGGGCAGGGGCTGCTGGTGGAAGTCTCCGATCCGGTTCCGGATGCGCCCACCGAACATGCGGCCGGACCCGAGGACGAGGGCGGGCGCGGACTTCAGCTCGTGGCTTGTTCCGCGCGCCGCTGGGGTACCCGGCGCGGAAAGAGCGGCAAGACGGTGTGGTTCGAGCTCCCTCTGCCTGGTTAGGAGAGGGGAGGGACGCACAGCGATCACCGGAGGTCGGGCAGGTCCTGGCTGAAAGGGACTGAGACCGTGCTGTGATCGTGAACGCCGTGCCGGTATGGCTCGTAGTGCTGAATACTGCGGGCAGGACCGGTCCGGTGTGTGAGCTGGAGGGGACGGTCGCGTGAGCGAGATACCTGGGACAGCGGGCGACGTCGTGTGGCAGAGCAGCCCGCCTGGCTCGATCTACGAATACATCAGGGTCGCCTCCTTCTCGATCGGGGCGGACGGGTTGATCGAGCAGTGGAGCCGGCGCGCCGCCGGCCTGTTCGGCATGGCCTCCGACGAGGTGGTGGGCAGGGACCCGGTCGAGGCATTCATGCCCGCCGAGCTGCGCCCCGGCGCCCACAGGCGTGTCGGCGAGATCCTCGACGGCAAGGAGTGGACGGGCCTGGTCCCGTTCCGCATGCCGGGCGAGAACGGGGCGAGCGGTCTCGCCGAGATCTACGTCATGCCCAGCCTCACGGGGACGGGCGAGCGGGCCGCGCTCTGCATCGTCGTGGACGTCCGCGCGCTGCGCCGCATCGAGACCGATCTGGCGGCCTCGCAGGCGATATTCGGCCAATCTCCCTTCGGGTTCGTCCTCTTCGGCACCGATTTCACCGTCGTGCGGGCCAACGAGCGGTTCGCCACGGTCTTCGGCGGCGAGGCGGACGACCACCGCGGACGCACCGTCGACGACTACCTGGCCAGGCCCGAGGCCGAACGGCTCTCCGCCACGCTGCGGCGCGTCCTGGAGACGGGCGACTCCGTCACCGATCTGCAGCTTGTCGGCGTCCCTCCCGGTGGCATCGGCCGCCGCCACTGGTCCATGAACCTCTACCGGGTGCACAGCGGATCCGGTCGCCCCGTCGGTGTCGCGGGGCTCGCCACCGACGTCACGCAACGGCACATCGCCGCCCGCGAGGCCGCCAGCGCGCGGCGCAATCTCGCCCTGCTCAACGAGGCCAGCGCACGCATCGGCAACTCCCTGGACCTGGAGACCACAGCCAGGGAACTGCTCGACGTCGCCGTGCCCGGCTTCTGCGACATCGCCTCCGTCGACCTGTACCAGGGACTGCTCACCGGGGAGGAGGCCTCGCCCTCCAGCTGGGGCGGGCACCAGGAGTCCGGCACCGGCTCGGCCGAGCTGCGCCGGGTCGCCCACGCCAGCGCGGTCTCCGACGCGTCCGGGGTCCTGCCCGGCACGGCGGACGGACCCGGCGCGGAAGCGGGCGCGGTCTCCGGTGCGGACGGCGGGGAGCCCGCGCTCGGCTCGGTCCACCGCTTCCCGTTCCACTCGCCCTGTGCCGTCGCCCTGCGTACCAGCCGTGTCGAGGCGGTGCCCGGCGACGAACGCGGCTTCGTCCAGTCCACCCTCGCGGTGCCGATGGTCGCGCACGACGTGGTCGTCGGCCTGGTGCAGTTCTCCCGTACCAAGGGCAGCGAACCCTTCGGTGAACGCGACCGGGCCCTGGCCACCGAGCTCGCCGCCCGCGCCGCCGTGTGCATCGACAACGCCCGCCTCTACCGCCGGGAGCACGAGCGGGCGCTGATCCTCCAGCGCAGCCTGCTGCCGCCCGGCGATCCAGAGGCGGCCGGTCTCGACATCGCCTGCCGGTACCTGCCCGGCAACACCGCCACCGAGGTCGGCGGCGACTGGTTCGACGTGATCGAGCTCCCGGGCCACCGCACGGCCCTGGTCGTCGGTGACGTGATGGGCCGCGGGCTGCGGGCCGCCGTCGCCATGGGCGAACTGCGCACCGCCGTGCGCACCCTGGCCCTCCTGGACCTGGAACCCGCCGAGGTGCTCTCGGCCCTCGACGAGGTCGCGCGGGGCCTGGGTACCCCCGGCGGTGGCGAGCGGAGTGACGGCTTCGGCGCGGGGGGCGGCGCCCAGTGGCCCTCGCGCGTCGCCCACAAGTCGCGCGAGGCCGACCTCTCCGAGGTGTATCTGGCGACCTGTGTGTACGCGGTGTACGACCCGGTCACCCGGCGGTGCACCTTCGCCAACGCGGGTCATCTGCCGCCCGTGGTGGCCGAGCCCGGCGAGCCGCCCCGGCTGCTTGAGGTGCCGCCCGGCATGCCCCTGGGCGTCGGCGGCGAGCCCTTCGAGGAGGTGGAGATCGAGCTGCAGGAGGGCTCCCTCCTCGCTCTCTACACCGACGGGCTCGTGGAGTCCCGGGACCATCCCCTCGACGAGGGCCTGCAGGCCTTCCGGCAGGCGCTCGCCGATCCGTCGCAGCAGCTGGAGGACGTCTGCGACCACGTCCTGACGACCCTTCACACCCGGCACGGCGAGGACGACATCGCCCTGCTGATGGCGCGCATCCAGGGGCTGGAGACGGACGCGGTGGGCGACTGGCGGCTGCCGCGCGAACCGCGCTCCGTCGGCCGGGCCCGTGAGCTGGCACGTGAACAGCTCGGCGCCTGGGACCTGGACGATCTGGTGGACACCACCGAACTGCTCGTCAGCGAACTCGTCACCAACGCCCTGCGCTACGGCGAGGGCGAGATACGGCTGAGGTTGCTGCGGGACCGCACCCTCGTGTGCGAGGTGTGGGACGCGGGTCTGGTGCAGCCGCGGCGCCGGCGGGCACGGGACACCGACGAGGGCGGGCGCGGACTGCAACTGGTCGGACTGCTCAGCGCGGCCTGGGGATCGCGGCGCACCCCGCGCGGCAAGACGGTGTGGTTCGAGCTGGCACTGCCGGACGGGGAGCCGGCCCCGGAACTCTCCGTGGACCAGCTGCTGAGCATGTACTGACCGGCGTACGCCGAAGACACGCACGCGCCGGGGGACCCGCGGCCCGGCACCGGAGGCGGGCACCCGCGGGGAGCGGGCTCCCGCCTCCGGGCGGGCCGTCGCTCACGACGCCGACTTGAGGGCGGCGAGACGGGCCTCGATCTCCGCGCTGTCCCCGACGCTGTCCAGCTGCTCGAACTGCGCGTCGAGGGACGACGCGGCCAGCTCCTGCTTGCCGACCGCCCGCGCCTCCTCGCGCCGTACCTTGTCCTCGAAACGGCCGAGCTCACTGGTCGGGTCCATGACGTCGATGCTCTTGACCGCGTCCATCATCCGGTTCTGGGCGCGCGCCGACGCGTCGCGCGCGACCAGCTCGTCGCGCTTGGACTTCAGCCGGGTCAGCTTCTCCTTCATCTGGCCGAGACCCGTCTTCAGCTTCTCCACGACGACCGTCTGCGACGCGATCGTCGGCTCGGCCGTCTTGGCCTCCTGCTCCGACTGCAGTTGCCGGCCGAGCGCCACCTTGGCGAGGTTGTCGAACGTGTCGGCCTCCGCCCCCGCCGCCGCGGCCCGCAGCTCATCGGCCTTGCGACTGGCCGCGAGGGCCTTCTGGCCCCACTCCCGCGCCGCGTCGACGTCCTCCCGGTGGTCCTCCTCCATCAGACGGAGGTTGCCGATGGTGGCGGCCACCGCCTGTTCGGCCTCCGCGATGTTGTCCGTGTAGTCACGGATCAGCTGGTCGAGCATCTTCTGCGGATCCTCGGCCTGGTCGATCAGAGCGTTGATGTTGGCCCGGGCCAGCTGAGTGACGCGGCCGAGGACGGTCTGCTTGGTCATGGCACCTCTCCTTGTACGAAACCGAGACCGACGGGCCCGGTGCGAAACGGTGGAGCGACGGGCCGTGCGCGGGACCGCGGACCCGCGGCCCGGGCGGGCCGCGGCCGCCGTCAGAAGCGGCCTCCGCCACCGCGCCGGCCCCGGGTCCCCCCGCCGCCGAAGCTGCCCGGCCCGCCGCCGAATCCGCCCCCGCCCCCGCCGAATCCGCCGCCGAAGCCCCCGCCGTGCCCGCCGCCCCCGCCCAGCAGGCCGCCGAGGATGATGCCGCCCAGCACCGCGCCGCCCATCCCGCCGCCCCCGCGCGTGCCTCCGGGGCCGCTGCGGTCGCGGTAGCTCCGCACGTCCTGCTCCGCCAGGCTCCGCGCCTGCGCCGCCAGCGCGTCCGCCTCCTGTGCCTGGGTCAGGGCGCCCTGCGGGTCCCCGGCCCCCGACAGCTCCCGGGCCAGCTCCCACCGACGCTGTGCCTCCGCGAGACGGGTGCGGGCCTGGCTGCCGACCGCGCCGCGATTGGTGGTGACGTAGTCCGCGGCGGCGCCGATCGACGCCCCCGCGGTGAGCAGGGACTGGTCCAGCAGGGAACGCGCCCGGCGGTCCCCGTGCTCCTGCTCGCGGGCACCGGCGAGCGCCTCGTCCAGCGCGGCGTCCGCCTCCTCGACCCTGCGCAGCGCGTCGACGGGGTCGTACGGCCCCGAGCCGAGCTCACCCCGTACATCGGTGTCCACCGCCTCCGCACGGGCGACCCGGCCCTGCAGATCCGCGGTCGGCACACCCTCCGGCGTCCCCCGCAGCAGCCCCTTGGCGTCCGCCAGGTCCGTCTGCATCTCGGTGAGCGCCCCGGGCAGGCCGGCCGCGGCCTCGGCCAGTTCCCGGCTCCGCCGGTCCACACCGTCCACGAGGGTGGATACCTGCTGGATCGCCCCCTCGGCGGCGCGGACGTAGACGGCGGCCTCCGCGTTGTTCCCGGAGTCCACGGCCTGGCGCGCCCGGTTCAGGCTGGAGGTGGTGAAGACCAGCCGGTCCTTCGCCCGTTCGACGTCCTGGGCGGCCGGGGCCGCGGCCGACTCCGCGTAGCGCTCGCGCAGCGCCCCGACGGCCGTCTCCGCCGCGGAGACGCGGCCGACCAGCTCGCGGAAGGTGATCTCGGCGGAGTTCACGGCCTGCGGGGCGGTCTGTTCGAGTGCGCGCAGCCGGTCGAAGTCCGCGGACACCGCGTCCAGGCGGCCGTTGGCGTCCGCGCAGCGGCTGACGATCTCGTCGAGCATGCCGCGCCGTGTCGCGTCGTCCTCGGGGAACGCGTCGTCGAGCTGCTGCCTGAGCCGGAACGCCGCGGTGAGCTCGGTCTTCGCGCGCCGGACCGCGTCGGCGAAGGGGGCTGCCGCCTCCTCGCCGAACTGTGCCGTCGCGAAGCCGAGTTCCTCCTCGCTCGTCCGCACCGCGTCGTCCGTGTCCACCAGGTCGGCCTTCGCCCGCGCGTCGAGTTCCGGCAGCGCGGCCTGCGGCTCGGCCGCCGTCCCCGCCCCGCCGCCCCAGGCGCCCGGTGCCGGGGTCGTCCGGGTCGTCGTACGCCGCTTCCGGCGGGCGAGGGCGAAGGCACCGACCGCGACAGCGACGACGAGCACGGCCACGGGCACGATGAGGTTGACGGAGGCGCCCTCGTCGTCGGCGCCGCTGGGATCCGCGGGGCCCGGCGTGATGGCCGGGGTGGGGACGGGCTCACCGGCGAGGACCGCGGCGTAGCCGTCGGCGGCGCCGATCGCGGCGCCGGCCCAGTCGTTCTCCCGGAGGGCGGGCTCGATCGCGGTGGTGGCCACGTCGGCGAGCTGGCTGTCGGTGAGGCGGGACCCCTGGTCGACGGACCAGGCGTACTGCCGGTCGTGCGTGGCCACCGCCAGCAGCACGTCGTCCTGGCCCAGCCCGTTGCGGTTCGCGGTCTCGTCGGCCCAGGTCTGCGGCGCCCGGCCGGAGAAGTCACGTACGTACACGACGAACAGCTGGATCCGCCGGGCCGCGTACAGGCGGTCGAGCGTGCCCTCGACCTGGGGTCCCTGGTCGCCCAGCGCCCCCACCCTGTCGGTGATCTGTCCTTCGCGCGACAGCGGGACGGGTGCGTCGGCCACAGCGGCGGGCGAACACGCCAGGACCATCCCGGCCACCGTCGTCAGCACGGCGAGGAGGACCCTGCCGGGTATCGATGGCCGGGACGTCCCGGTGCGGCTCACTGGCGGCGTCACATTTGGGAGGCTATGTCCGCCCCTCGTGACCCGCGACCCGACAGCGACGGTGAATAGACAGGTTACCTTGCAAGATGCCCTGTCCATCTTTATGGTGGAAATATGTCCAGCAGCCCCGCCACGCCCCGGTCGTCCGACACCGGCACCGACGAAGCCCCCGGCGCCGAGCGCGTGGCGGACGATCTCGCCGCCGTCGTGAGCAGGCTGCTCCGACGGCTGCGCGGCTCGTCGGCGGACAGCCTGCTGACCCCCTCCCAGCGCTCGGTCCTGGCCAGGCTCCAGGACGACGGTCCGGCCACCACCGCGTCGCTGGCCCGCGCCGAGCTCGTGCGGCCCCAGTCGATGCGGCTGACGCTGGGCGCGCTGGAGAGCCGCGGTTTCGTCACGCGCGCTCCCGACCTCGCCGACGGCCGCAAGTCGGTCGTGTCGGTCACCGAGGCCGGAAGCAGCACCCTGGCCGGTGTGCGCGCCGCGAAGCGGAGCTGGCTGGCCGAGGCGATCGCCGGTGAACTGGACGCGGCCGAGCGCCGCACGCTTGCCGAGGCCGTCGAGCTCATCGGCCGTCTGGTCGACGAATGACCCGTCACGGCACCGGCCGGGCCCCCGGCGGCGAGACGGCCGTTCCGCCGCGGGAGCCACAGCGTCCGGCGGCCGGGTCTGCGGCGTCCGGGTCCGCGGGGTCCGGGTTTGCGCAGGCCGCGCCCGGTGACGGGTTCAGCAGCCGCCTCACCGCGCCCCTGCTGATGGGCTCCCTGCTCAACCCGCTCAACACCACCATGATCTCCACCGCCCTGGTGGCCATCGGGCGCTCCTTCGGGACCGGGGCCGCCGACACCGCGTGGCTCATCTCGGTCCTCTATCTCGCCAGCGCCGTCGCCCAGCCCGTGCTGGGGAAGCTCGCCGACACTCTCGGCCCCCGCCGCGTCTTCCTGGCCGGCCTCGTGGTCGTGGTCGCGTCCGGCCTGGTCGGAGCCCTCGCCCCGGACTTCGGCACACTGATCGTCTCCCGGCTGCTGCTCGGGGTCGGCACCTCGGCCGCCTACCCGGCCGCCATGGCGGTCCTGCGCGACGAGTCCCGGCGCGTCGGCCGCCCCACCCCGCGCCCCGTGCTGGCGCGGCTCTCCTTCGCCGCGCTGGGCAGCGCGGCGGTCGGACCCGCGCTCGGCGGGCTGCTGGTGACGTTCGTGGGCTGGCGCGGGATCTTCGCCGTCAACGTGCCGATCGCGCTGATCGCCTTCGGCGCCGCACTCCTCCGGGTCCCGGCGGACCCGCCGCGCGAGCGGGCCGGCGGCGCCGTGACACCGAGGCCCTCGCTGGACCCGCTGGGCATCTGCCTGTTCTCCGGGGCGCTGACCGTCCTGGTCTTCTTCCTGCTCGACCTGGCGCACCCCCGGTGGTGGCTCCTGGCCCCCTTCGCCGTACTGACCGCCGTGCTGGTCCGGTGGCAGCTGCGCACCGCACAGCCGTTCATCGACCTCCGCATGCTCGCCGGCAACGGCGCCCTGCTGCGCACCTACATCCGCCACGGCCTCGGCTATCTGCTGGTCTACTGCGTCATGTACGGCTTCACGCAGTGGCTGGAGGAGGTCCGCGGATTCTCCCCGGGGCATACCGGCCTGCTCATGCTGCCCATGTCCCTGACCGCGCTCGCCTGCTCGCTGCTGGGCGCCCGCACCAAAGGCCTGCGCGCCCCGCTGACCGTCGCCTGCGTGCTGCTCACCGCCGGTGCCGCCGTCCTGGCGTTCCTGTCGCACGACACCCCGCTGGCCGTCCTGCTCCTCGCCGGAGCGTGCTTCGGCGCGCCGCAGGGGCTCATCGGCACGAGCAACCAGGCGGCCGTACAGGCGTACGCGCCGCCCGAGGGCATCGGGGCTGCGGCCGGACTCCAGCGAACCGCCCAGTACATCGGCGCCATCACCGCGTCGAGCCTGATCGCCCTCGCCTACGCCGACGCGGCGAGCGACGCCGGGCTGCACCTCATGGCGGGTGTGGCCGTCGTCCTGGCGGTCCTGCTGACCGTCCTGACCCTGACCGACCGCGCCCTGCGCATCCGCACCTGACCCCACCGACCCGAGCGCCCCCGCGCTCGACCCCACCCGGCCGCGCCCGCGCGGCCGGCCGGTATCGCCCCAAGGAGTACGCACATGACCGCCACCGTCCTCGACCCCCGTACCGCCCTCGTCGTCGTCGACCTGCAGAAGGGCATCGTCGGCCTGCCGACCGCCCACCCGGCGGACGGTGTCGTCGCCAGATCCGCGGCTCTCGCCGAGGCCTTCCGCGCCAAGGACCTCCCGGTCTTCCTGGTCCGCGTGACCGGTGGGGCGCCCGGCCGCACCGAGGGCCCCGCACGGGCCGGACAGCCCGCCGCGGACTGGGCCGACCTCGTGCCGGAGCTCGGGCAGCGGGAGAGCGACATCGTCGTCACCAAGCAGCAGTGGGGCGCCTTCCACGGCACCGCGCTCGACCTCGAACTGCGCCGCCGCGGCATCACCCAGGTCGTGCTGACCGGCATCGCCACGAGCATCGGCGTCGAGTCCACCGCTCGCGCGGCGCACGAGCTCGGCTACCACGTCACCGTCGCCACGGACGCGGTCACCGACATGGACGCCGAGGCCCACCGCAACAGCGTCGAGAAGATCTTCCCGAGGCTCGGTGAGACCGGCACCACCGCCGCGATCACCGCACTGCTGGGCTGAACCGCGGCCGGGCGGGGGCCGCACGGGTGACTTCCGCGGCCCCTCCGGCCGTGTCTGTCCCCGCTGCCGGACGCGGGTGCGTTCAGTGGATCAGCGAACCAGTCTGATCAACTGCAAATGCCACCAGAACGCATCATCCGGTCCATTCGGTGACGAGATGGACCGGGCCGGCCCCGGAGGTATCAGCCATGGCCCACGTCGGCGTCCCGCGCGGGACGGCCCGAAAGCGCCGCTCGGTCGCGCTCCTGGCGACAGGTGTGCTCACGATCCCGGTGCTGGCGGGCTGCAGCTCGGACAGCGAGAGCCCCTCCCGGGTGGCCGTCCCGCAGGACATCGCCCCGGCAGCCCGGGAGAGGGTGACCGAGGGGTCGACCCTCACCTGGGCGATCGACGCGGTGCCGGCCACCCTCAACGCCTTCCAGGCCGACGCCGACGGCGCGACCACGCGGATCACCGGCGCCCTGCTGCCCTCCCTCTTCCCCATGGACGAGCGGGGGGAGCCCCGGCTCAACCCGGACTACCTGGAGTCGGCGAAGGTCATCGAGCAGGAGCCCAAGCAGGTCGTCCTGTACAAGCTCAACCAGCAGGCGGTGTGGAGCGACGGCCGCGAGATCGGCGCTCCCGACTTCGTCGCCCAGTGGCGCGCGCTGAGCGGCAAGGACTCGGCGTTCTGGACCGCGCGCAACGCGGGATACGAGCGGATCGAGAAGATCGAGCGCGGCAAGGACGACCTGCAGGTCCGGGTGACGTTCTCCAAGCCGTACGGGGACTGGCGCTCCCTCTTCTCGCCGCTGTACCCCAAGGAGGTCACCGCGACCCCCGCGGCCTTCAACGACGGGGCCAGGACCACCATCAAGAACACCGCGGGACCGTTTCGGCTGCGCAGCGTCAGCAAGGCGAAGGGGACGGTCGTGCTCGACCGGAACCCGCGCTGGTGGGGCAACGAGGCCAAGCTGGAGTCGCTGGTCTTCCGGGCCGTCGCCCCCGGGGACCGGAGCAAGGCGCTGACCCAGGGCACGGTCCAGGTCGCCGACATCGACACGGCGACGGCCGACAGCATCGCCCGCGCGGCCCGCTACCGCGGCGGCAACGGGCAGCCGCCCGCCCACGGTCCCGGCGCCGACGTCACCCCCGCCTCCGCCCTGCGGTCCTGGGCGCTGGCCCACGGCTCGGACGAGGAGGTCGCGGAGACCGCGCAGGCCGCCCGCGAGAAGAGCCGGCAGGCCATCGCCGTGTACGCCGCCGAGCAGAAGTCGCTGCGTTCCTTCGCCGTTCGCAAGTCCCTGGAGCCCGCGTACACGCAGCTCGCCCTGAACGGCGAGTCCGGGCCGCTGGCCGACGACCGGGTGCGCCGGGCGATCGCCCGCACCCTGGACCGGCAGGAACTCGCCGACACCGTGCTGAAGCCGCTCGGCCTCCCGGCCAAGCCGCCGGGCAGCCACCTGGCCTTGGCCGGGCAGCCCGCCTACAAGGACGGCAGCGGCGCGCTCGGCGACCAGGACACCAAGGAGGCCCGCGCCCTCCTGGCCGACGCCGGCTTCACCACCGCCGGTGCCGTCCGCAGGACCCAGGACACCAAGGCCGGCAGCGAGGCGGAGAAGAAGAAGGCCGCCGCCTCCTCCGCCGCGGCGGAGGAGAAGGACAAGAAGCCCGCGGCGGGCGAGAAGGCCGCGGAGAAGACCGGGACGGACGAGGAGAAGAAGTCCGGCAAGGCCGGCGGGGCCGCAGAGACGGAGAAGGACGACAAGGCCTCGCGCGAGGAGGGCACGTACATCGTCGGTGACGACAAGCCGGGCGGACGCCGGGCGGGCGACGTCGAGGTCACGGCCCAGGACAGGCAGCCCGGCGGCCCCGCCGGCGCCTACGCCCCCGCCGGCACCGCGGCACCCGCCCCCGCCTCGGTCAAGGGCCGCCTCGGCAAGGACGGCAAGCCGCTGACGCTGCGCTTCGTCCTTCCGTCGGGGCCCGGATCGCAGTCCCTGCGCACCGTCGGGGAGAAGATCGTCGAGATGCTCGACTCGATCGGCATCGGGACGACGGTCACCAAGGTCTCCGACGACAGCTACTTCAAGGACCACGTCGCCTCGGGTGACTACGACATGGCCCTGTACTCGTGGCCCGCCACCGCCTACCCGGCCACCGACGGGCGCCCCATCTTCGCCAAGCCGGAGCCCGCCACCGACGGCTCCCTGCTCGTCGAGCAGAACTACACCCGGGTCGGCTCCGACCACATCGACCAGTTGTTCGACCGGGCGGTCTCGGAGCTCGACGCCAAGAAGTCGAGGGATCTGCTCAGGCAGGCCGACGCCAGGATCTGGGCCGCGGCCGGGTCGATTCCGCTGTATCAGAGGCCACAGCTCGTCGCCGTCGACAAGAAGCTCGCGAACATCGGCGCCTTCGGCTTCTCCTCGCCCCGCTACGAGGACATCGGGTTCACCGCGCGAGAAGCGGCAGGTTCCCCCGCGAATCGTAAGAAGTAGCAGGTCAAAGGCATAGCGCAAGCTCAGGAACAGCTCAATTCCCTTGCCCGCCGGGGTCCCCGGCGGGCAAGGTCGTGTCCGACCCGACCCGAGCCGTTCGTCTTCTCACACCCCTTGCCGTCCCGCCGGACACCGGCCGGATGTTGACGTAATACCGGCTGAATATCGGCTTAATCGCGGCCGGAGGACCGTCCCGCGGATCGGGCCGGGAAGCCCCGGACCCCTCGGGCCCGTACCATTGGACTAGCCGTGGCGTGCCGCCCGGCGGGCGTACGAGGACTCGAGACCGACTGAGACGCCTGATCCCACGATCCGAGAGAAGCGCAAGCCACCCATGCCCACGCGCCACGACATCCGTAACGTAGCCATCGTCGCCCACGTCGACCACGGCAAGACCACGCTGGTCGACGCCATGCTCAAGCAGGCGGGCGCCTTCGCCGCGCACGCCGCCGAGAACCTCGACGAACGCATGATGGACTCGAACGACCTGGAGCGTGAGAAGGGCATCACGATCCTGGCCAAGAACACGGCCGTGAAGTACCACCCCAAGGATGGCGGCGACGTCATCACCATCAACATCATCGACACCCCCGGCCACGCCGACTTCGGTGGTGAGGTCGAGCGCGGCCTGTCGATGGTCGATGCGGTCGTCCTGCTCGTCGACGCCTCCGAGGGGCCGCTGCCCCAGACCCGCTTCGTGCTGCGCAAGGCGCTGACGGCCAAGCTGCCGGTCATCCTCTGCATCAACAAGACGGACCGTCCGGACTCGCGCATCGCCGAGGTCATCGACGAGACCTACGACCTGTTCCTGGACCTGGACGCAGACGAGAACCAGATCGAGTTCCCGATCGTCTACGCCTGCGCCCGTGACGGCGTCGCGTCGCTGACCAAGCCGGAGGACGGCACCGTCCCGGCCGACAGTGACAGCCTGGAGCCGTTCTTCTCGACGATCCTCTCCACCGTCCCGGCCCCCGAGTACGACGAGGACGCCCCGCTCCAGGCCCACGTCACCAACCTGGACGCCGACAACTTCCTCGGCCGTATCGCGCTCTGCCGTGTCGAGCAGGGCGAGCTGCGCAAGGGCCAGACCGTCACGTGGATCAAGCGCGACGGCTCGATGTCCAACGTCCGCATCACCGAGCTGCTGATGACCGAGGCGCTCACCCGCAAGCCCGCCGAGAAGGCCGGCCCGGGCGACATCTGCGCCATCGCCGGTATCCCGGACATCATGATCGGCGAGACCCTGGCCGACACCGAGAACCCGATCGCGCTGCCGCTGATCACGGTCGACGAGCCGGCCATCTCGATGACCATCGGCGCCAACACCTCGCCGCTCGTCGGCAAGGGCGGCAAGGGCCACAAGGTCACCGCGCGCCAGATCAAGGACCGCCTCGACCGCGAGCTGATCGGTAACGTCTCGCTCCGCGTCCTGGACACCGAGCGTCCCGACGCCTGGGAGGTCCAGGGCCGCGGTGAGTTGGCACTGGCCATCCTCGTCGAGCAGATGCGCCGTGAGGGCTTCGAGCTGACCGTCGGCAAGCCGGAGGTCGTCACCAAGCAGGTCGACGGCAAGACGCACGAGCCGATCGAGCGCATGACGATCGACTCGCCCGAGGAGCACCTGGGCGCGATCACCCAGCTCATGGCGACCCGCAAGGGCCGTATGGAGACGATGACGAACCACGGTTCGGGCTGGGTCCGCATGGAGTGGATCGTGCCCTCCCGCGGCCTCATCGGCTTCCGTACGGAGTTCCTGACCCAGACCCGTGGCACCGGCATCGCGCACTCCCTCTTCGAGGGCCACGAGCCGTGGTTCGGAGAGCTGCGCACGCGTCACAACGGTTCGCTCGTGGCCGACCGCGCAGGCGTCGTGACGCCGTTCGCGATGGTCAACCTCCAGGAGCGCGGTGTCATCTTCACCGAGGCCGGGACCGAGGTCTACGAGGGCATGATCATCGGTGAGAACTCGCGCTCCGACGACATGGACGTGAACATCACCAAGGAGAAGAAGCTCACCAACATGCGTGCGGCTTCCGCCGACACCACGGAGAACGTGGTGCCGGCCCGCAAGCTCTCGCTGGAGCAGTCCCTGGAGTTCTGCCGCGACGACGAGTGCATCGAGGTGACCCCGGAGACCGTCCGCATCCGCAAGGTCGTCCTGGACCAGAAGCAGCGCGGCCGTACGGCCTCGCGCGCCAAGAACGGCTGACCCCCGAGCCGGAGGGGTCGTCACGGGCCTGAGAAGGGCCCGTACGACCCGTTGACATGAGGCCTGGGCCCCCGCAGAGACTGTGGGGGCCCAGGCCTTTCGTCAACCGGTTTTGCTGACCGAGGTGTCCGGATATCGTGCGTCGCTCTCCGGAACATGTGTTAACGGTCCGTTTCGGGGGTGTCTGTCTGGGATCACTTTGTCCGGATTTCGGGCAACCATGGCTTCTGGATGTTGTCAAACCGAGACCCTTTAAGTGTGGTTTACAGCCCGGTGTTACTTAATAGTTGGCTCCATTGAGCTCGGGTCAATGGGTCGGCGCACTGTGGGGAGTGCGGACTCACGAGCACACTCGGGGCACTGCAAACGATCGCCGTCAGGGGTGTCGGTGGATCTCTACAGTGCCCCTCTTGTAGTCAAAAGTGGACTCATGAGGAGGAAACCCATGCGCGGTGCCAAGAGCGCCAAGTGGGTCGCGGGAGCGGCAATCATCGCCCTGGCCGCGACTGCCTGTGGCGGGGGCGACAAGGACGACAACGGCAAGGCTGCCTCGACGGAGAAGGGCAAGCCCGCGGGCTACGTCTCCATCGACGTCGGCGAGCCGCAGAAGCCGCTGATCCCGGCCGACACCAACGAGTCGCTCGGCAGCTACGTCATCCAGTCGCTGTTCACCCAGCTCCTGGACTTCGACGCCGAGGGCAACATCGTCTACACGAACGCCGAGTCCGTGAAGTCGACGGACAACAAGACGTGGACGGTCAAGCTCAAGCCCGGCTGGAAGTTCCACGACGGCACCCCGGTCACCTCCGAGTCGTACATCAAGGCTTGGAACTGGTACGCCAACGTCAAGAACGCCCAGCAGAACGCGTTCTGGTTCGAGGACATCAAGGGCTACGCGGACGTCCACCCCGAGAAGGGTGACCCGAAGGCCACGGAGATGTCCGGCCTGAAGGCGGTCGACGAGAACACCTTCACGATCGAGCTCAACAACCCGGTGCCGTACTACGAGTACAAGCTCGGCTACGCCACCTTCGCCCCGCTGCCCGAGGTGTTCTACAAGGACACCAAGGCCTTCGGCCAGGCGCCGGTCGGCAACGGTCCCTACATCTTCGAGAAGTGGGACCACAAGAAGCTCATCCAGGTCAAGGCCAACCCTGACTACCAGGGCCCGAACAAGGCCAAGAACAAGGGTGTCCTCTTCAAGAACTACGCGACCGTCGAGGCCGCGTACCAGGACCTCCTGTCCGGCAACCTGGACATGATCCGCCAGGTCGGCCCGAAGGACCTGCCGAAGTACAAGTCGGACCTCGGCGACCGCGCGATCGACCAGCCGTACGCGGCGATCCAGTCGCTCGTACCGACCTTCTACTCGAAGACCTTCAAGGGCATCGACCCCAAGGTCATCCAGGGTCTGTCGATGGCGATCGACCGTGACACGATCACCAAGACCGTGCTCAACGGCACCCGCAAGCCCGCCACCAGCTTCACGCCTCCGGGCGTCGCCGGTAACCAGGACCTGGGCACCGACGTGTTCAAGTTCGACCCGGTGAAGGCGAAGCAGTACGTCAAGGACGGCGGCGGCGTCCCGGGCAACAAGGTCTTCATCCAGTACAACGCCGACGGCGGCCACAAGGAGTGGGTGACCGCTGTCTGCGAGTCCATCCGCAACTCGACCGGGGTCGACTGTGTCCCGGACGCCAAGCCGGACTTCCAGACCGACCTGGAAGCGCGTGACAACGACCAGGTCAAGTCGATGTACCGCGGTGGCTGGGTGGCCGACTACCCGCTGAACGTCAACTTCATGCGCGAGCTGTACGGCACGACCGCCGAGGCCAACAACGGCCGGTTCTCCGACAAGGAGGTCGACGCGGCCTTCAAGAAGGGCGACAACGCGGCCACCCTGGACGACTCCATCAAGGCGTACCAGGAGGCCGAGAAGCTCGTCCTCGCCAAGATGCCGGCCATCCCGCTCTGGGAGTACAAGACCAACGGTGGCTACTCGAAGTCGGTGGACAACGTCACCGTCGACTTCCACGGTGACTACAACATCACCGACGTCACCGTCAAGTAGCAGTAACGCCTGAGGGCCCCCACTCGGCCGTCAGCCGCCCATACAGGCAGTAGGTCCCGGGGGGCCGCTCTCCGTATCCGGAGAGCGGCCCTTCGGGCTGCATTATCCCTATCGGAGGCAAACATGGGGCGTTACGTCGCGCGGCGACTGCTCCAGATGATCCCGGTCTTCCTCGGGTCAACCGCGCTGGTCTTCGCCATGATGTACGCGCTGCCCGGCGACCCCGTGCGCGCACTCGCGGGTGAACAGACCGTCGACCCCACGCAGATCGCGGAAATGAAGAAGGAGCTCGGGCTCGACCTGCCGCTCTGGCACCAGTACTGGAACTACCTTGTGAACTTGTTCCAGGGTGACTTCGGCACGCAGATCGCGAGCGGCCGACCGGTCGCCGACATCATCTCGGAATCGTTCCCGATCACGGTCCGGCTGGCCCTGTTTGCCTTCATCTTCACGGTCGTCGTCGGTATCTCCATGGGTGTCTTCGCCGGCCTGAAGGCCGACACCCTGCGGGACCGCGGACTGCTCGTCCTGACGCTCCTCCTGATCTCGGTGCCCTCGTTCGTGCTCGGGTTCCTCGGTCAGTACTTCTTCGCCTTCCAGCTCGGCTGGGTCGAACCCAACGTGAGCATCGAGGCGAACAGCAACGAGCTGATCCTGCCCGCTGTCGTACTGGGGTCCTTGTCGCTCGCCTACGTCGCGCGCCTGACCCGTACCTCGGTCGCCGAGAACCTGCGCTCCGACTACATGCGCACCGCCGTCGCCAAGGGCCTGCCCCGGCGCCGCGTCATCGGTGTCCACCTGATGCGCAACTCGATGATCCCCGTGGTCACCTTCCTCGGCACCGACCTCGGTGCCCTGCTCGGCGGCGCGGTCGTCACCGAGGGCATCTTCAACGTCAAGGGTGTCGGCTCCGCCGTCTTCGACGCGCTCAGGCACCGTGAAGGTGCCACGGTCGTCGGCATCGTGACGCTGATCGTCGTCGTCTATCTCGTCGCCAGCCTGGTCGTCGACCTGCTTTACGCGGTCCTGGACCCGAGGATCCGTTATGCCTGAGACGCTCAAGGAAACCACCGCGGACGCTCCCGCAGGGGCCGTGGCCCCGCAGCCCGCGACCGCCGCCGTGGGCAAGCCCCGCAGCCTGTGGTCGGACGCCTGGCACGACCTGCGGCGCAGCCCGCTGTTCGTGGTCTCGGCCGTGCTGATCATCTTCCTGCTGGTGATGGCGGTCTTCCCGGGCCTGTTCACCGGCGCCGACCCGCGCTACGCGGACCTGGCCCACCACTACCTGCAGAAGCCCCGGTGGGGAAACTTCTTCCAGGAGGACTGGTTCGGGTACGACATCCAGGGTCGCTCTATCTACGCGCGTGTCGTCTACGGCGCCCGTGCCTCGATCACCGTCGCCGTCGTCGTCACGGTCCTCGTGACGGTCCTGGGCACCGTGGTCGGCATGCTCGCCGGTTACTTCGGCGGCTGGATCGACACGCTCCTGTCCCGGGTCACCGACATCTTCTTCGGCGTCCCGTTCATCCTCGGTGCGATGGTCGTCCTGACCTCGTTCGAGGAGCGCAAGATCTGGGTCGTCATCCTGGCCCTGGCCTTCCTCGGCTGGACGCAGATAGCCCGTGTCGCGCGCGGTTCCGTCCTGACGATCAAGCAGGCCGACTACGTGATGGCGGCCAAGGCGCTCGGCGCCTCGACCACCCGCATCCTGCTCCGGCACATCCTGCCCAACGCGATCGCCCCGGTGATCGTCGTGTCGACCATCGCGCTCGGCGGCTACATCTCGGCCGAGGCCACCCTGTCCTTCCTGGGCATCGGCCTCGCCGAACCGACCGTGTCGTGGGGTGTCGACATCTCCTCCGGCCAGGAGCAGCTGCGCAACGCCGCGTTCGTGCTGATCATCCCGTCGGTCATGGTGTCGATCACGGTTCTGGCATTCATCATGCTCGGCGATGCTGTACGCAACGCCCTCGACCCCAAGCTGCGCTGAGGGAGGCGTACATGACCATCATCGACAAGACGGCGGATGTTCCTGCTCCGCGTGGTTCGAACGACGAGAGCGGCCCGCTGCTCGAAGTGCGTGACCTGCACGTGGAGTTCCACACCCGCGACGGCGTGGCCAAGGCCGTCAACGGAGTCAACTACAGCGTCGCGGCCGGCGAGACCCTCGCCGTGCTCGGCGAGTCCGGTTCCGGCAAGTCCGTCACCGCTCAGGCGATCATGGGCATCCTGGACATGCCCCCGGGCCGCATACCGAAGGGCGAGATCCTCTTCCGCGGCCAGGACATGCTCAAGATGTCCAACGAGGAGCGCCGGAAGATCCGCGGCCAGAAGATCGCGATGATCTTCCAGGACGCCCTCTCCTCGCTGAACCCGGTGCTCTCCGTGGGCTACCAGCTCGGCGAGATGTTCCGCGTGCACCAGGGCCTCTCCAAGAAGGAGGCCAAGGCCAAGTCCATCGCGCTGATGGACCGCGTGCGGATCCCGGCGGCCAAGGAGCGGGTCAACGACTACCCGCACCAGTTCTCCGGCGGTATGCGCCAGCGCATCATGATCGCCATGGCACTGGCTCTGGAGCCGGACCTGATCATCGCGGACGAGCCCACCACGGCGCTCGACGTGACCGTCCAGGCCCAGGTCATGGACCTGCTCGCGGAGCTGCAGCGCGACTTCAACATGGGCCTGATCCTGATCACCCACGACCTCGGCGTGGTCGCCGACGTCGCGGACAAGATCGCGGTGATGTACGCCGGCCGGATCGTCGAGACCGCTCCGGTCCACGAGATCTACAGCCGCCCCGCGCACCCCTACACCAAGGGTCTGCTGGAGTCGATCCCGCGCCTGGACCAGAAGGGCCAGGAGCTCTACGCGATCAAGGGCCTGCCGCCCAACCTGCTGCACGTGCCGTCCGGCTGCGCCTTCAACCCGCGCTGCACGATGGCGCAGGACATCTGCCGTACGGACATCCCGGCCCTGAGCCCGGTGACCGAGCAGGACGGCACCGAGCTGGTCGGCCGCGGCAGTGCGTGCCACTTCTGGAAGGAGACGATCCATGGCTGAGCTCAAGAAGGAGTCCGTGGACGCCACCCCGAACGTCACCGAAGTGGCGGCGGTCAACGCGGCCAGCGAGACGGAGGCCGTGGCGGCCCTCGACGTGCCGGTGTCGCGTGGGGAGCCGATCCTCCAGGTGCGCAACCTGGTCAAGCACTTCCCGCTGACCCAGGGCATCCTGTTCAAGAAGCAGGTCGGCGCGGTCAAGGCCGTGGACGGCATCTCGTTCGACCTGTACCAGGGCGAGACGCTCGGCATCGTGGGCGAGTCCGGCTGTGGCAAGTCCACGGTCGCCAAGCTCCTGATGACGCTGGAGCGGGCGACCGCCGGCGAGGTCTTCTACAAGGGCCAGGACATCACCAAGCTGTCCGGCCGCGCGCTGAAGGCCGTGCGCCGCAACATCCAGATGGTGTTCCAGGACCCGTACACCTCGCTGAACCCGCGCATGACGGTCGGCGACATCATCGGGGAGACCTACGAGATCCACCCCGAGGTGGCTCCGAAGGGCGACCGGCGCCGCAGGGTGCAGGACCTCCTGGACGTCGTCGGCCTGAACCCGGAGTACATCAACCGGTACCCGCACCAGTTCTCCGGCGGTCAGCGCCAGCGCATCGGGATCGCCCGCGGCCTCGCGCTCAACCCGGAGATCATCATCTGCGACGAGCCGGTCTCCGCGCTCGACGTGTCGGTGCAGGCCCAGGTCATCAACCTGATGGAGAAGCTGCAGGAGGAGTTCAACCTCTCCTACCTCTTCATCGCGCACGACCTGTCGATCGTCCGGCACATCTCCGACCGGGTCGGCGTGATGTACCTCGGCAAGATGGCCGAGATCGGTACGGACACGCAGATCTACGACCACCCGACGCACCCCTACACCCAGGCGCTGCTGTCGGCGGTCCCGGTCCCGGACCCGGAGGCCCGTGAGGGCCGCGAGCGGATCATCCTCTCCGGTGACGTCCCGTCGCCGGCGAACCCGCCGTCGGGCTGCCGCTTCCGCACGCGGTGCTGGAAGGCCGAGGAGAAGTGCGCCACCGAGGTGCCGCTGCTGGCGATCCCCGAGCGCTTCAAGGCCTCGGACACGCCCGCCGCGCACGAGTCGGCGTGCCACTTCGCCGAGGAGAAGGACGTCGTCCACGCGGCGTAGTCCTCCCGGTCCGCACGAACGAGGACGCCCGGTCCCCACGAGGGGGGCCGGGCGTCCTCGCGTTCCGGCAGCCACGTACGGAGGACATGAACATGCGACGGGCTGTCATATGGGGTGATATGGGGCATTGAGCTACTCAATGGACACCTAGGAGGCACTCCATGCGCGGAGCCACACGAGCCAGGTGGGCCGCCGGCGCGGTCGCCGTCGCCCTGACTGCCACGGCGTGCGGCGGTGACGGGGACGGCGGTGGCGGCGGTGGCGGCGGCGCCGACGGGATCGTGAGCTCCTCCTGGGGCGACCCGCAGAACCCGCTGGAGCCCGCCAACACCAACGAGGTGCAGGGCGGCAAGGTCCTCGACATGGTCTTCCGCGGACTCGTGCGCTACAACGCCAAGACCGGCGCGGCCGAGAACGTGATCGCCGACAAGATCGAGTCGACGGACTCGCAGAACTTCACCGTCACGATCAAGGACAACTGGACCTTCAGCAACGGCGAGAAGGTCACCGCCCAGTCGTTCGTGGACGCCTGGAACTACGGCGCCGCCCTGAAGAACAACCAGAAGAACGCGTACTTCTTCCAGTACATCGACGGTTACGACAAGGCCCACCCCGAGTCCGGCTCGGCGACCGTGGACAAGCTCTCCGGACTGAAGGTCGTCAACCCGACTACCTTCACGGTCAAGCTGTCCCAGAAGTTCTCGCTGTGGCCCGACACCCTCGGCTACGCGGCCTTCGCGCCCCTGCCCAAGAGCTTCTACTCGGACCACGACGCCTGGCTCTCGAAGCCGGTGGGCAACGGTCCGTACACCATCGAGTCGTACTCCAAGGGCTCGTCGATGAGCCTGCGCCGCTGGGACGACTACCCGGGCACGGACAAGGCGGAGAACGGCGGCATCGACCTCCGGGTCTACACCGACAACAACACCGCCTACACCGACCTCACGGCGGGCAACCTCGACCTGGTGGACGACGTACCGGCCTCCCAGCTCAAGAACGTCCAGGCGGACCTCGGCGACCGGTACATCAACACACCGGCCGGCACCAACCAGACCCTGTCCTTCCCGTTCTACGTGAAGGCATGGAACACCCCGGGCGCCGTGAAGGTCCGCAAGGGCCTGTCGATGGCGATCAACCGCCAGCAGATCACCGACCAGATCTTCCAGAAGACCCGCACCCCTGCCTCCGACTGGACCTCCCCGGTCCTCGGGGAGGAGGGCGGCTTCAAGGAAGGGCTCTGCGGTCCCTCCTGCGACTTCGACAAGGCGGGCGCGCGGAAGCTGATCGACGAGGGCGGCGGCATTCCCGGCGGCCAGCTGAAGATCTCGTACAACGCCGACACCGGCTCCCACAAGGAGTGGGTCGACGCCGTGTGCAACAGCATCAACAACGTCATGGGCGACAACGAGGCGTGCGTCGGCAACCCCATCGGCACCTTCGCGGACTTCCGCAACCAGGTCTCCACCCAGAAGCTCACCGGGCCCTGGCGCGCGGGGTGGCAGATGGACTACCCGCTGATCCAGAACTTCCTCCAGCCGCTCTACTACACCAACGCTCCGTCCAATGACGGCAAGTGGAGCAACCAGGAGTTCGACGACCTGGTCAACAAGGCCAACGCGGAGAACGACAAGGCCCAGGCCGTCAGCACCTTCCAGGACGCCGAGAAGATCCTCGCCGACCAGATGCCGGTCATCCCCCTCTGGTACCAGAACGGCAGCGCCGGCTACTCGGACAGGGTCGACAACGTGTCGCTGAACGTCTTCAGCGTCCCGGTCTACAACGAGATCAAGGTCAAGTGACCCACTGAGAAGGGGAGGCCGGGCGCCCGCGCACCGGCCTCCCCGGCCCCCCGCCCGACCGTTCACCCCGACCCCCGGAGCCCCTCATGGGACGTTATGTGATCCGGCGGCTGCTGCAGATGATCCCGGTCTTCTTCGGCACCACGCTGTTGATCTTCCTCATGGTGAACGTGCTGGGTGACCCCATCGCGGGCCTCTGCGGCGAGCGCCGGTGCGATCCCGCCACCGCCGCCCGCCTGGCCGCCGAGTTCGGACTCGACAAGCCCGAGTGGCAGCAGTACCTGACCTACATGGGCAACATCTTCACGGGTGACTTCGGGACCGCGTTCAACGGGGAGAAGGTCATCGACCTGATGGGCGAGGCGTTCCCCGTCACCATCAGGCTCACCATCGTCGCGATCGTCTTCGAGATCGTCATCGGCATCAGCCTCGGCGTCGTGACCGGACTGCGCCGGGGCCGCCCCATCGACACCGCCGTGCTGATCCTGACCCTGATCGTCATCGCGGTCCCGACGTTCGTCACCGGCCTGCTGCTCCAGCTCCTCCTCGGTGTGGAGTGGGGGATCATCAAGCCCTCCGTGTCCGCGGACGCGCCGATCGACGAACTCATCGTGCCCGGCCTCGTCCTGGCCTCGGTCTCCCTGGCCTACGTCACCCGGCTCACCCGGACGTCGATCGCCGAGAACGCCCGCGCCGACTACGTCCGGACCGCCGTGGCCAAGGGGCTGCCGCGGCGGCGGGTGGTCGTGCGGCACCTGCTGCGCAACTCCCTCATCCCCGTCGTCACCTTCATCGGTACCGACGTGGGCGCCCTGATGGGCGGCGCGATCGTCACCGAGCGCATCTTCAACATCCACGGGGTCGGCTACCAGCTCTACCAGGGCATCCTGCGCCAGAGCACCCAGACCGTCGTCGGATTCGTCACCGTCCTGGTCCTGGTCTTCCTGGCGGCGAACCTGATCGTCGACCTCCTGTACGCCGTACTCGACCCGAGGATCCGCTATGCCTGAGCAGAAGCCGTGGGACGACGCGACGGGAGACGGGCCGGTCTCCGGGGACAGGGCGATCTCGGGGGCGGGCGCGGGCGGGGCGATGGACCTCGCCGTGGAAGAGGGCACCACGCTGGAGAAGACCCCCGGCGGCCCCGACGGCGCCGGACCCGCGGAGAAGCCGCGCAGCCTCTGGTCCGACGCCTGGCGCGACCTGCGCCGCAACCCGGTCTTCATCATCTCCGGGCTGATCATCCTCTTCCTGGTGGTCATCTCGATCTGGCCGTGGGCGATCGCCGACATGGACCCGCTCGACTGCGACCTGAGCAAGGCCCAGGAGGGGTCCCAGCCGGGCCACCCCTTCGGCTTCGACGGACAGGGCTGCGACGTCTACACGCGCACCGTCTACGGCGCCCGCACCTCGGTCACGGTGGGCATCTGCTCGACGGTCGGCGTCTCGTTGCTCGGCGGCATCCTCGGCGGACTGGCCGGCTTCTACGGAGGCAAGTGGGACGCGCTCCTCTCCCGGATCACCGACATCTTCTTCGGCATCCCGGTGATCCTCGGCGGCCTGGTCTTCCTCTCCGTGGTGACCGGCTCCACCGTCTGGCCGGTGGTCGGCTTCATCATCCTGCTGGGGTGGCCGCAGATCGCGCGCATCGCACGGGGCTCCGTCATCACCGCCAAACAGAACGACTACGTCCAGGCGGCACGGGCGCTGGGCGCCTCCAACTCGCGGATGCTCCTGCGGCACATCACACCGAACGCCGTCGCCCCGGTCATCGTCGTCGCGACCATCGCCCTCGGCACGTACATCTCGCTGGAGGCGACGCTCTCCTACCTCGGTGTCGGCCTGAAACCGCCAGCCGTCTCCTGGGGCATCGACATCTCCGCCGCGTCCCAGTACATCCGCAACGCGCCGCACATGCTGCTGTGGCCCGCCGGGGCGCTGGCGATCACGGTGCTCGCGTTCATCATGCTCGGCGACGCGGTGCGCGACGCCCTGGACCCCAAGCTGCGCTGAGGAGCCCGCTGCCATGTTGCTCGAAGTGCGCGATCTGCACGTGGAGTTCCACACCCGGGACGGGGTGGCCAAGGCCGTCAACGGGGTCAACTACAGCGTCGCGGCCGGCGAGACCCTCGCCGTGCTCGGCGAGTCCGGCTCCGGCAAGTCCGTCACCGCCCAGGCGATCATGGGCATCCTCGACATGCCGCCCGGGAAGATCAGCGGGGGCGAGATCCTCTTCAAGGACCGCGACCTGCTGAAGCTGAAGACGGAGGAGCGGCGGAAGATCCGCGGCCAGGAGATGGCCATGATCTTCCAGGACGCGCTCTCCTCGCTGAACCCGGTGCTCAGCGTCGGACAGCAGCTCGGCGAGATGTTCGTCGTGCACCGCGGGATGTCCCGGGGGGACGCCAAGGCCAAGGCCATCGAGCTCATGGACCGGGTGCGCATCCCGGGGGCCAGGCAGCGGGTCGGCGACTTCCCGCACCAGTTCTCCGGCGGTATGCGCCAGCGCATCATGATCGCCATGGCGATGGCGCTGGAGCCCTCCCTCATCATCGCCGACGAACCGACCACCGCACTCGACGTGACCGTCCAGGCGCAGGTGATGGACCTCCTCGCGGAACTCCAGCGCGAACTCAACATGGGTCTCATCCTCATCACCCACGACCTGGGCGTGGTCGCCGACGTCGCCGACAAGATCGCGGTGATGTACGCGGGCCGGATCGTCGAGACGTCCCCCGTCCACGAGATCTACAAGGCCCCCGCCCACCCCTACACCAAGGGCCTCCTCCGCTCGATCCCGCGGCTGGACCAGAAGGGCCAGGAGCTCTACGCGATCAAGGGCCTGCCGCCGAACCTGCTGCGCATCCCGTCCGGCTGCGCCTTCCACCCGCGCTGCCCGATGGCCCAGGCCGTGTGCCGCACGGACGTCCCGCCGCTCTACACCGTGGACGAGGAACGCCGGAGCGCCTGCCACTTCTGGAAGGAGACGCTCGATGCACGCTGATCACACGGGGCGCGGGGGATCCGCGGGAGGCTCCACCCTGCTGTCGGAGGCGCGGGACGCCGGCCGCGGGCGGCCGTTCGCCGAGGGCGACCCGATCCTGGAGGTGCGTGGCCTGGTCAAGCACTTCCCGTTGACCCGGGGCATCCTCTTCCAGAAGCAGATCGGCGCGGTCAAGGCCGTCGACGGCGTGGACTTCGACCTGGCGGCGGGCGAGACGCTCGGCATCGTGGGGGAGTCCGGCTGCGGCAAGTCGACCGTCGCCAAGATGCTGGTGCACCTGGAGCCGCCGACCGGGGGCGTCATCCGCTACAAGGGCGATGACGTCACGAAGCTGTCCGGCCGCGCGCTGAAGGCCGTGCGCCGCAACATCCAGATGGTGTTCCAGGACCCGTACACCTCGCTGAACCCGCGCATGACGGTCGGCGACATCATCGGCGAACCGTACGAGATCCACCCCGAGGTGGCGCCCAAGGGGAGCCGCCGGCAGAAGGTGCAGGACCTGCTGGACGTCGTCGGGCTGAACCCGGAGTACATCAACCGCTATCCGCACCAGTTCTCCGGCGGCCAGCGCCAGCGCATCGGCATCGCCCGCGGTCTCGCCCTCAACCCCGAGATCATCGTGGCGGACGAGCCGGTCTCGGCGCTCGACGTCTCCGTGCAGGCCCAGGTCGTGAACCTGCTGGACCGGCTGCAGGCCGAATTCAGTCTCAGCTTCATCTTCATCGCGCACGACCTGTCGATCGTCAGGCACATCTCGGACCGGGTCGGCGTCATGTACCTCGGGCGGATCGTCGAGGTCGGCACGGACGCGGAGATCTACGACCACCCCACGCACCCCTACACCCAGGCGCTGCTCTCCGCCGTGCCGGTGCCCGACCCGACGGCACGCGCCCACCGCGAACGGATCATCCTCCACGGTGACGTGCCGTCCCCCGCGAACATCCCGTCCGGCTGCCGTTTCCGGACCCGCTGCTGGAAGGCACAGGAGCGGTGCGAGCTGGAGGTGCCGCTGCTGGCGGTGCCCGCGGTCTTCCGGGACACGGAGACACCGGCGCGGCACGACTCGGCCTGTCACTTCGCCGAGGAGAAGCAGGTGGTGCCGACGGAGGGCCTCCTGGAGACGCCGGAGCCCGAGGACGCGCCGCCGTCCCCGGACAAGGGCGACCGGGAGGACCGGGGAACGGGCGCCGCCGCCGGAGAGCACGGGGCTCCTGGGCAGTCCGGGGAGCCCAGGGAGCCCGGGGAGCCCGGGCCCAGGGATGACAAAGAGTGACAAACGGCCCTCATGTTCGTTAACACGCAGGCAACTTGACCGTCGCGCCTCCGATATACGAACGCTCCACCATGAACAACGTACGGCCGTGCGGGTGCCGTGATCCGGCCGGGGCGTCCATCGCGTCGCCCCGGCCGGTTACCCGTGTCCGCCCCGCCCCACAGGCCCCCTTGTCGGCCCGCGGGCCGCGGAGGAGTATCGCGGGGTGATACTCACGCGGGGAGCCAGAATCACCGGAGCCGTGCTGCTGGCCGTGCTCGCGGCCGTGGTCGGCGGTTGGATCGTGCGGGACCTGCGGGCCGTCGGGGAGCCGCTGGACCTGCTGCGCTACTGGGCGGGTTACACCGACGCGCGGCCGGAGGGCCTGCCCGCCACCCTGCAGGCCGATCCGGTCCTGTTCCTCGTCTACGCGGTGGCGCTGGTCGCCGCGCTGCGCTCCCCGGTGGCGGCCTCCACGCTGGTCACCACGGGCATCGTCACGTTCGTGCTCCGCCTCCCGGGTGTCTGGATCATCGGCGCGTCCTGGATGGACCAGCGGTACGGCGACGAACTGCGCACCCGCGCCCTCATCGGGACCTTCGTCGCCCTGGCCGCCGGGCTCGCGCTGATCGTCACCGGCGCGGCCGGCCGCAGGCAGCCCGCCGACCCCTACGAGCCGCTGCCCACCCGGCCGGGCCAGGGGGCCGGCGTCACCGCGTTCCTCGCGCTCGGCATCTCGGGGGCGGTCCTGATCGCCTGGGAGGTGCGGCAGTTCCTCACGCTGCCCTCCGCGCTCTATCCCGACTGGTTCATCGGCGGGCGCGTCATCCGGACGGGGCTGACCGCCGCCCCGCCCGGCTGGAGCAGCGCGGTGATCGCGGTCCTCTGTCTGGTGGTGGCGTGGACCGCGCTCTTCCGTGCCGTGCACGCCCGTCCCCTCGGCATGATCCTCGCGGCGTTCCTCCTGCTGTCGGGCGCCACCGGGACCGCCCGGGCCTTCCACCACCGGATGACGGACCGCTTCGGCGACCTGGGGGCGGAGCAGCAGCTCATCGTGCTCACCTCGGTCCTGCTCCTCCTCACCGGGGCGACGGCCCTGGCGGCCCTCGCGCGCCGGGGCCCCCAGGACGCCGACGGCCGGAACCAGGGATACGGCGGCTACGGATATCCGCAGAGCGGGGCACAGGGCTACGGCTACCCGCAGAGCGGATCGCCCGGCTACGGGTATCCGCAGAGTGGCGCGCAGGGCTACGGGTATCCGCCGGGAGGGACACCCGGCTACGGCTACCCGCAGAGCGGCGGCGGGTCCGGCAGCCCGCCACCGCCCGCCTCGCCGCCGCCGGGCTGGTGAAGTCCCCCCGGAGGGCGCGCCCTACAGCCGGGGCAGTCCCAGCGAGCGCCTGAGGAAGTCCACCTGGAGCAGGAGCAGGTTCTCGGCGACCTGTTCCTGCGGGGTCATGTGCGTCACCCCGCTCAGCGGCAGCACCTCGTGCGGCCGGCCGGCGGAGAGCAGGGCGGAGGAGAGCCGCAGGGCGTGGGCCACCACCACGTTGTCGTCCGCGAGGCCGTGCACGATCATCATCGGCCGCGCCGGGCCGGCGGGCTCGGAGAGTCCCTCGTCGGTCACCAGCGAACTGTGGGCGTACACCTCGGGCTGCGCCGCGGGGTCGCCGAGGCAGCGCTCGGTGTAGTGCGTGTCGTACAGCCGCCAGTCCGCGACCGGCGCCCCGACGACGGCCGCGTGGAACACGTCGGGACGCCGCAGCACCGCGAGCGCGGAGAGGTAACCGCCGAACGACCAGCCGCGCACGGCGACCTTCGAGAGGTCCAGCGGGAAGCGTTCCGCCAGTGCGTGGAGCGCCTCGACCTGGTCGTCGAGGGCGAGGGTGAAGTCGTCCCTGACGGCCTTCTCCCAGCCGGGCGAACATCCGGGCGCGCCCCGGCCGTCCGCGACGACCACCGCGAATCCCTGGTCGGCGAACCACTGGGACGTGAGGTGCGGGTTGTGAGCGGCGACGACACGCCGCCCGTGGGGGCCGCCGTACGGATCCATCAGCACCGGAAGCGGACCGTCTGAGTCCGTGTATCCGGAGGGGAGCAGCACGGCGCACGGGATGCGCCGTGCGCCCCCCTGGGTGAGGTGCACCCGGGCCGTGAGGACCGGATCCTGGGCGAGATTCGCCACGGTGGCGATCCGCCTGCCGTCACCCAGCACCCGTGCCGCCGTGCCGGGGTGCTCCAGGGAGGCGGACAACAGCACCGTCACCCGGCCCGAGCGCACCGCGGAGTGCACCCCGGCGCCCTCGCTCACCCGCTCGACGCCCAGTTCGTTGACCCGGTACACATGGCTCTGCCCGGTCTCCGGGTCCGCCGCGCCCTCCCCGGCGGTCGCCTGCACCAGGATGTCCGACTCGCCGATGTCGAGCACCGCCTGGATGTGCAGCCGGTCCCCGGTCAGAAGTCTGTCGCCGACCGCTAGCACCCGGGCGCCGCCCTCGTCGGTGATCCTCACCAGCCGTCCGTCAGGGGCCCAGGCGGGCACCCCGGCGAAAAGATCAAGCCAGATGTCGTCCTCGTCGACGTGCACCGTGCGCGTGGCGCCGGTCTCCGCGTCGACGGCGAGATGCAGCTGGCTGCGCTGGTCGCGCGCCTGCACGAGAAGCAGCGGCGCGCCGTTCGACGACCAGTGCACGCGTGCGAGGTAAGGGAAGCGCGCACGGTCCCACACGACCTCCGTACGGTTTCCGTCCAGGTCCGTCACGAACAGCCTGACCTCGGCGTTGGCCGTCCCGGCCGCCGGGTAGCCGACCTCGGCGGGCCTGCTGCCGGGATGCGCCGGATCGGCGATCCACCACCGCTGGACGGCGCTGTCGTCGACCCGGGCGACCAGCAGGCGGTCCGAGTCGGGGGACCACCAGAAACCGCGGTAGCGGCTCATCTCCTCGGCCGCGACGAACTCCGCGAGGCCGTACGAGGTGTTCTCGTCCTCCGGTCCGGCGACCACGCGGTCGCCGTCGCCCTCGGCACCGACCACGCGCAGTGCGCCCCGCACGACGTAGGCGACGTGGCGGCCGTCGGGGGAGGGCCGCGGATCGATCACCGGGCCCGGCACCGGCAGGGCGCGCGCCGTGCCGGCCCTCAACTCCGCGACGTACGCCCTTCCGGAGAGCGTGAAGGCGGCCAACTCGGCCGCGTCGTCGACGGCGTAGCCCACGATGCCCGCCGAACCCTCCCTGGTCCGCTCGCGGCGTGCCCGCTCCTGCGGTGACAGCTCCTCCGCCGAACCGCCGAGCAGGGCGGCGGGGTCGGCGGCCACGCGCTCCTCGCCCGTCCCCGTGTCCAGCACCATGAGCCGGTTCGCCCGGTCGGTGCCGGAGGCCGACCTGAGGAACAGCACCCGCGTCCCATCCGGTGAGACGGTGAACGCCCGCGGTGCGCCGAGAGTGAACCTCTGGGTCCGGGCGTGCTGGCGGGGAAAAGACAGCTTCTGCGAGGTCATGGCCCCGAACCTAGCCCGCGCCGGGCGGTCCGTGCGCCCCTCGTGCTGCTGTGCCCCGATCAATGCGTCGGCACGGATAGTTATGATCCGTAGCGCTCGGTGGGTATGAACCTGCTGGCTCCATGTGTGCTGCCTGTCCCGACCGTACTGATGGAGGTGAACCGCCGTGGCACTCTCGATTTCGGCGGTGGTGCTGCTGGCGATCGTCGTCTTCCTGCTGATCCGGAAATCCGGACTGAAGGGCGGACACGCGGTGGTCTGCATGTTGCTCGGGTTCTACCTGGCGAGCTCGTCGATCGCACCGACCATCTCGGAGGTGACGTCGAACGTGGCAGGAATGATCGGGGGCATCAAGTTCTGACCGGTACGCGGTGCGCCCCGGAACCCGTGGGGCGTTCGGCCCGAGGGGCGGGCGGCTCGTAGGGTGGTCCCATGAAGGACCTTCCCCGCCGCCGTCTGCTCCTGGTGCACGCGCACCCCGACGACGAGTCGATCAACAACGGCGCCACCATGGCCAGGTACGCGGCCGAGGGCGCCCACGTCGCCCTGGTGACGTGCACCCTCGGCGAGGAGGGCGAGGTCATCCCGCCGGACCTCGCACACCTGGCCGCGGACCGTGACGGCGGTCTGGGCACCCACCGCAGCGGCGAACTCGCCGCCGCGATGCGGGAGCTCGGCGTCACCGACCACCGCTTCCTGGGCGGCCCCGGACGGTACCGCGACTCCGGAATGATGGGCACCGAGCCGAACCACCGCCCCGGCGCCTTCTGGGCCGCCGACCCCGACGAGGCGGCCGTCTCCCTCGTCGCGGTGATCCGCTCCCTGCGCCCCCAGGTCCTCGTCACGTACGACCCCGACGGCGGCTACGGCCACCCCGACCACATCCAGGCGCACCGCGTCGCGATGCGGGCGGCGGAGCTGGCCGCCGATCCCGCGTACGACGCCGGTTCCGGCGCCCCGCACACCATCGCCAAGATCTACTGGAACCGGGTGTCGCGGCCGGTGGCCGAGGAACTGTTCGCCGGGCTGCGCGCGGCGCGGCCCGAGGTCTTCCCGGGGATCGCCGCGATCGACGACGTGCCCGGTGTCGTGGACGACGCGGAGATCACGACGGAGATCGACGGCTCGGAGTACGCCGCGGCGAAGACCGCGGCCATGCGGGCGCACGCCACGCAGATCGCCGTGGACGGGCCGTTCTTCGCCCTGTCGAACGGCCTCGGGCAGCCCGTCCTCACGACGGAGTACTACCAGTTGGTGCGGGGAGTGCCCGGCGGGGACGACGGGGGCAGGGAGCACGACCTCTTCGCCGGCGTGCCGGACGCGGCCCCGGCACCGGGAGCACGGACATGAGCGGCAGGCAGAGGCCGCGCGCCTCGTCGGAGTCGCCGCGCACCAACGCGCCGCCGAGAAGCCCGGCGCCCACCGGTCTCGCCGCGCCGCCCAATCCGGCGCGGATCCCGCTGTACGTGGGCCTGGTGGTCCTGGGAGCGGCGGTCGGACTCGCGGGCACCCTCGTCCAGGCGGCCCTGTTCCCGGGCGGGTTGCTGCTCGCCCTCGCCGCGTCGGCCGGACTGTTCTACGGCGGCCGGGTGCTGACCGGGACGCAGCTCGGCGCCCTGGTGCCAGCGGTGGGCTGGTTCATCTCCGTCGTCCTGCTGCTGGGCGGGCGTCCCGAGGGCGACTACGTCTTCGGCGAGGAGATCGGCCTGGCGCTCTTCCTGCTCGGCGGAATGGCGGTGGCTGTGATGTGTGCCACGATGTCACGCCTGCCATTTCAGGCCAACGACACCGGCCGACCTGGCACATGATGTGGTATGTCCGCCTCCGGATTCCTCCTCCGCCGGGTGATGGGTGCATCCTTGTCTCCCCCGGGCGCGGACGGTCTCAACGTGGCGGCCAGTATGGTGGTGCGCGCGCCGAGCCGTCCCCTGGCCTGCGGCATGGGGGAAGTACGGGCGGCGGAGCCAATCGGGAGAACCTGCTTTGAGTCGTGAAACTGACAGTTCGTCCTCCGGTCCCCAGGGGCGCGGCGGAGCCGCGTACCCGTCGGGTACGCCGCCGTACGGATCACGCCAGTATCCGTCGCTGCACCCGTCACAGGACGGGCCGGACGACACTCCGGAACCTGCGGATCCGCCTCAGCCCGAGGAGCCCAGAACAGAGACGACGCTGACGACGCGCATCCGGATCAACATCCCCGGTTCGCGTCCGATCCCGCCCGTGGTGATGCGTACGCCGATGAGCGAGACGGACCCCACGGGCGGTGCCCCGGCCGGCGAGCGGACCGGCAGCACGCCCAAGCCCGGCGCGTCCGCGCCGTCCTCCGGCGGAGCGGTGCCCGGACCCGGGGCCGAGACCGGTGACGGCGCCCCGGCCCCCGAGACCCCCGCCGAGAAGCCGGCCCGGGAGAAGAGCGGCAGCGACTGGTTCGCACCGCGCAAGGCTCCGACCCCGCCCCAGGGGACGGCGTCCGCCACGCCGCCGCCGGGAGTGCCCGGGCCCGGATCCGGCGGCCCCGGACCCGGTCCGGCTCCGACGCCGCCCCGCGTGGACTCGCCGTACTTCTCGGACGGCCCGCAGCAGCCGGGCGCACGTCAGGGCGGCGGCGCTCCCGACGGGCTCGGCTCCGGCGGGCCCGGCGGCCCGATGACCACGCCCGGCCCCGGTGCGCGGCAGCCGGGCGGTCCCGGCCCGTCCGGTCCCACCACCGGCCCGGTCACGGGGAGTTCCTCCCTCACGCCGAACCTCGACAACTTCCCCGGCGGCCCGGCTGGTGCGGGCGGACCCGCGGGACCCGGCGGCCCGGTCGGCGGCCGTCCTGGCGGCCCCGGCGGGGTGCCGCCGCGGATGTCCGACGACACCGCGATCCTCACCCCGCAGACTCCGGTGCCCGGCCTCGGCCAGGTCCCCGGCGGAAACGTGTCGGGTGACACGCTCACCAGCGGCATTCCCGTCATCCCCGCGGGGCCCCGCCCGGCGTTCCCCGGCGGTCCGGGCGGCATCAGGCCGCCCGAGGGCCCCCAGGGCGGCGGCGGACCGGCCGACCCGGGCGCTCACGTGCCCGCGCCGCGGCCCGCTCCGAAGCCCGCGCCTCCCGCCAGGAAGGGCCGCTCCAAGCCGGTCCTCCTGGGTGCGGCCGTCTTCGTGCTGCTCGGCGTGGCCTACGGTGCCGGGCTGCTGCTGAACCACTCCGAGGTGCCCAAGGGCACCACGGTGCTCGGCGTCGACATCGGCGGCGGCACGAAGGAGGAGGCGGTCACCAAGCTCGACGCGGCCTTCGGCAAGCGCGCCCAGGCGCCTCTCAAGCTGTCCGTGGACGGCAAGGAGGAGGAACTCGCCCCGGACAAGGCCGGTCTCACCCTGGACAGCCAGGAGACCGTCCGCGGCGCTGCCGGCAGCGACTACAACCCGGTCTCCGTCATCGGCTCCCTGTTCGGCGCGGCACGCCCCGCCGACCCGGTGATCCCGGTCGACGAGGAGAAGCTCGGGGTCGCGCTCACCGACCTGGCGGGCGTCGCCGGTTCGGCCAACGACGGCACGATCGAGTTCGAGCCGAACAAGGCCGTCGCCGTGCCCGGCAAGGCGGGCAAGTCCCTCGACGTCAACCGGTCGATGGTCTCGGTGCGCGACGCCTATCGCGCCCAGGTCCAGACCGGCGAAGCGGCGGTCGTCGAACTGCCCGTCGCCGCGACCGAGCCGACCATCAGCCAGGCCGAACTGGACCGGGCGATGAAGGAGTTCGCGGAGCCCGCGATGTCCGGGCTGGTGACGATCAACGCGGGTCCGAAGACGATCGACTTCGGCCCGGCCCGGTCCCTGCCGCAGATCCTGTCCATGAAGCCGGTCAACGGCAGGCTCGTGGAGGTCTACGACAAGAAGGCCATCGAGACCCTGCTGGACGGTGTCTTCGACGGGGTGATGATCACCAAGGCCGACGGCAAGCAGCACCAGGTCGGCCCGGACGACGTCGCCCACGCCATGCAGGGCGCGCTGCTCGGCAAGACCAAGGCCGAGCGGACCGTCACGATCGACCTGAGCGGCGAGGGCTGATCCCCGGAGCCGCGTCCGACCGCCCCCGCCCGGACATCCGGGCGGGGGCCGTCGTGTTCCCGGCGCCGGTCACGGCGCGTCCGGCGCCAGGACCGCGCCGGGGGCGACCGGCTCCGTACCGCCTGTCCGAGAAGGACCGTCCGAAGGGGAGGGACCTGTGTCCACCAAGTGGAGTCTGACGATCGACTGCGCGGACCCGGCCGCGCTCGCGAAGTTCTGGGCGCTGGCGCTCGGCTACGTGGAGAAGCCCCCGCCGGCCGGATTCGGGAGCTGGGAGGAGTGGTTCGCGCACCACGACGTCCCCGAGGACGAGTGGAACGACGGCGCGTATCTGTCCGACCCGGACGGCGCGGGGCCGAACCTGTCCTTCATGAAGGTGCCCGAACCGAAGACGGTGAAGAACCGTCTGCACCTCGATGTGCAGGCGGGTGGCGGACGTGAGACCCCGTGGGACACGCGGTGGCCGCGGGTGGCCGGGGCGGTGGCGAAGCTGGAGGCGGCCGGCGGGACCGTGCTCCGGGAGTACGAACTGCGGGGGCGCCCCGACCACGTGATGATGGCCGATCCGGAAGGCCACGAGTTCTGCGTGCTCTGACGGCCCGGGCGCCCGTACAGGCGCCGTCAGCCGCCGAGTCCCCTCCCGGGTGTACGGGAGGGGACTCGGGTACCGCGGGGAGGGCTCGGAGGGCCCTGTCGCCGGGGCTAGGAGGTCCTACGGGAAGGACACCACCTGCGAGGGGACGGTCGACGTTCCGGACGTGGGTGATCCGGTGTTGTTGATGACGTGTTCGTACTGTCCCTGGCCGCCGAGGGAGACGACGAGGAGGTCGTGGAACTTGACGCCGGGTTTCACGGG